>NZ_JBUYWE010000001.1:0-754495 GCF_055231055.1 Rhodococcus huquni
TTACGGCGGCCATAGCGAGAGGGAAACGCCCGGTCCCATTCCGAACCCGGAAGCTAAGCCTTTCTGCGCCGATGGTACTGCACTCGACAGGGTGTGGGAGAGTAGGACACCGCCGAACATCCGTTACTGAAGCCCCCCCAACAATGTTGGGGGGCTTCAGGCATTTCCGGACCCGGAGAGTACGTGAAGTGCGCGGGTCGCCAGGTGGAGATTGAGTCTGGTGTCCACGTCGTGAAGATCTCGTCCCGTCAGCTCGTGTATACGACTCATTCTGTATCGCAAGGTACTTCGGTGTATCCGGAGCGCTCGCGCGGTGTCGTCGTAATGGCCGCCGCATTCCAGGTACTGGGTGAGTGTCTCGACCATTGTGCTGCGATGCCGGCGGTCGTAGTCGAGCAGAACTCCGAGCCATTCGCGGACGAATTCATGGACATTTCCGGAATCTGATCGAGTGTCGAGTATTCGGTAGACGCCGAGATCATCGAAGTGCACGACGCCCTCTGGATGCAATGATGTCGAACGTATTTCGAGGGCCCTGGTTGCGTCGGCGAAGGATCGAGGTATCGATTCAGGATCACGAGACACCGTTCCGACGCCGATGACTCCTGAACCACCCAGTGTCCGGTGCATCGCTTCGTAGATTCTCTGCGGATCGGTGGTCGCCTCCGAGACTGCTCCCACCAGGTCGCCACGGCGTACGAGCAGCGCGTGGCTTCGGGACGAATCCAAGTGTCGCCCGAACGCTGCGAGAACCGCGTCGGCGTCGGCTCCGTCCCATCGGAGGGCCTGCACACGCTGAGGTTTCCGTAGGTCGTATCCCAATGCATCCGCCCGTGCGCAAGCGGTGTCGTTGTCGAGCCCCTCGAGCAGGTCCGCTCCCAGATCGCGTCGAAGCCGGATCTCGGCCTCGGCGATGGAACGTTGATGCGTCATCTGCATCGCCAGTGCTGTCGCACCATGGACGAGTGCGAATCTTTCGAAGTCGCCGGCGCTTCGAGACGGGTCCGAGAGAAAGACGATTCCGAGTACGTCGTGACGAGGGCGAACGACATGAAACAGCCTGTCGCCGTCCCACATCGGGTTCCCGTCGGAGACGGCCTTACGGACCATGTCCGCGTGGTTGTGGCCCCCGATTCTCCGGTAGTGGGTCTTCGTGGACGGGGGAGCGAAGACCCGGAGGTTCCCGAACGCGTCCTCCATCCCGACGTGCAACCCGGTGAGCTCGTTCAGTGCGGCCGCAATCGCCTGATCTCCCGCCAACGTGGTGGAGAGTTGTGACAGAACTGCGCGCACGTTGGACTCGCGGCGCAATCTTTCGACCGTTTCGGCGAGTTGGTCCATGTCTGCAGTACGGAGAAGTTGGCTCGACAGTGCGGTGCGCGCGTTGGCTGCCGCGATTGCCGCTCTGGCGTGTTCGCTGACCAATTCGACCAGCGTCACCTGGTCCGGTGTCGGCTCCGTCGGTGACGTCACGACGACATCGAGCGCCGAATCGGCTCGGGTGCACACCACGTGTCGCCAACCATCTGCCGCTGCATGAGTCTTGTGTTGGGGAGACTTCGACTGCACCGCAAATGGTCCCAGTGCGGCAAGCGCGTATCCGAGAAGCGTCACGATGTCACCCGGCGCCGCACTTTCGTGCATCTGCGCCGTGAGTGCAAGCGCAGCCCACAGGTCGGGAGCCCGTGGAATCTCGTCAACCTTCGGGTCTGGCGGCAGGTCCAGATCCATTGCAGTGGGCTACCCCGAAATCCTTCGTCGAAACGGGTAACCGTGCCGGTCGGTCGAGCCGCGGTGTCGTTGTTCGCCCCGGCGTGACCAGGACATTCTTCGCTGTTCGGACCACGCTGGTGGGGAAGGGGTGAGCAATGGCCGTATCGGACGCGTGGACGGATCCGGATCTCGACAGTGTGCGATCAGTAGTGGCGCACACGTCGGACGGCTGCGAGGGTTGTCTGGAACTCGGGACCCACTGGGATCACTTGATGCTGTGCCTGTGCTGTGGCTACGTCGGCTGCGGCGACAGTTCGGCGATGCGTCACGCGCGTCGCCACGCCGGGGGGACCGGGCATCCCATCGCGGAATCGCTGCGGCCCGGTGATCACTGGCGGTGGTGCTTCGTCCACGATGCGCGGATAGATTCACCCCTGGCCGAGATCTGGCTCGCTCCCGGCGTGCGTGGTCGAGGGGGTCGTGTCGAGCGGGACCGTGATGCGAGTCGTCTCGAGGCGTCCACGAAGAAGGACGTCGTCTCTGTGGATCCAGTTCCGCGCCTCGGATTCGTCGGCGGACTCGAGAGCGCGTCCTGAAGCCACGAGGTGGCCGGGCACGGACTTTGCGACTTCGGAGAGCCGCGCAGCTTCGTTGACCGGATCGCCGATCACCGTGTACTCGAACCGGTCGTGTGCACCGATGTTGCCCGCCACTGCTATGCCCGCCGCGACCCCGATACCCGCATCGCATTCGGTCACCTCGGCCGACAACCGCCGGCGAATCGACCGGGCGGCGGCCAATGCTCGGCCGGCCGGATCGTCGAGGTCTGCGGGTGCCCCGAAGATTGCCAGTGCGGCATCACCCTCGAACTTGTTGACGAAACCGCCGCGCTCGTCGATCTCGTCGACGACGACAGCGAAGAATCTGTTGAGAATGGCAACGACTTCCGCCGGTTGGTGAGTTGCCGCGATGGTCGTCGATCCGATGATGTCCACGAACAACACGGCGACCTCGCGTTCCTCGCCCCCCAGTTCGGGATTGCTGAGCATTGCATTGGCCGCGACTTCGTGGCCGACATGACGGCCGAAGAGATCGCGGATTCGTTCCCGCTCGCGCAGGCCCTCCGCCATTCGGTTGAATCCTCGCTGCAGAGCGCCGAGTTCGGAGCCGTCGTAGACCACGACGGACGTGTCGAGGTCGCCGTCGGCGACGCGCGCCATGCCGTTCCGCACCGCGCGTAGGGGAGAGGCAGTGGCCCGCACACTGATGAGGGCGAGCAGTGGACCGAAGATCAGGGCCACTCCGCCCACCGCGAAGATCGATACGGCGAGACTCGTCGAGCTGGCGGGCCGGATGAAGCTGAACACTGCGATCAGCATCAGGCCGAGAATCGGGATGCCGGTACCGAGGAGCCAGATGAGAAGGGTCCTGCTCGTGATCCCGAGCGTGCGCTCCGGGCGCGGGCCGCCGACTTCGAGTGCGAGCGCGGCAATCGGCCGGAGCGCGAACTCGGACAGCAGGTAGCAGTAGGAACAGATGGTGATGCCGGTGAGTGCAATCGTGAATGCGACTTTGGGTACCACGTCGACGTCGACGAGTCCGTACAAAGTGGTCAGTACGACGAGCGCGAGACCCCACAGCAACGCTTGAACTGCAGTGAGCCTTCGTGGTGCCCGGAACGCGGCTAGGTGGTCCGTGGGGCTCGGAGTGGCGTCGGACGTTGCCCAGCGCAGGTCTCGGATGAGACGTCTTGTGCCCCAGGTGATGCCGACCACGATCGCGAAGGCGACAAATACGGGGACCGCGACGAAGTTGACGAAGACGTAGTCCATGGTCAGCACCGAAGGGCCAGGCACCACCACGGTGACCAGCATGACGGCGATGAGCGCGCCGATGAGATTCGTGATGACGAGTGGGGCTGTGAGCAGAAGCTGTACCCGAATCCGCCGGCGCGTCGATGTCTCGTCGGAGGGGCCGAGCAGCCAGGACCCCATCGGGGCAGAGGAGGTGTGTCGTCGACGCATAGTCATTCGAGACTAGTCGGGGTGATCCTCTAGGGTGGCCACGTGCGCCTTGTGATTGCTCAGTGCCGTGTCGACTACGTGGGACGTCTGACGGCTCACCTGCCCTCAGCCCGTCGACTCATTCTCGTGAAAGCGGATGGGTCGGTCAGCATTCACGCCGACGATCGGGCGTACAAACCTCTGAACTGGATGACCCCGCCCTGCTGGCTCGTGGAGGAGGCTGCAGGCGACGAGGGCGCGATGTTGTGGGTTGTGACCAACAAGGCGGGCGAGGAACTTCGGATCACGGTCGAGGACATCGAGCACGATTCCAGTCACGAGTTGGGCGTGGACCCCGGGCTGGTGAAGGACGGGGTAGAAGCACACCTGCAGGAGTTGCTCGCCGAGCACGTCGAAACACTCGGTGCCGGATACACCTTGGTACGGCGCGAGTTCATGACGGCGATCGGCCCGGTCGATCTGATGTGTCGGGATGCGGACGGCGCATCCGTAGCGGTGGAGATCAAGCGGCGGGGGGAGATCGACGGGGTCGAACAGCTGACCCGTTACCTCGAATTGCTCAACCGCGATCCATTGCTCGCCCCCGTGACCGGCGTGTTCGCAGCGCAGCAGATCAAGCCGCAGGCGAAGACACTGGCAACGGATCGGGGCATCCGTTGTCTCGTTCTCGACTACGAAGCCTTGCGCGGCACCGAGAGCACAGAATTCCGACTCTTCTAGACTGGACGCGTGCCCCGTAGGAAACCTCAGCCGCGCAACCGCCGCCGAACGCAGGCGTCGGGTGCAAGCGGCGGGGGTTCACTGTTCGGTGGGGCCACCGCGAGACACGAGCAGGGCCCGCCCGGGTCGACCGACGACACCTACCTGGTGCGAACCGTCCCCGGATCGCGTGCAACCAAAAGCTACCGATGCCCGGGTTGTGACCACGAGATAAGCCCAGGGGTGCCGCACGTGGTCACCTGGCCGGCGGACTTCGGTGGTGTCGAAGATCGGCGCCACTGGCACAGTGGTTGTTGGTCGGGCCGACGCACGCGCGGGATCACCCGCAAGTGGTCGTGATCAGCGCGTACTGCTTCCGGACCTGACGGGCTGCTGCGCCTTCGGGCGTTCCCGTTCTGCAGTCTTGCCTGAATCGGCGCGGGCCTGTGCCGGTTTCGCAACGACCTCGTCCTCGGCGTTCGACGCCGCCGACTTCGATTCGGTGGAGGTCGTCGAGTCCGTGTCTTCGACAGCCTCCGTGTCCTCGGCGGTGTCCGCGTTCTCGACCACGGCCTTCTCGGCGGGCTGTGAGTTCTTGGTGGCGCGTTCCGAGGAATCGGCCGCGCTGTCGGTGTCGTCCTGGTCCGTCTCGCTCGGAGCGGCCTTGATGTCGGTGGGTACGTCGAGCAGTTCGCTCTCGCGATTGACCGAGGCGAGCATCGCAGGAACCGAGTCGAGCTGTCCCCTGATACCCAAGAGCTGGGCGAGGATTCTGCCGCGCAGAACGCGCAGCTCCTCCGCCAGGTCCTTGGCGTGGGCGATTCTGCGCTCGGCCTGATCCGTCGCCAGTTGCAGACGGCGCTCGGCCTCGTGTGACGCATCGGCGAGACGACGCTTTGCCTCTGCCTTGCTCGAGGATTCGAGCTCGTTCGCCGCAGTGATGGTCTTCTGTCGGCGCTCCGACATGGTGAGGTCGAAGTCTTCTTGAATTCTGGTGCGCTTGAGTTCGGCCTCGGCGGCCAGTCGCTCGCGCTCCGACTGTGCGGCTTCGACGATGCGGGTGGCCTCGTTGCGTGCCTTCGACATCGTCTGGTTGTGTTCGACCTCGAGCGCGTTACGGCGATCCTCGAGCTCGGCGACGAGAGATTCGTATTCGCCGCGAAGAGTTGCGCCCTCCTGCTCGGCGATCGACACCATCTCGGCAGCGTCGGACTCGGCCTTGGCGCGAACCTCGGACGCTTCGTCCGAGGCGAGTCGCAGCATGCGCGAGATGCGATCGCTCATGCCCTCCGCGGTGGTGGGCGGAACGGAGAGGCGGTCGACATCCTTGCGGAGGTCGTCGATCTCGTTTCGCGCATCGTCGAGCTGCTTGGCGAGATCGCGAGCCTGAGCGGCGGCCGCGTCACGATCGGCGGCCGTCACGCGAAGCTCGGCATCGAATCGCTCGAAGTAATTGCGGACTTCGTCGCGATCGAACCCCTTTCGTGCGACAGCGAAGGGGAGATGCTGAGATCCGCGATCGTGCTCGTTCACCATGCCCGTCAATCTACCTGGGTAGAACGCTTGTCGCTGCCATGGGTTCGGTCCCCTTGCAGCGCAGTCAGTTGCCGGCTGCTTGCTCTACGAGCTCGATCAGAACGCCACCCGCATCCTTGGGGTGGACGAAGTTGATGCGTGAATCTGCGGTGCCGCGTCGCGGAGCGTCGTAGAGCAGCCGAACGCCCTTGTCCCGAAGTTCGGCGGAGAACACATCGATGTCGCTGACGCGATATGCCAGCTGTTGCAGGCCGGGGCCGCTCCGCTCGATGAACTTGGCGATGGTCGACTTCTCGTTCAACGGGGCAAGCAACTGCAGTGCGGTGCCGCCTGCGGGCGCACCGGCGACGCTCAGCATCGCCTCGCGCACGCCCTGCTCTTCGTTGACTTCCTCGTGAGTGGATTCCATACCCAGATGTTCGCTGTACCAGGCGATGGCTACGTCCAGGTCGGGTACTGCGATACCGACGTGGTCGATGGCGAGGACCAGGTTCGAGGACAGGGGGGACGACTGCGACTGGGGGGAGGACTGTGTCATGGCATCGACGTTAGCGCTAACGTTTGAGTAGGTCTCGCCGGGATGTGACTTGCGTCGCTGGAAACAGTGAACGTTGTCGTGCGGCGGGACGATCACCCGACTTTTGTACGCGGAGGAAAATCGTGACCAGTTCTGTGATTGTGGCCGGAGCCCGTACGCCGATGGGGCGTCTGCTCGGATCCTTGAAGGATTTCTCGGGTTCCGACCTCGGTGGGATCGCCATCAAGGGTGCGCTCGAGAAGTCGGGTGTGAAGCCGGAACAGGTTCAGTACGTGATCATGGGTCAGGTGCTCACCGCGGGCGCCGGTCAGATGCCCGCACGCCAGGCTGCGGTTGCCGGCGGCATTCCTATGGACGTACCGGCTCTGACCGTCAACAAGGTCTGCCTCTCGGGCGTCGACGCCATCGCGCTCGCCGATCAGCTGATCCGCGCGGGTGAGTTCGACGTCGTGGTCGCGGGCGGTCAGGAGTCGATGAGCCGCGCCCCACACATGCTCGAGAAGAGCCGTGGGGGATTCAAGTACGGTGACGTGACGATGCGCGATCACATGGCTTACGACGGCCTGCACGACATCTTCACCGACCAGGCGATGGGCTTGCTGACCGAGCAGGTCAACCAGAAGGACGCGCAGAACATCACCCGTGAGGAGCAGGACGCATTTTCGGCGGCCTCGCATCAGAACGCGGCACGGGCGTGGAAGGACGGGCTCTTCGACAACGAGGTCGTGCCGGTGTCGATCCCGCAGCGTAAGGGTGACCCGATCGTGTTCGACGAGGACGAGGGAATCAGGGCCGACACGACGACGGAGTCGCTCGGACGTCTCCGTCCGGCGTTCAGCAAGGACGGCACCATCACCGCAGGTTCGGCGTCGCCGATCTCGGACGGCGCTGCCGCCGTCGTGGTGATGAGCAAGGCCAAGGCCGAGGAACTCGGAATCGAGTGGGTGGCGGAGATCGGTGCTCACGGTGTCGTGGCCGGGCCGGATTCGACATTGCAGTCGCAGCCCGCGCGCGCCATCGCCAAGGCCTGCGAACGAGAAGGGATCGATCCCAAGGACCTGGATCTCGTGGAGATCAACGAGGCGTTCGCGGCAGTCGGAATCGCCTCGACGCGCGAGTTGGGTCTCGATCCTGCCAAGGTCAACGTCAACGGTGGTGCGATCGCGGTCGGTCACCCGCTCGGCATGTCGGGGGCCCGAATTGCGTTGCACCTGGCACTCGAGCTCCAACGTCGCGGTGGTGGGGTCGGTGCGGCCGCGCTGTGTGGCGGTGGCGGACAGGGTGACGCACTGATCGTGCGAGTCCCCAAGAAGTAGTGGCCGCGCCGACGCACCGTAGTTGGGGTGGCCACCCCAACTACGGTGCGTCGTAGACATTCGGGCACAATGGACACCATGCCGAACATCTTCGACGTGTCGACTCCCGCCAAGCGCTTCCGTCTCGTTGCGTACTGGGAGGCTCTGACCTGGGCCGTCCTGCTCGTTGCCATGTTCTTCAAGTGGGTCCTCGGGTTCGAGGAGGCCGTCCGAATCCCGGGCATGGTGCACGGCATCGCCGGGTTCCTCGTGTTCATCGTGGTAGCTCTGATCACGGCCGTACAGCTGAAGTGGGATCTCAAGGTCACCGCTCTCGCTCTACTGTCCAGCGTGCCCCCGTTCGGAACCGTCGTCTTCGAGATCTGGGCTGCGCGCACCGGTCGGCTCGCCGAGCTGTCCACCGACGCCGCAGGCAACCGGAGCGCCGCCACCACGGTCTGAGTCCGTGACGCGGCCCCTGTACGTGCCGCAGCTCGGATCGTGACAAACTGGGTGTCGTGACACGACCAGGTTCTCGTACTCCAGCTCGCTCCGCGGCCATCGCTGCGGCAACCAGTGGTGCCGTCGATCTGTCGGGCTTCAAGGAGCGTGCATCGGCACCTCCTGCCCAGGCGACTCCCGGCACGGGATCGTCGACCGGGGGTGCTCTCGAACCCGTCGTCGAGGTGACGGAAGCCACCTTCGAAGAGGAGGTGCTTCGGCGCTCCGACCAGGTCCCCGTGATCGTGGACCTGTGGGCGACGTGGTGCGAACCCTGCAAGCAGCTGTCTCCACTTCTCGAGAAGCTGGCGCGCGAAGCCCAGGGGCGCTGGGTGCTTGCGAAGGTGGACGTGGATGCCAACCCGCGAATTGCTCAGGCGTTCGGTGTGCAGTCGGTGCCGACCGTGGTCGCCATCGCCGCTGGACAGCCACTCGCAGACTTTCAGGGTGCGCAGCCCGAGGAACAACTCCGTCAGTGGCTGGCAGCGGTGGAGCAGGCCGTCGAGGGCAAGCTTTCCGGGCCGCCGGCGGCGGAGTCCGATCCGGACGAACCCGAACCCGAGGATCCGCGCTTCACGGCCGCCGAGTCGGCGCTCGAAGAGGGTGACCTCGACGGGGCTGTGGCGGCCTTCCAGCGCATTCTCGACGAGGAACCGGCCAACCAGGAGGCGCTCGGCGCCATTCGTCAGGTTCGGTTTCTGGCGCGCGTTCAGGGAGCCTCGAACGACTCCGTCGCTACCGCAGACGCGAACCCCACCGATGTCGATGCCCAACTGGTCGCAGCGGACGTGGAGATGTACAGCCAGGCGCCGGAAGCCGCGTTCGATCGCATCATCGCCGTGATCAAGCGCAGCGCCGGCGAAGACAAGACGCGGGCACGCACTCGGCTGCTGGAGTTGTTCGAACTCTTCGATCCGGCAGAGCCCGTGGTCGTGGCCGCGCGCCGGAAGCTCGCGTCAGCCCTCTACTGACAACGTCAGCCTCCAGCGACAACGTCAGTCACCGATAGCGGCCGTCGCAGCCGACTTCTCCGCCGAGCACTCCCGTTCGAAACGCATCGACGCGTGAGAATCCACTGGGCACGGTCTCGCCGTTCACGTCGCTGGCCGCGAGTCCGTCGGTGAGGAGTCCCGAGATGGCTTCGTCGAGGTCGCCGGGAGAGAGCCAGACGCTGCCGTCCGCGAGTACCTCCGGATGTTCTGGGCTCAGTGCGGTGGTGATGACACCCGAGAGGCATGCCGCCCGCAACGCTGTGCGCGGCGAGTGCAGGTCTTCACCCTTGCTCTTCTGAAGTGCAAGGGTGTACCTCGACGCAAGCAGCACATACGCGTTGTAGTCGCCGGTGAGGCTCGTCGCAAGAAGTTCTCGGCGGCTGGTCCTTGTGGGGGTCCCGCGTTCGGCGAGTTCGTCGACGCTGACACCGATGGTGTTGGTCGAGGGGCAATAGGACACCGGTTCGGTCGCTTCTGCGTCGGCGCACTTCATGTCCGCACCGTCCAGATCGAGTCCGGGCGGATCGGAGAGCTTGAAAATCTGCTGAAACGACGCGACGAACGACTTCAGCGAATCCTCGGTGACCGGGAGTTCGCCGTCGTCCTGATCGTCGGCAAACCGCTGTGGAAGATCGGCTCTGCGCGACTCGATCTCCTTCTCGTCGATTCGCTCGCACGGCGCGGGCCCGTCGGTGAAGCCCACCTGTACGGCGCTGACCCGTTCGAACGCGGACCCGTGGACGTTGTCCGGGTTGCTCGGATCGGTGTCGCCGATCGCCACGGCGGACGCAAGCACGCTGTTCAGCCCGTCCGACGTGTTCATGGTGAAGTGCTTGGTCTTACCTTCCGCGATGTGCCGAAGGAACGCACCGCCGAAGCAGTCCGCCTGTTGCTCGCGCACGATGCCGGCTGTCTTGGCGGCGGGGGCGGTGTCGGCCTTCGTCTGCACGGCATGGCCGTACTCGTGGGCCAGCACGAAGACTGCCGCGATGTCGCCGAACTTCTCGATCACCTCGGGGATGAGGAGTTCACGGTCCCAACCGATCGTGTGGTCTTTGCTGCAGTAGCCGGCGTTGGGTAGATCTTCGGTGCTCTCGCCGCAGAACACCGGACCATGACGGTCGGTCGGATCCCAGGACACCAGTTCGGACACCGGCTCGAATTCTTGGTGGAACATCTCGGGGAAGTGCTGCGACCAGTACGTCTCGATGTCCGTCACCGCGTTGCCGACCATCGTGTCGATCTCGCCGCCGTCGGTGTTCGTGATAGCGACGTCGGCGTCGGGGACGTTCGGGCGAGCCCCACTCGGACCCGAGGTGGCGTCGAGGCCGGCGACACGAAACGGATTGTTGTAGATGGAGACCGCGTCGCCCGCGATCGACGACGCGCAACCTCCCACGGCGAATGCCGCGAACCCCAGTACTGCGATTCGAACCAGCCGACGCCGGTGCCTCTTCATTCACGCTCCAGACTGATCCAGATCGCACCATGAGCCGGAAGTACCACCTGTGCCGAGGCAGGACGTCCGTGCCACGACTGCGACACTGCGGAAACCGAACCGAGGTTCCCCGATCCCGCGCCCTCGTACGGCACCGCGTCCGTGTTGAGGATTTCGCGCCACCGACCCGGCTCGGGCAACCCCACCCTGTAGTTCGAGTGCAACCTGCCCGAGAAGTTGAACAGGCAGGCGACGATCGAACCGTCAGTACCGTAGCGCAGGAAACTCAGCACATTGTTCTCGGTGTCGTTGGCGTCGATCCACGAGTATCCACCTGGTGAGGCGTCCAGGGTCCAGAGTGCGGGGTGGCCACGATATGCCGCATTGAGGTCCGAGACGAGTGCGGCGATGCCCCGATGGAACCGCCCGGTGTCGGGCCGATCGAGTACCCACCAGTCGAGGCCGTTCTCCTCGGACCATTCGCCGGGCTGCCCGAACTCCTGACCCATGAACAGGAGTTGCTTTCCGGGGTGTGCCCACATGTATGCGAGGAGGGCGCGCAGTTCGGCGGCCTTGGTGAAGTCGTTGCCCGGCATGCGGGTCCAGAGAGTGCCCTTTCCGTGCACGACCTCGTCGTGGCTGATCGGCAGCAGGTAGTTCTCGCTCCACGCGTACATCAGCGAGAAGGTGATCTCGTGATGGTGGAAGCTCCGATGCACCGGATCGTGGCCCAGGAAACCGAGCGTGTCGTGCATCCACCCCATGTTCCACTTCATGTCGAACCCGAGGCCGCCCACGTTGGTGGCCCGCGTGACGCCCGGCCACGCGGTCGACTCCTCAGCGATGGTGACGACGCCGGCGTGATGTTTGTGAACGGTCGCGTTCATCTCCTGGACGAACGCGACTGCTTCGAGATTTTCGCGTCCACCGTGGATGTTGGGCGTCCACCCGCCCTCCGGGCGGGAGTAGTCCAGGTAGAGCATCGAAGCGACCGCGTCTACCCGAAGGCCGTCGATGTGGAATTCGTCGATCCAGAACAGTGCATTCGCGACGAGAAAGTTCCGGACCTCTCGGCGGCCGAAGTCGAATACGTAAGTACCCCAATCCAATTGCTCACCGCGTTGGGGGTCGCTGTGCTCGTACAGTGGGGTCCCGTCGAAGCGAGCGAGCGCCCAGTCGTCCTTCGGGAAGTGCGCTGGAACCCAGTCGACCAGGACGCCGATCTCGGCGCTGTGCAGTCGATCGACGAACCATCTGAAGTCGTCGGGTGATCCGAACCTGGCAGTGGGGGCGTAGTACGAGGTGACCTGGTAACCCCACGATCCTCCGAACGGGTGCTCGGCCACCGGCAACAGTTCGACGTGCGTGAAGCCTGCTGCACTCACGTAATCCGCGAGCTGGTCGGCAAGTTCGCGATACGACAGACCAGGACGCCACGACGCGAGATGCACTTCGTAGACACTCATCGGTGACTGCGTCAGATCGCTTGCGGCGCGGCGTTCGAGCCATTGCTCGTCGCGCCAGCGGTGTTGGTTCACCGTGATTCTCGATGCCGTCGCCGGTGGGACCTCCGTATGGAAGGCCATCGGGTCCGCCTTGTCGCGGGCCACCCCGTCCGGGCCGATCACGCGGTACTTGTACAGCTCCCCGGCGCCGAGGTTCGGCACGAACAGTTCCCACACCCCGGACGAACCGAGGGAGCGCATCGGGGCGCTGCGACCGTTCCACCCCTCGAAGTCGCCGATCACGCAGACTCCCCGGGCGGCCGGCGCCCACACGGCGAACGAAGTACCCGTGACGCCACCCTCAGGTGTGTCGTAGGTGCGAACGTGGGCGCCGAGGACCTCCCACAGACGCTCGTGCCTTCCTTCTCCGAGGAGGTGCAGGTCGAGATCACCCAGCGTGGGAAGGAATCGGAATCCGTCGGCCGTGGTCACGGTCTGCCCGCCCGGGTGGTCGACGATCAGCCGGTAATCGGGGAGCTTCTCGATGGGCAGAACTGCTGCGAAGATGCCCTCCGAAACCTCGGGCAGCGGGTACCGCCGATCGCCGACGAGAACTTCGACAGACGCGGCACCCGGTCGTAGTGCACGAACCACGGTTCCATCAGGGTGCGGGTGCGCACCGAAAACCGAGTGCGGATCGTGGTGTTCGCCGCGTGCGAGTAGTTCGAGGTCCGCATCGGCGGGCCTCGCTTCGGAATCGGAGGGAAAGGTCATTGTCCACCACCGCGGTGCGCGAGTGTTGTTCGAACCGGATACGCGATGGTGGGCAGTGCGATCACGTGTGCCACTGCCCGCCACGGCTCGAGCCGCACGAAATTCGTTTGCCCCCAGTCGTACAGCTCGCCGGATACCTCGTCACGGACGGCCATCCGGTCGTGCCAGTCGTGGCCGATCGCCGGCATGTCCAGCCAGATGTTGCCCTGTTCGGCGGCATAGGGGTCGAGGTTGACCACGGTCAGCACGGCGTCGCCGGTGGCCGCGTCGAACTTCGAATACGCGATCAGCGCGTCGTTGTCGACATGATGAAAATGCAGATTGCGGAGCTGCGCAAGCGCGGGGTGGGCCCTTCGGATGCGGTTCAGTGTCGTGATCCACGGTTCGAGTGACTCGCCGCGGGCTGCGGCGCCGTCGAAGTCCCGCGGACGAAGTTCGTACTTCTCGGAATGAAGATATTCCTCACTGCCGGGTCGAAGTGGCGTGTGTTCGTACAGTTCGTAGCCCGAATACACGCCCCACGTCGGAGCCATCGTCGCGGCGAGAGCCGCCCGGATGGCGAACATGCCGGGGCCACCGTTCTGCAGGCTCTCGTGCAGTATGTCGGGAGTGTTGACGAAGAGGTTCGGTCGCGCCTCGTCTGCCTTCGCCGCCAGCTCCTTGCCGAACTCGGTGAGTTCCCATTTGTTCGTGCGCCAGGTGAAATAGGTGTACGACTGGGTGAATCCACGTCGAGCCAGCCCGTACATACGGGCGGGCAGCGTGAACGCCTCGGAGAGAAAGAGCACGTCTGGGTGCGACTGCTTGATCTCCGAGATGAACCGCTCCCAGAAGCTCGGGGGTTTCGTGTGTGGGTTGTCCACGCGGAAGATCTTCACGCCCGCGTCGATCCAGTGGCGGACGACGCGCACAACTTCTCGATGGATGCCCTCCGGGTCGTTGTCGAAATTGACCGGATAGATGTCCTGGTACTTCTTGGGCGGATTTTCTGCGTACGCAATCGTGCCGTCGGGCAGGACCGTGAACCATTCGGGATGCTCCAGCGCCCACGGGTGGTCCGGAGCGCATTGCAGTGCGAGGTCGAGCGCTACCTCCATCCCGTTCTCCCGCGCCGAGCTCACGAACTTCCGAAAGCTCGCCTGCGTCCCCAGTTCGGGATGCACCGCGTCGTGTCCACCTTCGGCGGAGCCGATCGCCCACGGAGAACCGACATCGTCCGGTCCGGGGGTCAGCGAGTTGTTGGGGCCCTTACGGTTGACGATGCCGATCGGGTGAATCGGGGGTAGGTACACCACGTCGAAACCCATTGCGGCAATCCGACGAAGATCGGCCGCGGCCGTCTCGAAAGTGCCGTGGCGGGGCGTGCCGTCCGCATGGCGCCCGCCCGTGGATCGCGGGAAGAATTCGTACCACGATCCGTAGAGCGCCCTGCGGCGATCCACGGTCACTCGATGGGTACGACTCTCGGTCACGAGTTCGCGTAGGGGATAGGCGCGGAGGAGCTCTGCGATATCGGTTCCGAATGCCGGTGCCACTCTCGCCGGGAGTTGACGCTCCGAGCGCAGCGAGTGCGCGATCGCGAGTAGTCGGTCGCGGTCGGCGAGCGGCACGCCCCGCGCGGCGTCCTCGAAACGACGTGCGCCGATCTCCAGGTCGTTGCTCAGCTCGGCAGCGCCCTGGCCGACCGCCAGCTTCGCCTCGACCACCCGCTTCCAGGTGGCGATGGGGTCTCTCCATGCCTCGATTCGAAAGGTCCAGGCCCCTTCGCTCGTCGGAGTGAACAGGCCGTCGAAGACATCGGGAACTCCGCCCGGGCTCATCGGAATGCGGATCGTGCGAACATCCTCGTCGGCAGGTGCCGCGTCGTCTCCGCCCGGGCCCCGAACCGCGAGGTTCGCGGACACCACATCGTGGCCCTCGATCCACACCACGGCGCGCACCGGAACGACCTCGCCGACCACCGCTTTTGCCGGGAAGCGGCCACCGTCGATCGCGGGTTGCACATCGTCGATGCCGAGTCGCCCTGTCACTCCGGCCTCCATTTCGTAGCCGTCCTTCTTCGAAGTCGCCAGTTCAACCGTAATGGAGCGACGGTCCGTTGGGCGGTTACCGCGCGGGTCACCTGCGACGCGCAGGTCGAGTCGTCCGCGTGGGCTCCGTGTAGTGGGTAGTCTTCGCGAGGTGAAAGCCTTGCGTCGGTTCACTGTCCGAGCTCATCTGCCCGAGCGCCTGGGCGCTCTCGGCCCGCTGTCGACGAATCTGCGGTGGTCGTGGCACCCACCCACCCAGGAGTTGTTCGAACGGCTCGACGCAGACCTGTGGCGAAGGGTCCGATTCGATCCGGTGCGCATGCTCGGTGAGGTGGCACCCTCCCGGCTGGACGAACTGGCGGAGAACCCGAATTTTCTGGTGGCACTCGACGCTGCGGAAGCGGATCTGAAGGACTACCTGGCGAGTCCGGGCTGGTATCGAAAGCGCGAGTCGAAGGGTGAAGTGACGGCCTCTGGCATCGCGTACTTCTCGATGGAATTCGGAGTGAGCGAGGTTCTACCGAACTACTCGGGCGGCCTCGGAATCCTGGCGGGCGATCACCTCAAAGCCGCATCCGACCTGGGCTTGCCGCTGATCGGCGTCGGGCTCCTGTATCGGTCCGGCTACTTTCGGCAGTCGCTGACAGCCGACGGCTGGCAGGCAGAGCACTATCCGGCCCACGATCCGCAAGGGCTTCCTCTGCGCTTGCTGACGGGATCCGAGGACGGCGCGCCCGTCCTCGTACACGTCGCGATGCCGGGCGGCCGTGTGTTGCGCGCACGAGTCTGGATTGCGCAGGTCGGTCGGATTCCACTGCTCCTGCTGGATTCGGACATCGAGCAGAACGACGCGGAGCTGCGGGGTGTCACGGACCGCTTGTACGGCGGCGACCAGGATCATCGGATCAAGCAGGAAATTCTGGCGGGGATCGGCGGTGTTCGCGCAGTACGTGCGTACACGCGAGCCCACGGTCTGCCCGATCCGGATGTGTTCCACATGAACGAGGGGCACGCGGGCTTCCTCGGGATCGAGCGCGTACGTGAGCTGATGTCGGACGAGGGTCTGGACTTCGGCACGGCTCTGGCGACCGTCAGAGCCGGCACCGTGTTCACGACCCACACTCCGGTCCCGGCGGGTATCGATCGGTTCCCGGTGGACCTCGTCCGACGCTATTTCGGCAGCGATAACGGCGAGAACGACTCGTCCCTGCTGCCGGGACTCACGGTCGACCGCATTCTCGGGTTGGGTCACGAAGCTGATCCGTCGGTGTTCAACATGGCACACATGGGACTTCGCCTCGGTCAGCGTGCGAACGGGGTGTCGAAACTGCACGGGGCCGTCAGTCGAGACATGTTCCGTCCCTTGTGGCCGGGGTTCGACGCCGGTGACGTGCCGATCGGTTCCGTGACCAACGGTGTCCACGCACCGACGTGGGCGGCGCCCGAATGGATGGACCTCGCCCGCCGCATCGTCGGTCCGGAATCGGTCGAGGAAGCGCGTGGCTGGGAGCGACTACGTGACGTCTCGTCGACAGAACTCTGGGAGACCCGAAATCTACTCAGGGACAAACTTGTTCAGGAAGTTCGCCGTCGGGTGCGAGCGTCCTGGCTCGAGCGGGGTGCGACCACAGCGGAACTCGGCTGGACCGAGTCGGTGTTCGACCCGAACGTGCTCACCGTCGGATTCGCACGGCGCGTCCCCACGTACAAACGTTTGACGTTGATGTTGCGTGACCCCGACAGGCTGCGGGCGATGCTGACCGACGAGGAGCGGCCGGTCCAATTGGTGGTCGCGGGCAAGAGTCACCCGGCGGACGACGGTGGAAAAGCGTTGATCCAGCAGGTCGTACGATTCGCAGACGCCGCGGACGTCCGGCATCGAATCGTCTTTCTTCCGGACTACGACATGTCGATGGCCCGCTACCTGTACTGGGGTTGCGATGTGTGGCTGAACAATCCGCTCCGCCCGCTCGAGGCGTGTGGAACCTCGGGCATGAAATCCGCACTCAACGGTGGTCTCAACCTCTCGATCCTCGACGGCTGGTGGGACGAGATGTTCGACGGTGAGAACGGGTGGGAGATCCCGACTGCGGACGGGGTGGACGACGAGGTGCGGCGAGACGATCTCGAGGCATCGGCGCTGTATCAGCTTCTCGAAACTGCAGTGCTGCCGAGATTCTACGATCGCGGTGACGGCGAGGTACCGGAGCGCTGGGTGGAGATGGTTCGGCACACGCTCGAGACGCTGGGGCCGAAGGTATTGGCGTCCCGCATGGTGCGTGACTATGCGATCGATTACTACGCCCCGGCTTCGGAGGCGCGTCGTCGGGTCGCGGCGGACGGGTTCACCGGAGCCAGAGATCTCGCAGACTTTCGTCGCCGCGTCGCCACCGCGTGGCCGTCTGTCGTCGTCGCACGCGTCGACGGATCGGGATTGCCGGACTCGCCGGAGATCGGCGCGAACCTGTCGTTGCGGGCACGTATCCGACTGGGGGAGTTGGACCGGAGCGAGGTGTCGGTGGAGGCGGTGATCGGGCGAGTGGGAGACGCCGAGGAGCTGACCGACGTGGTGACGGCGCCGATGCGCTATGTCGATTCCGACGACACAGGAGCGTTGTTCGTCACGGACGTTGCACTGCCACTGTCCGGATCGGTCGGATACACCGTTCGTGTGTTGCCGTGTCATCCGCTCTTGGCGGAGCCCTCCGAACTGGGGTTGGTGACGACGGCGTGATCAGCGAGACGACGTGATCAGCGAATAGATGTACCGACGCTGACGGGAGCTATGTCTCGTCGCCGGAACCCTTCCGCTCCGAGAACGGTGAGGACAGCGCCGATCGCTACCAGGATCAGCGCGGTGCCAGGGGAGAATCCGTCGAGCGGAGATCTCGCGAACGGCGACAGCAATCCTGCCCACGCAGGCAGGAGCTCCCCGGCCAGTGTGACCAGCACGATGTACGCCAACCAGCCCCACAGAACCGAGAGTGCACGCGGGGCGTGGCCGTAGCACCATGCGGCTGCCCCCAAGACAGTGAACAGTGGGGGAAGTTGCGCGGTCGTCGCGATGAGAAGTCGCCAGAGTGAGTCGACGTCGCCGAGAGTGGAGGTGGCTGTCACACTCAGGGCCGTCCCGCCGAGCAACAGCACTGCGAATGCGCCACCTGCGATCACGGCCGACTGGGCGCCGAACCACCTGACCCGTGAGATGGGTGCAGACAGCACAGCATCTGTGCGGCCCACACTCTCGTCGCGGACCATTCCGGTCACTGCACTCAATGCGCAGGCGCCGGCAAGCACTGCCAACAGCGTCAGCCACAGCACGAAGGCGTCCTCCGGGGACCGCTCGGATGCAGAGAAGCCCGGAACATGGGCGCCGAATCCGCCTACGGCCAGTCCGATCCCGACGACTACCGGGCACCACGTCGACAACGGCCACCAGAGCTGCCCGAGAACGAAAGGGAGGACGCCAGTGTCGGGTTCGTTCGATGTGGCCGGCTCGGCGACGCGCCGGGAGAGAGAGAAACCGAACCCGTGATCACGGTGGGTCAGCGACCATGACGTCGTTCCCAGGAGCAGCACCACGACCGTGACGCCGAGGAGAACGGGCCACCACCTGGGTGCGTCGAATGCGTGCGTCGCGTGGGCCCAGGTGAACGGTGACAGCCACCCCACGACATTTCGATCGCCCGAGTGCAGTGCATCGCCGATCACGTGCACCAGGTAGGCCCCCGCGACGCCGCCGAGTGCCGCGGCGTTCGAGTATCGGGCGTCTTCGAAAATCTGTGAGGTGAGTGCGGACAGTGCCGTGAACACGAGGCCGACCATCAGAACGCCGGCGGCGACCGTGAAGGAACCGGCCGCGCCGAATCCCGCGGACACGAACGCGACTGTCAGCAGCGCGCAGACGCACATGTTCGCGACGACGGCAGAGCTGAGCCCCGCGATCGTGGATGCGAACCGGCCGACGACGCCGGTACGGGCCAGTTCGGCACATCCCGACTGCTCGGCCCCACGCAGATGCGGGGTGACGAGGAGGACCGACATGACAGCGACCGTCACCATGGTCACCTCCGCGACATGATCGGTCAGATGTGCGGTGGAACCGCCCCACGCGAGTAGGAGAGTTGCGGCAGCGACGAGCACACTCCACACCGCGATACGAAACTTGTCGGTGCGAAGGGCCAGTGCCGAGAGCACCGTGGTTCCGGAGAAACGCTTCACCGGATCGCCTCGTCGAACAGTGGCGATACCGATTCGGAGTCCTCGCTGAACTCCCGACGAAATACGTCCTCGAGGTTGGGTGGGTTCGCCGAGATCGATACGATGCCGAAGCCGGTCAGCGTGGTCATGACCGGATCCATCTCCTCGGCATCCACGTCGAAGACGACGGTATTGGGGGCGCCCATTTTTCGGAGGTTGTGCACGCCCGGAGCGCTCCCGATGGGTGTGGGGCCGATGCGTGTGGTCACCGTGATGGTCGTGCGGGCGAAGTGCCTGAGATCGCTGACCGTTCCCGTCTGGACTGTCTTGCCGTGCCCGATGATCGTCACCGATTCACACAGATTCTGGACGTCCGTGAGTGCATGACTCGTCAGCAGAACGGTGCGACCCTGTTCGCCGTATTCGGCGATGCACTCGCGAACGACGGCTTCTCCCAGCGGATCCAGCCCGGCCGTAGGTTCGTCGAGCACGAGGATTTCGGTGTCCGCCGCGAACGCCGCCACCAATGCGACCTTCTGACGATCGCCGCGCGAGTAGGTACGCCCTCGCCTCGAGGGATCGAGTTCGAAGCGTTCGATCAGGGACGATCGCCGATTCGGGTCGGTACCCCCGCGCAAGCGACCGAGCAGATCGATCGTCTCGCCTCCGGTCAGATGCGGCCACAGCGCGACATCACCCGGCACGGCGGCAAGCTGGCGATGCACCTTCTCGGACTCGTGCCACGGATCCAGGCCGAGGATCTCGGCGGAGCCGGAATCCGCTCTCAGTAGTCCGAGGAGAACGCGGATGGTCGTGGACTTTCCCGAGCCGTTGGGGCCGAGAAATCCGTGTACCTGCCCCTTCTTCACCTCGAGATCGAGGCCGTCGAGAGCGCGGACACTCCCGAACTTCTTGGTGAGCCCGGTGACCGAGATGGCAGAATCCATCCGCCGAGCATAAGGGGGAGTACCCGAAGCTCTCGCACCCGCTCAGGGCCGTGCGTCGCGGATTCTCCCGAGAGCCTTGCGTACGACGGCGGGATCGCCCGTCTCCCAGAACGGCGGCAGCGACGCGCGCAGGTATCCGGCGTAGCGCGCGGTAGCGAGGCGCGAATCGAGAACTGCGACGACACCTTTGTCATCGACACTGCGTAGCAGCCGTCCCACACCCTGCGCGAGAAGGAGCGCCGCGTGATTGGCCGCGACAGAAAGGAATCCGTTGCCGCCGCGAGACTCGACGGCGCGTTGACGGGCGATCAGTAATGGATCGTCCGGGCGGGGAAACGGGATGCGGTCGAGTATGACGAGGCTCAGTGACGGTCCGGGGACGTCCACCCCCTGCCACAGCGAAAGGGTGCCGAAGAGGGAAGTGGCCTCGTCGTCGGCGAACGCCTTCACCAAAGTGCCCGTGGCGTCGTCGCCCTGACACAACACGGGGGTATCGAGGCGCTGTCGCATCTCCTCGGCCGCAGCCTTTGCTGCGCGCATCGACGAGAAGAGTCCGAGAGTTCGGCCACCTGCAGCCTCGACCAACTCGGCGATCTCGTCGAGGAACGCGGGAGTGAGTCCGTCGCGCCCCGGGGGAGGCAGATGTTTTGCGATGTAGAGGATTCCGGATCGCGCGTGATCGAACGGGGACCCGACGTCTAGTGAATTCCACTTGATCTCGGACGAATCCGACGGGGCTTCGGAGCCGACAGCCATGGCCGGGTCGCTTCTAACCCCCGATTCCGCCGGCAGCCCCCAGTTGACAGCCAGTCCGTCGAACGACCCGCCGACTGTGAGAGTTGCCGACGTGAGTACGACCGTGGACTCGGCGAACAGCCGCGACCTGAGCAGGCCACCCACGGACAGTGGCGCCATTCGCACGACCCGGCGTACGTTTCCGCGATTCTCGTCGGCAGCCAGCCACACGACGTCCTTGCGTTTGGCGGGGTCCGGCTCCTCGAACGTGCTCAGAATGCGTACGGCGCTGTCGTGCACTTCTTCGACGGCGACGAGTGCGGCGTTACGCGCGGCTGCAGCTTCGGGATCGTTGATCGCCATACCCGGACGGGAAGGGCCGATCGCCGTACGCAACGACCACGCAGCGTCCCTGACCGCGGAAAGGGCGTGAGCGGCACCGTGCGGCAGCGTTTCCCAACGTTCGGGTGGCGTGTACTCGAGGAGTTCGGCCCACCCTTCGGCCGCAGCTTCGAGCTTGTCGACGTCCTCCTCCTCGACCAGCTTCGAGCATCGCCGTGCAGCAGCGCTGATCGTTCCGGCACCGAGTTCGGCGGTCGCGACGTTGGTCACCCGGTCCACGAGCTCGTGTGCTTCGTCCACGACCACGACGTCGTGTTCGGGCAGGATTGCGATACCGGTGATCGCATCGATGGCGAGCAGAGCGTGGTTGGTCACCACCACGTCCACCCTGGATGCCTCGGTGCGGGCTCGTTCGGCGAAGCAGTCCTCACCGACCGGGCAGCGCGACTTTCCGAGGCACTCGCGCGCCGTGACACTGACTTGACGCCACGCCTTGTCCGAGACTCCTGGAACGAGGTCGTCACGGTCACCGGTCTCGGTGTCGGACGACCACTCGGTGAGTCGGGCGACCTCGCGGCCGAGACGCGACACTGCGAACGGGTCGAACAATTCCTCGTCCGGCGCGTCGTCCGCAGAGCCGGAATGAATCTTGTTCATGCACAGGTAGTTGTTGCGGCCTTTGAGGATGGCGAACTGTGGGCGTCGGCCCAGTTCCGATTCGAGCGCTCCGGCCAGGCGTGGCAGATCCCGTTCCACCAGCTGGCGTTGGAGGGCGATGGTCGCGGTGGACACGACGACCGTCTTGCCGGATTCCACCGCGTGCCGCACGCTCGGAACGAGGTAGGCGAGCGACTTGCCGGTGCCAGTTCCTGCCTGCACTGCCAGGTGCTCACCCGTGTCGATCGAGTGTGCGACCGCAGAAGCCATCGTCAACTGGTTGGAACGTTCGGCTCCGCCGAGCGAATGCACCGCGGATCGGAGCAGTTCTGGAACGTTGGGAAGTTGATCGGCCACCCGAGCAGGTTAGTCGAGGCCGACGTCGGCGAGGGTCACCCGGTCGGAACCGGCCGTCGCGTCGCGGCCTGTCAAGGCGACGCCCGCAGCGCGCAGTTCCACCAGGGTCGATTCGGTGGTGATCGGAGACACTCCCACGGTGTAGGGGAGTAGGACAGTAGTCGCGAAGCCTTCACGTACGGAGTCCAGTGCAGTCGCCCGAACGCAGTGGTCCGTCGCGATCCCCACGATGTCGACGTCGGTGATCGAGCGGTCGCGCAGCCAGTGAGCCAGTGACTCATCGGTGTCCGAGGTGCCTTCGAAACCGGAGTACGCAGCGGTGTACGCGCCTTTGGAGAAGATCTCCTGGGCGACGCCGACGTCGAAGTTCGGATGAAAGTCGGCTCCGGGTGTGCCGACCTTGCAGTGGACCGGCCAGGTGTCGACGAAGTCGGGGTTGTCCGAGAAGTGGGCGCCCGGATCGATGTGGTGGTCCCGGGTGGTGACGACGGCGTCGTAGGTGTCCGAGGTGGCGAGCGGTCCGATCGCCGCGGCGACTGCCGCGCCGCCGTGGACGCCGAGCGACCCACCTTCGCAGAAGTCGTTCTGCAGATCGACGATCACGAGTGCGCGAGCAGTCATCGGGCGTGTCCTCCGGTGAAGCGCACGGGTATGGCGGACTCTCCGCTGGAGAGCTTGAGACCCTCCCACGGGAGACTGACGAGACCGTCGGCGAGCAATGTCCGACCGTCTTCCAGGGTGGGCAGCCCTTCCACCGGCTTGCCCTCGCGGACGAGCGGAATCAGGAGGTCACGGGCTTGCAGACCGGACGACGTGGGGGCGGAGTCGTGGGCGGGGTACACCAATTCCTCCACGACTGTTCCCGTCGGCCTGGCGAAGCGGACCGCCCGTTTGGCACCGCCACGGGATGCCTTGTTGGTACTGCGCTTCTCTACGGGTGTCCCTTCGACCTCGACCAACTTGTAGACCATGCCGGCGGTGGGGGCGCCGGAGCCGACCACCACCGAGGTGCCCACACCGTAGACGTCGATCGGTTCGGCGCGAAGAGCTGCGACGGAATATTCGTCCAGGTCGCCGGACACGACGATCTTGGTGTTCGGGGCGCCGAGATCGTCGAGCTGTCGGCGTACCTGGCCGGCGAGGACCCCGAGGTCGCCGGAGT
This sequence comes from Rhodococcus huquni, assembly GCF_055231055.1. Lineage (NCBI taxonomy): Bacteria > Bacillati > Actinomycetota > Actinomycetes > Mycobacteriales > Nocardiaceae > Rhodococcus > Rhodococcus huquni. The sequence continues at coordinate 23,386 of NZ_JBUYWE010000001.1, forward strand.
CGATACGTACTCCGCCCAACTCGGTTCCGGCGACCTCGATCGCGGTGTTCACGCCCTCGGTGATGTCGTACGTGTCGACGAGGAGCGTGGTCCCCACTCCGAGCGCATCGACCTGGGCGCGGAACGCTGCCGCCTCGTCCGGCCCGTCGGGGGTGGTGTGCAGAAGGGTGAACGCATGGGCACTCGTGCCTGCGGCCGGTATGCCGTGCCGGCGGACGGCTTCGAGGTTCGACGTCGTCGTGAACCCGGCCAGATACGCGGCACGGGACGCGGCGACGGCGGCTTCCTCGTGGGTACGGCGCGAGCCCATTTCGATCATCGGACGCCGCGCCGAGGCGCTGACCATCCTGGCTGCGCCGGACGCGATGGCACTGTCGTGATTGAGGATCGACAGTGCGAGCGTCTCCAGCAGAACGCACTCGGCGAACGAGCCCCGCACGGACAGGAGGGGGGAGCCGGGAAAGTAGAAGTCACCTTCCCGGTAGCCGTCGATGTCCCCGGTGAATCGGTAGTCGGCGAGCCACCCGGTGGTCTTCTCGTCGAGGAACTCGGAGACGATCGCGAGCTCGTCCTCCCCGAATCGGAAGTTCTCGAGCGCGGTCACCAGCCGTTGCGTACCTGCCACGACGCCGTAGCGGCGGCCGTGTGGCAGGCGGCGCGCGAACACTTCGAAGCTGCAGTGGCGTTCGGCAGATCCGTCGGCCAGTGCGGCCGCGAGCATGGTGAGCTCGTACTGATCCGTGAACAACGCGGTGCTGTCGTGTCGTGAAGTCACGCCCCGAACTCTAGGCGTTTCGGTGTGGACGGGCGGCGCTCCGCCCGAGGCTGCCCTGTTGTGTCGTCGCCCCCCGTCGTACCCTGGGAGCATGTCTTCGAGTTCCACAACACGTGATGCTCCGGACTCGATGTCCCAATTCGTCATGGGTCCGGCAGCGTCGACGATTGCCGTCCATGCGTCGTCGCCGCAGGCCACTCCGGTGGAATCCGAGGTCGTGGAGGCCGACGAAGCGATCGATCGTCCATGGGTCACCGTGGTGTGGGACGACCCCGTGAACCTGATGCATTACGTCACCTACATCTTTCAGAAGCTCTTCGGCTACAGCAAGGCAAAAGCCACGGATCTGATGATGAAGGTTCATTCCGAGGGCAAAGCCGTCGTGTCGAGTGGATCTCGCGACAAGATGGAGAGCGATGTGCGGCGGCTGCATGCGGCAGGCTTGTGGGCCACGATGCAGCGTGACGACACCTAGATCGGAGCGCCGATCGACGACCAGACCGCCCAGCGGCAGTGACAACCGGCCGCCCAGCGGCAGTGAGGACACCGGGTAGCGACGTGCGGATGTGGACGAGAAAGAACTCGCTCGGCGGCGTGAAGCTGCGCTCGGAGATGGATGCGCACGAGGCCACCGTGTTGCGGTCGCTGGTGGCGTCCGTGTCGGGATTGCTCGAGGAGCGTGCTGCGTCCGCACCGGAGGATGATCTCGCGGCACTCACGGGGATTCGGTCGGGCAACACGAAGGCTCCGGACGACGAGGTATTGGCCCGACTGCTTCCCGACTTCCATCGACCCGACCAAGATCCCGACGGAGCCGACCCCTCGGACACGCGCGCGGACGTCAACGGCGCTCTACGCGGATTGCACGAACCGGAGATCATCGACGCCAAGCTGGCTGCTGGGTCGGTCATCCTGTCGACGGTTCCCGAGCGTGGCGGCAAGGTCGTACTGACACCGGAGCAGGCGGATGCGTGGCTTTCCGCACTCAACGACGTCCGGCTCGCCTTGGGAGCCAATCTCGGAATCGACTCCGACACGCCGGACGAGCTGGACGAGAGCGACCCTCGTGCACCGCATTTCGATCTGTACCACTGGCTCACCTGGATGCAGGATTCACTGGTTCAGGTGCTGTTGCCGTGACGGTGCAGGGCCGGCTGTCGGACGTGGCGGGCCTGACGGTGGGGCACGCTCACCAACTCGATCGAGACGTTACCGTGGCCTCGGAGGCCGGCCTCGGCGCAGGCGCGGCCACGGGTTGCACGGTGGTGCTCGCCCCGGACGGTGCAGTCGGCGCGGTCGACGTCCGCGGAGGCGGCCCGGGTACCCGTGAGACCGATCTACTCGACCCGACCCACACGGTGCAGCACGTACACGGACTGGTACTCACCGGCGGGAGCGCTTACGGCCTGTCGGCCGCCGACGGCGTGATGCGCTATCTCGAAGAGGTCGGCAGTGGCGTGCCCATGGGTGCCCCGGGTCTGGTCGTCCCGATCGTGCCGGCTGCGGTCGTGTTCGACCTTCCGGTAGGGGACTGGAACCTCCGCCCGGACGCAGATTTCGGGTATCGCGCGGCCTCGGAAGCATCCCGCGTATTCGATTCCGGTTCGGTGGGCGCCGGCGTGGGTGTCCGGGCCGGTTGCCTCAAGGGGGGAATCGGTACTTCGAGCGTGGTCGTGAAGGACGGCCCGGCGCAGGGCATCACGGTATCGGCACTCGTGGTGGTCAACCCTGTGGGCGAGGTCTTCGACCCTCGTACCGGGCTGCCCTGGGGCGTGGGTTCGGACGGCCCCGAATCGTTCGGGCTGCAGGTACCCGATCCGAGCGAACTGACGGCAGCCAACGCGCTTGCGGCCAAGGGGACCGTGCTCAACACCACGATCGGAGTGGTGGCCACCGATGCACACCTGAGCAAGGCAGCGTGCAAGCGCCTTGCGGTGGCCGGACACGACGGTCTGGCTCGGGCGATCAGACCCGCTCATTCACCGCTCGACGGTGACACGCTTTTCGCGTTGGCGACCGGTCGGCACGCGTCGGCGGACAGCTCCGGTGGGATCGATGGGGCAGAGGCCGCCTTCCCCGGCAATCTTGCGGTGGTGGACGCACTGTGTCGCGGGTCCGCTCGCGTCGTGGAGCGTGCCATTGTCGACGCGATACTCAGCGCGGAGTCCGTGGCCGGGATTCCCGCCTACCGTCAGACGTTCCCCTCGGCTTTCCTGCCACACGGTTGATCGACCGAACCGCTCGCATGTCCGGTTTGGGTAGGATCGAGGGCGCCGAACGAGCGTTGGAGGACCAACTGTGGGCGTGAACAGAATTGCGAAGCGATCATGACGTCGCCGGTCGGCCCGAGCGGACTCGGGCAGTCGCCGTCGCCGCAGACGCCTGACAAGAAGCCGATATGGCAGCAAGCGGCAATCGTGGTCGGTGGATTCACGATGCTCTTGTACGTGATCGAAGTCCTGGACGTGCTGTCCGGTGACCGTCTCGAGCGTGCCGGTGTGGAACCGCGCTCGTCCGACGGTCTCTGGGGCATCGTGTTCGCGCCCGTCCTGCACGACGACTGGAATCACCTGTTCTCCAACACCATCCCGCTGCTGGTGCTCGGGTTTCTGGTGCTTCTCTCCGGGATCGCGAGAGGGCTGGCGGCCACCGGAATCGTATGGGTCGTCGGCGGTTTCGGAACCTGGCTGACCGGTGGTGCCCATTCGGTCCACATCGGCGCGTCCGTACTCGTGTTCGGATGGCTCGCCTACCTGCTGGTGCGTGGAATCTTCACACGAAGCTTCGGGCAGATACTGGTCGGCGTAGCGGTGTTCTTCGTGTACGGCGGCCTGCTGTGGGGAGTGTTCCCGTCACAGCCCTTCGTGTCCTGGCAGGGCCACCTCTTCGGGGCTCTCGGCGGTGTCCTGGCGGCGTGGGTGACATCGTCCGATGCCAGGAAGCAGCGCGAGCAGAAGCGCGTCGAGAAGCAACCTGGAGCACAGTTCGGTCTGTGATCGGCACTTCGCCGTCTACACCGGGTGGTGGGCGCCCACATTTTGCTCCAACGCCAGGACGACCGATCTTGCGCGCGAAATCCAGTCCGCGACGATACTCCCGGTCACCTTCGAAGGGAGTTGCGCGAGCCGCAACGTCAGGGTGTGACACCCGTTCGAATCACGCACAGGGAGGACGAGAGAACCGACGTCGTAGTCGGTGGCAGGATCGAGTTCGCACACGCGATAATCGACGGTCGACTCGGTGATCGATACGCGAATATCTCGTTCCTGGGCCGGCGTCAACCGTCCTGACGCGTATCGCCGGGTCGCGTCGCACATCGAGTCGTAGGCAGCTCTGCCCTCGTGGGGCAGCAAGGACAGTACGTAACCGTTGGAGCGCACGAATTCGATCCGCTGGCGAAAGCTTTCTCTGGTGGAGTCATCGGCACCACGGTTCTTGGCCAGCCATCGTTCCTGCTCGGCATCGGAGAGGTCGAAGACGATGCTGTCGCCGATCGGGGGCACCATCGGTATCCGTCGTGCAAGGCCGTTCTCTCGGTCGACGCCCGGCCCTACCGCCGACAACACCGTTGCCAATTCGTCACGGCTTACCGCCGTGTAGAGGTTGACCTCGCATCCGATCTCCTTGGCCAGGGCCTCGAGGTCAGGACGCGCTGCCTGTGCTTCCTGAATCGCGCCGGAAATTTCGTGGTCCATGCGAGCCATCAACGACGAGCTGACGAAACTGCCGTAGCCGCCCTGAAAGTATAGGAGGGGTGTGATCGGATTGGTAACAGCAAGATCGTCGACGCTGCACAGCACGATCAAGTGGTCGCCGGCGTCGATCGTGTCTGCGATGTGCGCATCGACCCACGCGATGGATCGACTCAGCACCGGGTTGCCGGATGGCGAGGTGAACCAGTCGATCCCGTCGAATTTGTTCTTCCAACGCCGCGCGATCGTGGCGACGAGTTCCTCTTGTTCGCCGCCGACAACGTTGATGCATATCGAATCGCAGCTCGAGAGTTTGCCGAAGGTATTGGACGTCTTCATGGGCATGAAGGAGACGAGTGGAGGGTCGAGAGAGACGGAACTGAATGTTCCGACGACAAGGGCGAGCAGTTCGCCGTCTTCCGCACGACCGGTGACAATTGCTACGCCGGTGGGGTAGTGGCCCATCACCTCGCGGAAAAGCTCCTGGTCGATGTCGGTGGTGCTTTCAGTGAACATTGGATTACTCCTTGGAGCGTTGGTTCGTCGATCCACTGGTCGGCTCAGCTGTCGCGTATGTGTGTCTGTAGCTTGCGGCCCAAGGCCTCTGGACGGAGAAACAGGATGCACAGCACACCGCCGACGAGGAGGACGCCGCCGGTGATCGTGAAGGCATGGTGTACACCGACTGCCATATTGGTAGCCATTTCCGGCGTCAGCGCAGCGCCCGAAGGGGGTGCCACGTACCCCGCGCGGGTCATCAGCCACCCGACGAGTGTTGGTGAGATGATCGCCCCTACCGACGCGACACCGCCGAGTGTGGCCATCATGATGGGGCGCTGTTTGGCCCCAACTGCGAACGCAAGGGCAGAAGCCGTCATGGGGTAGGCGAGGCTGCAACCGGCTGCCACACAGAGGAGGGCGACAGCGAGGACGCCCGAGGTCGTCGGAACGAGCATGAAACAAACTCCCGCGACGAGGGCAGCGACTCCGAAGGGCAGTGCGATCGAGCGATGCGCGTCGAATCCCTTCTGCATCAACCGATGACCAAGGAAGCCGAGTAGCAGCAGAACGGCTGCGCCCAGGAGCCAAGGAATCGTGGTGACCGTCCCGACTTCGGGGAGGGAGAGCCCGACCACGGTTTCGAGGTACTGCGGAAGCCAGGTGGTGACGAATCCCTGCACCCAGAAGTTGGAGCCGCCCCCGATGACCGCCGCCAGAAAGGTCAAGCTTGCGAATGCCCGCCACAGAGAGATGGGCGCCTGCTTGTCGACCTCGTCGGTCGCCGAGTCTGCGACCGCATCACCGTTCTTCCCATGACCTGCGTATGGCCCATCGCTGGCTAGTAACAGCCAGGCGACGGTCCAGACGAGGCCGGCGATGCCGAGGACGCCGAAGGCCCAGCGCCATCCCCACTCGACGATGACCCATGCGAGGGCAGGGGCGGCAAGAACCGGCCCCAGAGTGGATCCCGCCGCCACGAGGTTGGACGGTAGTGCGCGGCGGCGAGGCTCGAACCACGAATGAACCGCGGTGAGGGACATTGCCGTCGCGGGCCCTTCGGCGCCCCCGAGCACGATGCGGGTGACCAGCAGGATCGCGGCACCGCCACCCAGAAACATGGGGAACTGCATAACAGCCCACACGACCCCCATCGTGAGGATGATCCACCGCACGGAGAATTTCGCTGCGACGAAGCCGGCCACGACCGAGACCACGGCGTACAGGAAGAAGAAGGCACTGCCGATGAATCCGAACTGGACTGTGGAGATACCCAGGTCGGGAATCGCTTCGGACGCAACGAGGCCGAGTACGGCCTTGTCCGCGAAAGCGACGATCTGAAACAGGACGAGTAGTGCTGTGACGAGCCAGGCCTTGCGGTTCATTCTGCCGAAGTCGACTTTCCTCGACCTCTCCGTGAGGGGAGATTCGAGAACGTCGTCCGGCGCCACGGTCGAAGCCATGAGTGGCCGCCTTTCGTGTGGGCTGGGGTTCTGGGCGTGCGGGAGATCTCCTCCGGGTCCGACGGAGTTCGTCGCAGACTCGACGGTGTGGAAAACCTATTCCCGGTTTCGTGACTCGGGTAGGAGAGAAACCTTTACTGTCGGTGACCGCGCTCACTGGGCAGAATGACGTGGTCACCCAACGCAGGAGGAACCCGTGAACGCTCCCGTGGTCGACCTGTCCATCTCGGGCCAGGTGCGGTCGGTCCAGGCACGGTCAGCGACCGCAGTCGATCTCGTGGCCCAGGTCAGGGCGACGATCGCCGCGCGCGAGCCCGAACTCGAGGCGTGGGTGCAGATGTCTTCGACGACGTCGGAAGAGGCCGTGCACGTCGACGCCGACGAGCGTGCCTTACCTCTGCGCGGGATCTCGGTCGGGGTGAAGGACCTCATCGACGTTCGCGGCATGCCCACTCGTGCAGGCTCCGCGGTGACGTCCGGTGCCGAGGCCGTCGCCGATGCACCGTGTGTGTCTCGGTTGCGGTCGCTCGGCGCGGTCGTCCAGGGCAAGACTGTGACCACGGAGTTCGGCTACTTCCGGCCGGGCCCCACTCGGAATCCGCACGCACCGGGCCACACACCCGGCGGCTCGTCGAGTGGCTCCGCTGCTGCCGTCGGCGCGGGCACCGTGCCGCTGGCGCTCGGCACCCAGACCGCAGGATCGCTCACCCGTCCTGCCTCCTACTGCGGCGCGGCAGGAATGGTCCTCGCCCACGGCAGCACCGACACCGCCGGAATCCTCGGCCTCAGTGAATCTCTCGACTCATTGGGGTTTCTCACCCGCACTGTTGCGGATCTTCGCTACGTGCACGATGCGTTCGTCGGTGCACAGCGGAGGCATGCCCCGCGCAGTGGGGTGATGCGTGTTCTCGTCTGGGACGGGAGCCGATTGGACGACCTCGATCGATCGATGACGATCCTCCTGGATCGGCTTCCCAGCGTGTTGAGCGAATTGGGTCTGATATCCGACGAACTCGAGTGGGACGACCACGTGCAGACTCTCGCAGCTGATCACCACACGGTGATGGCTTACGAAGCTGCGCGTGGTTGCGTCGGCGAGCTCAATCGGCACGGGGATGACCTGAGCGCTCAGATCAGGGATTTGCTCGAGCGAGGCCGAAAGGTCCCGCACAGCGTCTACTGGGACGCCCTGATTCGGCGGGACCGGTCCCGCGACCTTCTGCACAGTTTTCTAGAGGGTGGTGCCGTGATAGTCGGCCCCGCCGCCACGGGCAGGGCGCCCAGGGGACTGTCCGCGACAGGTTCACCCATCTTCAGCCGTCCGTGGCAACTGCTCGGCCTGCCTGTCGTGGTCGTGCCGGGTGCCAGAACGAGCTCGGGGCTGCCCTTGGGCGTGCAGATCGTCGGTGCTGCCGGCGGAGAGGAGAAACTCTTCGACGTGGGCGAGAAACTCGAGTCCGTACTACGGGGCCCCTCAGGGTTGGTTGACTGACCATGGTTGCAACACCCAAGATTTCAGGAGACGCAGCGATGCTGAAACCACGTCCGATAGATCATCACCGGATGTTTCTCACGTGCTACGAGGACACCTTCGATTACGGGTGGCACCACGTCGACCTGTTCGTCCACGACGAGCACGGACGTGAGGTCAACTGGGTGCACTGGACCGTTGAGGCAGACGGCCCGGAGGCTGCCGACGAGTCCGTTCGCGGTGAGGAACCACAGCTGTTACGCACGACTCCGTGGGAGAGCAAAGTCAGTGCGGCAGGGGCGCGCTACTGGACTGCAGAGGCCGGCTGGGGAGAAGAACGGTTATGACGGTGAGGAACACCGGAGCGGAGCCGACGGCCTCGGTGTACGTTGTCGACGACGATCCTGCGCTGTGCGATTCCGTCGACTGGATACTCGAGAGCATCGGTATCCGACCGGTGATCTGCCACAGCGCCGACGCATTCCTCGAGGTGTACGACGGGTCGAACCCGGCCTGCATCGTTCTCGATGTGCGAATGCCGGGCATGAGCGGTACTCGACTGCAGGACAGGATCAACGAGTTCGCGCCGCACGCCGTGATCATCTTCGTATCCGCGCACGGCGATATCAGAATGTCCGTCGGAGCATTGCAGAAGGGCGCAATGGACTTTCTGGAGAAGCCGTACGACCCGCAGCGATTACTGGACGCGGTGCAGTCGGGTACGGAGCGAGCCCGAAGTCTTTTCACGGAACATGTTTCTCGCGCCCTGTTGCACGACAAGCTCGAACGTCTGACGCCACGGGAGCGGGAGATTCTCGCTCTGGTCGTCGAAGGCCTGCCGAGTCAGAACATCGCCCGCAGGTTGGGGATGAGTGTGAAGACAGTCGATGTTCATCGTGCACGCATCAAGAGCAAGACCGATTCCGACAGCATCGGAACCTTCGTCCGAGACCTGCTCCGCTGGGGAGTAGAAGTGCCGGGCGGGGATCGGTGAACGCGGTAGCAGTCGAGCCCTCAGTAGTAGTCGAGCACGAGGCGTGCATCCTTGGCGCGTGACACGCACACCGCAATGGTCTCACCGGACTTCTTCTCGGCCTTCGTGAGCACGTTGTCGCGGTGTTCGGGTGAACCCTCCAGTACCTGCATGATGCAGGTGCCACAGATGCCTTCTTGGCAAGAGGTGTCCACGTCGCAGCCGTTCTCCTGGAGAACTTCGACGATGCTTCGGTTGGCAGGAATATCGTAGATTTCGCCTTCGAGCTCGACTTCGAAGGCGCTGTTCTCGGACATCTCGGACAGGCCGGCGGCGTGGAAGTACTCGCGGTGGACCGCTTCGGGTGAGACGTGCCTACTCGCGAACTCGATCACCTTGTTCATGAATCCGTCCGGCCCACAGGTATAGACGTGCGATCCCGACGGCAATTGGGCGAAGGCCTCGTCGAGCGTCTGTCCCTGGGACTCGCGGGCGACCCCGATGTGTGCGTGTAGTTTTTCCGGACAGCGGTCGTGCAGTAGGGGCAGGAAGGCTGCATCGGCCTCGGTGCGGGCGAAATAGTGGAGCTCGAAGCTGATGCCGTGGACGTCCATGTAGCGAGCCATGCTGAGCATCGGGGTGATTCCGATACCCGCTGCAACCAGCACATGGTGACGTGCATCGGCTGCAATTGCGAGCAGATTTCGCGGCTCACCGATGCGGAGGGAGTCGCCCACGGCGAGGTCGTGCAGTGCCGCAGACCCGCCGCGGGAATTCGGCTCGCGTTTGACGGCGAACGTGAACGAGTTCGTGGCGTCAGGGGTGCTGCACAACGAATACTGGCGGGTGATCGAGCTCGGCCCCTGGACGTCGATGTGTGCGCCCGGACGGTATGTACCGAGAGGTGATCCGTCAGCTCTTTCGAGTGTGATCGACTTGACGGTCGAGGTTTCCTGGGTGATGTCGGAGACGATGACGTCGATGAGGGTCATGTCCGCTTCTCCTCGATTAGGCCAACGGCAGGGGTTAGGTCAACGGCAGGGGGCAGGGCAAAGAAAGTCGGACGTGAAATCACCGGACGTAGAGTCCGCCGTTGACGTCCCAGCAGGCGCCGGTGACGAAGAACGCGTCGTCGGATGTCAGCAGTGCGACAGTGTCCGCGACGAACGACGGGCTACCGAGTCGTCCCACGGGGATACCGGCGATGATCCCGTCGAGCTTGTCGGCGGGCACCGTCCGCCTCACCACAGGTAGATCGTGCGGACCGGGCGATACGGCGTTCACAGTCACGCCTCGGCCCGCGAGCTCGCGCGCGAACACTTTGGTAGTGGTGAGGATGGCTCCTTTCGAGGCGGCGTAGTGGCCGCCGGTGGCGGTGCCACCGTTCTGGCCCGCCAGTGACGCCATGTTGACGATGCGACCGAAGCCCTTGTCGGCCATGGCACTTCCGAATACCTGGCAGCCGAAGAAGATGCTGTTCACGTTCGTAGTCAGTACGTTCGTGAAGTCGTTCTCCGCGAGAGTCATGAGGTCGGCAGCTTGGGTCACCGCCGCATTGTTGACGACGATGGTCGGTGTACCCCAGGCCTCTTCGCACACCTCCAGCCCCTCCTGGAAGCCGGATTTGTGACTCACGTCGAGTTCGACCCCGCGGGCCGTGGACCCGTCCGCGGACAATTCCGAAGCGAGGGCACCCACCGATCCGCCGTCGATGTCGGCGAGGAGAACCCGTCGGCCGTCAGCGTGCAGTTTGCGGGCGATGACGGCGCCCATTCCGCCGGCTGCGCCTGTGACGACCGCGATTCCGTTGGTGGTCATATCGCTCCTCACAACAGGTATCCGGATGCACTCACCGCATCCTCGCTGTCGACGAGGCGGATCACCTTCAGGGAGATCTTGTCCTCACCGTCGTCGTCGAGCACGACCGTGTGGGTCAAGTCGGCCCCGAGCGTGATGAACTCGTTCCGCTTGAACGCGTTCACGATCTGTGCGGACCGGATTGTGACGGAATCGGAGGTTGTCTCCGCGACAGTGAAACGTGAGACGACACGAACGGTCCGTGCCGCTGCCACGGCAGACGGTGAATAGCCCTGGAGCATCCGCTCGACACGCAGGCGCCGCATGCGCTTGTCGTCGTACACCAGGTTGAGCGAGGCTTCGAAATCTTGGGTGTCCGGATCGATCGGGACGACGTAGACGCCGTCGTCGGTGTACATCTGCTCCCAATACTTGTAGTCCTTGGCGTCGAGGGCCTCTGCCTCGCGCCACACCAGTTCGATGGCGCGCAGAACGCGCGGGTTCGCAAGATCAGTCATCGCTCATCAACTTCTTCCACATTGCGTAGGCCTCACGCATTCCTGTCTCGTCGGTGACGTGGGATGTCGGCCAGCCTTCGGTCGTCAGATATTCGCGTCCCTCGCCGCGGTTGACGAGGATCGGCATGTCGGGGTTACCGCCGGCACCGATCTGCACCCGAGCCCAGCCCTCGGCGTCGTCCGGGCTCCCGAACCCGAACGGGCCCTGGAAGTGTTCGTGGATCCGCAGGCGCTCCCGATTGACGTTCTCCGGGCCACCGTCCATTCCGATGGCCATGTGCCATATTTCTGTTTCGTCGACGGAGATGGGGATGAGAACCCGGAAGAACGAGGACGACATCGCCACGTTCGGGAAGGTGTTGAGGTTGAATCCGCACCCGTGCATCGAGCGCATGTAGCGGCGGATCCGCTCGGGAGTCTCACCGGCTTCCGTGAGTTCGTCCACAAGATGCTGGAAGCGGGGTTGGATCTCCTCGGTGCCGTCGTCGATGTCGAGGTCCATGTGGGCAGCGGCCATAATGGCAACACTGTGACCGTTGCCGAGCGAGTGCGTCTCGGCGGCCGGATCGTCCATGAACGACATCATGCTCGCGGTTTCCGCATCGACCGACGCCATCCACGACTTGTGCACCATCGGGAAGTGATAGCCGTCGGTGGTGTTTTCGAGTTGAATCTTCCAGTTGCCCTTGAATCGGAACTTGTGAACTCCGAGAATCTTGGTCGGTAAACCGTTGCTCTGCTTGAAGAATCGCTCCATCCAGACCTTGGCGTCGCCGAGGAAGTCCGTCAAGGGTTGCGCGTCCTTGTCGAATGTCGCCCAGATCATCCCCAGGTAGCTTTCGGTGCGGAGCGTCTGGAGTGGAAAGTCCTTCTTGTCGATTACACCTTCGTAGCCGTCCGGGTAGGGAATGCCGCGCAGTCGGCCGTCGAGCGCGTACGACCAGTTGTGATACGGACAGGTGAATCCGTTCGCCTTGCCGCTGCGCTGGTCGCACACCGTGGCACCACGATGGCGGCATCGGTTGAGCAGAGTGTTGAAGTTGCCTTTGCGGTCGCGGGTGACTATGACCGGCTGGTCGCCGACCTGTGTGGTCTTGAACGAGCCGGCCTCGGGGATCTCGCTCTCGTGTGCCACCCACACCCACGTGCGGTAGAAGATCTTCTCCATCTCGGCACGGAAGATCTCCGGGTCGGTGTAGAGGCGACCGGCGACTCGATCGGTGCCGACCAGGTCTCCGTACTGCTCTCGAATCGAGGGCTCGATCGTTGTCATGGTTTTCTTCCTTCGAAATTAGTCACGAGCGTCTGCATCAGTGCAGGACGCTCATCGCGTCGGCGGGCAGTGGCGTCGCGAACATTCGTTGCGTGCGGAACCGGCGCATCCGTGCGGTGGTGGTGTCGCGCATGTACTGGACCTCGAAGTCGATTTCGAGTCGGGCGCAAGATAATTCGGCGGTACCGTCCGCGTACAGCGACAATTGCTGCATGATCCAGCAACCGCGGGCGTCATCGTCGTCGATGCGGATCTGTTCGCTGCCGAGCAGGTGCACGTTTCGAACGAAATGTGTCGCGGGCGGCAGATATCGAGTGACGAGCGCGGTGATCTCGTCGCGTCCGCGACCGATACCGAATTTGCCCGCGTATTCGGGCCCCACGCCCTCCCACGTTGCGTCGGTTGTGAACAGCTGTCCGATTTGGCCTCGGGTCTCCAACGGTCCGGGGACATCGCACAGGTCGAGGTACCGAGTCACACAATCGTGAACCGCGTCCTTCGCTTCGAGGAACGCGAGACGGTCCGATACGGCGGTCACGGATCAGCGCTCCACATCGTCTCGGATGGTGAGTTCTCGACCCATCCGGGCTTCTATCTTGAAGTACTTCCACAGCGCGTACTCGCCGATCATGGTGGTACGCAGCAGATTGCACGCTTCCCTGACCGTGTGCTGATCCTTCGCATCCGCGAGGACGTAGCAGGTCCACGGCCATCCGTCGGAAGGGCCGACCATGTGGGCGTCGTCGTCGAATGTGCCGATGATGTCGATGCCGTCCATGTTCTTCAGGCTCGACAACATGCTCGAGATCGCGACCCATACCGGACCGATGTCGGACTTCGGCAGGTCGAAGAAGTTCTGGTTGTTGCCGATACAGAACAGTGTGCGCAGTGGTTCGGTCACTACGGTCTCCTTTCAAGTCGTGGAACTGCGAGGTCAGGGGAAGCTGGGGATGCCGGCATCGAGACCGAGAAGGATCGAGCCCGCGGCCTCGAAGGTGTTGGTCTGGAGCATTGCGTGCTGGGCGGGGACGAGTGCGTCCTGCAGATACCTCTGAAGCGGATGACTGTCGTAGATTGCGCCAGTTCCCGCGAGATCGAACGCTGCGAGCACCACAGCGCGACCCACGTGTGCAGCCTGAGTCGCACTCAATCGCAGCATCGCTTTGTGCTCGTCGGTGATCGGGTCACCCGACATCGCACGCTCCCAGACCTCGTCGGTGACCTCGTAGAAGAATGCCCGGGCCGATCGGAGGTCGGCCTCTGCCTTCGCAAGACCGGTTTTATAGGCGGGGCGATTGCCCTTGGCAGAGCCACCCGTGATGCTGGAACGGGAGGAGCCGACCTCCACCACGTAGTCGAGGGCACCGCGCGCCGCTCCCAGCGTCACCACGGCCAGAACCTGCGCTGCGTAGGGAAGCATCGGATAGCGCGTTATCGGCTCGTCGATCTGGGGGACTCCGCCGCGTACGAAGGTCATCTCTTCGGGCACGAAGAGCCTGTCGGCGCGAACCGCATGGGAGCCGGTCGCCTTCATGCCGGCCACGTCCCAGTTCTCGACGATCTCCACGTCGGCGGGATCCACAAGGGCGGTGAGAGGCATTCCTTTGGTGTCCGGTCCGCCCGCAAGTCCGATGCCGAGTATGTCGGCGCCACGGCATCCGCTTGCGAACTGCCAGAGACCGCTGCACAGATATCCGCCGTCGACCTTCTCCGCTTCCTGCATCGGGAACAGTCCGCCTGCATACGCGAGATCAGGTCCGTTTGCGTAGATCTTCGCTTGCGTCGCGATCGGAAGTGCCGAGAAGTACACCAACGACGATCCGAAGCTCGCCACCCAGCCGGTGGCAGGGTCGACCGCAGCTATCCGTTCGACGAGCTTCATGAACGACGATGGGTCCAATGGTTCGCCACCGAACTGCGTTGGGGTCGACGCGCGGTACATGCCGGCCCGCTTGAGCAGAGCGATGTAGTCGGCCGGAACGAAGTGCCGTTGGTTGAATTCGTCGCGCCGGTCCCGCAGCACTTCCAGCGCATTCGCGAATGCGTGCTCTCGTGCCGGGCCGACGGGCTCCGCTGCGATCCGTTCGGTAGTGCTGGGGATCGTCATCTCGTCTCCGTTCGATTCGTGTTCGCGCTGATGAACACGGTATGGACGAGACGGCTGCGGCGGTATCAGGGTTTCCCACCGAGGCCATAAAGTAATTCCCAATGGTGTCGACGAAGCGCCACGGTCGATGATGTGGCGTCATGGTCTCGGAGGTGTTCACACATGTATCCCACCCGGCGTGACTTTCAGTCGATGGCAGAGCGAACGGGAACGGGAATTCTCATTCACGAGGCCGCGTCGAAGAACATTCTCTGGGCGAACCCTGCGGCGTGCCGGATGTTCGGTTTCACGCTCGACGAGTTGCGGCCACTCAAGGCCCACCACATGAGTAGTCAGGAGCGTCAGTATCGACGCACGGTCGGGGTCGCGTGGCTCCAGTCCGCGGTGATCCACGGATCCAGCCGTCGGCAATGGAAATACCGGACCAAAGCCGGTGACGACTTCCTCACCGACGCCAACGCATCGTTCATGCAGTTTCAAGACGGTCCGGTCGTCATGGTCGAGTTCCGCAACATCTCGGAGGAAGTCGAGATCGCGCAGGAACTCAGCTGGGTGTCTCACTCACTGCAGCGAATCA
The DNA here is from genome assembly GCF_055231055.1 of Rhodococcus huquni. Lineage (NCBI taxonomy): Bacteria > Bacillati > Actinomycetota > Actinomycetes > Mycobacteriales > Nocardiaceae > Rhodococcus > Rhodococcus huquni. The sequence goes on from NZ_JBUYWE010000001.1 coordinate 38,530, forward strand.
TGACCTACACATCGGCTGGGATTCTGGTGCTCGACGAGAACAACCGCATCGAAGACGTGTCCCGGTTCGCCGCGCGATTGTTCGACTCCACGCCGGAAGTGCTGGTAGGCGTCCCCGTCGAGGATCTCGGTCGTTGCGACCCGCCCCTGAACTCGGAGGACGTAGTGGCGAAGCTGGCGGAAAGGACCGGATCGGTAAAGATCACCCTGAAGATCAAACGAACCAGTGCCAGCATCACCTGGCTGGCCGGTGAGCTCGAAGATGTGCTGCACGACGGGATGACCTCACGCCTGCTGGTGCTGCGGGACGTGACCGATCGCGTCGAACTCGAGATGCGGCACGAGTACCAGGAGGCCAACGTTCAGTATCTGAGCCGGTACAACGCGATGGGGGATATGGCGATGATACTTGCGCATGAGCTAGGGCAACCCCTCGCTGCCACATCGAACTATCTGAGCGGATTGAAGAGCCGAGTCGCCGGACAGACCCTCGATCGGGAGCAGTTGTCGTATGGGCTGGACATGGCAGAAAGGCAGTTGAGTCGGGCGGCCGAGATAGTGGCGTCGGTCAAGCGGTACGTGCGACGTATCGAATCGGCGATGTCTGTAGTGGATCTGACCGAAGTGGTCGACGAGAGTTTGTACTTCGTACGCCTCCGTGCAGACGATCTGGGGGTGAGCGTGAATGTCGAGCAGACGGACGAGCCGTTGCCGGTCGACTGCGAAAGCGTGCTGATCGGTCAGGTCGTCATCAATCTGTGCTTCAACGCGATCGACGAAATCTTACTGACCACGACTCGGGTCAAGGAACTGACAGTCAAAACGTCCCGAGACGGCGGCAGTGCTTATGTCCGCGTCATGGACGAAGGACGTGGAATGGAGAGCGCGCCCGAGAATCGCCTTGCGGCAGGTGCTTTCTCCGAGAAACAAGACGGCTCGGGCCTCGGTTTGATTCTCTCGGAGCACATCGTCGAACGACATGGCGGCGAGATCGAATTTCTGCCCAACGAACCCCGCGGCACCGAGGCGAGGTTGCGGTTGCCGATATCGGAGTCCGGCAGGTCGCACGAGGAGTCGCAACACATAGAGAAGCAACCTGGAACACAGTTCGGTCTGTGATCGGCCACGTCACAGTTCCGCCCGAAGTGTGAGTCCGACTCGCCAATTGCCTCAGAAGCTTTTTGGAGTGCGTCGTGTCGTGGCAGCATGACGAGTATGCGCATTACCGTCCTGGGGTGTTCGGGCAGCGTCTCCGGACCGGACTCGCCTGCATCGGGCTACTTGGTGTCCGCACCGGACACGCCGCCCATCGTCATCGACTTCGGTCCGGGTGTCCTCGGAGCGCTCCAGCGGTACGCAGATCCAGGCGAGGTATCGATACTTCTCAGCCATCTGCATGCAGATCATTGCCTGGATATTCCGGGCCTCCTGGTGTGGCGCAGGTACCACCCGAACCCGCCGACGGGCAAGGCTCTCGTCTACGGGCCCGCCGACACCGCGACTCGCATCGGGGTGGCCTCTGCCGAGTGCGGTGGGGAGATGGACGACATCTCCGACACGATCGATCTGCACGCATGGGCCGAGAAGGAGCCCGTCGTGATCGGCGGGCTGACCGTGGCTGCCCATCGTGTCGACCATCCACCCGAGGCCTATGGATTGCGGTTGACCGACGTGGATGGGCGAACTCTTGCCTACACCGGCGACACCGGCATGTGCGACGAAGTCGTGGAGCTGGCCAGGGGCGCCGATGTGCTCCTTTCCGAGGCGTCGTGGACCGACAGTCCCGACCGGCCCGCCGGCATCCATCTGTCCGGAGTCGAAGCCGGCCGGGTGGCGCGGATGGCAGGGGTCGGCGAGCTACTTCTCACCCACATTCCGCCGTGGACCTCCCGTGAAGACGTGATCGCCGAGGCCAAATCGGAGTACTCCGGACCCGTGCACGCAGTCTCCGCCGGGAGTGTCTACACCGTCTGACCCGACCGGTTGCGGTGGCAGATAGGCTCACGGGCGTGACCACACGAGAAGACGGCAGAGCAGACGACGAACTCCGCGAAGTCAAGATCACTCGCGGCTTCACCTCTCATCCGGCGGGCTCCGTGCTCGTCGAATTCGGCAACACCCGCGTCATGTGCACGGCGAGCGTCGAGGAAGGCGTTCCGCGCTGGCGGAAGGGCTCGGGCCTCGGCTGGCTCACAGCGGAGTACGCGATGCTCCCGGGCGCGACTCACACCCGCAACGGGCGTGAGTCGGTCAAGGGCAAGGTCGGTGGACGTACTCAGGAGATCAGTCGCCTCGTCGGCAGGTCACTGCGCGCCGCGATCGATCTGGCTGCCATCGGCGAGAACACCATTGCAATCGACTGCGACGTACTGCAGGCGGACGGTGGCACCCGGACCGCGGCCATCACCGGCGCCTATGTCGCGCTCGTGGATGCGGTCACCTACCTGCGTGCCGGGGGACTGCTCACCGATCCGCAGCCGATCTCCTGTGGCATCGCCGCGGTGAGCGTAGGCGTCGTGGACGGACGTGTTCGCCTCGACCTGCCGTACGAGGAAGACTCGCGTGCCGAGGTCGACATGAACGTCGTCGCCACCGACACGGGCACGCTCGTCGAGATCCAGGGCACCGGCGAAGGTGCGACCTTCCCGCGCAGCACACTCGACAAGATGCTCGATTCTGCGCTTGCGGGCTGCGAGCAACTCTTCGCTGTTCAGGCTGCGGCTCTGGCCGAGCCCTACCCGGGCGAGCTTCCAGAGCCCAAGGAGCCGGCGAAGAAGAAGTTCGGTGCCTGACTCGGTTCGCGTGCTCGTCGCGAGCCGCAACGCGAAGAAGCTCCGGGAACTCGAGCGTGTGCTCGCAGGTGCCGGCGTGGTCGGTGTCGAACTCGTCGGTCTCGATGCGGTTCCGGAATACCCGGAGGCCCCCGAAACCGGGGCGACGTTCGAGGAGAACGCGCTCGCGAAGGCTCGTGACGGGGCCCGGGCAACCGGGCTGGCCTGTGTCGCAGACGATTCCGGAATCGAAATCGACTCCTTGAACGGGATGCCGGGTGTGCTGTCGGCTCGGTGGGCGGGCGCCCATGGCGACGACGCTGCCAATACCGCTCTGGTGCTCGCGCAGATTCACGACGTTCCGGACGACCGTAGGGGAGCGGGGTTCGTCTCTGCTTGCGCGCTGGTGGTTCCAAGGGGCGCCGGAACCGATGCGACCGAAACCGTCGTTCGCGGCGAGTGGCGTGGCACCATCGCCCGCGAGCCGGCGGGCGACGGCGGATTCGGCTACGACCCGATCTTCGTTCCGGACGGTAGTACGCGATCCGCAGCGCAGTTGACCGCGGAGGAGAAGGACGCGCAATCGCACCGGGGTCGGGCGCTCGAGCTTCTACTACCTGCTCTCCGAGCCCTGGTGAAGTAGGAGATCAGACTCCGAAGTCCTTCTTCACCTGTTGGGTGCGGATGTGCTCGACGTAGAACGACAGGAACGGAATGGTTCCCGCGAGCAGGGTGCCTACGGTGCGACCCACCGCCCAACGCACCTTGACTGCCAGGTCGAGCGTCACGAGCAGGTATACGAAGTACACCCAGCCGTGGACCACGGCGATCCATGTGGGCAGGTTGTCGACACCGAAGATGTATTTGGCGACCATTTCTGCCGTCAGCACGAGAAGCCACACGCCGGTGGCGTAGGCCAGTACGCGGTACCGGAGCAGTGCCGAACGAATCTTCTTCGTATCCGTAGCGCTCCTGCCGACCGGAGTTGCCGCGGGGCTCGCCGAATCGGTGGTGGTGTCTGTGCCGTCGGGGCCGGTGCTCACGTGCTACTCCTATCGGTCTCGCGAGCGGACAGCTCGGCGAGATAGCGGTTGTACTGCGCAATTTCAGGGTCGACCTCGTCGTCGACGCGCGGTGCGCTCGGGCGCTGCGGCAACAGGTCGGCAGGGATCTCACGCGGCTCGTCGGTCGAGTTAGGACGGTCGGAGGACTCGTCCGGGTTGTCCTCGAGCTGGACGAAGCGGCGATAGGCATAAACGAGGAACGCGGCGAAGAGGGGCCACTGGAAGGCGTAACCCAGATTCTGGCCGGTTCCTCCTACAGCCTCGAAACGCGTCCACTGCCACCAGCCGAGGGCGAGGCAGCCGACCGCGCCTACCAGGACCAGAACGATCAGGCCCATTCGGCGCTTGTGGGAATTTCGAGACACACAACGACGGTACCTGAACGGGCAAATTCGCTGCTGAGAGGTGGTGCGGTTATGGCTGTGGTCACAGTCGTCGGTTGCCGAACAGAGCAGGAGTGAAAGCCCATGAGCACCTATGGAACTACGGATGGAAACGAGCGAGCAGTTGTCGAGAGCTTGCTGGACCGCAACCGCCGAGGTCTTGTCGAAACTGCACGCGGATTGTCCGAGGTCGATGCCCGTCGCCGATTGGTCGCATCATTGACGACGCCGATCTCGTTGATCAAGCATGCAGCGGCCGCGGAGCGGATCTGGTTCCAGCGATTCTGGGCGGGACTGGACGAATCCGAATGCGATGGCTACTCACGCCGCGACACGGGCACCTTCACCGTCGCCGACGATGAGAACCTGGCAGACGTCATCGCAGAGTTCGAGCGGGCTAGCCAACGATCGCGCGAGATCGCGTCCCGCTTCGAGCTCACCGATACCAAGGACGAGCCGCACATCGGAATCGTCAGTATGCGATGGACGCTGATCTACTTCATCGAAGAGTTCGCCAGGCACGCAGGTCACGGCGACATTCTTCGCGAACAGATCGAGGCCTCTGCCGTATCGAGCCCGCAGCCTGGTTCGAGTTCCTGACGTCGTTCTCCGCCGTGTGCGGACCTTCCCACAGTGCGCGAGGGGGGACTCGAACCCCCACGTCCTTTCGGACACCAGATCCTAAGTCTGACGCGGCTGCCAATTACGCCACTCGCGCGCGGAGGACACATTACGCTATGGAGCGGGACCTCTGGACATCCCACACGAGCCGGTTTGATGCTCCGATCTACTGCCTCCGGCGCGGTTTGTTCCGGCCTGCCCAGGTCGGCGTCTGCGAGTGACAGTTCGGGCAGAGAAAACGGACTTCTTCGGGCCTCGAGTCCAGCGGATCGCCGCGAATGTGGTCGACGTGGAGAGTGATCGGCTCACCGTTCCAATCGTCGCCGAGCCCGCACCCGACGCACTTGTACGGAATACCGGACTCGACGAGCGCGCGTCGTAACAGATGTGGTCGCACCCGTTCGCTTCCTGGCGGGCGTTGCACGAGAATCTCCTGCCAGGTCAATCGGTTGCGGGCAGGCACTCCTTTCGCGTGCGCTTGTCCAGTGAAATGGGAGGTGTCGATGTCGAGCTTCCGAAGCCTCCGACCGAGGTACGCCTGAGCACCACCTGATTGGCGGATACCAAGTGCCCTGAGAACGCCAGCGATGCTTGTCGATTGGTCTACCGCCTGTTGAAGGACTTCACGTGTGTACTTCATGCCGACCGCGCTGCGCGTGCTGCACGAAGATCGGCGCGTTGCTGCTCCCTTCGGTGCCGCCAGATGCCGTATCGGAGCTGACCTGGCGGAAGAGACAGGCGGTGTGCCGTCGTGTCGATCAACGAACGGCAGCCGTGCACGTCGCCGGAGTCGATGTCGACGGCGGCCGATGCGTACTCGCCGATGAGCATCTCTGCCTCCGCACTGACCAAGCCGGCGTGCATCGTGAAGTTCTCCCAGGTGCGGCGACCGAAACCGGGAACGGATTCGAAGACGGCCCGGTACGGCGTCAGGTCGTCGGCTGCCGAGAGATCCGATACGTGCGCGCAGCCGAGTTCGGTCAGCGACCGCGCTGCGAGTGCGACAGCTTCGGCTTTCGTCACATAGTTTCCCGGCACGCGTTGACGGTTGTGGAACACGTCCTCGAGGTGACCGGGATCCTCGGCGAAGAGTGCGAGGTGCTCCAAGTCGTCCAGTGCTGACGCTCCGCGGTGCCCGCGCCACCTGGCGAGCACTCCGCGAACTCCTGTGGTGGGGGAGCCGTACATCGCACGCGCGGCGAAAGCGCTTTCTATGAGTGCGGACTCGATCTCGGTCGGGTGAAATCCCAACTCGACATCGGTGATGGACATCGTCGACTCGATGTGGTCGATCAACTTGCGAATGTGGACGGTATTCATATGTTCCCCCCGTTTCGGCCGAAGCCATGAGACCCCCTCGTTGTTCGAACTGTAGTTCGAGCCACCGACACCGTTGATGGACTCTTGGTGGGGCAGGAGGCGGCGCACGCAGGCCGCTGCATCGGTGTCAAGAGATAACAAAACAATAACGATTAATATGAGGTAATCCTCAGGTTATTGGATGTCCATGCATGTCACGGGCCTGCGGGTTCATGTTCTACCGACCGGTCACTTTGGCGCTCGAATGTGGCCCAATTCACTCTCCAGGTTGTACCTACTCTGCCGTAGCGCCCTGAACGTGAGGGATTCCTCATGATTCTGTGTCAACCTGGAACAGTCCGGAAGCGCTGGTCAGCACGTTCTCGAGTGTCGTCATCCTCGTGAACGACCGCGCTCCGGACCGACATCGGAGCAATACCCCTCGAGGGGAACAGGAGAGGACGTTCGCGTGACTATCGACGACACGACGCCCACAGGAAACGGCGACAACCACAAGGGGACGCGGCGGAGCGACGTCGGTACGGGGAAGAGTTCCGTCGCATTGCGCACTGCGCTCGTCGACCGGCTCGCGGCAGGTGAGCCGTATGCGCTCGCCTTCGCAGGGCAGGGAGCGCCGTGGTTGGTCTCACTCGACGAACTGGTGCGTGACCATGGCCTCGAGCCCACTCTGACGAAGCTCGTGAACGAGGCCGCGATGCGGCTCGAGCCGGTGGCGTCCGATCTGCTTGTCGTGCGTACGGCCGGATTCGACCCGATCGGGTGGATGTTGGAGGGCGATCTCGCCGGAGACGAGGATTCCGAGGTCTTCGGCCCGTCGGATGCCGTCCTGGGTTCGGCCGCAGTCTCCCTTCCTGGCGTGTTCCTCACACAGTTGGCAGCCTTGCGGGCGCTCGCCGCCGCGGGACTCGATCCGACGGTGCACACCCCGGAGTCCGTGGTGGGCCATTCGCAGGGCCTGCTGGCCGTGGAGTCGGTCGCATCGTCCGGACATCGAGACGGAACGCTCCTCGCGATCGCCCAGATGATCGGTGCAGCAGCGGGACTCGTAGGCCGCCGCCGTGGCGTGATTGCTACCGGCGGACGCAGCCCGATGGTTGCCGTGTCCCAGGCCGATCCGGCGCTCGTGCAGGCCGTCGTCGACGAGATCGCGGAGGGTGCAGATCCGGCCGGCGCTCCTGTCCTGGCGATTCGCAACGGTCGCAATCGCGTCGTCCTGTCCGGGCCTCCGGCTCAGCTCGCCCGGGTTCAGCAGCGGTGCACCGAGATCGCCGATCTCCAGGCTCGTGAACGTGAGACCAAGAAGCGCGGCGGTGCCGTGTTCGCGCCGGTGTTCGAGGATGTGGACACCGAGATCGGATTCCACCACCCCGCGCTCGCCGATGCTGTCGAACTCGTCGAGCAGTGGGCCACTCGCTGTGGGATCGACGTCGACCTTGCCGGGAGAATGGCTCGCGGCTGCCTGACCGACGCGGTGGACTGGGTCGACACCGTCGACTCCGTGGTGGCAACCGGAGCACGGTGGATCGTCGACCTCGGACCCGGTGAGCTTCTGACCCGTATGACCGCCGGCACCCTTCGCGGGCACGCAGTCGGCGTCGTCGCCGCGGCCACGCGCGGTGGTCGCCGCAATCTGCTGACCCCCGGCGCCGCGCCGGAGGTTGCCCCTGCCTGGACAGAATTCGCGCCGAAGCCGGTGACCCTGCCGGGAGGCCGGGTCGGTGTCGAGACCGCCTTCACCAAGCTCACGGGCCGTTCGCCGATTCTGCTCGCAGGCATGACACCGACGACCGTCGACGCCGAGATCGTCGCGGCGGCAGCGAACGCCGGCCACTGGGCCGAGCTCGCCGGCGGCGGTCAGGTGACCGAAGCCATCTTCGAGGACCGGGTGGCGGAACTGAAGACCCTGCTCGAGCCCGGGCGCGGCGTGCAGTTCAACTCACTCTTTCTCGACCCGTACCTCTGGAAATTGCAGCTGGGCGGAAAGCGCCTCGTTCAGCGGGCGCGCGCTGCCGGTGCGCCGTTCGACGGTGTCATCGTCACGGCCGGTATCCCCGAACTCGACGAGGCAGTTGCTCTCATCGAAGAGCTGTCCGAGGTCGGCATCACCAACATTGCCTTCAAGCCCGGAACGGTGGCTCAGATTCGCTCGGTGATCCGCATTGCCAACGAGGTTCCGTCGTTCCCGGTCATCGTCCACATCGAGGGCGGCAAGGCCGGTGGCCACCATTCGTGGGAAGACCTCGACGACCTGTTGCTGGGCACGTACTCCGAACTGCGTGCGCGGCCCAATCTCGTCGTGTGTGTCGGCGGCGGCATCGGAACTCCGGAGCGCGCTGCCGACTACCTGACCGGCCGTTGGTCCGAAGCGGCCGGTCACCCGGCCATGCCCGTGGACGGAATTCTCGTCGGTACTGCCGCGATGGCGACCCTCGAAGCGACGACTTCTCCCGAGGTCAAGCAACTGCTCGTCGACACCCCCGGTACCCCCGACTGGGTCGGCGCCGGAACGGCCGAGGGCGGAATGGCCTCGGGGCGTAGCCAACTCGGTGCAGACATCCACGAGATCGACAACGCCGCATCGCGGACCGGCCGCCTCCTCGACGAGGTGGCTGGCGACGCGGATGCCGTGGCGGATCGACGTGACGAGATCATCGAGGCACTGAACGTCACAGCCAAGCCCTACTTCGGTGACGTGGCCACGATGACGTACGAGCAGTGGCTCCGCCGGTACCTGGAGCTCACCGTGGGAATCGACTCCGCCAAGGACTTCGATTGCGGCAGTGACGTCTCGGACGCCGTCGACGAGGCAACCGTCAGCCCGTGGCTGGACATCACCTGGCGTGACCGGTTCGCGGAGATGCTGCAGCGGGCCGAGGCGCGCCTCCATCCCGTCGACCGCGGGCCGATCCCCACACTCTTCTCCGACCCCGCGACTCTCGAGCGTCCGGAGGCTGCAATCTGCGCTCTGCAGACGCAGTACCCGGATTACGCGACGACACAGTTGCATCCCGCGGACGTTCCGTTCTTCGTTTCGCTGTGCAAGACGCCGGGCAAGCCGGTCAACTTCGTACCGGTGGTCGACGGTGACGTGCGGCGCTGGTGGCGCTCGGATTCGCTGTGGCAGGCACACGATCCGCGCTACGGCGCCGAGCAGGTGTGCGTCATCCCGGGAACCGTTGCCGTCGCGGGCATCACCCGCGTCGACGAGCCGGTCGGTGAGCTGCTGGACCGGTTCGAGAAGGCCACGTACGACGAACTGATCGGTACCGGCGTGAAGCCGACCACGATTGCCGCGAGGCGTCATCACGGTGTCGTCGAGGGTCCGCTCGACCGAGTCCTGTCGGCGCCGGATGTCGATTGGGCGGGTCGGCTGACCCAGAACCCGGTCCGACGCCTGGGAGACCTCGACCGTTGGTCCGCGGAGTCGGACACGAAGGCCGTACACGAGGTGAGCGGTGCCGTGTTGTCCGTGACGGATGAGGAGCACGTGCAGCTCACCGTGCCTCTCGTTGCAGATCGCTCGCTGACGATCACGATTTCGCTCCCCGAATCCGTCGTCGACGGCGGAGCCCCGGTCGTGAGTGCCGACGAGGCAGAGGCCTCGATGCGGGCGCTGCTCGCAGTGGCCGCTGGACAGGAACTCCCCACGGCGAAGAACGGTGTGGCACGAATCAACCTGGCGTGGATGCCGGAACTGGTCGCCGATCACGCCGGTGTCACCGGTGCCGGCGTCTCCCCGGATCTCGCCGTGAGCGGAAACGCGGTTCCCGACGTGATCGTCGGCGCCTGCTGGCCCGCGGTGTTCGCCGCTCTCGGTGATGCAAGGGCCGACGAGGTGTCGGTGATCGAGGGAATGCTGGACCTGGTCCATCTCGACCACTCCGTCGACCTGGTGGGCGAACTCCCCACGGAGACAAGCATCCTCGTGGTGAAGGCAGCCGTCGCTTCCGTTCTGGACACCGACCTAGGTCGGGTCGTGGAAGTGCAGGTCGAGGTCGGCGCGATGCTCGGTGAGGGCCTGGATGCGCCTCGTGTCGCCACGTTGACGGAGCGCTTCGCGATTCGTGGACGCACCGGCAAGGGCGAGCTCGTCGACCCGCCGCGTGCCGGCGGATCCGTGTCCGACGAGGTCGTGGACACTCCACGCCGCCGTCGTCGGGACACCACGATCACTGCTCCTCGGAACATGGCACCGTTCGCTCAGGTGTCCGGTGACCACAATCCGATTCACACGTCCGCCAACGCGGCGCTGCTCGCCGGTCTCGGTAGCCCGATCGTGCACGGAATGTGGCTCTCGGCAGCCGCACAGCAGGCCGTCACGGCCGTCGACCCGGACGAGACTCGGGTACCGCCGCGCCGGCTCGTTGCATGGACTGCCCGATTCATGGGCATGGTCCGGCCGGGCGCTTCGATCGATGTGCGCGTAGATCGTGTGGCGCTCGACCGTGGGTCCGAGATCGTCGAGGTCGGTTGCCGCATCGACGGCGAGCTCGTGATGGTGGCGACGGGCCGTACCGCCGTACCTCGGACCGTGTACGCGTTCCCGGGACAAGGAATTCAGCGCCCCGGCATGGGACTCGACGCACGGGCCCGGTCGAAGGCTGCCCGTGAGATCTGGGACCGCGCGGACAAGCACACTCGCAAGGCGCTGGGATTCTCCATCCTCGCGGTCGTCCGGGACAACCCGACGGTGGTGAAGGCGCGCGGTGTCGAACACAAGCATCCGGACGGTGTCCTGCATCTGACCCAGTTCACCCAGGTTGCGATGGCGACACTCGGCGTCGCCCAGGTCGCCGAGCTCCGGGAGTCCGGAGCGTTCGTAGAGGGTGCGCTGCTGGCCGGTCACTCGGTGGGCGAGTACAACGCACTGGCCGCGGTGGCAGGCGTACTGCCGCTGGAGGCAGTGCTCGAGGTCGTCTTCCAGCGCGGATCGGCGATGCACGAGTTGGTCCCCCGCGACGAGCAGGGGCGGTCCGACTACCGGATGGCGGCAATTCGTCCGTCGCAGATCGGTGTGTCCGACGACGACGTCCACGCATTCATCGCAGGTGTGGCGCAGCGGTCCGGCGAGTTCCTCGAGATCGTCAATCTCAACCTGCGTGGCTCGCAGTACGCGATTGCCGGCACAGTGGCCGGACTCGACGCGCTCGAAGCGGAGATCGACGTTCGTCGTGCGGAGTTCGGCGGCAAGCGCGCCTACATCCAGGTGCCGGGCATCGACGTGCCGTTCCACTCGACAGTTCTGCGCGGCGGCGTCGACGACTTCCGTGGGCGTCTCGAGGACTTGCTTCCGGAAGAGATCGATCCCGCCATCCTGATCGGCCGCTACATTCCGAACCTGGTTCCGAAGCCGTTCTCGCTCGAGCGCGAGTTCGTCCAGGAGATCGCGGATCTGGTTCCGTCGGAGCCGCTCCGTGGCGTCCTGACCGACTTCGAGTCGTGGGCGAAGAAGCCTTCTCAGCTCACTCGTGTGATCCTGACGGAACTGCTGGCCTGGCAGTTCGCAAGCCCGGTCCGCTGGATCGAGACTCAGGACCTCCTGTTCGCCGACGAGGCGGACGGTGGCCTCGGCGTCGAGCGTTTCGTCGAGATCGGCCTCGGCGCCGTTCCTACTGTGGCCAACCTCGCCTCGCAGACTTTGAAGCTGCCGGGTCGGTTCGGTCATCCGGTCGAGGTTCTCAACATCGAGCGTGAGGCTTCCGTCGTGTACTCGACGGACGTCGACCCCGCGCCGACCTCGGACGACGAACCGGCCGAAGCAACGGCAGACGAATCGGCACCGGCCCCGGCAGCAGCGACTGCACCCGCCGCGGCCCCTTCCGGCGGCCCGCGCCCGGACGACATTCCGTTCGCGGCATCGGATGCGACCCACGTGCTCATCAGTCTGTGGACGAAACTGCGTCCGGATCAGGTCGGACGCGCCGACACCATCGAGGCCTTGTGCGACGGCGTCTCTTCGCGACGAAATCAGCTCCTGGTGGACCTCGGCTCCGAACTGTCGCTCGGTGCGATCGACGGTGCTGCCGATGCCGACATGGGTGCTCTCGCAGGCACGGTGGATCAGCTGGCCCGCACCTACAAGCCGTTCGGCCCGGTCCTTTCCGACTCGATCGGTGACCATCTGCGCAAGGTGTTCGGACCCTCGGGGCGCCGGCCTGCCGCCGTTGCCGACCGGGTGAAGAAGGTCTGGGAACTGGGCGATGGATGGGCACACCACGTCACGGCAGAAGTTGCCCTCGGCACCCGAGACGGCGCGAGTATTCGCGGCGGCGATCTCGGCGGTCTTGCGGACGGCGGATTGGCCGACGGCAGCGCAGTGGACGCTGTCATCGACAGCGCGGTAGCAGCTGTTGCTGCGCGTCGTGGCGTCACCGTGGCGCTGCCCTCGTCCGGCAGTGGATCGGGTGGCACGGTCGACGCGGCAGCGTTGGGCGAGTTCACCGAACACATCACCGGCCGCGACGGCGTCCTCGCCTCGGCTGCCCGGATGGTGCTCGAGCAACTCGGCCTTGCCGATGACACGAGCTTGCCGGATCAGGCCACGGACACCGAGCTCGTCGACCTCGTGTCGGCGGAACTCGGTTCCGACTGGCCGCGACTCGTTGCCCCGGCCTTCGACGGACAGCGTGCGGTGCTTCTCGACGACAGGTGGGCAAGCGCCCGTGAGGATCTCGCACGCCTGTGGCTCGACGAGGACGCGGCGCAGCTCGATTCGTTCGCAGGCGCCGGCCGATCCGTTGCACAGCAGGCCCGTTGGTGGGAGACGCGGGCGCGCGGCGAGAGCCGGACACACCTCGCGGAGACGTTCTCGCGAATCGCAGCAGTCGCGCTGGAAACGACCGAGACACCGCAGTGGGCCGACGAGGTAGCGGTGATCACCGGTGCCAGCAAGGGTTCGATCGCTGCGTCGGTGGCGGGGCGACTCCTCGCCGGTGGCGCAACCGTGTTCGTGACCACGTCGCGGCTGGACGACAAGCGTCTCGGCTTCTACCGCGACCTGTATCGCAAGAACGCCCGTGCAGGTGCAGCCCTGTGGGTCGTACCGGCGAACATGGCGTCCTACACCGACATCGACGCCCTCGTCGAGTGGATCGGATCGGATCAGTTCGAGACCGCAGGCGGCGCGAAGAAGCTCGTCAAGGGCGCGTACACCCCGACGCTGCTGTTCCCGTTCGCCGCTCCCAGGGTCGTCGGAAGTCTCGCCGATGCGGGTGCCCGTGCCGAGATGGAGATGCGGGTTCTGTTGTGGGCGGTGGAGCGGCTCATCGGCGGCCTCTCACAGATCGGATACGACCGGGATGTGGACACTCACCTCCACGTCGTTCTGCCGGGCTCGCCGAACCGTGGCCTGTTCGGCGGCGACGGTGCATACGGCGAATCCAAGGCGGCACTCGACGCGGTGGTCGGTCGTTGGACTGCCGAGCGGACCTGGTCCGAACGAGTCGGCCTGGTTCACGCGTTCATCGGATGGGTTCGCGGAACCGGACTGATGGGCGGAAACGACCCGCTGGTCGAGGCAGTCGAAGCGGTCGGCGTGCGTACCTGGTCGACGGAAGAAATGGCCGCGGAGCTACTGACGTTCTGTGAGTCCGGTGCGCGTAAGGATGCGGCCGAGCAGCCGCTGAAGGTCGACCTGACCGGTGGACTCGCCGAGGTCGATCTGGATCTGCCGGCCCTCGCCAAGCAGGCCCAGGAGGCAGCGGCGGCGGACGACGGAGAGGACGTTGTCGAAGAAGACACGATCGGTGCCCTTCCGGCGCCGCCGCGGGCGGACGACTCGGCAGCTCCGGCGTGGTCGGGCGTCACCGCGGCACCCGAAGATCTCGTGGTCATCGTCGGTGCGGGTGAGCTCGGTCCCTACGGTTCTGCACGTACCCGCTTCGAGTTCGAGGTCGACGAGCAGCTTTCTGCTGCAGGAGTTCTCGAACTGGCCTGGAACACCGGTCTCGTGACCTGGGAAACCAACCCGGTTCCGGGCTGGTACGACGCAGAGACCGGCGACCTGGTTCCGGAAGCCGACATCGCCGATCGCTATCACGATGCGGTCGTCGAGAAGTGCGGCATTCGGCAGTACGCCGACGACGGCGCCATGGTCGACAACACCGCGCCGCTCCTGACCTCGGTGTTCCTCGACAAGGATCTGTCCTTCGTCGTGAGCAGTGAGGCCGAGGCGCGTGCGTTCGTCGAGGCCGACCCCGAAAACACGACGATCTCGTCCGTGCCGGACAGCGGTGACTGGCAGGTCACCCGCAAGGCCGGGACCGAGATTCGGGTTCCGCGGAAGATGAAGCTCACGCGCAGCGTCGGTGGACAGATTCCCACGGGATTCGACGTCACCAAGTGGGGCATTCCCGCGGATATGGCCGACTCCGTCGACCGGGTGGGGCTGTGGAACATCGTTGCCACGGTCGACGCCTTCCTCACCGGCGGATTCACCCCGAGTGAACTGTTGCGATGGGTGCACCCCTCGCTGGTGGCCAACACGCAGGGCACGGGCATGGGCGGCATGACGTCGATGAGATCGCTCTACATCGACACGTTGCTCGGTGAGAATCGACCGAACGACATCCTGCAGGAGGCTCTGCCCAACGTTATTGCGGCGCACGTCGTTCAGTCGTACGTCGGCGGATACGGTGCGATGGTGCACCCGGTTGCGGCCTGCGCCACCGCCGCGGTGTCGGTGGAAGAAGGCGCCGACAAGATCAAGCTCGGTAAGGCGCAGCTCGTCGTCGCCGGCGGTTTCGATGATCTCGGTACCGAGGGCATCATCGGATTCGGTGACATGTCCGCCACTGCGAAGACGGACGACATGCGCTCCAAGGGAATCGACGACCGTCGCTTCTCGCGGGCGAACGATCGGCGTCGAGGTGGGTTCGTGGAGTCCCAGGGCGGTGGCACCGTGCTGCTGGCTCGCGGTGACCTCGCGCTCGAGATGGGTCTGCCCGTTCTCGGTGTGGTCGCCTACGCAGGATCGTTCGCCGACGGTGTTCACACGTCGATCCCCGCTCCGGGGATCGGTGCACTCGGCGCCGGTCGCGGCGGAGCGGATTCGCAACTGGCGCAGTCGCTCGCGAAGCTGGGAGTCGGCGCGGACGACATCTCGGTGGTGTCCAAGCACGACACCTCGACCGCAGCCAACGACCCCAACGAGGCAGAGCTTCACGAGCGTCTCGCGGGTGCGTTGGGACGCAGTGAGGGTGCGCCGCTGTTCGTGGTGTCGCAGAAGAGCCTCACCGGCCACGCCAAGGGGGGTGCCGCCGCGTTCCAGCTGATCGGTCTCTGCCAGGTGCTCGGGGCGAGCACGCTCCCGCCGAATCGCAGTCTCGATTGCGTCGACGAGCAGATGACCGAACACGATCACCTGGTGTGGGTTCGCGAACCCCTCCGTTTCGGTGAGCGGTTCCCGCTGCGTGCAGGTCTGTTGACCAGTCTCGGGTTCGGTCACGTGTCCGGGCTCATCGCAGTGGTTCACCCGCAGGCGTTCGTCGAATCGCTGCCCGAGGACCGGCGCGGCGAGTATGTGACGCGCGCTCGTCAGCGAGCGGTCGCAGGGCAGCGGCGGCTCACCTCGGCAATGGTCGGAGGTGCCGATCTCTACGAGCGGCCCGCCGATCGTAGGTTCGGCGGCGACAAGGTGTCCGCGGCCGCGAGCCGGCAACTCGAGGCAGACGTGCTGATCGCCGGCGACTCACGACTGGGTGACGACGGGGTCTACACCTCGGGTCTGCCCGGTTGCAGGTAGGGAGCACGGGATGGGAGTTCTGGGAATCGGTTTCGATCTCGTCACCGTGTCGGAGTTCGCCGAGCAGTTGGACCGTCCAGGAACGGCCATGCTCGACAACTTCACCTCGGGGGAGCGACGAGACGCCGTGACCCGGAGCTCCGATCCGGCTCGACATTTCGCGGCCAGGTGGGCGGCGAAAGAGGCAGTGATCAAGGCCTGGTCCACTGCCCTGTTCGCCCGCCCACCGGTGTTGCCCGAGGTGATTCATCATCTGATCGAAGTGGTGACCGATGCGTGGGGGAGACCGTCGATCAGGCTGCGCGGCGAAGTCGCGCAGCACCTGACCGACGTAAAGATCCATGTGTCGCTCACGCATGACGGCGATACCGCGGGGGCTTTCGTCGTCATCGAAAGATAGGGCCCGCCACTCACAGGCCGGAGGCCGGAGAGAGGAACGCGGTCGCTCCGGATACCTCGTCGCGACCGTTGCCGAACGCGTTCGTCAACCCACGACGCTCGAGAATCGGGCGCACGCCTTCACCGAAACGGTATGCCTCCTCGAGGTGCGGGTAACCCGAGAGGACGAAGTGGTCGAGGCCGAGATCGGCGTACTCGGCAATGCGGTCGGCAACCTCGTCGTGCGAGCCGACGAGGGCGGTACCGGCACCACCACGCACCAGGCCCACCCCCGACCACAGGTTGGGCGCGACCTCGAGGCTCCGTGCACCGATGCCCTTCTGGTATTCGGCGCCACCGCCGTGAAGCTCACGCATCCGGCGCTGACCTTCCGAACCGGAGCGGGCCAGGCTCTGCTGCGCACGCTCGACCGTCGCCGGATCGAGGGCCGCCAGCAGACGGTCCGCTTCGGCCCAGGCCTCTTCGGAGGTGTCGCGCGTGATGACGTGCAGACGGATGCCGTAGGTGAGGGTGCGGCCTTGAATTCGGGCCAGGTCACGGATCCACTCGAGCTTTTCGCCGACGGCCGCCGGCGGCTCGCCCCACGTCAGGTAGGTGTCGGCGAACTGGGACGCGACCGTGCCGGCCGCGGGTGACGAGCCGCCGAAGAAGATCGGTGGCGTCGGGTCGGGAACACGCTGGAGTTGCGCCTTCTCGACATGAATATGGCAGCCTTGGAAGTCGACCGGGCCGTTGTCCGCCCACAGTCGCCGGATGACGTCGAGGAACTCTCCGCACCGCTCGTAGCGTTGGACCTTGTCGAGAAAGTCACCGTAGATGCGCTGTTCGTGGTCCTCGCCGCCGGTGACCACGTTGAGGAGCAGTCGGCCGTTCGACTGCCACTGGAACGTCGATGCCATCTGCGCGGCCAACGTCGGGCTCAGGAGACCGGGGCGAAGTGCCACGAGGAACTTCAAAGTCTCGGTCGTGTCGACCATCATCGCGGTGGTGAGCCACGCATCTTCGCACCATGCGCCGGTGGGGGTGAGCACCGACTCGAAGCCGCTGTTCTCGGCCGCTGCGCCGATCTGGTTGAGGTAGCGCAGCGTCGCTGGGCGGTCGCCGCTCATCCCGCTCCCGTGGCCGCCGGCGATGAGGTTGCGAGAGTCGCCGTAGGTGGGAAGGAACCAGTGGAATTGCAGAGACACAGATCATCCTCGGGTAGACGGTGCGGACACCCCAGTCAATCGAGGTGTCCGCCGTCCATCCATGGTTCGAATCAGTGTGAATCGAACGTCCGCGTCCTTCTCACAGGAGCCCGTGCCGCGGCGGAACAGTCCCGGACAGCGTCCATCTTCCGATGTGCTGAACCTTCCACCGCTCCGGATCGTGAAGCGTGTGTGTGCGAGCGTCTCTCCAGTACCGCGAGCGGTTGGCCGACTCGGACGCGCTCCGAGTCCCGCCCAGTTCGAACAGTGCGGTCGTCGCTTCGAGCGATGCCCGGGCACTCGCCACCTTCGCGACAGCCGCGTCGATCGAGGCGGCCGCTGCGCTCGCCTCGGTGAGATTCGCGCGAGCTGCGTCGATACTCCGTGCACCCGACTCGAGCAGTGCTGCGGCTGATCGGACGGTCAGTGCCGTCTCACCCGCCAGTTGCACGAGCAGCGGATCCTCCACCGCATGTTCCACTCCGGACTCGAAGTACGGTCGTGCCTTGGCGGCAACCTCTACGCCCTCGCGCAGAGCGGCCTGTGCGATGCCCGCATCGATCGCCGCGTGCAGGATCTGTGCCCTGGCTCCATAGGTCGTGGGCCGCTCGAAGATCGGGGTGAACGGCACGACATGCTCGGTAGCTACCACGACCGATTCGAGAGTGACGGTTCCGCTCGCTGTCGTCCGCTGACCCATTCCTTCCCAGTCGTCGACGACGGATACCCCGGCCGTGTCCCGAGGGACGAACGCCACAGCCTTCGTCTGCTTGACCAGCTCACTGGTTCGGGCACTCTGAGCGGTGGCGGCGTCGTCGCCACCGGCAATCGCGGCCCGAACTGCGATCCAGTCCGCGAACAGCGCGCCCGTGCTGTAGAACTTTCGACCGTCGAGGACGTAATGGTCACCGTCGCGTGTGAGGGTTGTCGAATCGAGATCGATGGTCTTCGAACCACGTTCGCTCTGCGCGTTGGCGAACAGCTTCCCGGCCAGCACTTCCGAGTAGAAGAACCGCTGCTGAGATTCGCTGCCCTGCAGACGTAGCGCCTCCAGGAACGTGTAGTGACTGTGCGGAATCTGCGCGATGCTCGGATCACCCTCGGCGAGAAGTCGGAAGACTTCGGCCAGAGTGACAGTGGAGACATCGATCCCGCCCTGCGCCGCGGGGACGCTCAGTGCCAGCAGACCGGATTCTGCAAGCTGTCGGATCTGCGTGCGGGGGAGGGTGCGGTCGAGATCACGAGCGGATGCTTCCTCCGCGAATCGTGCGGAGAGTTCGGCGGCGACCGCGATCGCCTCTGTGTCCGAGGCGATCGCGGTGTCGGTGTCGATGGTGGTCACGATCAGCTGTACCACGTCGGTTCGGGAAGCTCGCCGGTCAGCACGTGCCCGCCGATCTCGCGCTTCTTGTACGGAACGGGGTCGTGCAGGGTGTGGGTTCGTGCATTGCGCCAGAAGATGTCGAGGCCTACGGAATTGGACGTAGCTCGCGCCCCGGTCAGTTCGAAGATCTTGTTGCCGATCTCGAGCGCGACGTCGGCTGCGCGCACCTTTGCGGCGGCGATTCGGACGGCGAGTTCACCACGGCCCTGTTCGGTCAGATTCTCACGCGCGTCGTGCAGGATCGTATTCGCCTCGAGATCTACCTGATCGACGAACGCTTCGACTGCCCACAATTTCGACTGCAGGTCTCCGTAGCCCTCCCGTAGGTACCACTCGTCCGTGGCGACCTCCTTGTTGTCGCCGCCGTACGGCCACGGCCTTGTTCGTGTCCGTGTGTACTCGGCTGCGGTGTCCAGTGCGCCCCGCGCAATCCCCAGGTAGAAGTTGGCGAAGACGATCTCGAGGGCCGGGAAGTTGAGTGTGTTGTAGACGAGAGGCTGGAATGTCTTGTCCACGAACCCTGCTGCGCCCGACCAGTCCACCTCGACGTCGTTGATCTCGACCGATCCCGAATCGGTGAGTCGTTGGCCGAGGTTGTCCCAGTCGCCGCGGAAGACGATCCCGTCCTGAGCAGTGGGAACGATCGCGAAGACGTGGGTCGAAGTCCCGTCGATGATCCCTTCCAGGACCGTGAGATCGGTGGCACGTCCACCGGTGGAGAACGACTTGACGCCGTTGTAGACGAGAGTCTCGCCGCGATCGACGATGGTCAGGTCACTGTCACGGGGATTGACCGCGCCGCCGAACAGGAAGTTGTTGCTCGTGTACAACTCTTCGACTGCTGCGATCTGCGGTTGCGTACCCACCAGACGGACCGCCCAGGCCCAGAGATAGTGGTAGCCGAGGAGTTGGCCGATGGATCCGTCACCACGGGCAACCTCGCGAATTACCAGATATGCGGTCTCCCAATGCTGCCCGCCACCGCCGAACTCGGCAGGGCCCAGCAGTGTGACGAGTCCGCTGTCCTTGAGGAGCTTCACCTCTTCGTAGGGCGCGCCGCCCGCTCGATCTCGTTCGAGAGCATCCCTCGCGAGCAGCGAGCTCACCTCGCGAGCCCTGTCGAGCCAGGCTTCGGTGTCGTGTGGAGCGTCCCCCCACGTGGTCTCTTCTGCAGTGATCGTCATGCTGTCTTCTCCTCTTCGGTCGTGGCGGTTCCGATCGCCCACACGTAGATCGGTTCGGTGCCGTTGATTTCGTAATCCCCGACGACCTTCGATTTGAAGACGGTCGGATTGTGGCTGGAGACGGTGCGGGCGTTGCGCCAGAAACGATCGAGGTCCAAGTCCCGATCGACCCCCGAGGCACCGAGGGCGTCGAAGATCTTCGCGGTCGCCGAGACGACCAACGACGTCGAGGTGATCTGGCCTTGCGCCGAAGCGATCTCGGCTGCGATGTTGGCCTGCTTCTCCTCGGCGACGTCCTGACCGAACGAGACCTCGTACGCCCACTGCGCCGGCTCGGCGGCGTGCAGGGCGATGGCCTCCGCAGCCTGGGCGGCGGCCGACACCTCACCGACGATCTGCTGGATCTGCGGATCCCGGCCGTAGGTGGGTGCGTTGCCGTGACTGAACGTGCGCGTTCGAGCGGCGACACGCTCGGCGATCGCGGTGGTGGCCGCTCGTGCGATGCCGGCCAGTGTGGCGAGATGGAACAGCTGGTAGAAGGCCGTCTGATACTTGAAGCGAGTCGAGAAGTCGATGAGGTTCTCCGGCTGCACCACTGCGTCCGCGTAGGTGGAGGTTCCGGAACCGGTGGTCTGCTGACCGAATCCGTTCCAGTCGTCGCTGTGGGTCACTCCCGGCTGGCGCGCTTCGAGAGCAGCAATCACGAAGACGTCGTTGTCGGTGCGCTGGGCGTACAGGTCGATCCAGTCGGCGAAGATCGATCCGGTGCTGTAGTACTTCGTGCCGTTCGCGACGAAGTGATCTTCACCGGGGGCGGGGGACACCTTGGTGCCGGTCTGGCCGAGAGCGACGCTTCCGACTTCGGACCAGGCGTTGCCGACCAACTGGCCGTCCACGAAGCGCTTCAACCACACGTCACGTTGCGGGCCCGCCGGCGCGACGAGACGGTCCTCGACGAAGGCGAAGTGGCCGCGCAGGGCCTGGGTCACGTTGGAGTCGGCCGCGGAGAGTTCCACGAGCAGCCGGAAGAGTTGGGGGATGTCGGCGCCGAGGCCGCCGTGTGAGGTCGGCACGCGGACGGCGCCGAAGCCTGCACGTTTGAGTTCGTCGATCTGCTCGAACGGCAGTCTGTGGTCGCGTTCACGTTCGACCACCCCTTCCGCGATGCGGGCGAAGAGGGGTCTGAACTTGCCGGCGAGAGTCTCGTAGTCGATCTCGCTCACTATGCGTTGTGCGTGGCGTACCTGGGAGGCGGTCATGGCTGTCGAAGGTCGCATACGCAGTGCGCTCGTTGAAGTGTTGTGCGCGCACTGATCGGAACTGTGGGGTGACGCGGCCCCAGGCTGTTGTATGCAGGACATGTCAACGGAGAACATTGCCGAGCAGATCAAGTTCGCCTACTGGGTGCCCAACGTCAGTGGCGGACTCGTCACGTCCGACATCGAACAGCGGACGAGTTGGGAATTCGAGTACAACAAGAAGCTTGCGCAGACAGCGGAGAACAACGGATTCGAGTACGCCCTGAGTCAGGTGCGCTACGAGGCCAGCTACGGCGCCGAGTTCCAGCACGAGTCGACGAGTTTCAGTTTGGCGTTGTTGCTTGCAACCGAGCGACTCAAGGTGATCGCTGCCGTCCATCCGGGGCTGTGGCAGCCGGGTGTGCTGGCCAAGCTGGGCGCGACCGCAGACCATCTCTCGAACGGCCGGTTCGCCGTCAACGTGGTGAGTGGATGGTTCAAGGACGAGTTCACCCATCTCGGTGAGCCGTGGCTCGAGCACGACGAACGCTACCGGCGCAGTGCGGAGTTCCTACAGGTGTTGCGCAAGATCTGGACGGAAGACGACGTCGACTTCCGCGGAGATTTCTACCGAATCCACGACTTCACGTTGAAACCGAAACCGCTCAACACGCCGGACCGACCCAATCCCGAAATCTTCCAGGGCGGGAACTCGGCGGCCGCACGGCAGAACGCCGGCCGTTACTCCGACTGGTACTTCAGCAACGGCAAAGACTACGACGGCGTCACCGAACAGATCGTCGACGTCCGCCGCGTGGCCCGTGATCACCAGCGCGAGGTGAAGTTCGGGCTCAACGGCTTCATCATCGCTCGTGATTCGGAGAAGGAAGCGCGGGAGACGTTGCGTGAGATCGTGGCCAAGGCGAACAAGCCGGCGGTCGAAGGCTTCCGTTCGGCAGTGCAGCAGGCCGGTGCGTCCACCGCGGACAAGTCCGGCATGTGGGCCGACTCGTCGTTCGACGACCTCGTGCAGTACAACGACGGGTTTCGTAGTCAGCTCATCGGCACGCCGGAACAGATTGCCGAGCGGATCGTCCAGTACCGGCGTCGGGGGGTCGATCTGATCCTCGGTGGGTTCCTGCACTTCCAAGAAGAGATCGAGTACTTCGGGGCAAAGGTTCTGCCGTTGGTGCGTGAGCTCGAGGCCGCCGAGTCGGACGATCGGACCCTCGTCGGAGTGTGAGTGGACAGTCTCAGCCGGGCGAGTCGCCCGGCGTGCGCGACTCCTTCTCTGCGACGAGAAGATACGCGATCATGAGGCGTTTCAACTCGGCAACCGCGCTGTCGTGGCTCTGGTCGTCCTGAACCGAAAAATTCAACATCGAGTAGACGACGTGGACGAGTACCTCGGCCATCATCTTGCGTCGCTCACGCTGGGTATCAGGCGTGAGCGGCGCAAGCATGCGTGAAACCTGTTCGGCGAAAGCCTTTTCGTGAATCGCGCCGGTCGCGCGGGTGGAAGGTGTGGACTGCATCGCCAGCCACACTTCTCTACGTGAGGGGTCGGAGGTCCACAGATTGGACATGTGGTCGACGAAGCTGTTGAGGAATCGGAGCCAGTCGAGGGAAGGGACCTCGCCGTCGAACTGGGCGAGTTCGTGCTGGACGCCCACCAGGTCCTGCCGGTTCAGTTCACAGACGATGACGTACTTGTTCGCGAAGAACTGATACAGCGTCCCGATGGGGACGTCGGCCCGGGACGCGACTTCCTCGCACGTGAACGATTCGAAGCCGACATCCACGAGAAGCTCACGGGACGCCGCGAGGAGCGCATCGAACTTGCGTCGACTGCGCTCCTGCGTCGGGCGGCGGCGCGGCATCAACTCCTGAGGGTCGGATTGCAACTCCAACGCCGGATCGTTGTGACGCGGCACCTTCTTGTCTCCTCGAGGCTCCACGGGCACAGGCTATCGGTCTTCGGCGCCCTGACCGACAACTGTGGCTGTTCATGCCCTGGTGTCGGCGTGCCGACTCATGCCCGACTGTCGGCTCGGCGACTCATGTCCGACTGTCGGCTCGCCGACGGTACGCACTCGTGGCGAACACGAAGCCGACACTCCCGATCCCCACGATCCATGCCACCGCGGTCCACCCGACGCTACCGACCGGGGTGTCCGACAGGAGAGCCCGCAGAGTTTCGATGATCGGGGTCATCGGCTGATGCTCGGCGAAACCGTGCATCCACGTGGGCATCGTCTCGGTCGGCACGAACGCGCTGCTCACGTACGGCAGAAACAGGAATCCGAACGTGAAGCCGCTCGCCGCCTCGGGCGTCCGCGCGAGGATGCCGAGACCAGCGCAGAGGAAGGACAGGGCGGTGACGAAGCCGGCGATCACAGCGATCGCGGCGAGCCAGCCCAGCACGCTCGCAGAGGGCCGGAAGCCCATGACGAGGGCGAGTCCCGTGACCAGAGTGGTGGTGACAAGGTTGCGGACGAGGCTCGCCAGGACATGCCCCGTCAGAACCGAGGATTGCGCGATGTCGAGGGTCCGGAAGCGTGTGACGATGCCTTCGACCATGTCGCTGCACACCGACACCGCGGTGGTCGATGCTCCCCAGGCGGCGCACAGAACGAGGATGCCCGGCACCACGTAGTCGAGGTATTCGGCGCCCGTGTCGATCGCGCCGCCGAAGACGTAGACGAACATCAGCATCAGGAGAAATGGCAAGGCGACCGCGACGATCATCGAATCCGGGCTGCGCAGAGTATGTCTCAGGCTGCGGCGAAGCATGGTCAGCGAGTCCCGGGCAGGGTGCATACGGGACGTTGTGGTGGTGGGGATCGTCGTGGTCATCGTGCGGCCGCCTGTCCGGGGACCTCGACCGTGCTCGGTCGCGTGGTGTCGGTGAGCGCGAAGAACACGTCGTCGAGTGTGGGGGTATGGATTTCGATGCGGGCGACGGTGACCGAGGGATCGAGCGCATCGAGGACTGCTTTGAGGGATGCCACGCTCCCGTCGGTGTCGACTTCGATGGTCGAACGATCGTCGTGGCGAGTGGCGCCGGGCAGGCCACTCACGACTCGCTCGAATTGATCCGGGTCGTCGAAGCCGAGTGCGATGCGTCCACCCGGCACCAGGCGTTTCAATTCGGTCGCGGTCCCCTCCGCGACGATCCTGCCTGCGTCCAGTACCGCGATGCGGTCCGCCAACTCGTCGGCTTCGTCGAGATACTGCGTCGTGAGGAAGACCGTGACGCCGTCTCGTGTCAGTTCGCCGACCACGGTCCACATCTCCCGTCGGCTGCGCGGGTCCAGGCCCGTGGTGGGTTCGTCGAGGAAGAGGATCTCGGGTCTTCCGACGAGGCTCATCGCGATGTCGAGTCGGCGCAGCATTCCACCGGAGTAGGTGCCGGCCCGTCGGTGAGCGGCGGATTCGAGGTCGAAACGTGCTATCAGCTCGGTGGCGCGTCGGTGCCGTTCGTGCTTGCCGAGGTGCTGGAGATCGGCCATCAGAAGCATGTTCTCGAAGCCGGTCAGCAACTTGTCGACCGCCGAGTACTGGCCGGTGAGACTGATCGCCCGCCTGATCGATTGCGGCGAGCGGCCGAGGTCGTGGCCGGCGACGCTCACGTTGCCCTGATCCGGTGGGGTGAGTGTCGACAGTATGTCGACGGTGGTCGTTTTGCCGGCACCGTTGGCGCCGAGCAGCGCGAAGACGCTGCCACGCGGTACCTGGAAACCGATGCCGTCGAGCACGGTGTGGTTTCCGTAGTGCTTGACGAGGTCGGTGACGGCTATTGCCGGGTCGTCGGGGAACATGACACTCCAATACTGTGTAGGTCATATACTGATGTTTACACGGTACACAGTTTTAGAATCATGGCAACACCTCGAGCGGATCGGACTGGGAATTGACGCGAGATCATGGCGATGGGACGCAGGACGCGACAAGCGCACCCGACCTGTCGGCACTTCCGCGCGTCGTGCAGACGGCGTGGGGACTGAATCGCCCGGGAACGCGTGGACCGAAACGCGGACTCAGCGTGGACCGCATCGTCGACGTCGCTGTCGCTGTGGCCGATGGCGAGGGCCTCTCGGCCATCTCGATGGCCAGGGTGGCGAAGGAACTCGGGTTCACGACGATGTCGTTGTATCGCTACGTGGAGAGCAAGGACGATCTGATCGAGCTCATGGTCGACCGCGCGATCGGGCCGCCGCCCGAGTGGGTCCCCACGCTGGGGTGGCGCGAGGCGATCGAGCGTTGTGTCGTCGCGGAGTACGACACCGTGAGTCGTCGTGGATGGTGGCTGGAGTTGCCGATCGGCGCGCCGCCCAGCGGTCCGAACAGCCTGGCGTGGCTCGACCACATGCTGCGCTGCCTCGCGCCCACGGGCCTACCGGAGTCGACCAAGGTGGAACTGGCCCTGAATCTGTCGATGTACGTCATCGGGCGTGCGCGGCTCGCCAAGGAGTTGGCGGCGAATGCGAACTCGCCCGGGGCCATCGATTACGCGACGGCTCTCCCGGTACTGCTGGACAGGTCGACGTACTCCGCCCTTCTTGCAGCTGTGGAATCTCGGGCGTTCGAGGGCGGTGACGACCCGGAGCCGGACGCCTTCCGACTCGGCCTCGATCTGATGCTCGACGGGCTGGAGGAGTTCGTGCGGAAGGCGGGTGAGGTGAGTGCCTAGTCAGACGGACAGGTCGCGTCGCAGCTTCGCGACGTGTCCCGTTGCGCGCACGTTGTACTGAGCGACCTCGATTTTGCCTTCTTCGTCGACGACGAAGGTCGAGCGGATGACGCCCTGCACCACCTTGCCGTACAGCTTCTTCTCTCCGAACGCCCCCCACGCCTCGAGCGTGGACTTCTCCGGGTCGGACAGCAGCGGGAACGTGAGTTCCTCGTTGTCGCGGAACTTCGTGAGCTTCGCGGGCTTGTCGGGGGAGATGCCGACGATGTCGAGCCCGGCGCCGTTCAGATCGGCGAGGTTGTCTCGAAAGTCGCAGGCCTGCTTCGTGCATCCGGGTGTGCTCGCGGCCGGGTAGAAGTACACGATGACCTTGCGTCCCCGGTACGAGCTCAACGACACGTCGTTTCCGTCGGCGTCGGGAAGGGTGAACTCGGGCGCGGTGTCGCCGGGGGCGAGCTTCTTGTCGGTCATCTCGCCAAGGCTAGTCGAGGGAATCGGCACGAGGATGCCGCCGCGCAGGGCGCCGTCAACTACGCTCGGGCCCGAGTGTGCGGTCGATTGCGCGGGTTGCGCGGTACGGTCGTGCACACTGCACGATCGTCGTATTCGTCGAGAGACGGATGCAAGATCTGCATCCCGATACATTCAGTCGAGCCAGTTGGAGGACACGTGCCCAGGGACACCGAGAGCATCGAGCGCGAGATCGAGAACGCCCGGAATCAGCTCGCGAGCACTCTCGACGAGTTGACGGTTCGCGCGAATCCGAAGCGGCTTGTGGAGAACACCAAGCAGACGGTGGCGGCGAAGGTGAACGAGCCCGCGGTCAAATACGGTCTGATCGCAGCCGGCGCGGTAGTCGGGCTGCTGGTGATCCGCAAGATCCTGCGCTGACCGATCTCGGTACCCGTACGGGCCGTTCCGAATGGTTGTCCACTGCGACTTCCGTTCCGGAGCGGCCCGTACGTCGTTTCGAAGGGAGTGGCCAGAAGTCAGGGGCCCGATGAACTGGTGATTCATGTACAAACGGAAAATGCCGTCCTCCCTCGTAATGAGGAAGGACGGCATTTCTGTGCGCCCACAGGGACTCGAACCCCGGACCCAGTGATTAAGAGTCACTTGCTCTACCAACTGAGCTATAGGCGCTCGCTCTTGCGAGACAGAACAGTAGCGGACCCGTTCTCGGGAATGCAAATCACCTGGTGGGGCGTTGGGAGCCGTAACAATCCGGGCGTCGCCGTCGATTGATACTCGAAAGTTACGGCGCCCTTGTCATGTTGATTGGAACGGGCGCCCAGCTGCTGGCATCATTGGTGGTCACACGGTCTCGACGCGCTGATCGTCTCGCGGAGGCGAGGGACGAGCCGGCTGGAACGTGAATTCGGAGCGAGAACGTGAAGTGGGGTTTTCCATGAGTCTGTGGCGCAGTTCGTCAGCGCGTGGCCGAGGTGTGACGTACCTCTCGGGCAACAGGGGAGCGTCTCGAGCGCTGGCAGGTGTGGCCGTGGCTTTGGTGGCGACATTGACGGCCGCAGGCTGTTCGATCGGTTCGGGTGCGTCCAGTGAGGGCCAGGCACCCATCGACTCGAATCCCTTGACCGAGCTCATCAAACCGAAGGTGACGTTGTCCGCACCCGACGGTGCGGTCGGGGTGTCTCCCGGTGCTCCGGTCACGCTGAATGTCGACGACGGGACGTTGGCCGAGGTGATCATGCACAACCAGGACGGGCGAGCCGTCCAGGGTGCGATCGCCCCTGACGGGCTGTCCTGGGTCACCACGGAGCCCCTCGGGTACAACAAGCAGTATTCGGTCGAGGCGAAGGCCAACGGTCTGGGTGGGGCAAGTGTCACCACGTCCTCCTTCACCACCAGTTCTCCAGGGAACGTGACGAAGCCGTACGTCATGCCCGGCGAGGCCAGCGTCGTCGGTATCGGACAGCCCGTCGCGGTGCAGTTCGACGAGAACATCGCAGACCGCAGAGCAGCCGAGGCCGCGATCACCGTGACCACGAACCCTCCGGTCGAGGGTGCGTTCTACTGGGTCAACAACCGTGAGGTCCGATGGCGCCCACAGGCGTATTGGGCGCCCGGCACCAACGTCGACGTGAACGTGAACGTCTACGGCACCGATCTCGGCGACGGCGTGTTCGGTCAGGAGAACGCGCACACCAACTTCAACATCGGCGATGCCGTGATCGCGACCGCAGACGACAACACGAAGCAGGTCACGTTCGAGGTCAACGGTCAGGTCGCGATGACCATGCCGACGTCGATGGGCAAGGACGACACTCCCACGGACAACGGTGTCTACATCATCGGTGACCGATTCGGAGAAATGATCATGGACTCGTCGACGTACGGCGTCGCCGTGAACTCCCCGGAGGGCTACAAGACGCCCGTTCAGTGGGCAACGCGCATGTCGTACAGCGGCATCTTCTTCCACTCCGCTCCGTGGTCGGTGGGGCAGCAGGGCTACTCCAACACGAGCCACGGATGCCTCAACCTGAGTCCCGCCAACGCCAAATGGGTATTCGACAACACCAAGCGCGGCGACATCGTCGTCGTGAAGAACACGGTGGGTGGAACCCTGTCCGGAACCGACGGACTCGGTGACTGGAACATCCCGTGGGAAGTCTGGAAGGCCGGTAACGCCGACAACGCATAGACCCCGAGAACCAAGAATGCCCCCGGTGAAAACCGGGGGCATTCTCTTTGGGGTGAGTGACGGGACTCGAACCCGCGACAGCCAGGATCACAACCTGGTGCTCTACCAACTGAACTACACTCACCATCCGCTTCTGCGGCCACCCGAGGGCAGCAACTTCAGCGAGGAAGATACTAGCGTGCCGAGCACCCGAGAAGCCAATCGGTGTGTCAGGCGGGGCCGATGTCCTTCACGATGGTTGTGATGTCGCTGGTGGAGGGGCCGGGGTCGGCGACGAACGCGGTGCGGCGGTAGTACTCGAGCTCGCGGATGGATTCCTTGATGTCGGCAAGGGCGCGGTGGGCGAGCCCTTTCTCCGGCTGCCCGAAATAGATGCGGGGATACCAACGACGGCACAGTTCCTTGATGGAGCTGACATCGATCATCCGGTAGTGCAGGTGAGCGTCCAGGGCCGGCATGTCCCTGGAGATGAACCCGCGATCGGTCGCGATCGAATTGCCGGCGAGTGGGGCGGCACCCGCGGACGGAACGTGCTCGCGAATGTAGGCGAGCACCTGTTCCTCCGCCTCGGCGAGGGTGACGGTCGACTTCCGCACCTCGTCGGTCAGCCCGGACTTCTCGTGCATTCTGGTCACCACATCAGGCATGTCGGCCAGCGCCTCGTCGTCCGCGTGAATGACGATGTCCACACCGTCACCCAAGATGTTCAGGTCGCTGTCGGTGACGAGAGCTGCAATTTCGATCAGCTTGTCGGTACCGAGTCGGAGACCCGTCATTTCACAATCGATCCACACAAGTTTGTCCTGCACGCACAACACAGTAGCCAAGTCTCCCGGCGGGATAAGGTTTGCGGTGGAACTTTCGCGGGACACACGTACTGCGAGAGACAAAGAATCTGTCCGAGTTTCCGCTCCGAGGAGGGCCCCTGCATGACCGTCGATTCCGAGGGTGGCACTGCAACACCGACGCCGGCCGAGAAGGCCAAGGCCGCACGTGAAGCTGCCGCCGAGGCCGCCCGGGCGGCGGAGGCAGCAGCAGCAGCGGCGGACGCTGCCGAGCGAGAGGCAGTCGAGGCGGAGAAGGCAGAAAAGCCCGGGGCGGACGAGAAGAGCACCGCTCCTTCTGGTGCTGCAGCCGAGATCGCCGCCGGATACGCCTCTGCGGGTGGTGCGCTCGAACTAGGCAGCGTGGTGGTGGGCGGTGCGGTCGATCCCTCGGCCCGAGTACGGATTCCGTTCAAGACACTCAACCGTCACGGCCTGATCGCGGGCGCTACCGGCACCGGCAAGACGAAGACGCTGCAGGGCATTGCCGAACAGTTGTCGGCGGCCGGAATCCCCGTCGTCATGGCAGACGTGAAGGGCGACCTGTCCGGTCTGTCCAAGGCAGGCGAGTCCAACGACGCCGTCACGAAGCGCGCCGCGGAGACCGGCGACGACGCGTGGACTCCGACGGGCGTTCCCGTCGAATTCCTGTCGCTGGGAACCGAGGGAATCGGTGTTCCGGTGCGCGCGACCATCACGGCATTCGGACCCATTCTGCTCAGTAAGGTTCTGGGGCTGAACAACACTCAGGAATCGACGCTCGGGCTGATCTTCCACTGGGCCGATACCCAAGGGCTCGCTCTGCTCGATCTCAAAGACCTGCGCTCGGTGATCGCCCACCTCACGAGCGACGAGGGCAAGGCCGACCTGAAGGGGATCGGCGGCGTGTCCTCGGCAACCGCAGGCGTCATTCTGCGTGCACTGGTCAACCTCGAGGCCGACGGCGGCGACACTTTCTTCGGAGAGCCCGAACTCGAGACCGAAGACCTGCTCCGAGTGGTCGACGGCGCCGGAGTCGTGACGCTCTTCGAACTGGGTGCGCAGGCGGCGCGTCCTGCATTGTTCTCCACATTCCTCATGTGGGTCCTGGCCGACCTGTTCCAGACGCTGCCCGAGGAAGGGGATCTGGACAAGCCCAAGCTCGTCTTCATCTTCGACGAGGCGCACCTTCTCTTCGCGGATGCATCCAAGGCCTTCCTCGAGCAGATCGAGCAGACCGTGAAGTTGATCCGGTCCAAGGGTGTCGGTGTGTTCTTCTGCACCCAGCTGCCCACCGACGTGCCCAATGCCGTGCTGTCGCAGCTCGGCGCGCGAGTGCAGCACGCGCTGCGCGCATTCACGCCAGACGACCAGAAGGCGCTCACCAAGACCGTCCGCACCTACCCGAAGAGCAAACACTACGACCTCGAGGAAGCCCTCACCACCTTGGGGACGGGTGAGGCCGTCGTGACCGTGCTTTCGGAAACCGGCGCGCCTACTCCAGTGGCGTGGACCAAGATCCGTCCGCCGCGCTCACTGATGGACACCATCGGAAACGACGCCATCACCGAGGCTGCCAAGGCGAGCGGTCTGTTCGGGAAGTACGGCGAGAGCATCGATCGTGAGTCGGCATACGAGAAGCTGACGGCAAAGGTGGCGGGTGCGCCGGCTTCCGATGACACGGATCTGCCTCCGCTTCCGCCTCAGCAGGACACCGCACCGCCCGCCCAGGACGACGGACCGAACCTTGCGCAGCAAGTCCTCGGGAACACGGCGGTGAAGGGATTCCTCCGGTCTGCGGCCTCCGCAGCGGGACGGGAGATCAGCCGGAGCATCTTCGGCACCGGCCGCCGTCGGCGCTAGACGTGGCCAACCCGCCCGGCCGGGCCTGACTCGCTCGGCCGGGCGGGTTGGCGGCACTCAGTCGTCGCCGAGCTTCTTGTAGAAGGTGCCCACGATGGGGGCCACGACGGCGCGCGGGCTGTACTGGCCGGCCACGGACATGGCCTTGCTGATCAGCCCCGGGACGACGCGCATCTTGTTGCTCGACAATCCGTCGAGCGACACCTTCGCGGTGTGCTCGCTCGAGATCCACAGGAAGTCCGGTACGAGCTTGTCGACGATCGAGGCATCCGCCGCGTCGGGGATCTCGGTACGCACAGGGCCGGGAGCCAAGAGAGTGACGTTCACGCCGGTTCCCTTGAGTTCCCCACGCAGTGATTCCGAGAAGGTATTCACGAATGCCTTCGACGCCGCGTAGGTGGCATTGTTCGGAATCGGCATGTTGCCCGCCGCCGATCCGACCATCAGGATCGCGCCGGATCCGCGGGCGACCATCCCGGGAAGAACAGCGAGAGTGAGGTCGTGAACCGCCACGGCGTTGAGTTCCACCTGGGCGCGTTCGTACGACGGATCGAGCTCGGCGACCGGGCCGAACGTGGCGATGCCCGCGTTGTTGCACAGCACGCTGATCTCTCGCCCGGACAGTTCGTCGACGAGCTCGGTCCGCTGGTCGCGGTCGGACAGATCGCACGCCCGAACCTCCACCTCCACACCGTGCTTGCCCCGGAGGGTGGCCGCCAGTCCTTCCATGACTTCACCGCGTCGGGCCACGAGAACGAGCGAGTGACCACGGGCGGCGAGGTCGACGGCAAGCGCCTCGCCGATCCCGGAGGATGCTCCGGTGACGACGGCGCGGGCTGTGGAGGCGGGGTTCGGCAGGCTCACGGTGAGCCAGCGTAACGGGTCACAATCGGGCGGCGAGGCGCGTGCCCTGCTCGATGGCACGCTTGGCGTCGAGTTCGGCCGCGACGTCCGCGCCGCCGATCACATGGGTGACGACCCCGGCCACGGTCAATTCGTCCACGAGATCGCGAACCGACTCCTGACCTGCGCACACCACGATGTTGTCCACCTCGAGGACGCGGGGGTTCTCGTGCTTCTCACCGAAGGTGATGTGGAGGCCCGTATCGTCGATTCGCTCGTAGTTGACGCCTGAAAGTTGGTGTACGCCCTTCGCCTTCAGCGCTGCGCGGTGCACCCATCCGGTGGTCTTCGCCAAGCCGGCTCCGATGCGTCCTGTCTTGCGTTGCAGCAGATAGACCTCACGCGGCGACGCGGTGGGCACCGGCGTCGTGAGAGCACCCGCAGCCGCTTCCGGTTCGGTGACGCCCCATTCCTGCTTCCATTCCTTCACATCGAGCGTCGGTGACGACTCGTGGGTGAGGAACTCGCTCACGTCCACGCCGATACCGCCCGCACCGATGACAGCCACCGAACTTCCGACCGGCTTGCCCCCGCGAACGACCTCGGGGTAGGTGAGCACCTTCGGGTTCTCGATGCCGGGAATCGCGGGCAATCGTGGTGTGACGCCGGTGGCGAGAACGGCCTCGTCGAACCGGCCGACGAGATCGTCGGTCGTCACTCGGGTGCCGAGTCGAACATCGACCCCCGCCCGCGCGAGTTGCCTGTCGTAGTAGCGGATCGTCTCGGCGAACTCCTCCTTGCCGGGGATTCTCTTGGCGATTCCGAACTGGCCGCCGATCTCGGAATCCGCTTCGAAGAGGGTGACCGTGTGACCGCGCTGAGCGAGATTCAATGCGGCCGACAGACCGGCCGGTCCCGCTCCGACGACCGCGATGTTCTTGGTGATTCGGGTGGGGGAGAGGACCAGCTCGGTCTCCCGGCCAGCACGCGGATTGAGGAGGCAGGAGACGTGCTTGTTCACGAAAGCGTGATCGAGGCACGCCTGGTTGCATGCAATGCAGGTGTTGATCTCGTCGGCCGCGTCCGCTGCGGCCTTCCGGACCCAGTCGGGGTCGGCGAGCATGGGGCGTGCCATCGAGATCAATTGCGCATCACCGCGTTCGAGGATCTCTTCGGCGGTTTGGGGCATGTTGATGCGGTTGGATGCCGCCACAGGAATGGAGACGTGCTTCTCGAGCTTGCCGGTGATGTCGGCGAACGCTGCGCGCGGAACGGAGGTGACGATCGTGGGAACTCGCGATTCGTGCCAGCCGATATCGGTGTTGATGATGGTGGCTCCGGCGGCCTCGACTTCCTGGGCCAGAGCAACGATCTCGTCCCAGGTCTGACCGTCTTCGACGAGGTCGGCCATGGAGAGTCGAAACAGGATGATGAAGTTCTCGCCGACTGCGGCGCGGGTGTCCCGCACGATCTCGACGGCGATTCGGCGACGGTTCTCGGATGTGCCGCCCCAGCGGTCCTTACGCTTGTTGGTACGCGCGCAGAGGAACTGGTTGATGAAGTAGCCTTCACCGCCCATGACCTCGACTCCGTCGTATCCGGCGGACTGGGCCAGCCGGGCACACCGGACGAAGTTGCGAATCTGGCGACGCACACCGCGGTCGGTCAGCTTTCGCGGTCGAAACGGATTGATCGGAGCCTTGATCGAGGAGGCCGACACGCTGAGCGGTTGGTAGCTGTAGCGACCGGCATGCAGGATCTGCAGCGCGATCTTTCCGTCGGCGGCGTGCACGGCGTCGGTGATACGGCGATGTCGGGCGGCCTCGGCTCGATTGGTGAGCTTCGCGCCGAACGGTAGGAGCCAGCCGGTCCGGTTGGGTGCGTAGCCGCCGGTCACGATCAATCCGACTCCGCCGCGGGCTCGTTCGGCGAAGTACTCGGCCAGACGAGGCACGTTCTTCGCGCGATCTTCGAGGCCCGTGTGCATCGAACCCATGATCACTCGGTTCTTCAACGTCGTGAATCCGAGATCGAGCGGGGACAGCAAGTGTGGATAGGAGGACATGTACGGGCCTTTCACTGAAGAACTGAGGTTCGCGGGGGTCGACCTGGTCGGCGGCGTCACAGAATTTCGAGGACCTCCCTGCACCAATCGGCGAAGCCTTCCTCGACTCGAAACCCGCCCCGTAGAACCAGGTACTGGTGCAATTCGGAACCGGTCAGCCGGTCGGGCTCGGGGAAATCGCGCTTCTGGACCTGGCGATAGATCTCCAGTCGCTGCGAGTGTTCGTCCAGATGACGCTCGAATTCGGCTCGCACTGCACCTACATCGCCGTGCGTCGCGCCTCGCAGTTTGACCGCGAGATCGTCACGAAGATGTCCGACCGTCGTCGGTTCGGCGATCCACCGGTGGAGTTCGGCCCGTCCGGTCGCGCTCACGTCGTACACGATCTTGTCGGGGCGCCCGTCCTGCGCGACGGTCTCGCTCACGACCCATTCGGAGCCCTCCATCCGCTTCAGGACCCGATAGATCTGCTGATGACTGGCATTCCAGAAATAACCGATCGACTTGTCGAATCGACGAGCGAGTTCGTATCCGGACCCGGCCTGTTCGGACAGGGAGACGAGCAGTGCATGTTCGAGTGCCACGACTCCAGTATCTATGCAACGAGGTGTATATGCAACGTGATGCACCATGGGCCGTTCGGGGGTGTCGAAAGCGGGCCCGGACCTCGCTGTTCGTCTAGGCTCCCGCCATGACTTCAGATGTCGTCGGTGTCGCCACCACGCGCAAGCAAGTGGTGGCATGGGGTCTGTGGGACTGGGGATCTGCCGCCTTCAATGCGGTGATTCTGACCTTCGTGTTCTCGGTCTATCTCACCGATGCGGTGGGTGACGATCTTCCGGGAAGTGTGTCGGCCAGTACCTGGCTCGGCTGGTCGCTGGGCATCGCCGGATTCGTCATCGCCGTCACTGCCCCGGTCACCGGGCAACGTTTCGACGCGACCGGCCGACGCAAATGGGCACTGGGCCTGCTCACCTTCGCGACCGTCGGGTGTATGGCGGGGATGTTCTTCGTCCGCGACACGTATCAGTACCTGTGGATCGGGCTTGTTCTGCTCGCGGCCGGATCGGTGATCTTCGAACTGGCCAACGTCCCGTACAACGCGATGCTGAGGCAGGTGTCCACGCCGTCGAACATCGGGCGGGTGTCCGCTTTCGGCTGGGCGATGGGGTATTTCGGTGGCATCGTGCTGCTCTTGCTCTGCTACTTCGGCTTCATCTCGGGTGATGGCGACACCCGTGGAGTCCTCGGTCTGACTACCGATGGCGGGTTGAACATCCGTTTGGTAGCGCTGCTCGCGGCGGTGTGGTTCGCCGTCTTCACGGTGCCCGTCCTCCTGAAGGTTCCGGAATTGCCGCGCACGAATGCCGATCCGGGCGCGGCGAAGGCGGGAATAGTCGAGTCGTACCGGGTGCTGTGGCGCGATCTGCGGGAGCTGTGGGCAACGGATCGGCGCACTGTCCACTTCCTGATCGCCAGCGCGCTGTTCCGGGACGGGCTGGCGGGTGTCTTCACGTTCGGCGCGGTGTTGGCCGTCAACGTCTACGAAATCGCTGCCGCCGACGTGCTCCTGTTCGGCGTTGCAGCCAACGTCATCTCGGCGATCGGCGCGCTCGTCGCCGGCCGGTTCGACGACCGAATCGGGCCCAAGTCCGTCATCGTGTTCTCGCTCGTGTCGATGGTCGTGGTCGGAGTGGTTCTGATCTCTGTGTCGGGCCCCGGCATGTTCTGGATCTTCGGCCTGTTGTTGTGTCTCTTCGTGGGGCCGGCGCAGTCGTCGGCCCGCACCTTCCTCGCTCGCATCACACCACCCGGTCGTGAAGGTCAGATGTTCGGTCTCTACGCGACCACCGGGCGAGCGGTGTCTTTCCTGTCACCCACGCTGTTCGGCTTCTTCGCCTGGTGGTTCGGCGCCGACCGGGCGGGAATCGTGGGCCTACTGATCGTTCTGGCGATCGGACTGCTCGCGCTGGTTGCGGTGCGGGCGCCCGAGCGCGAGCCGGAACTCAGCTGACGCGTCAGCGCATTCCTACGCGCGAGAGGATCGCGTCGGCGAGTGAATCCGGGCGCTCTTCCGGAATCCAATGAGATGCACCGCGGAAGATGTCGAACTCGTACGGAGCGTCGACGAACTCGCCACACCGCTCGGCTCCCGCCCTGCCCATCGCGAGGTCTTCCGTGCCCCACACATAGGTGGTCGGAACTGTGACGGGCGGCAGTTGGTCCATTTCGCGCGTCATCGCGCGGTACCAGTTGAGCGCGGCGGTGAGTGCGCCGGGCTCACTGAGTAGTCGGACGTGTTCTTCGACCTGCTCCGTGGGAACCACACCCCCGAACATGGCCCGGAGTGCGCTCGAATCATCGCGTAGGAGAACGTGTTCGGCCTTGCCCTCCTGCCTGAAGAGAGTGAAGTACGAGGACCGCTCTTGCTGGTCGGGGTCTTCGCGGACTGCCCATCCGAATGCGGAGGGGTGTGGAATCGAGACAGTGGTCAACGAAAGGATTCGGTGCGGGTTGCGGCCCGCGACGACCCATGCGACAACGGCACCCCAGTCGTGGCCGACCAGGTGGGCCCTCCGGATATCGAGCGCATCGAGCAGTCCCACGATGTCGGCGGCGAGAAGTTCGGTCCGATAGGCGTCGACTCCTTCGGGACGGGCGCCGGGGGAGTAGCCGCGCTGATTCGGGGCGTAGACACGAAGGCCGGCACCGGCGAGGTGAGCGGCAACCTCGGACCACGAGGCCGAGGTCTCGGGAAAGCCGTGCAGCAGGACGATGGGTGTGCCGTCCGCCGGGCCATTCACGGCAACGTCGAACGTGAGGTCGTCGACGGTGACCTGGGTGAGTGTGGTGTCGTACGAACCGGTCTCGTCTGTCATGGCACCAGGCTACGAGGCGACTTCAGGAACCGGAAGGGTTCCACGCCCCCATTCCCAGCATGACGAGGCGCAATTGCTTCTCGGCGCGCCGGGATATTTCCTTCTCTGTCCGTCCGTTCGGCTGATGCGACTCGAGGAGATCGACGACTGCGGAGAACATCGCGGAGACGGTGAGGTCCGCTGCCATCTCCAGGTCTTCCGCGCTCCAGGTGCCGAGTCCGGGCATCCGGGACAGGTCGGTCGTCAACTCGCTGACGAACAACGTCATCTCCAGCCCGATTGCTCGTCGGAGCTCGGGCACGCCGCCATATCGTTCGCGGCTGAGGAAGCGGAACTGTGCCTCGTGTGAGCGGACCTGTCGCACCAGGATGTCGAGCGAATCGCCGGCGCTCTTGGCGCCCTTGCTGCGTCGTGCGTCGCGGAGCATCTGCCGCAGCATCCGCATGCTTTCTTCGACCAGGACGACGCCGAGCTCTTCGAGTGAGGCGAAGTGTCGGTAGAAGGCCGTGGGCACGATTCCCGCGGTTCTGGCGACCTCGCGCAGGCTCAGGCTGGCGAAGGTGCGGTCGGCGAGCAGTTCGAGCGTGCCGTCCAACAATGCGGCCCGCGTTCTTTCCTTGCGCACTGCGCGGCTTTCCGGCTGGATTCCCGCGGCGCTGTCCGTCCTGCTCACGTGAGCGAGTGTAGGCCGCGCCGCGCCTCCGGTGGACATCGACCGAAATCACAGTGCTCACGTCTTGACAACTTCATGTGTCCACGTGTCACACTATTACCGGTGTACAGGTGTGCACTCAAAGTTCGGAGGTTGTGATGGCCGTGATCAACAAGGGTCGTGACGCGAAGCCACGTCGCTTCTCGTTGGTGTCGCTGTTCGAAGCGATGGCGACGCCGCACGCTCTCGACCGCTACCTGGAACTGGTGGATCCCATGACCACCGTGCGGGACTTGCGCGGGAAGGTCGAGTCGGTAGAGCGATCCACCTCGGACACAGTGACCCTGACCATTCGTCCCACGCGTCAGTGGCGAGGATTCAGCGCCGGGCAATATGTGCAGGTGGGAGTCGTTATCGACGGCGTTCGCCATACTCGCTGCTATTCGCCTGCGGGGTCGGCCGACGAGCGGGGCGGCGCTATCGAACTGACGATCAAGGCACACCCGGAGGGTCTCGTCTCCCAGTACCTCCATCGCAACGCGCAGCCGGGACTCATGGTCGATCTTTCCCAGGCCGCGGGCGAATTCGTTCTCCCGTCACCCCGCCCCGGCCGAATGGTGCTGATCAGCGGTGGCAGCGGCATCACGCCGCTGATGGCGATGGTGCGCACTCTCGTGGCCGAAGGATATTCCGGCGAGGTCACGTTCGTGCACTACGCGTACACCGAGAAGGACGTCGCTTACCGCACGCAACTCGACGAGATCGCTGCGGCGAATCCCAACGTGAACGTCGTCTACGCGTACACCGACGATGCGGAAGCCGGGCATCTGAGCGGCTTCTTCGGTCGGCACCATCTGGATGCCGTAGCGCCGTGGTTCGAGGACGGCGAGACGTTCTTGTGCGGGCCACCCGGGCTGATGCGCGCCGTGCGCGAGACCTATCGAGAAGTCGGAATCGAAGATCGGCTGCACACCGAGGAGTTCGCGCCGGCAGTGATCGCGGTGGACGGCGAATCCGGTGGCACTCTGTCCTTCACCTCGAGCGGGGTCACTGCCGAGAACGGCGGAAAGACGCTCCTCGAACAGGCAGAGGCGGCCGGTCTCACGCCGGAGTACGGCTGCCGAATGGGGATCTGCTTCTCCTGCACGTCCACCAAGACTTCGGGGTGCACGAAGAACGTGCGCACGGGGGAGGCGGATTCGGAGCCCGACAAGCAGATCCAACTGTGTGTGTCCGTTCCGGTCGGCGACGTGACCGTCGACATCTGACCCTCCCAACTCGTCAACGTTCTCTCCCATCCACGTCTGGAGATCGACATGCTCGGACTTTCGTTTCTTCCCTTCCTGAACGACAGCAGCAAGGAATCCGCGCCGGAGGCCCCGCTCGTACTCACGTACGACCAGGTCGAAGAGTTGGGCCGTGAACTCGACGCCCTCCGCGACCGAGTCGTCGGGGAGCTCGGCGCCGAAGACCGCGAGTACATCTACAAGGTCATCAAGGCGCAGCGCGGTCTCGAAGTTGCCGGCCGTGCATTGATGTACTTCCCGTTCGTCCCACCCGTGTGGCTGGCCGGCGTCGGTTCGCTCGCGCTGTCGAAGATCCTCGACAACATGGAAATCGGCCACAACGTCATGCACGGCCAGTACGACTGGATGCGCGAGCCCGGACTCAACTCCAGGGTGTTCGATTGGGATACGGTCTGCCCGGCCGATCAGTGGAAGCATTCCCACAACTACATGCATCACACCTTCACCAATATTCGTGGCAAAGACCGTGACATCGGCTACGGCATCCTGCGTATGGACGAAGAGCAGAAGTGGAATCCGTACTACCTCGGCAACCCGGTCTACGCCTTCCTCCTGATGACCTTCTTCGAATGGGGCGTCATGCTCCACGACCTCGAAGCCGAGAACATCATTCAGGGCAAGCGCAAGTGGGTCGACGTCAAGCCGCTACTGCAAGGCATGCAGCGCAAGGCCGGTCGTCAGGTCCTCAAGGACTACGTGGTCTTTCCGGCGCTGACCGGTCCGTTCTTCGCTTCCACCCTCGTCGGAAACGTCGCTGCGAACCTCGTCCGCAATGTGTGGACCTACTCGATCATCTTCTGCGGCCATTTCCCGACCGGCGTACAGACGTTCAGCGAGGACGAGACGGCCGACGAGACCAGGGGACAGTGGTACGTCCGGCAGATGCTCGGATCGGCGAACATCGAGGGCAGCGAACTGTTCCACATCATGTCGGGGAATCTGTCGCATCAGATCGAACACCACCTCTTCCCCGATCTGCCGGCGCACCGCTACCCGGAAATGGCGCCCGAGGTGAAGGCGCTGTGCGAGAAGTACTCGTTGCCGTACAACACGGGCGGCTTCTTCTCGCAGATCGGATCGGTCTGGGGAAAGATCTTCAAGTTCGCACTCCCGCCGTTCCTCGTCGGGTCGGAGCAGGTTCCCGGTGTTATCGTCGAACGGCAGAAGTCCGCGGCCTGAGAGGGATTCGACAATGGTGGGGAAGTTCGAACGGCGTAAGGACACCGTCCAGGATTTGACGGAGTCGGCAGCCGGTCACGTGGGCCGGATTGCGACGATCATCACGGGCGCGGTTCGGGACGTGACCCACGAGATCGGTGACTGGATCTCCGACGGCATCGAGATGCGCGATGCGGTCCGAAAGGCCAAAGAAGACGAAGATGCGGACGGCGTCGTGATCGACGCGGACGATTCGGATCCGGAGCCGAATCGTCCGGCGTGAGAACTCAGGCGCACCGAGCTTCGTACAACCAATAGGTTTCCTGGTGCCCTTGGAGATTCACCTCCAAGGGGTGTGGGACCACCGCATCGAACACTTCCGTGAGTGACGACTCGAGTTCGGGTTCCTCGGCGGCGGACCAGACGGTGAGCGCGCCACCCGGGCGCAGAACGGCGCGCGCCTCCGCGAGGAGCCCGGGGCGATAGAGCGAACCGTTGGATTCGTGCACCAGGTATCCAGGCCCGTTGTCGACGTCGAGAAGTACGAGATCGTACGAGGAGTCGGGGGCCTGCTCGAGGGCGTCCGCGACGTCGGCGATGTCCAGTTCGACGCGGTCGTCCGCCAGCATGTCGGGCCCGTGGGGGACGACGCCCTCGCTCATCCAATTCACCAGCGCAGGCTCGATCTCGACGACGGTGCACTCCTGCACTCGCTCGTCCGCGAGCACCTCGTTCATGGTGAATCCCAGGCCGAGCCCGCCCACGAGCACGCGCTGGGGGCTCGCCACGGTTGCCAGGGCAACCGTGGCGAGGGCCCGCTCACTGCTGGTTTCGTGAGTGTCCATCACGAAGATGCCGTTCGCGCGAAGCTCCAGCACGGACGCCTCGTCCGTGCTCCGCTCACGCAACACCAACTCACCGCGCTCGGACTCGGCGCGGGCGATCTCGACGAAGTCCATGCCCGCCATGATGCACCGAAGTGCCCGGCACAGGGCAAGTCGAACGTCTCAGATGACGCCCAGAGCGAGCATCGCATCCGCGACCTTGACGAAGCCGGCGATGTTGGCGCCGTGGACGTAATCGCCCTTGCGTCCGTACTCGTCTGCAGTCTCGATGGTCCGCTGGTGGATGCCACGCATGATGGCGGCGAGACGCTCGTCGGTGTACTCGAATCCCCACGAATCGCGAGACGCGTTCTGCTGCATCTCGAGTGCGGACGTGGCGACACCACCTGCGTTTGCAGCCTTGCCGGGGGCGAAGGCGACGTTGGCATCACGGAACACCTGAATGCCCTGTGGGGTGGTGGGCATGTTGGCGCCCTCGGCAACCGCCACGACACCGTTCTTCACGAGCGTCCGGGCAGCGTCTTCGTCGAGTTCGTTCTGAGTGGCGCAGGGGAGTGCCACCTCGCAGGGAACGTCCCAGATGGATCCACTCTCGACGAACTTGGCGTGGGGAACCTTGTCCGTGTAATCACAGATCCGGCCGCGGTCGACTTCCTTGATCTGCTTGAGCAGATCGAGATCGATGCCCTTTTCGTCGACGATGTAGCCGGACGAGTCGGAGCAGGCGATGGGCAGGCCGCCGAGCTGCTGGACCTTCTCGATCGCGTAGATCGCGACGTTGCCGGAGCCGGAAATGACGACTCGCTTGTTGTCGAGCCCATTGCGCGACGCCTTCAGCATCTCGGCGACGAAGTAGGCCACGCCGTATCCGGTGGCCTCACGGCGAACCTGGGAGCCGCCCCACGTGATGCCCTTGCCGGTCAGAACGCCCGACTCGTACGTATTGGTCAGCCGCTTGTACTGGCCGAACAGGTAGCCGATCTCGCGGCCACCGACTCCGATGTCACCGGCCGGGACGTCGGTGTATTCACCGATGTGCCGGTTCAGCTCGGTCATGAAGGACTGGCAGAAGCGCATGATCTCGGCCTCGGAGCGTCCCTTGGGGTCGAAGTCGGACCCGCCCTTGCCGCCGCCGATGGGCAGACCCGTCAGTGCGTTCTTGAAGATCTGCTCGAATCCGAGGAACTTGACGATGCCGAGGTTGACGCTGGGGTGAAAGCGAAGTCCACCCTTGTAGGGTCCGAGCACGCTATTGTACTGGACCCGGAAACCGCGGTTGACCTGCACATGGCCGTTGTCGTCCGTCCACGGCACTCGGAAGATGATCTGGCGCTCGGGCTCGCAGAGGCGGTCGATGAGGCCCGCGTCTGCGTACTCGGGCTGGACATCGACGACGACCCGAAGAGATTCGAAGACCTCGGCGACAGCCTGATGAAACTCGGGTTCACCGGCGTTGCGGTCGACGACCTGCTTGTAGATCTCTTCCACGCGGTCACGAACGGACACCGCACACCTACCTGTTCCTGTGAGGATTTTGTAACAGCGCGTTCACATAACCACAAGAGGCCTACTACCCGGTACTTCGGGTGCTCGAAACGGACGAGAGAAGACTCACGTCGGGCTCATGCGACGAACCCGGCTACAAGTGTCGGGATGACGAGGAAAGCGATCACCGCGATGTGAATGCGCTTGTGGTAGCTGAGATACGCAGCGAACTCTCGCAGAAATGCGGTCGGCACGTAATACAGGGCGGTGGGCGCACCGACAACTTCCCAGTCGTACCCGAGCGATCGCGCCAAAGATGCAGAACGCAAGACGTGGAAGTTGTTGGTGACCACGACCACCCCGGACGTGCTCTTCCCCTGTCCTTCGAGCAGTCCGTGCGAAAGAACGAGATTCTCGCGAGTGGTGGTCGATCGATCCTCGAGGAGAATTCGGGTGGGTTCCACCCCCTGCTCTTCGAGGTACCGACCCATTGCCGCGGCCTCGGACACGACTTCGTCGGCCCCCTGCCCGCCGGAGGGAACGAACAGGGCATCCTCGCCACGCGCACCGACTTCGAGACTCCGATCGAGACGGCTACGAAGCAACGGCGTCGGGCGGTCGCCGCTGAGCGAGCAACCCAAGGTGACGACAGTGTGCACTCGGTCGAGACGGGGGAGACGCGAGTACAGGAGCGAGTACGCGGTATATCCCGACAACAAGAAGCCCACGTAGATGTACACGGACAAGATGGCGGCGATGACCGCGGCTGTCATCGTGCCGGTGTAGCGGGTGAACTGAACGGCGGCAAGAGCATACAGCGCGAAAGAACCCACACCGAACGCGAGCGGGAGGGCATTCGCGAGTCGAATACCCTCCCTGCGCATCACGACGACGCCGTTCGCGACAGCCGCAGTCGCCACGAGGAGCAGAGCGATCGGGACGAGGACGTAAAGGACACCGCTCGCCATGAGAGTTCCGGCATCCTCGTCGTATCGGTACACCAGAAATGCCGTCGAGAACCACAGCATCACCACTCCGGCGACGATCAACATTCCCGTGGACACGCGCCGCGGTTCCTTACGCACACGCCACACAGCGAGTGCGAGTATCGCGACGGAAGCTGTCCAGATGATTGTGTCGGAATCGACGTGCATCCTGCTCCTCTGTCAATGCTCGGCTTTCCGAAAGGACTCTAACGAGCCTGTGGTGTCGTGGCCGGGCGTCGTCGCCGTGCAGCGAGCCCCAGCGCGATATCCACGACGAGGAAGGCCAGCAGGCTCAGGCCGAGCAGAGGCACGAGCCAGCCCACACCCACCGCGAGCGCGGTCACGGCAGCCAACGTGGCAGGCCGCACCCGGCGCCAGGAGCCTCTCGTCGGCGCCCTGCCCACCAGCCGGTCGCCACGTGAGGGCCGTCGGCGCCACCACATGAGGTATCCGCGAACGATGACGGACAACAGAGCCGCTGCCAGCAGGACGAGGGCAATCTGGCTCACGACCCCGAACAGGATTCCCATGTGCAACGCGATGCCCCAGGAAGCCAGCTTCGCGGCAAGCGGCCAGTCGGCGAATCGAGAGATGTCGGTGACCGATCCGTCCTTTCCGTCGATCGCGATCGAAT
Source organism: Rhodococcus huquni (assembly GCF_055231055.1). Classification (NCBI taxonomy): domain Bacteria; kingdom Bacillati; phylum Actinomycetota; class Actinomycetes; order Mycobacteriales; family Nocardiaceae; genus Rhodococcus; species Rhodococcus huquni. Next base: position 82,697 of record NZ_JBUYWE010000001.1, read on the forward strand.
CGGTGGCGAACTGCCACGGCTGGCGCGTCTCTTCCACCTCGAACGCCGTGTCGTCGCTCTGGGGAATGGAAACCTCCACTTCGCCGGTGACGCCGTGCGATCGGGCCGTGTCGAGGACGGCATCCACGTCAGTGACCGCGGTCTCGTGCGTCGTCGGATTCGGGGCCGCCGGTGCGGAGGCGCCGGGGTGGGAGCCGTGGCCCTCGTGACCGCCGAAGGATTCGGAACCGGTGGATGCGAGTTCGGTATCCACAGCGGGCGTCGTCCAGCTCAGTGCCGAGCGAAGATTCGTGACGTTCTCGCCGGCATACTTCGACCACGTCAGTCCGGTGGCCGAAAGGAACACCAAGCCGACAGCGATCCAGATCCCCGCGACGCCGTGCCAGTTCAGCGTTCGGACGCGGCCGGTAGTGCTCCGGTCGAGCGTCCACAGCCTGGCCGTTCTGCCGTCTCGACGGCGCGCAGCTCGGTACCGCTGGACCCACAGATAGATGCCGCCGAGCGCGATGACCCAGAGCCAGGATGCGGCGAGTTCGCTGTAGATGCGGCCGGGTTCGCCGAGGTGGAGATGTCGATGCAATTGCGAGATCCACGTGCGTACGGGCAGGGCGCCGCCGCTGCCGTACATGACGAGTTCACCCTGTGACTGTGTCGTCACCGGATCGACGAACACGGCGAGCCGCTCGGACTCACCAAGACTTGGGTCGGTGAAGAGGACCTTCGTGGTGTCACCGGCCTCTGCCACCGGCCGGACGGCGTCGACTGTCAGATCAGGGCGGACCTGTTGTGCGGCGCGCACTTGTTCGGCGACGGGAACGGCTGGGCCGGTGCTGTCGACGTGGAGATAGTCGCGGTAGACGATCTGCTCGATCGTCGGTGCGACCGCGTAGAGACCGCCACTGATGGTGGCGAGGACGAGGAACGGTGCGACCAGAATGCCGGCGTAGAAATGCAGTCGCAGGACAAGGGGGCGGAGACTGGTGCGGGTCCCCGGTGGGGCCGAGGAATTGGACGAGGTCGGGCGCGGTTCGATCTTGTCGCGCTCGAGTTCGGGTACGGACATGCGCGTGAAACTCGATTCGATTCCAGCCGAGGACGCAGGCAGGAAGTGCCGACGAACTCGGGGATGAACGCCGCGACACGATGGACGTGTGCGGCGCAAGGAAATGCCGCCGTCCCTGTTCGTGTGGAACGGGATGGCGGAAAGGTGAGATTCAGACGAATGCCGGTGGGCCGCGAGTGCCTGCGGAAGCTCCAGCGAGGACCGAGCGGGACACGTTCGAGTGATAGACCGGCGTCGCGGACCACAGTTCGATCGCGACCGGGTACGGCTTGATCGCAATGCGGACGATCCGCACGAGCGCCCCGAGTACACGAGTGCCTGCGTTTTCCGTGGCGAGGACGAGTACGGCCGTCGCGGCCAGTGCGGCGACGTGCGCGGACAGCATCGAAGCGGAGGGAACAGCGTTGTGAGCGTGGTTCGAGGCCAACGACAAGGTCGTGTGACCGATCACCTGCCCGGTAGCCAGGGTGCCGAGAGTAAAGGGGAGAAGGACCCGGGGAGATCGAACGGCGCCTACGGACAAGCCGAGTGCGGCCGACGCGAGGAGCAGGAGCACGATCGCCCCGTCGTTCGGTGCGGTGCCGCCACCGATACCGTGCGCGGCAACACTCACGGCACCGGAGAGTGCGCCCACGGCAGACCCGCGCAACCGCGCGACGAGGTTCGACCGTGAATTCACCCGCAAACCGTACCGTCTGTGGTGCCCCCGGCAGGATTCGAACCTGCGACCAATGGATTAGAAGGCCATTGCTCTATCCCCTGAGCTACGGAGGCGCGGTGCGAATATTACCCGCCCAGCCGTAGGGGCCCGATCGGGCATCGGTACCGGCGTCAGTCGAAGGCAACTGCGGCGACGAGCATCCCGGCGAGTACCAGTTCGACGATGAAATAGAACCAGACGGGGTAGAAGCGGGCTCTGTCGCCGACGAGGGCGGAGACGATGCGTCCGAACGCCATACCGGCGAGCGCTGCGGCGACGGCGATACAGACACCGATTCTGATGCCCCCGACGTCGGCTGCGGCCAGTACCAATGCAACGGCTGTGGCGACGCCGAAGCCGCCGTAGACCGCACGGACCTCGGTGCGTGAGGTGACGGAGTCTGCTGTGATCGCGAAGGGCGCGACAAGGCGGTGGGGAAGCGCGAGTCCGTAGAGGCCCATGCAGAGGAAGAACAGAGCGACGAGCACGATCGGCACCACTGTCACTTCGAGCCTCCGGATCAGGTGTGGTTTTGCTCTCCCTTGTATCAGGAAATGGCTCCGTGCGAAGGGTCCGCATCTTCTACAGCGTGTCGTAGGTCCTACTCTGGACGCATGGCAACACCCTCCGTCGCGTCCACGGATCTGCAGCCCAAGGCCCCGTCTCGCCCAGCGTCCACGGCGTTGTTCGTTGTCGCCGGGCTTGTTGCGGCTGTGGTCGCCGCGATCGTGGTCGGACTCTCCGCAGCGCAGGCATTGGTGTTGCTGGGGATTCCGGACCCTGGGGCCGTGACGACGTACGGCCTCCCTGCAGTACGGGCGGCAGGTGAGATTGCGGCGGTCATAGCGATCGGATCGCTACTGCTTGCAGCATTCTTCGTGCCGCCGCAGAAGTCGGGCGTGCTCGATGTGGACGGATACCGGGCGGTCCGCACGGCGTCGTACGCCGCGATCGTCTGGGCGGCCTGCTCGCTGGTACTCGTTCCGCTGACGTTGTCCGACACATCTGGTCAGCCGTTCGCGGAGGCCGTGAAACCGGACAACATCTTCAACTCGATCGGCCAGGTCGAGTTGGCGGGCGCGTGGAGATGGACGGCGATCATTGCGGTCGTGCTGGCGGTTCTCGCGAGGTTCGCGCTGCGGTGGTGGTGGACACCGATTCTGCTCGGCGTCGGCATTCTCGGCTTGATGCCCTTGGCGCTGACCGGGCACTCGTCCTCGGGCGGCTCTCACGACATGGCAACCAACAGCCTCATCCTGCATCTCGTTGCTGCGTCCCTGTGGGCAGGCGGCCTGTTCGCACTGTTGGCCCATGCGCGTCGCCGAGGCGCGTGCACGGACGTAGCGGCCAGAAGATTCTCGGCCGTCGCCGGAGTCTGCTTCGCGGTGATGGCAGTGAGCGGCATCGTCAATGCCCTCGTTCGGTTGCCGCTCGGTGATCTGTTCACGACGACGTACGGGCAACTGGTGGTCGCCAAGACCGTGGCACTGGTTCTGCTCGGTGTGTTCGGCTGGGCGCAACGACGACGTTCGCTGCCCGCCCTCGCTGCGGACCCCACGAGTCGCGGAGCACTGATCCGATTCGCCGGCGCGGAAGTGATGCTGTTCGCGGCAACGATCGGACTTGCCGTCGGACTGGGGCGCACTCCGCCGCCACCGCCGAGTTCGGTGCCGTCGGTGCCGGAGGTCGAACTCGGCTACAACCTGCCGGATCCGCCTTCGTTCGGCGCATTCATGACCGACTGGCGCTTCGACCTGATCTACGGCACCGCGGCGATCATGCTCGCCGGGCTGTACGTGCTCGGCCTGAGGAAGCTGCGTCGTCGCGGCGACGCATGGCCGATCGGCCGCACCATCGCGTGGATTTCCGGGTGCATCGTTCTACTGATCACGACGTCATCGGGTGTCGGCAAGTATTCGCCGGCCGTGTTCAGCGTTCACATGGGAGCGCACATGGCGATGTCCATGTTGGTCCCGGTCCTGTTGGTGCTCGGCGCACCGATCACCCTCGCGCTGCGTTCGCTCGAGCCGGCGGGTAAGGACGGCGTGCCGGGCGTACGCGAGTGGATATTGATCGGCCTGCACAGCCCGCTGTCCCGCTTCCTGACACATCCGATCGTGGCGGCAGTGCTGTTCGTCGGCGGGTTCTATGCCCTGTACATGGGCGGGATCTTCGACGCGGTGGTGGACACTCACGCCGCACATCTGATGATGAACCTGCACTTCCTGGTCACCGGCTACCTCTTCTACTGGGTGGCGATCGGTGTCGATCCTTCGCCGCGTCCGCTGCAGCCGGTCACGAAGCTCGCGATGGTGTTCGGTTCACTGCCGTTCCACGCCTTCTTCGGTATCGCGCTGATGAGCATGGGTGCGGTGATGGGGGAGCGATACTTCCGTGCCCTCGGCCTCGGCTGGAACGACGACCTGATCGGCGACCAACAGTTGGGTGGAAGTATCGCCTGGGCCACCGGCGAGATTCCGCTGGTCCTGGTGATGCTGGCGCTACTCGTTCAATGGTCGCGCAGCGATGATCGGACGGCCAGACGGGTGGACCGCGCCGCGGACCGAGACGACGGCGCCGATCTCGCAGCACACAACGCGATGTTCGCCGAGTTGGCGCGACGCGATCGCGAGCACGGCGAATGACAGATTCGGGTGCGAACGCTGGGACTTCTCCGTAGGTTGATGGACGACCGTCCATGTCTCGACCCGGGGAGATCTCGATGCGACTCACGTCCGCTGCCATACTCGTCGCGCTTGCGTTGGCAGTGACACCCGGTGTCGCGCAGGCAGATCCGACAGCCGGTGCTCCGGGCACGGTGACTCACATCGAGGAGTTGCCGGCCGATCTGTCGATTCCCGCCGCGAGCGCCGCCTATCGGCTGACATACGACACGCTCGGCATCGACGATCGCCCCGCAACGAGTACAGGTGCGGTGTTCGTGCCGCCGGGGCAGGCGCCGGAAGGTGGTTGGCCCGTTCTGTCCTGGGCACACGGCACCGTGGGGCTCGGTGACGACTGCGCGCCGTCCACCAATCCCCGCTCCGCCCGGGATGTGGCGTACCTGGACCACTGGCTGACACAGGGATACGCCGTCGTCGCAACCGACTACGTGGGTCTCGGCACGGACGGTGTGCACCCGTACCTCGACAGCAAGGTGGCCGCGCACAACGTCGTCGACATGGTGCGGGCCGGTCGCGGCGCCGTGCCCGGATTGTCGAATAAGTGGATGGTGATCGGGCAGTCCCAGGGCGGGCACGCGACGTTGAACGCCGCGCACGAGGCCAGCGCCTATGCACCCGAACTGGACTTCCGAGGTGGGGTCGCGACCGGAGCCCCGTCCAACCTCGAGCACCTGTACCCCTACGGCGATCCCGCATTTCCGGAGCTGGGTCTCGACGGTCTGACCACGTTCAGTACCTACATCCTCGCCGGGCTGCGCGAAGCGAAACCGGATCTCGACGTCGACAGCTATCTCACTCCGCTCGGCGGCGAACTCGTCGATTCGGCCGAGACTCTCTGCTACGACGATCAAGCGGCACGCGCCCGGGGCGTCGCAACGGGCGCGCTGTTGTCTCGTTCGCTGAACACTCCGGAGTTCCGGTCCGCGATCACGGACTACCTGGCGGTACCCACCGCGGGTTACGACCGACCGATCTTTATCGGTCAGGGACTCGCCGACACGGTCGTGCCGGCGCCGCTGTCGTTCGCCCTGGTGCCGCAGTTGCTCTCGGGTGGTGCGAACGTCGACTACCGGACTTATCCGACCGATCACAACGGCACGATGGCCGCGTCACTGCCGGATTCGACGCCGTTCGTGGCCGACGCCATGCGGTAGTAGGTTCCAGCACCCTGCAGCGAGTAGCATGTGAGGCCGATGATGCGCGGTGGTCACCACCGTCGGTATCGAGGCCCTGGCGGAGAGTTTCGCTCTCGTTGGGGCCGTTTTGATGTACCGACTAGCATCGAACGAGAATCGTCCGAGTGGCCTGCGGGGGAACGATGAGATCTCCCGTCGGTCGCACGTCGTAAACCCCAGGTAGGAGACTCGAACGCGTGGCTGAGTTCATTTACACGATGAAGAAGGTGCGCAAGGCGCACGGTGACAAGGTCATCCTCGACGATGTGACGATGAGCTTCTACCCGGGCGCGAAGATCGGTGTGGTCGGGCCGAACGGTGCAGGTAAGTCGAGCATCCTGAAGATCATGGCCGGCTTGGACCAGCCCGGCAACGGTGAGGCGTTCATCGCTCCCGGCGCATCCGTGGGCATCCTGATGCAGGAACCGCATCTCGACGAGACCAAGACGGTTCGCGAGAACGTCGAAGAGGGCCTCGGCGAGACGATGGTGCAGCTCAATCGGTACAACGAGATCGCAGAGCTGATGGCGACCGACTACTCCGACGAACTGATGGAGGAGATGGGCGAGCTCCAGGAGAAGCTCGACCATGCGGACGCCTGGGAGGTCGACTCGCAGCTCGAACAGGCGATGGATGCTCTCCGTTGCCCGGCGCCCGAAGAGATGGTGACCCACCTGTCCGGTGGTGAGAAGCGTCGTGTCGCACTGTGCAAGCTGCTGCTGAGCAAGCCTGACCTGCTGCTTCTCGACGAGCCCACCAACCACCTCGACGCAGAATCCGTGCTGTGGCTCGAGCAGCACCTCGCCGCCTACCCCGGTGCCATCCTCGCCGTCACTCACGACCGGTACTTCCTCGACCACGTCGCGGAGTGGATCTGTGAGGTCGACCGTGGTCGTCTCTACCCCTACGAGGGCAACTACTCCACTTACCTGGAGCAGAAGGCTGCGCGCCTCGAGGTCTCGGGCAAGAAGGACCAGAAGCTGCAGAAGCGACTGAAGGACGAGCTGGCGTGGGTGCGTTCCGGCGCCAAGGCACGTCAGGCGAAGAGCAAGTCCAGGCTCGCGCGCTACGAGGAGATGGCAGCCGAAGCCGAGAAGACCCGCAAGCTCGACTTCGAAGAGATCCAGATTCCCGCACCGCCGCGTCTCGGTGACGTCGTCGTCGAGGTATCCCACCTCGACAAGGGATTCGACGGGCGCGTTCTGATCAAGGACCTGTCCTTCACGTTGCCGCGTAACGGCATCGTCGGCGTCATCGGTCCCAACGGTGTCGGTAAGACCACGCTGTTCAAGACCATCGTCGGCCTCGAGGAGCCCGACGCCGGTGAGGTCAAGGTCGGCCAGACCGTGCAACTGAGCTACGTCGACCAGAACCGTTCGGGCATCGACCCGGACAAGTCGGTGTGGGAGGTCGTGTCCGATGGGCTCGACTACATCCACGTGGGGCAGACCGAAATGCCGTCCCGCGCCTACATCAGCTCGTTCGGATTCAAGGGTGCCGATCAGCAGAAGCCGTCCGGCGTCCTGTCCGGTGGTGAGCGCAACCGCCTCAACCTCGCGATGACCCTCAAGCAGGGCGGCAACCTGATCCTCCTCGACGAGCCGACCAACGACCTCGACGTCGAAACCCTCGGCTCCCTCGAGAACGCACTCGAGCAGTTCCCGGGCTGCGCCGTCGTGATCTCTCACGACCGTTGGTTCCTGGACCGCACCTGCACGCACATCCTCGCTTGGGAAGGTGGATTCGGGGACAACGAGGCTGCCTGGTACTGGTACGAGGGCAACTTCGAGGGCTACGAGGAGAACAAGATCGAGCGTCTCGGCGCCGACGCGGCCCGCCCGCACCGTGTGACGCACCGCAAGCTGACCAGGGACTGATCAGTGCCCGATCAAGAGTCAGTGTCCGATCAAGTGTTCTCCTGCGAAATCCAGGTTCGCTGGGGCGATTCCGACCGTCTCGGACACATCAACAACGTTCGCTACGTCGAGTACATGCAGGAAGCACGCATCTTCTTCTTCGCACACGAGATGGCGATCGAGGGGGAGCGGCCACACGCGATGGTCGTGCGCAAGATGGACATCGAATTCTTGCGCCCGGCGACCGACTCGTCGGGTCCGCTGACCGTGGAGATGTCGGTGCTGCATCTGGGTAATTCGTCGTACACGATGCGCCACGTCATCAAGGATCGTCACGGCGAGACCTGCGCTTCCGGTGACGCGGTTCTCGTGGCCTTCGACCCCCATGCCGAGAAGTCGAGGCCACTGTCGGACGCGGAGCGGTCGATGCTGAAACGGAATCTGGTGCAGATACCCGCTTCCTGACACCCCGCTGAAGTTCGCCCTGAGTCGGATCACCGCAGCTACTCTCGAGGAGAGTTGTCTGCGGTGATCTGTATCTCGAGGAAAGTGGGCCACGATGACGGGAACGGCGTCCGACCACGTGGGCGAGTGGGCGAGCAATCTCCCCGGCGAGCTGCGAGGAAGGGTGCCGGCCCTGGCCGCTGCCTATTATCGGCATGTCGACGAGGACGACGGCACCAGTATCGTCAACGGGTCGGCGGATGCCATTCTCGGAGCTCACCTTCGGTTGGCGCTTCATCGCCCACCGGGTAGTCCCGCGATCGCTGTGCACGGCGCGGAAGCCGAGTGCGGGCCTTCGCTCCAGGTGGTTGTCGAGGACATGCCGCTTCTGGTGGAGTCCGTCACCGCGCTGCTTACTCGTCGCGGGCTTTCCATCACCGAGTTCATGCACCCGATTCTCGCTGTGGAGCGAGACCCGGACGGAACGCTGACGGATGTCGTCACGGGCGGGCACGAATCGGGCGTCGTGTCGGAGTCATGGATTCACGTTCAACTCGATCGCCGAACGGACGATGCAGCTCTCGAAGGACTGGCCGACAGTGCGGCGAAAGTTCTCCGGGATGTCCGCCAGGTGGTGAGTGACACCGAAGCCATGCGCACGCTCGAGTTCGACGTGGCACGGGAACTCGAAGAGACCGCGGCACGAAGGTCGTCGCGCAGTGAAGAGTTGACGGACTGCGCCGCACTGCTTCGGTGGCTGGCGGACGGTCACTACGCGGTGCTGGGCTACCGACGCTACGAACTCGGCGAACCCGACTCTTCCGGCATCCGTACCCAGGAGGTGGTGCCGGGCAGTGATCTGGGCATGCTTCGTACGGATCTGCACACCGGTCAACGTCTCGGCCTCCCGCCGACCGCCGAAATTCCTGATCGTCCCCTTCTGCTGCTCACCCAGGGTTCGTCTCCGGCGACAGTGCACCGTTTCGCCTACCCGTACTTCGTGGGTGTGAGCATTCTCGACGACGACGGCAACATCACCGGCGAGCATCGGTTTCTCGGGGTCTTCACCGTCACGGCGCTGCACGACAACGTGCTCGACATTCCGGTCATCGAACGGCGCGTCCGTTCCGTCATCGAGCGCGCCGGGTACGACATCGGCTCCTACTCGGGGCAGGCGATGCTCGAGCTGATCCAGTCGTTTCCACGTACGGAGCTGTTCTCGAACGACGCCGACACCTTGCTCGACATCGCCAAGGCCGTTCACAGCATCGGACTGCGCCGACAGGTTCGGCTCTTCGTGAGAGAAGATCAGTTCGCCAGATTCGTCTCCAGCCTGGTGTACCTGCCACGCGATCGCTACAACACGCGATCACGTCTCGAGATGCAGCGAATTCTCCTGCGCGAGTTCGGTGGGGGCACTTTGGAATACACGGCCCGTGTGACGGAATCCGACCTGGCTCTCCTGCACGTGACCATCCGAAAGCCGGCCGACGCCATGCATGTTCGGGCGGATATGTCGGACTCGAACCGGCTGCGTGTGCAGGGACTCCTTGCCGAAGCGGGAAGGACATGGGACGACCGGTTGGGCGATCTCGTGTCGTCCCTCCCGGACGCCGAGCCGGCACTTCTCCAGCGGTACGCGGATGCATTTCCGGACGGCTACAAGGAGGACTTCGACGCGATGCGGGCGATGGGGGATATCGCGCGCATCGAGAAGCTGACGAAGGGTTCGATAGATCTTCAGCTGTATCGCGAATCGGATTCCGACGAGGGGCGTTGGCGATTCACCCTCTACGTCGGAGGAGAGAGCATTTCACTGAGCGAGGTACTGCCCGTGCTGCAGGGTCTCGGTGTGGAAGTGCTCGACGAGCGCCCGTATTCGGTACGACGACCCGACGACATCATCTGCTGGATCTACGATTTCGGTCTGGCCGTGCCGGTGGATCTTCGGTTGTCCGCCACGGAGGGGGATCTGGATGCGGCGTTGAAGCGAGACGTGGTTCCAGGCGCCGCCGCGGACGACTCCCAGGACCCGGCCGGTCTGCACGCTCGTTTCACCGAGACGTTTGCGGCCGTGTGGCTCGGAAAAGCCGAAGCGGACCGATTCAACGAGCTCGTGCTCAGGGCAGGCCTCGACTGGCGTCAGGCCGTGATCCTGAGGGCGTATACGAAATATCTGCGGCAGGCCGTATTTCCGTACAGCCAGTTCCACATCGAGGGGGTCGCCCTCGCCAACCCCCGGACGACCCGTGCGTTGGTCGGTCTCTTCGAGGCGATGTTCGATCCCGACCTCCAAGCGGAATCTGCCGGGCGGGTGACCGAATTGGAGAACCGGCTGCGTGCGGCCATCGACGAGGTGGTGAGTCTCGACGCCGACCGCATCTTGCGCGGCCTCTTCGGGCTGATCGGCGCGACACTACGCACCAACTACTTCGTGGAATCGCCGGACGGTGAATCGCCCGACTGTCTTTCCATCAAGCTCGACCCCGGTCGAATCCACGAGTTGCCCAGGCCCCGTCCACGTTTCGAGATATTCGTCTATTCCCCGGACGTGGAGGGTGTGCATCTGAGGTTCGGTGCGGTTGCTCGGGGCGGGCTGCGCTGGTCGGATCGTCGAGAGGATTTCCGCACCGAGATTCTGGGGCTGGTGAAGGCGCAGGCGGTGAAGAACGCGGTGATCGTCCCCGTCGGCGCGAAGGGTGGCTTCGTCGTGAAGTCGCCGCCGCCGGCGACCGGTGATGCCGCGGTCGATCGGCAGGCCGCTCTCGATGCAGGTAAGGCCTGCTACCGAACGTTCATCTCGGGTCTGCTGGACGTCACCGACAACGTCGACCGGTCGTCCGGTGAGATAGTGCCACCGCAGCGAGTGGTTCGACGTGACGACGACGATCGCTACCTGGTCGTCGCAGCGGACAAAGGCACGGCGAGCTTCTCGGACCTCGCCAACTCGGTGGCCCAGGACTACAACTTCTGGCTGGGTGACGCTTTCGCTTCGGGTGGCTCGGCGGGCTACGACCACAAGGAGATGGGTATCACCGCGCGTGGTGCCTGGGAGAGCGTGAAACGGCACTTCCGGGAGATCGGAATCGATACTCAGACCGAGGAATTCACCGTCGTCGGTGTCGGAGACATGAGTGGAGACGTTTTCGGAAACGGCATGCTGCTGAGTCGGCACATTCGATTGGTCGCCGCTTTCGACCACCGCCACATATTTCTCGATCCGGAACCCGACGCGGCATCGTCCTTTGCCGAGCGCACTCGCCTCTTCGCGCTGGCGCGGTCGTCGTGGGCCGATTACGACACCGGACTGATCAGCGAAGGCGGGGGAGTGTGGGAGAAGACGCGCAAGTCCGTTCCGCTCAGCGCCGCCGCTCGCACCGCGCTCGGTCTCGACGAGTCGGTCACCGAACTGTCTCCACCGGAACTGGTGCAGGCAATCCTGCGGGCACCGGTCGACCTCCTGTGGAACGGCGGGATCGGTACCTACGTGAAGGCGAGTGCCGAGTCCAACGCGGCGGTGGGTGACAAGGGAAACGACACCGTTCGAGTCGACGGCGCCGACCTACGTGTGCGGGTCGTCGGCGAAGGAGGCAACCTCGGCGTGACGTCCCTCGGGCGGATCGAATACAGCCAGTGCGGTGGCCGTATCAACACCGATGCCATCGACAACTCGGCCGGCGTGGACTGCTCGGACCACGAGGTGAACATCAAGATCCTCCTGGACACCCTCGTAGGGAGTGGCCGGTTGGCGAGTGCTGATCGCAACCCGCTGTTGGCTTCGATGACCGACGAGGTCGCCGACCTGGTGTTGGCGGACAACGTCGCGCAGAACAATCTGTTGGGCGTATCGAGGCTGAGTGCACCTCAGATGGCGAGTGTGCATCGCCGCCAGATCGACGAACTCGTGGCACTGCGAGGAGTGGATCGAGAACTCGAGGCGCTTCCTGCCGACGAGGAGATCGTGCGGCGACGGCAGGCCGACCAGGGACTGACATCCCCCGAACTCGCGACCCTGACTGCACACGTGAAGCTCGCACTGAAGGACGAACTGCTGGCGACCGATCTGCCGGACAGCGAAACCTTCGCGCCACGTCTGCCGCGCTACTTTCCTTCGCGTCTGCGTGGCGAGTTCCGGTCCGCAATCAAGTCGCACCCGTTGCGCCGACAGATCGTCGCCACGATGCTGGCCAACGAGACGATCGACAACGGTGGAATCACGTTCGCCTATCGACTGGCGGAGGACGCCGGCGCGAGCAGCACGGACTCGATTCGGGCGTACGCGGCGGTCACCGAGATCTTCGGACTTCCGGCGCTGTGGGCGCGAATTCGCGATGCCGGTCTGGACACGACGACGGAGGATCATCTGATCCTGGAAACGTGTCGAGTACTGGACCGTGCGTCGCGCTGGCTGTTGCAGAATCGCCCGCAACCCATCGCGGTGGGAGCGGAAATCGCTCGCTACTCGGCCGATCTTCGTCATCTCGGACCGAAGGTGAGGGGGTGGCTGCACGGCCACCAACGTGACGATCTGAGGGATCGTTCTCGTGAGGCGGAGGCACTGGGGGTGCCCGAAGACCTGATTGCCGAGGTGTATTGCCTGCTGGACCAGTTCTGCCTGTTGGACGTCAGCGACGTGGCGGACATCGCCGAACGCGACATCGACGAGGTCGCCGAACTCTATTTCGCGATGGATGCGCACATCGGGGTCGACTGGTTGCTCACTGCGGTGTCCGGGTTGGCGCGCGGTGATCGGTGGCATTCGCTGGCACGGCTGGCATTGCGCGACGATCTCTACGGGTCGCTTCGGCAGCTCACCATGGAGGTTCTGGTGGGTGGTGAACCCCACGAAACACCGCAGGAGAAGATCGACGACTGGGAGTCGATCAACGCGTCGAGGCTGTCGAGGGCGAGGTCCGCTCTCACCGAGATATTCGAGTCTGGAACGCTGGACCTCGCGACGCTGTCGGTGGCAGCGCGTCAGGTACGCAGCATGGTGCGCGGCCTGAGCACGCGATCGGAGGTATGACGTTGAGTGAGAATGCGGGCGACAGCGTGGGGCAGGGCGACAAGGTGGGTTTCCACACCGAGGTCGAGGTGCGTTGGTCGGACATGGACGCGTTCCAGCACATCAATCACGCTCGAATGGTCACTCTTCTCGAAGAAGCGCGCATCCCTTGGCTGTTCGAGGACGACCGGCCGACGGTGACTCTCCGTGAGGGCGCGGTGATCGCCGACCTCCACGTCCGCTACCGCGGACAGCTGCGGCACAGCGACACCCCGCTGGACGTGCTGATGTGGATCGACAAGGTTCGCGCAGTGGATTTCACGATCTCCTACGAGGTGCGGCCGAGGGGTGCGGACGTCTCCACGCCGCCGTCCATCGTCGCGTCGACTCAGATCGCCGCATTCGACATCGAGACCCAGCGTCTACGTAGGCTCAGCGAGCAGGAGCGTGCCTACCTGGAGAGCTGGCAGCGTGTATGAGCGCGTCCTTTCGGTAGTCGACGAGGGCGAGCGCCGAAATCTCGCGAACTTTCTCGCCCGGGTGGTGCAACTCGACGACTCGGCTGTCGTGAGATTGCGCGGTCGTGGTGGTGGCCGGCTCGGGGTGTGGGCTGCAACAGGTTTCGACGTTCTCGCGGTCCGTTCACTCGAGGGCTCCATCAGCCCGGACGACACGGCGGCCGGTGCAGACCAGTTACTGGATGTCGTACGTAGCGCCACCGGGCCGAACATGGATCCGGGGTTCTCCATGGACTCGGCATGGCGCGGCGCCCTGCCGCCGACGGACGGATTCGATCACGTCGACGATGTGCCGGCGCAGGTTCTCCTCGAGTTGGCCCAGCGAGGCGCCTCGCTCGCGGACGAACACGGCAGCAGTCACGGCCCGCCCGCCTCACTCCTCGATCAGGACGTGCTCGAGGTGTCGGGCAACGGCCACGAGGTGGGGATACCGATGCGGGTGGTCTTCGCCCTCGGTGCAATGGGTTTCGTGCCGGGGTTCGGCACCGCGGGCGATTCCGTCGACCAGGACGAGAAGGTGCGCGTCCGCGCGACGCGCACCTGGCTGCGACTCGACGCGCGATTCGGATCGGTGTACCGCAGACGTGGCGGGGGACTGCCGCTCAGTGTGGTGTCGCACTGAGTCGTGCAGTACTCACAGTCAGATGAGCCAGGCAGACGAGTCCGGCAGTAGTTTGCCGTCCCGGAGCGGGGTGCTCGACAGCAGCACTTCGCCTGGAGGCATTGCGATCGGCACGTCGGACGCGTTGAGGACGCATACGAGACCGCCCGGCCTTCGAAATGCGAAACATCCTGCCGGGCTGCCGTACCAGTCGACGTCGTCTCCCGAAAATTCCGGACGTTGGGTGCGGAGTTCGAGCGCGGTTCGGTAGAGCGACAGTGTCGAGTCCATCCGTTCGAGTTGTGACTCGACGGTCAGTGGCGCCCAGTCCTCCGGGATCGGCAGCCAGGTCTGCTGTCCCGACGTGAACCCGAACGGCGGTCGGGTTCCTTCCCACGGGATGGGGACCCGGCAGCCGTCACGCCCGCGTTCGGTGTGGTCCGACCGTTCCCATACCGGATCCTGCAGAGCCGAATCGGGTAAGTCCGCGTTGGGCAGCCCTATCTCGGCGCCGTTGTAGACGAAGCAGGCTCCGGGCAGTGCGAGTTCCACCAGGATCATCGCGCGGGCGCGCGCCGTGCCCACAGCGCCACCGCCGTACCGGGTGACCTCGCGTTCGACGTCGTGGTTGGACAGCGTCCAGGTGGGCGTACCTCCCACCGCCGCAACGGCTTCGATCGAGTTCTCGATGGCCGAACGTATCCCGTCGGCGACGAATTCGGCCTCGGCCAGGCGGAAGTTGAAACCGAGGTGCAGTTCGTCGCTACGGATGTACTCGCCGAACCGTGCGTTGTCCTCGACCCAGATCTCGCCGACCGTGACGGCCTCCGGGTACTCGTTCATCACCTTGCGAATCCCACGATGAATTTCGTGGACCGCAGGATTGTTGAAACGGGGGTCGTCATCCGTGTTCACGAGCAGCTTGTTGACACCCCAGTCGTGATCGGGAAGACCTTCGGGCTTCGCCATGCCGTGCGCGACGTCGATCCGGAAACCGTCGACTCCGCGCTCGAGCCAGAAGCGCAGCGTCTTCTCCAGGTCGGCGAACACTTCGGGGTTGTCCCAGTTCAAGTCGGGCTGTTCCGGCGCGAAGATGTGGAGGTACCACTGACCGGGTGTGCCGTCTCGCTCCGTGATGCGCGTCCAGGCCGGTCCGCCGAAAATGCTCGGCCAGTTGTTCGGCGGCAGCGAGCCGTCGTCACCCTTGCCGTCTCGGAACAGGTAACGGGCGCGCTCCGGGCTTCCTGGTGCGGACGCCAAGGCCGCGCGAAACCATTCGTGCTCGACGCTCGTGTGGTTCGGCACCAGATCCATCGTGACCCTGATTCCGCGATCGTGCGCGGCCTCGACGAGGGCATCCATCGCGCCCAGATCCCCGAAGATCGGGTCGATGTCACGAGGATCCGACACGTCGTAACCGTGGTCGGCCATCGGGGATCGCATCACCGGGCTCAGCCACAGTGCGTCGATGCCGAGAAGCTCGAGGTAGCCGAGCTTGTCCTGCACGCCTTGCAGGTCGCCGATACCGTCGCTGCCGCCGTCGGCGAACGAGCGTGGGTAGATCTGATAGAAGACCGCGTTGCGCCACCAGGTTCGAGAGCCGGGCGAATCAGCAGGGGTGCTCACAGACCACATCGTGCCAAACCTCGAGGCGCATCACGACTCGGAAGGCGCGGCGGTTCGTCAGAAGGGTGAATTGACCATCGACGCGGCAGCCATGTCCATGTAGTCGACGAGCGCTTTTCGGTGGGCGTCGTCCATCGTCGCCGAGTCGATCGACGCGATGGCGGTGTACATGCACCGCAGCCAGGCGTCTCGTTCGATCGGACCGATCTTGAAGGGTTGGTGCCGCATCCGCAGTCGAGGGTGCCCACGCTCGTCCGAGTAGGTGTGGGGCCCGCCCCAGTACTGCTCGAGGAACATCCGCATCCGCCGTTCGGCCGGGCCGAGGTCCTCTTCGGGGTACAGGGGGCGGACGATGTCGTCCTTCGCGATCTCTTCGTAGAAGCGAGCGGTGAGTTTGCGGAACGTCTCGGCTCCGCCCACCGCTTCGTAGAAGGTCTGTTGCACGTCAGTCATGGCACAGCCCATTGTGCCCGACGGGGCGGGCAGGGCTCGACTGCGGAGTGCCCGACAGGGCGGGGGAGGCTCGACCTCGGATACGAACCGACGTCGAAAGTGTCACCGGTTGTTCACCGGATGTGCTGGTATTTCGATCCAGAATGGGCGTGCGCACAGGTCCGATCCGTGGTCCACTTGGTGGCAGTCTTCCGGAGGTGGCATGAAGCACGGACACAGCGCGCGCAAGCATCGACAACTCGTGCCCACCGACGGCCGGAGCGACCGGTCGTCGGGGGCGTATGCGTTACAGGTGATAACAGAGGGTGACGCGCTGTGTGCGCGGCCACCCGATCAGATCGTTCCTTCGTGGCTGGGACGCCGAGTGTTGCTTCTGAATGCAACCTACGAGCCCCTGACCGCCCTTCCCGCCCGGCGCGCCGTGGTCCTCATGACCTGCGGAAAAGCCGATACGGTTCACGAAGACCCCCAGGCGCCGGTCGTTCACTCGGCCGACTGGTCCGTGCAGGTGCCGTCCGTGATCCGACTCCGCAACTACGTTCGCGTCCCCTACCGCGCGCGCATTCCGATGACGCGCGCCGCGCTCATGCATCGTGACCGCTTCCGATGCGCGTACTGCGGGGCCAAGGCGGAGACCATCGACCACGTCCTTCCGCGCAGCCGTGGCGGTGGACATTCGTGGGAGAACTGCGTGGCGTGCTGTGCGCCCTGCAATCACCGCAAGGCGGACAAGCTTCTCTCCGAGCTCGGCTGGACTCTCAGGACTGTGCTCGCTCCGCCCTCTGGAGAACATTGGCGCCTGCTCGCGACCACGAAGGACCTCCATCCGGCGTGGATGCAGTATCTGGGTGAGGGCGCAGCCTGACGAATTCGGCCCTGACGCTTCCTCGTCAGGGGTTCTGGGCTACCTTTGGACCGTGAGCATTCTCGAGACTGTGCTGATCTACGTAGGTGCGCCGCTCGGCATCACCGCGTTCTTCGCGGGTATGTCGTTCGTCGGCAAGAAGAACCCGGGACCCGTTCCGCCTGCCTTCCATCTGGGCGAGAAGTGGACCCACGAGCCCGTTCTGTGGAGTGCTGTCGACGAGGTGACCGTTCCTGCAGGTCATCACGCCGGACACCACGCCATCACCGCGGGTTCCGAGAATCTGATTGGAGGGTCCGCTCATGGCAAGTGGTGACGTCGTAGCCAAGCCGATTTCGGCGGAGAATCTGCCCATGGGGCACGTCGTGACCACGAGTGGTCGAGTGTCGGGTGTTCACCGTGTCGGTGAGCCCTTCACCGACGACCTCCCGTTCACGACCGACGAACTGGTCGCCCTCGACGACGCACTGACGGACGCGACGCGACGCACCAAGGTGCGATTCAACGTGTACGTCGGTGAACTCGGCGAGGACACTGCCTCGGGCGCGGACGCGCTGTTCCCGACCACGCCCGAACCCGAGCGGTCGGTGCTCTTGGCCGTCTCGCCCAACCAGCGCACCATCGAGGTTCGGAGCGGACGGGCGGTAGCTGATCGCGTCACCGACAGGGTTACCCAGCTCGGTGCCTCTGCAGCGGTCTCGTCGTTCTCGGAAGGGCAGCTCATCGATGGTCTCGTGAGCGCCATCAAGGTCATGAGCGCCGCGATCTCCGCGCCCTGACCGACCCACACGACTGCACACGAAGGTGCGTCTCCGATTCGTCGGAGACGCACCTTCCTTGTTTCGTTTCATAGGCACGTTCGCGAGTGTCGGTGGGTGATGCGAACATATGTTCGTGTCCGATTCGGAGCGAGTGCGTCCCGCCGCCGGCGCGGCGGCCTCGATTCTGCATGCCGACCTGGACGCGTTTTACGCCTCGGTGGAGCAGCGTGACGATCCGCGGCTACGCGGTGTTCCGGTCATCGTGGGCGGCGGCGTGGTGCTCGCCGCCAGTTACGAGGCGAAAGCTGTCGGTGTTCGGACTGCATCGGGGGTAGCGGTCGCGAAGCGACTCTGTCCGGATGCGATAGTCGTCCCGCCTCGGATGGGCGCGTACACGGAAGCAAGCAGGGCGGTATTCGAGGTCTTCTCCCACACCACACCTGTCGTAGAGGCTTTGTCGATCGACGAGGCCTTCCTGGACGTGTCGGGTCTCGGCAGGATCTCCGGCACGCCGGTGGAAATCGCCGAGGCACTGCGTCGAGACGTCTACCGAGAAGTCGGGCTACCGATCACGGTGGGCATTGCTCGCACGAAATTTCTCGCGAAGGTCGCGAGTGCGGTCGGCAAGCCGGACGGCTTGCTGAACGTGCCGCCGGATCGTGAACTCGAGTTCCTGCATCCGCTGCCCGTCGAGCGGTTGTGGGGCGTCGGTGCGGTGACGTCCGCAAAGTTGCGGGGAGCCGGGATTCACACGGTGGGGCAGCTTGCGTACGAGTCCGAGGATCGGCTCACGCACCTGCTCGGCACTTCCGGTGCGCACCATCTGCACGCGCTGGCATGGGCGCGGGACCCTCGACGGGTCGACACGGGTCGACGACGAAAGTCCGTCGGCGCCCAGTGTGCGCTCGGTAGAGGGACGCGGTCAACGGAAGATGTTGCAGCTGTTCTCATGTCGCTCGTGGACCGGGTCAGTGGTCGGCTCAGGCGCGCGGGCCGGGTAGGGCGCACCGTCGTCTTACGGATGCGCCTCGGCGACTACACGCGCATCACCCGATCGCGAACTCTGCGAATGCCCACAGCGCAGACCGAAACGATCCTCGAGGCGGCGCGCACGCTTCTGGACGAGGCGGTGCCGACCATCGCAGCACGTGGTATCACCCTGGTCGGAATAGCGGTTCAGAACCTGGAGAACGTAGCGCCGCAGCAGCTGGAGCTGCCGTTCGACATGGACACCGCCTCTCCGATCGACGATGCGCGAGACCTGGTCCGAGAGCGGTTCGGTTCGTCGGCTCTCACACGAGCGACGCTTCTCGGAAGGGGCCGTGGGGTCGAGGTTCCCCTGCTTCCGGACTAGCGCGCACTACGTGCCGGAACGAGTACGGGGCCACCGCACACAGCGATGACCCCGTTCTCGGTGGTGTTACTACGTCAGCGAGCGTCGAACTCCCGCGCGGCGAGTGCCCGAACGACACCGGCCCGGCCTTCACTCACGAGACGGCGCAGCGCAGGCGGCAGGTCCGCGTCGAGGAAGCGGTCTGCCGCAGCAATCGACTCCTGACTGATCGACCACGACGGGTACAGACCGACCACCACGGTTTGTGCCACCTCGCTCGAACGTCGTTCCCACACGCCGAGGACGTCGGCGAAGTAGCGCGAGACGTAAGGCTCGAGCAGGTCGTCCTGTCCGGCCCCTACGAATCCGCCCGCGATGGCGCGAGCCGTGATGTTGGGGATCGAGTCGTCGTTCACGACCTTTGCCCATGCCGTCTCCTTCACCGCGGACTGGGGGCGCGACGCCGCAGCGGCGGCGGCATGGCGGGCACCAGCTGCAGTGCGGTCGCGCTCGGCTTCCGCATCGATGAACGGGGTGGCTTCGCCGTCGGCATCGATCTCGCCTGCCGCGGCCAGAGCGCTCACGATTCGCCAGCGCAGGTCGGTGTCGACGGTGAGACCACCCAGTCCCACGGTCTCCGGATCGGCATCGAGAAGCTCGCGCAGGACCTCCGTGTGCCACGGAGAAAGCTGAGCGCCGGTGAGTGCGTTGACGAAGGCAAGCTGATGATCGGATCCGGCCTCTGCCTCGCGGGCGAGCTCGAGCAGCCGGTTGGCGAAGTCCGGCCAGCCGCTCTCCTTCGCCCACTCGGGCTGTGCGTAGTGAGACAGCGCGGTCTGCGCCTGCAGGAGCAGACGCTGAACGACGCCGACCTCGGACTCCGAACCGATACCGCGTTGGACCAACGAAACGAAGTCGCGTGCCTTCAGTTCGGCTTGCCGTGTCATTTCCCACGCGGCCGACCAGACGAGGGTACGGGGGAGTGACTCGGCGATGTCGCCGACCCGCTCGATGGCCGTGGCCAGCGATTCCGGGTCGAGACGCACCGAGCAGTACGTGAGGTCGTCGTCGTTGACCAGCACGAGCTTTCCGCGAGGAACACCCACGAGGTCGGGTACGTCGGTGCGCTCGGAAGCCTCCAGGTCCAGCTCCACTCGGTGTGTCCTTACGAGCTTGCCGTCCTCGTCGTCGTACACGCCGACTGCGATACGGTGCACCCGGTGTTCGCCGGCGCCCGGCTGGGCGCCGTCCTGCACGACGGTGAACGCGGTGAACTTGCCGTCCGCATCGACCTCGAATTCGGGACGCAGGATGTTCAGGCCGGTCGTCTTGAGCCATTGCGTGCCCCAGTCGGACAGGTCGCGCCCGGACGACTTCTCGAGGGCCCCGAGAAGATCGTCGAAGGTCGCGTTGTCGAATGCGTGCTCACGGAAGTATTCGCGCAATCCGGCGAGGAAGGGCTCGAGGCCGACGTAGGCGACGAGCTGCTTGAGGACGCTCGCGCCCTTCGCGTAGGTGATGCCGTCGAAGTTGACCTCGACGGCGGCGAGGTCCGGGATGTCCGCCGCGATCGGGTGGGTGGACGGCAACTGGTCCTGGCGGTAGGCCCAGGACTTCTCGACGTTGGCGAACGACGTCCAGGCGTTGGTGTACTCGGTTGCCTCGGTCTGACACAGCACGGACGCGAACGTTGCGAACGACTCGTTGAGCCACAGGTCGTCCCACCAGCGCATGGTGACGAGGTCGCCGAACCACATGTGCGCCATCTCGTGAAGCACGGTCTCGGCCCGGCGTTCGTAGGAGTACCGGGTGACCTTGGAACGGAACACGTAGTCCTCGAGGAACGTGACCGCACCGGCGTTCTCCATTGCGCCCGCATTGAATTCGGGCACGAACAGCTGGTCGTACTTACCGAACGCGTAGGGAACGCCGAACTTCTCGTGGTAGAAGCCGAAGCCCTGCTTCGTCTCGGTGAACAGACGATCGGCATCCATGTGGTCGGCGAGAGAGGCGCGGCAGAAGATTCCGAGGGGGATGTCTCCGTGCTCGTCCGAGTACGTGTCGTTCCACTCCGCATAGGGGCCGGCGATGAGCGCGACGAGGTAGGTGCTCAACAGGGGTGTGGTCTCGAAGACGTGCATGCCGGATTCGGACGTGCGGGTCGCACCGTTGGAGATCACCTTCCATTCGGTGGGAGCGGTGACGCGAATGTCGAAGGTGGCCTTGAGGTCCGGCTGGTCGAAGCAAGCGAACATGCGCTTGGCATCTGCTGTCTCGAACTGCGAGTACAGGTAGACGGAGTCGTCGGACGGATCGACGAAGCGGTGCAGACCCTCACCGGTGTGCGAGTAGGCGCAGTCGGCCTCGACGATCAGTTCGTTCTCGGGAGCGAGACTCGGCAACGCGATCCCCTCGGCCTCGTCGTAGCCGGAGACATCGAGCGCGGTTCCGTTGAGCGAGGCGGAGACGACTCGGTCGGCGATGAGGTCTACGAAACTCGCTGCGCCGTCGTCGGCCTGAAAGGTCACCGTGGTCTTCGACCTGAACGTGGATGTGCCGGGCTGACCGTTGCCGTCGGTGAGATCGAGTTCGACCAGGTAGTTCTGTACCGACAGAAGCTCGGCACGGGTCGCAGCCTGCTCGCGGGTCAGATTCGGGGGTGCCACAAAGATCTCCTCGGTGATGGGCAGTTGTACTCGTTCGATGCTGCCATCCCATCACGATCACGAGCGGAGGGCTAAGGCAACAGGTCGGACAGGTCCACGGACGGGTCGCCGAGTCGTTGCGGATCGATGGAAGACGTCGAAGACACCAGCGTCTTTATCTGATCGGTGACATCCCAGATGTTGACGTTCATCCCGGCAAGGACGTTGTTTTCCGTGTCGCACCAGAAGGCGACGAATTCGCGGGCCGCCAGGTCACCGCGAACGACCACTCGGTCGTAGCCGTCGGCGGGCACGTATCCCGTGTATTCCATGCCGAGGTCGAACTGGTCGGTGAAGAAGTACGGCAGATCGGCGTACTCGGTCGGGCGGCCGAGCATGGTTGCCGCAGCAGCTTTCGGCTGCTTCAGCGCATTCGCCCAGTGCTCCACGCGCACTCGTTCGCCGAGGTGTGGATGGCTTTGAGCAGCGATGTCCCCGACAGCGACGATGTCGGCATCCGACGTGGTGAGCGAGGCATCCACGAGGACGCCGCCGTCCACGTCGAGTCCGGCATCTCGTGCCAACTCCACGTTGGGCGTGGCGCCGACGGCAACGAGCACGGTGTCGGCCGCGACCGTGGTTCCGTCGGCGAGCCGGATACCCGATGCCCGACCGTCCTCGACGGTGATCTCTTCGACGGTTGCGCCCAAGCGAAGGTCGACGCCGTGCTCGCGGTGAAGGTCGGCGAAGACCTGGCCCATCTCGGACCCCAGCGCACCGAGAAGCGGAAGCTTCGCGGATTCGACGATCGCGACGTTCACACCGCGTTCACGCGCGGACGCGCCGACTTCGAGGCCGATCCATCCTGCGCCGATGATCGCGAGTGTCGAATCGGGTTCGAGCGCTCCGAGAATGCGGTCCGACTCGTCGATCGTGCGCAGATAGTGCACGCCCTCGGCGTCGGCACCCGGGATCGGCGGACGATTCGATCGGGAACCGGTGGCGAGTGCCAATTTGTCGTATCCGATGGTCGAGCCGTCCGGCAACGAGACGGTGTGAGCGCCTCGATCGATCGCTGTCACCTCCGTGCCGAGACGGAGGTCGACATGGTGGTCGCGGTACCAGTCACCGTTCTCGACCGTGAAGTCGGCGAGTTGCTTCTTGCCGGCCAGATGTTCCTTGGAGAGCGGCGGCCGCTCGTAGGGGAGGTGGTCCTCTCGAGCGAGAAGCACGATCGCGCCCGAATAGTCGAGTTCGCGTAGTGCACGGGCGGTCGACGCCCCGGCAAGACCACCTCCGACGATCACGAACGTCGAATCCTGCGACTGCGAATGCTCGGACACGGTAACCATCTCCTCGAGGGAATTGGGTAACGGAGGGGTGCCCCTTCTGACGACCCTACGTCGGTGTGGTGTCGGGAGACGGAGGGTCGGGAACTTTTGATGGATGATCGGTGTTGCGGAGTACGAGGTGTGAGAAGAAACCGACAACTCGCCGAGGAGCGTGCAGATGACTACAGGTAGTTCAGAGGGTGCAGCCGGTACCAAGGACCTTGCGGAGTTCTGGTTCGACCCGCTCTGCCCCTGGTGCTGGATCACCTCGCGGTGGATTCTCGAGGTGGACAAGGTTCGTGACATCGAAACCAAGTTCCACGTGATGAGCCTTGCAGTACTCAACGAGGGTCGTGACATTCCCGAGGACTACCGGGAGATGATGAGCAAGGCGTGGGGCCCGGTTCGGGTGCTGATCGCGGCAGCGCAGAAGCACGGCGACGACATTCTTCTCCCGCTCTACACGGCGATGGGCACCCGAATCCACAACGAGGGCAACAAGGATTTCGCCGACGTGATCTCCGCGTCGCTCGCCGAGGTGGGGCTCGAGGCGGAATTGGCCGGCGCAGCGGACACCGACGCGTACGACGCCGCGCTGCGTGAGAGTCATGCTGCGGGAATGGATGCGGTGGGCCCTGATGTCGGTACACCGACGATCCACGTGAACGGAGTGGCGTTCTTCGGTCCCGTGCTCTCGCGTATCCCACGCGGTGAGGACGCCGGACGGGTGTGGGACGGCGCTGTTGCGCTCGCGGGCTACCCGCACTTCTTCGAGCTCAAGCGAACTCGTACCGAAGACCCCGAGTTCGACTAGAGAGCGGGCCCGGCCGGGCCTACCGAGGCTGTCGGAGCAGGAAACTGCGGATCACGGTAGATCTGGCCGGGCTTGAGGAACAGTGAACCGTGGCGGGTCCGGTTGCGCAGCGCCGCGGCCCGCCAGGTGAGCACCGGATGTCCGGACATCACGTTCACGAACCAGGCGAAGAATCCCCGCTCGGTAGTGGCGCGATCGGCCAGTTCGTCGAATCCGACCACGCTGACGAGGTACTTGCCGGCGCCGAGAACGCCCATCGCGCCGCGAGCACCCCGAGGACGCACGCAGTACCCGTGGTTGTCTGCTGTGTACTCCATCGAGCGGTAGAGGGCAGGGCCGACGACCGGGAGGTAGTTCGCGGCGAACTGACCCAACTGCCGCCAGTACGAGGCATGGCCGGCGGCGATGTGTCCGACCTCGTGCCCGATGATGAAGGACAGCGCCTCGGGTTCGCGGGCCTGCCCGCCGATCTCGAACATGTCGCTGTAGACCACGACGAACCGTCGAAGACCGTGACCCGACGCGAAAGCGTTGATCTGACCGTTGCCGAGAACCACGTAGGCGTCGGGCGGCGTGCGCATACCGAACCGTGCCGCCGCCTCGGCGACCATCCGATACCCATCGGGAAACTGGGTCGGCGACATCTTGACGCCGTTGACCTGCTGCGAGCCGTACAGCTGACCACGACCGATCGCGAGGGCGATGGGCGCGAGCAGGACGATCAACAACCAGGTCGACACGATTCCCAGAACCAACGCCAGAATCGAGAACACGTAGACGATCGCGGTCAGAATCACGGTCACGACGAGAAGTGGGATCTCCCAAGGATGGCGAACGGGGTCGTCACCCGGAAACAAGCCCCTCCGCCCGGAACCCGATCCTGGTCCCGCCGGACCGGCCCACTGCGGATACTGCTGTGCGGGTGGAGTCTGCGGCGCCGGCGAGGAGAAGCCAGGCGGGGGAGTGCCGTGGAAGTTCTGCCCGGCGGGGTGGTCGGGATGCATGCGCACCAGGTTAAGGCGCGCCGGGGAGAGGCAACCAATCGAAGCCTGCGCTGCATCTGACAGAATCACCGACCATGCGCGTATACCTTGGTGCCGACCATGCCGGATTCGAACGTAAGAACGAGATCATCGAACACCTGACCGCGGCGGGACACGAAGCCGTCGACTGCGGTGCACACGCCTACGACGCCGTGGACGACTACCCGGCGTTCTGCATCGAGGCCGCACGTCGCGTCGTCGCCGACGAAGGCAGCTTGGGAATCGTGTTGGGTGGCAGCGGAAACGGCGAGCAGATCGCCGCGAACAAGGTTCCGGGTGCACGGTGCGCGCTCGCATGGAGCGTCGAAACCGCCCAGCTCGCTCGCCAGCACAACAACGCGCAGCTCATCGGAATCGGCGGGCGTATGCACTCGCTGGAAGAAACGATCGCCATCGTCGATGCTTTCCTCGCGACGGCCTGGTCCGACGAGGAGCGCCACCAGCGCCGTATCGACATTCTCGCCGAGTACGAGAAGACGGGCGAGGCGCCCGCGGTACCGCAGGCCTGAGGAATACCCGTGCCTGAAGGGCACACCCTTCACCGACTGGCGCGCCTGCATCATCGCGAGTTCGCGGGCGCGCCGGTCCGGGTACTGAGCCCGCAGGGCCGGTTCGAGCAGGGCGCTGCGCTCGTCGACGGTCGTATTCTGTTGCGAGCGGAGGCATGGGGTAAGCACCTGTTCCACCACTACGAGGCAGACCGAATCGTGCACGTTCATCTCGGGCTGTACGGCGCGTTCACCGATTCGTCGGTGCCGATGGACGAGCCGGTCGGACAGGTACGGATGCGGATGATCGGTTCTCGTTTCGGTACCGATCTCCGTGGTCCCACGGCGTGTGAAGTGCTGGATCCGGAAAAGGTGGACGCACTCGTCGCCCGACTCGGCCCCGATCCGTTACGTAAGGACGCAGACCCGGAGCGGGCATGGTCGCGAATCTCGCGGTCCAAGGTCTCGATCGGCGCTCTGCTCATGGATCAGTCGGTGCTTGCCGGCGTAGGGAACGTGTATCGCGCGGAAGTCCTCTTCAGGCACGAGATTCACCCGGACCGACCCGGCAATGCAGTGTCGAGGTCCGAATGGGATGCGCTGTGGGCCGATCTGGTCGCTCTGATGAAGGTGGGAGTTCGCCGCGGGAAGATGCACGTCGTCAGGCCGGAAGACGACAAAGGTGAACCGTCCTATGCAAAGGACCGCCCACGTACCTACGTCTATCGCCGTGCCGGGGATCCCTGTCGGGTGTGCGGCACTCCCGTTCTGCACTCGGTGATGAAGGGCCGCAATCTCTTCTGGTGCCCCACCTGCCAACCCTCCTGATCCTGCGAGTGGTCTGCGAGTCTCTGGACTCGCAGACCACTCACAGGGGAGTCAGAAGTCGAAGCCGCCGAAGTCGCCGCCGCCGAAGTCTCCACCACCGAAGTCGCCGCCCATGTCGCCGGTGTCTCCCATGTCACCGGCATCTCCGGCGTCTCCGCCGTCGCCGCCATCGCCCAGTTCCTGGGAGCCGTCACCGGCGCCGCTTTCGAACTCGTTCGCGGAATAGCCGACACCGGACATCCCGGAGAACATCGCCGAGAACAGGAACATCGAACCCATGCCCCACGCACCGGCGACGAGTGCGGGACGCCACCACGGCTCCGAGTACCAACCTGCGGGTACGGGGCGACCGGCCACGCGGCCGCCCGGGTAGTAGTTGGGGGTGTGTGAGGACGGGTTGGGCGAGGCCGCGACCTGTCGACCTTCGAACTCGACTTCGCGGTCCTCGGTGACCGAGCCCGCGGACTTCTGCCCATCGAGCGACGGGACCTCGGGGCCGGGATCCATGTCCATCGCGATGCGCGCGGCGCGAATGTAATAGAGCCCCTCGAGTGCCGTCTGTTTCGCGAGCCTGGCTTGAGCGGGAGTGGTTGTCTGATCGATCTGGGAACCGGCCGCCGTGTAGCGCTCCGAGGCGTCCGCAAGGGCCTGCTTCGAGGGCGTGTCGGATCCGACGAGATTGAACACTTGGCCGCCCAGACGCTCGATCGCCTGGCGGGCGTCCGCTTTGGCGTCTTCGAGCCGGTTCGCGCTGGAGCGATTCTGAGTCTTGGCCACGACGAATACGACCGCGGCAAGGACGACGATGATGAGCAGGAATTCCATGGGGGCCTCACGACCGGACGTTTCGGAGGTGGCAAATCGGACAATTTCCACAGTACCGACGCGGTCCCGGGTTACGCCGCGAGCGAACACCGGCGTGATCGTGACGGGACGAGAAGCGGGCAAACGAAAAAGGAGCGTTCCCGTGGGGGAACGCTCCTGTGTGGAGGGGATGACGGGAATCGAACCCGCGTAATCAGTTTGGAAGACTGAGGCTCTACCATTGAGCTACATCCCCGTGCACGTCGAAAATCGCTGCGAGCAGTGAACTCCGGCTGCGATGGAGACTGTACCCAACCTCGCTTTGGAATTCATAATCGGGGGGCCGTAGGATCGTCCCTCGGGTCCTCGCGATGTCGGCGAGAATCTTTTCGGACCGGGGTGTAGCGCAGCTTGGTAGCGCATCCGCTTTGGGAGCGGAGGGTCGCAGGTTCAAATCCTGTCACCCCGACCAGAACCACCAGACAGCAAATCTGTCGAAATCGAACGTGCAAGACCAACGAAGGAGCTATTTCCGTGAAGAGCACCGTCGAGCAGCTGAGCCCGACGCGAGTCCGTATCAACGTTGAGGTGCCCTTCGAGGAGCTCAAGCCTGATTTCGACAAGGCCTACAAGGCCCTCGCGCAGCAGATTCGTCTCCCCGGCTTCCGTCCGGGCAAGGCCCCGGCCAAGCTCCTCGAAGCTCGCGTCGGTCGCGGCGCGGTCCTCGAGCAGGTCGTCAACGACGCACTGCCCGGCCGCTACTCCGAGGCCGTGACGAGTTCATCGGTGAAGGCCATCGGCCAGCCCGAGATCGAGATCACCAAGCTCGAAGACGGTGACGTTCTCGAGTTCGCCGCCGAGGTGGACGTACGCCCCGAGATCACCCTTCCCGACTACTCGACGATCGCCGTCGAGGTCGACCCGGTCGAGATCACCGACGAAGCGGTCGACGAGCAGCTGTTGTCGCTGCGTCAGCGCTTCGGCACCCTCACCGGTGTCGACCGCGGTGTGCAGGACGGCGACTTCCTGTCGATCGACCTGACCGCCACCGTCGACGGCAAGGCCGTTCCCGAGGCGACGGCCACCGGCCTGTCGCACGAGGTCGGTTCCGGTCAGCTCATCGAGGGCCTCGACGAGGCCGTCATCGGCGTGAAGGCGGGGGAGTCGAAGGAATTCCCCTCCACCCTCGTTGCCGGTGAGTTCGCAGGCAAGGAAGCTGTCGTCACCGTCACCGTCGGTTCGGTGAAGGAGCGCGAGCTTCCCGAGGCGGACGACGAGTTCGCGCAGCTGGCGAGCGAGTTCGACACCCTCGAAGAGCTCCAGGCAGATCTGCGTGAGCGCGTCGGTCGCGTTCGCAAGGTCGAGCAGGCCGGTCAGATCCGCGACAAGGTTCTCGAGCAGCTTCTCGAGACCGTCGAGATCCCGTTGCCCGACGCCGTCGTCAAGGCCGAGGTCGACGCGGCGCAGCACGACGCAGTGCACGGCTTCGATCACGACGAGGAAGCCTTCGAGAAGGCACTCGAGGAGCAGGGCACCACTCGCGAAGAGTTCGACAAGGAAGCTCAGGAAGGCGCCGAGCGTTCGGTCAAGACTCAGCTGCTGCTCGACTCGATCGCTGATTCCGGCGACATCACGGTCGGTCAGGACGAGCTCACCGAGCGCATCCTGTTCCAGGCGCAGCGCTACGGCATGCCGCCGGAGCAGTTCATTCAGCAGATCCAGCAGGCGGGTCAGCTCGGCGCAGTGTTCGCGGACGTCCGTCGGGGCAAGGCTCTCGCCTCCGTGGTCGAGCAGGCCAAGGTCACCGACACGACGGGTTCCGCTGTCGACACATCGGAGCTCTTCGGTGGCAACGAGTCCGAGGACGACGACAACACGGCAGATTCCGCCGAGAGCGAAGATAAGTAAACAGGCAGGTGGCGGGGCAATTCGGCCGCTGTCGTCAATGAAGAGTTTTCCGCTTTGAGCGAAGTGGGGCGGCACCGGGACTTCGGTGCCGCCCCACTTCGTTAGTGTCAGTGTCAGCAATCGACGATTTATCGAGAAGGCAGGTACCGTGACTTCCAATCACCTGGAGACTTTGCAGAGTCCCGCCATGACCTCGGCCACCGCTGGATTGAACCTCAGCGACTCGGTCTACGAACGCCTGCTGCGCGAGCGCATCATTTTCCTCGGTACCCAGGTCGACGACGACATCGCGAACAAGCTGTGCGCGCAGATCCTGCTGTTGTCGGCGGAGGACCCCACTCGGGACATCTCGCTGTACATCAACTCGCCCGGTGGCTCCGTCACCTCCGGCATGGCGATCTTCGACACGATGCAGTTCGCCGAGTGCGACGTCGCGACCTTCGGTATGGGCCTTGCTGCGTCGATGGGGCAGTTCCTTCTGTCGGCCGGCACGAAGGGCAAGCGTTACGCGCTTCCGCACGCGCGGATCATGATGCACCAGCCGTCGGCCGGCATCGGCGGTACGGCCAGTGACATCGCGATCATGGCCGAGCAGTTCAAGCACACCAAGCGTGAAATGGCCGAGCTCATCGCCGAGCACACGGGCCAGAGCATCGAGCAGATCACCGAGGACTCGGACCGCGATCGTTGGTTCACGGCCACCGAGGCACTCGAGTACGGCTTCGTCGACCACGTCGTCTCCCGCGCGCGCCAGACCGGCGGGTCCGGTAACTGACCGGATCGCGCCGTCGCACGCCCCACAATCCTTTGGAGAACCGATGACCAACATGTTCGATCCCCGTAAGCTCGGTGGCCAGGCTCCGGCCGGTCCGCAGAGCCGCTACATCCTGCCGTCGTTCATCGAGCACTCGAGCTACGGCGTCAAGGAGTCCAATCCGTACAACAAGCTGTTCGAAGAGCGCATCATCTTCCTCGGCGTACAGGTGGACGACGCTTCCGCCAACGACGTGATGGCGCAGCTTCTCGTTCTGGAGTCGCTCGACCCGGACCGCGACATCACGATGTACATCAACTCGCCCGGTGGATCGTTCACGTCGCTCATGGCGATCTACGACACCATGCAGTACGTGCGCGCCGACATCACCACGGTGTGCCTCGGTCAGGCCGCGTCTGCCGCGGCCGTCCTGCTCGCTGCCGGCACGCCCGGTAAGCGGATGGCACTTCCCAACGCGCGGGTGCTGATCCATCAGCCGGCCACCGAAGGGATCCAGGGTCAGGTCTCGGACCTCGAGATTCAGGCCGGCGAGATCGAGCGTATGCGTCGCCAGATGGAACTGACGCTGGCGCGGCACACGGGCAGGGATGCCGATGTCATTCGCAAGGACACCGATCGCGACAAGATTCTGACGGCCGAGGAGGCCAAGGAGTACGGCATCATCGACGACGTGCTCGAGTACCGAAAGCTCAGCGCACAGAAGTAGGTCGTTTACACGCCGTCTCACCCCGGCTCGCGACACGCCAGTATCGGGCGGTTGCTGCGGGCCGGGGATGCGATCCGCGAGGCTGAGTTCCCCGAAAACGTATCTGCGCGAAGCGTGGCTGTTCTTCGGGCGGACGGTTTCGAAAGATCCGTCGGCGAATCACCGGTAAGCAGTCGACCTCGTTCCCGATCTGCGGGTACGGTCACATAACGGGCTTTCGTCCAGATCCACTTCGGGCGAGGGTTGCACGGAAACGAAGGAAGTAGGGACCTGACGAGATGGCACGCATCGGAGACGGCGGGGATCTGCTCAAGTGCTCTTTTTGTGGCAAGAGTCAGAAGCAGGTCAAGAAGCTCATTGCGGGACCTGGGGTGTACATCTGCGACGAGTGCATCGACCTGTGCAACGAGATCATCGAAGAGGAACTGGCCGAGTCGAGTGAGGTGAAGCTCGACGAGCTTCCGAAGCCTGCCGAGATTCGTGATTTCCTCGAGAACTATGTGATCGGTCAGGATTCTGCCAAGCGGTCGTTGGCGGTCGCCGTCTACAACCACTACAAGCGCATCCAGGCGGGCGACAAGAACCGCGACGCGCACGGCGAGTCGGTCGAGTTGGCGAAGTCCAACATTCTGATGCTCGGCCCGACGGGCTGCGGTAAGACCTATCTGGCGCAGACCTTGGCGAAGATGCTGAACGTTCCGTTCGCGATTGCCGATGCCACGGCGCTCACCGAGGCCGGTTACGTCGGCGAGGACGTCGAGAACATTCTTCTCAAGTTGATTCAGGCTGCGGATTACGACGTGAAGCGCGCCGAGACCGGCATCATCTACATCGACGAGGTCGACAAGATCGCCCGCAAGAGCGAGAACCCCTCGATCACTCGGGACGTGTCCGGTGAGGGCGTCCAGCAGGCGCTGCTGAAGATCCTCGAGGGGACACAGGCGAGTGTTCCCCCGCAGGGCGGACGTAAGCACCCGCACCAGGAATTCATTCAGATCGATACGACCAATGTTCTCTTCATCGTGGCGGGCGCGTTCGCCGGGCTCGAGAAGATCGTGTCGGACCGCATCGGGAAGCGCGGAATCGGATTCGGCGCCGAGGTCCGATCCAAGGCGGAGATCGACACGCAGGACCACTTCGGTGAGGTCATGCCCGAGGATCTCATCAAGTTCGGCTTGATCCCCGAGTTCATCGGTCGACTCCCGATCGTTGCCTCCGTGACGAACCTGGACAAGGAGTCACTCGTCCAAATTCTCGCGGAGCCGAAGAATGCGTTGGTGAAGCAGTACACGCGCTTGTTCGACATGGACAACGTCGAACTCGAGTTCACGACGGACGGACTCGAGGCGATCGCGGACCAAGCGATTCTCCGGGGTACCGGTGCCCGCGGTTTGCGCGCCATCATGGAGGAAGTCCTCCTCCCCGTGATGTACGACATTCCGAGTCGCGACGATGTCGAGCGTGTCGTGGTGAGCGCCGAGACCGTCACCGACAACGTGCTTCCCACCATCGTTCCGCGCAAGCCCGAGCGGGAGCGTCGCGACAAGAGCGCGTAGGTAGCTTGACCGGGAATGGACGTTCGTGCGGGTTCTCCGCGCGAACGTCCTTCTCGTATCGGGCGCTTGCCCCGAGGTTCATCGGCCCTGAAGATATCCGAGTTGGTTGGTTCACACACGTGGAGGACAGCGAGTAATGACGGCAGCAGGCCCGATCTTCGTCTTGAACGGCCCCAACCTGAATCTTCTCGGTCAGCGTCAGCCGGAGGTGTACGGGCGCTCCACTCTCGACGACGTGGTGGAGTTGTGCCGAACCACGGCGGCTCAGGCGGGTCGCGAGATCGACGCGCGGCAGTCCAATCACGAGGGGCAATTGATCGACTGGGTACACGAGGCTCGGCTGACCGCGTCTGCTGTCGTGATCAATCCCGGTGGCTACACGCACACGTCGGTGGCGCTGCGCGACGCGCTGGTGACCCTCGAAGTTCCGCTCGTCGAGGTGCACATCAGCAATGTGCATGCTCGTGAGGAGTTTCGCCGTCACTCGTACGTGTCGGGCATCGCGACCGGCGTCGTCGCGGGCCTCGGTATCCAGGGATACCGAGCCGCGATCGACTTCGTCTGTGCGCTGGACTGATCAGGCTCGCTCGAACACGGCCGCCAAGCCTTGGCCGCCGCCGATGCACATGGTCTCGAGACCGTAGCGAGTTTCCGTGCGGTCCATTTCCCGGAGGAGAGTCGCCAAGATGCGGCCGCCGGTGGCGCCGACCGGGTGTCCCAGTGAGATTCCGGAGCCGTGTGGGTTGAGCCGCTCGTCGGTGGGTTCGATCTTCCACTCGCGCAGTACCGAAAGCGTCTGGGCGGCAAAGGCTTCGTTCAGCTCGATGATCCCCATGTCGTTCAAGGTCAGTCCGAGTCGGCCCAGCGCGGCCGCGGTGGCAGGAACCGGTCCGATGCCCATCGTGCGTGGTGCCACCCCGGCCACCGCCCACGACGCGAGTCGCGCCAACGGTGTGAGGCCGAGTTGCTCGGCCTTCTCCGCGGTCGTGACGATGCAGATCGCGGCGCCGTCGTTCTGACCGCTTGCGTTGCCGGCCGTCACGGTTGAATCGGGGTCGATCTTTCCGCGGATCGCCCGGAGTTGCGCGAGTGATTCGGCGGTGGTGTCGGCGCGGGGATGCTCATCCGTGTCGATCACCGTCGACGTGCCCTTTCGTCCGGGCACCGTGACCGGAACGATCTCCTCGGCAAAGACGCCGGAGTTCTGAGCCTTCACTGCGCGGGCATGTGACTGCGCGGCGAGCGCATCCTGGTCGACGCGGCCGATGGAGTACTCCGCACGCAGGTTCTCTGCGGTTTCGATCATTCCGCCGGGGACCGGAAAGTTCTCACCGCCTGCCGTCACTCGTGCGCGCGCGAGTCGATCTGCCAACTGGACTCCGTCTCCGCGGATTCCCCAACGAATAGTGGGATTCGCGTAGAACTCCGCCTGACTCATGGATTCGGCACCGCCCGCGAGAACCAGGTCGTTCGCGCCGGAGGCGACGTGCATGGCCGCGGTGATGACTGCTTGGAGTCCCGAACCGCATCTGCGATCCACCTGCATACCCGGCACGTCGATACCGAGGCCGGCGTCCAGGGCCGCGATCCGGCCGATCGCCGGAGCTTCGCCGCCGGGCGAGGCCTGACCCAGGATCACGTCGTCGATCTGGGCGCCGTCGATGCCTGTCTTCTCGACGAGGGCGGTGATGACGGCCCCGGCAAGCCGCTGGGGAGAAATATCCTTGAACACACCACCGAACCGTCCGACCGGGGTCCTGAGTGGTTCGCAGATGACGATGTCGCGCATGGGGTGCCTTTCCTGGTGCAGTGAGTGACGAGCCGGGCGGAGGGACGTCAGCGGTTGACGATGGCGAGATCCTGTCCGATTTCTGCGGCGGCGGACTGTACCGCTGGGACGAACTCGGAGTGCAGCCGATCCATCGTGTAGCGGGCCGCGTGTGTCGATATATTCACAGCCGCAACGGTATTCCCTGCCAAGTCGCGAATCGGTGCGGCCATCGATCGCAGTCCTGCCTCGAGTTCCTGGTCGAGGATGCAGTAGTCGTTTTCGCGTACCTCGAGGAGTGTGGACCGCAATCCTTCGCGGATCGTGACCGTGTGATCCGTGAGTGGCTGTAGTTCGAGACGGGTGAGGTACTCGTCGAGTTCGTCGTCGGGCAACCCGGCCAACAGCACCCGGCCCATCGAGGTGGCGTACGCCGGGAAGCGAGTCCCGATCGTGATGGCCACC
Source organism: Rhodococcus huquni (assembly GCF_055231055.1). NCBI lineage: Bacteria > Bacillati > Actinomycetota > Actinomycetes > Mycobacteriales > Nocardiaceae > Rhodococcus > Rhodococcus huquni. The sequence goes on from NZ_JBUYWE010000001.1 coordinate 116,912, forward strand.
GTCATGATTCGGCGGACCGGGACACGCGCGACGTAGACGATGTCGTCGCCGTCGAGGATCGACACCGACGAGGACTCGTCGACCTGGCGACTCAGCTTCTCGAGGATCGGCGTCGCGACTTCGGGAAGCGAGAGGCTCGACAAATAGGAGTAGCCCAGTTCGAGAACGCGTGGGGTCAGCCAGAACTGGGAGCCGTCGGTGTCGACGTACCCGAGTTCGGAAAGGGTCAGCAGGAACCGGCGAGCTGTCGCCCTGGTGAGTCCGGTGGATCGCGCGACCTCGCTGAGGGTCTGGCGTCGGCGGTCGGAATCGAAGCACCGCACGACGGCAAGACCCCGTGCCAACGACTGCACGTAGTCGGACGAGCCGGGGGCGCGTTCGACGCCTGCTTCGATTGTGGATTCGATCTTCTCGTCTGTGTTGTTCACGACTTCTCGCCGTCCCTGCTCGGCGTGCGCGCGTCGAAGTGAGCGCGGAGGAGTTCGGTGACGCGGGTCGGCTGCTCCAGATTCGGGAGATGGGCCGCGGGGGAGAGAACCTCGAAATGGGCGTCTGCGATTCCGTCGGCCAGCACCTGCATGACCGAAGGTGGTGTGGAGGGGTCTTCTTCGCCGGCGAGTACCAGCGTCGGCGCCGCGATCAGTCCGAGGTCGGCAGCGAAGTCCCAGTCCGAAAGCGCCTCGCAGCACGAGGCGTATCCCTCGTTGGACGTCGCGGCGATCATGGCGCGGTGGCGGGCCACGAATTCGGGGTTCTCGGCGGCGAATCCGTCGGTGAACCAGCGGTCCACGACCGCGTCCGCCAGCGATTCCGTGCCGTCGTTGCGCGCGACCGCTGCACGGTCGATCCACCCCTGCGGTTCGCCGAACTTCGCGGCCGTGCAGAGCAGGCTGAGGGTGCGGATGCGCGAGGGTGAGTGGGCGGCCAGCCACTGGGCGACGGCACCGCCGAGCGACAACCCGACGATGTGCGCTTCGTCGATGTCGAGCGAATCCAGGACGGCGAGGACGGCCTCGGCCAGCGTGGCGATCGTGCACCGACCCTCGGGGAGCGGTGACCCGCCGTGTCCTGGATGGTCGATCGCAACGACGCGAAAGCGGTCCGACAATCGCTCCACCTGTGGCGCCCACATGGAGAGGTCGGATCCGAGCGATCCGAGCAGGATCACCGCGGGTGCGTGTGCCGCTTCGTCGCGAGGGCCCGTCGCTTGGCTCGAGAGTGTCACCGTCATCGATCTGTCTCCTTCTGCCGGGTTCGGCAAGCCGATCGTGTTCGCAATGCGTAACTATGTTCATATCACGAACATCAGTGTATTCTGGCTCTCATGGTCAACAAAGTCTTCGCGTCCGCGGCGGAAGCGGTCGCCGATCTTCCCGACGGAGCCTCGCTCGCGGTCGGCGGATTCGGCCTGGTCGGGATCCCGTCCGTACTCATCGATGCGATCCTCGAACAGGGCGCCACCGATCTGGAAACGGTCAGCAACAACTGCGGAACCGACGGATTCGGCCTTGGCCGATTGCTCGAGAACCGTCGCATCCGTCGCACCATCAGCTCGTATGTCGGTGCGAACAAGGAGTTCGCACGTCAGTACCTCAGTGGTGAACTGGACGTGGAGCTGACCCCGCAGGGCACGCTGTCCGAGCGCATGCGCGCCGGCGGCGCCGGAATCCCCGCCTTCTACACGCCGGCAGGTGTCGGGACCCAGGTCGCCGAAGGCGGATTGCCCATTCGCTACGACGGCGACGGCGGAATCGCGCTCGCGAGCAAACCGAAGGAGACCCGCGAGTTCGACGGGCAGAGTTACGTCCTCGAACGTGCAATTCGTACCGATTTCGCCCTGGTACACGCCTGGAAGGGCGACCGCCACGGCAACCTCGTTTTTCGCGAGACCGCGCGCAACTTCAACCCGGATGCGGCAGGTGCCGGACGGATCACCATTGCTCAGGTCGAGCATCTCGTGGAGCCGGGAGAACTGGATCCGGCGCAGGTGCACACACCGGGGATCTTCGTTCAGCGAGTGGTCGAGGTCGGCCCCCAGGAAACCGGTATCGAGAACAGGACGGTGCGAGCATGAGCTGGACACGTGACGAGATGGCTGCGCGAGTAGCCGCCGAACTCGAGGACGGGCAGTACGTCAACCTGGGCATCGGCATGCCCACCCTCATCCCCGGTCACATCCCGGACGGTATGGACGTGATTCTGCACTCCGAGAACGGTGTGCTCGGCGTCGGGCCGTATCCCGCAGAGGACGAAGTGGATCCGGAGTTGATCAACGCAGGCAAGGAGACGATCACCGTACTGCCGGGCGGCGCCTTCTTTGCTTCCTCCGACTCGTTCGCGATGATCCGGGGCGGCGCGGTGGACGTCGCGGTCCTGGGTGCGATGCAGGTGAGCCGGCACGGCGACCTTTCGAACTGGATGGTCCCGGGCGCGATGGTCAAGGGCATGGGCGGCGCAATGGATCTCGTGCACGGCGCGGGCATGGTGATCGTGATGATGGATCACGTCACGAAGAAGGGCGAACCCAAGATCCTCGAGGAATGCACACTCCCGTACACGGGCAAGGGGTGCGTGCAGAAGATCGTGACCGACCTGGCGGTCATCGACGTGACGCCGGACGGCCTCGAACTGATCGAGACCGCGCCCGGCGTGAGTGTTGCGGAAGTTCAGGCGGCGACCGGCGCGACTCTGCGTGTATCCATAGCTGTCTGACCGACGGTCACACGGCGATCTCCAGTCGCTCGGTGTGGGTGTAGACGTTCATCGAGTCGCCGCGGAGAAACCCGACCAGCGTCAGGCCGCACTCGTCCGCGAGGTCCACGGCGAGCGAGGACGGTGCAGATACGGTGGCCAGGACAGGAATCCCGGCCATGGCCGCCTTCTGTACCAGCTCGAACGATGCCCGACTGGTCACGACGAGCACGGTGTCCGCGAGCGGTAGACGCCCTTCGCGTACGGCCCACCCGAGAACCTTGTCCACGGCGTTGTGCCGTCCCACGTCCTCGCGCAGCACCAGTAGCGCGCCGTCGGCAGTGAACAATCCGGCGGCGTGGAGGCCACCGGTGGAGTCGAAGCCGCGCTGGCCGCGGCGCAGCGTCACCGGCATCTCGGAGAGCGTGGTGGTGTCGACGGACAGGGTGGCATCGCGCGGTGGGAACGGCAGTCTCTGTCGAATTTCTTCGGCAGATGTCTTGCCACACACCCCACATGCCGAGTTGACGACCGATCGACGACGCTGTGATTCGGGCAACGACCTGCCGTCGGCAAAGTCGACGTCGACGACGTTGTAGGTGTTCATTCCGTCGGAATCGACGCCGTCGCAATAGCGAATCTCGGAGATGTCCGAGCGGTTGTGAACGAGACCCTCCGCGAACAACGATCCGTGCACCAGATCGATGTCCGCACCCGGTGTGCGCATCGTGACGGACAGGGAGCGCCCCCCGATCCTGACTTCGAACGGCTCCTCAACGGCCAAGGAATCGGGGCGAGCCGACGAGCCGTTCGCCGTCACCCTGACGATCCGGCGTCTGGCGGTGACCCGGCCCATCACGAACTCCTTTCCAGGCGCACGACGACTGCCTTCGAGACCGGAGTGTTCGAGTGCCGCGCCACATGATCGAGCGCCACGAGCGGGTTGGTCTCGGGGTAGTACGCCGCCGCGTTGCCGCGCGGTGTGTCGTAGTGGACGATGCGGAAGTCCGTCACTCGGCGTTCCTGAATCGAGCCGTCGTCGGCCGGCCACTCCGACACCACGTCCACGAGATCGCCGTCGTGGAAGCCGAGTTCGGCGATGTCCTCGCCGTTGACGAGAATGACACGCCGGCCACCCGAGATTCCGCGGTAACGATCGTCGAGTCCGTAGATGGTGGTGTTGTACTGGTCGTGGCTACGGATCGTCTGCAAGATCAGACGACCGGGGGGAGTGGGTATCCATTCGAGGTCGTGCACGCCGAATGCGGCCTTGCCGGTCGGAGTGTCGAACTCGCGGGCATCGCGTGGCGGGTGCGGGAGACCGAACCCGTCCGGTTCACGGACGCGGCTGTTGTAGTCGGAGCATCCGGGCACGACACGAGCAATCGAGTCGCGGACCCTGTCGTAGTCGTCCTCGAACGGCTGCCACGGTACGGGGTGATCGGCGCCGAGCAATACCCGCGCCAGCTGGCAGACGATGGCGACCTCGCTGCGCAGGTGGTCGCTCACCGGGTGTAGTCGACCGCGGGAGAGATGCACCATGGACATCGAATCCTCCACCGAGACCACTTGTTTGCCGCTCGCCTGCACGTCCAGATCTGTTCGGCCCAGCGTCGGAAGGATCAGTGCGGTGCGACCGTGGACCAGGTGGCTTCGGTTCGGTTTCGTCGAGATCTGCACCGTGAGTTCGCAACTCCGTAGGGCATCTTCCGTGAGGGCGGTGTCGGGGGTTGCCTCGACGAAATTGCCACCCATGGCCATGAAGACTTTTGCGCGGCCGTCACGCATCGCCCTGATGGCGTCGACAGTGTCGAATCCGTGACGGCGCGGGGTCGTGATGGAGAACTCGCGGTCGAGTGCCTCGTGGAAGCTCTCGGGCATCTGCTCCCAGATGCCCATCGTGCGATCGCCCTGAACGTTCGAATGTCCACGCACCGGGCATACACCGGCGCCGGGTTTTCCCATCATCCCGCGCATCAGCAGGATGTTCGTCGCTTCGCGGATCGTTGCCACGGCGTGGGTGTGCTGGGTCAAGCCCATGGCCCAGCAGATGACGGTTCGCTCGGAACGGGCAAGGTCGCGTGCGGTGTCGAGCAGTTGGTCGAGCGTGAGACCGGTTGCCTCCAGGACGGTGTCGAGGTCGACATCGCCGACCTGCGCCTCGTACTCGTCGAAGCCGGTGCAGTAGTCGTCGACGAACGTGCGATCGACCACCGTGCCAGGTGCAGATCTCTCCATGTCGAGGAGAAGTCGGCCGAGGCCCTGGAACAGGGCGAGGTCACCGCCGAGCCGGATCTGTAGGTATTCGTCGGCGATGTCGACGCCGTTGCCGACGACTCCCTTCACCTTCTGGGGATCCTTGAATCGCAGCAGGCCGGCCTCGCGAAGCGGGTTGATGGCGACGATTCGTGCGCCGCGCTCCTTCGCCTTCTCGAGTGTCGACAACATGCGTGGATGATTGGTCCCCGGATTCTGCCCGGCGATGAGAATCAGGTCGGCGTCCTCCAGATCGGGAACGGTGACCGACCCCTTCCCGATTCCGATGGCGTCGGTGAGAGCGGTGCCGGAAGACTCGTGGCACATGTTCGAGCAGTCCGGCAGATTGTTGGTTCCGAAGCTGCGAACCAGAAGCTGATATGCGAAGGCGGCCTCGTTGCTGGTGCGGCCCGACGTGTAGAACACGGCCTCGTCGGGATCGTTCAGCGACTTCAGGTGGTCGGTGATCAGGCGGTACGCGTCGTCCCATTCGATCGGCTCGTAGTGACTCGCGCCCGGCCGCAAGACCATCGGGTGGGTGATTCGGCCCTGTTGCCCCAGCCAGTAGCCGGTTCGCTCGGACAACTGCTGCACCGAGTGCTCTGCGAAGAACTGTGGATCGGCAGTGCGAAGTGTGGCTTCCTCCGCGACGGCCTTCGCTCCGTTCTCACAGAACTCGGCCGGCTTTCGGTGGCCGGGTGTCTCGGGCCACGCGCAGCCGGGACAGTCGAAGCCATGACGCTGATTGAGACGGACGAGCGTGCGGGAAGTGCGCACTGCGCCCATCTGCTCCAGTCCCCGTTTCAACGACACGAGGACCGCGGGTACGCCCGCCGCGTAGTCCTTCGGCGGTCGGACGACCAGCTCGGTTTCGTCGATGTCGTCGGTGGGGCCGTGATGTGACATGCCTCCATACTGCCTCCCGAACCGTGACGGGCCGCCCCCATCCCAGAGGTTTGTCGATTAGTGTCGCTCGACGTAGGCGTACCGGATTGCAGAGAGGCTCGTCGAATGGCTGGCGTGGGACACATGAACACCTCGAATCGGCAGAGTTCGTTGAGTCGGCGGGGGTTCCTCGTGGCTTCGGGTGGTGCCCTCCTCGCGTTCGCGGCGGCGTGCAGCAGTGACTCGGGCAACGGCGGTAGCGGGGCAACGGGTGCGACGATCGAGCACAAGTACGGCTCGACCGAGGTGCCTGCCGACCCGCAGCGGATCGTGAGTGTCGGCTACAACGATCAAGACACCGTTCTGGCGCTCGGCGGAACGCTGGTCGGCACGTTCGACTGGTACGGCGACTACCCGAACGGTCTGTGGCCTTGGGCGCAGGAGGCGGCCGAGGGGCAGAAGCCGGAGATCGTGGCGGCGGCGTCGGGTGGTATCGATTTCGAGAAGGTGGCCGTCGCCGCGCCGGATCTGATCGTCGCCACGTATTCGGGCCTCACCAAGGCCGAGTACGACAAGCTGAGCGCGATTGCGCCGACTGTCGCACAACCTGCTCAGTTCGCCGATTACGGCGTGCCGTGGCAGGACCAGACGTCGATTCTCGGTGACGCACTCGGGAAGAGCAGCGAGGCGGCGGAGCTTGTGGCCTCGGTCGACGGAGACTTCGAGAAGGCAAGAGCCGCGAACCCCGCATTCGCGGGCAAGACGGTCCTGGTGGGCGCACTGAAGGGGCCAGGGCAGTTCGGGGTCTACGGGGCTGCGGACCCCAAGGTGCGCTTCTTCAACGAACTCGGATTCGTCAATCCGCCTGTGCTCGAACAGATCACCGGGAACTTCGCCGAGATCAGTACAGAGCAGCTCTCGTTGGCGGAGGTCGACCTGCTGGTCTGGTATGCGGGTGGCGGATTCGGAGACAAGCTTCGCGCGGAGCTCGACAAGACACCGCTCTACCAAGAACTACAGGTGGTGAAGGACGGGCGCACCATCGTCCTCGAAGACGAAGCGGCCGAGGCGATGACCTGGAGCACAGTGCTCAGCCTCCCGTATGCGCTGAACGAAATCCCGCCCCGAATCGTGCCCCTGCTTTCGTGACTCGGACGAACGGAACATTCGTGCGGTTGGACCGGACGTGCGTCGCGTTCGTCCGAGGAGTGCGGTGACGATCGGCTCGCTGTAGGTTCGGCGCATGGGAATCCGAGTGCGACCCGCAGACCGGGCCGACATTCATGGATTGTCTCGTGTACTCGCCGAGGCGTTCGAGGACGATCCCGTGATGGCCTGGCTGTTGCCTGATCCGAAAGACCGCGCGAAGCGGCTCGCACGCCTGTTCTCGGCCGTTACCCGTCATCACCACATTCCTCGAGGTGGGGTGGAGGTCGCCACCGACGAGACAGGTGTGATCGGCGGAGCAACCCTGTGGGACCCGCCGGGTGGGTGGCGTCAGTCGTCCTGGTCGAGTCTCGTGATGTTGCCGTCGATCGTGTGGGCGCTGGGCAGTCGAATCCGAGCGGAGGGTGAATTCGATCGCATGCTCGAGCGCGTCCATCCGGAAGAACCGCACTGGTACCTCGACACGATCGGAACGGGCGCGGTCGCACGCGGCGGCGGATACGGGACGGCCCTGATGTCTTCGAGGCTCGAGCGCGTCGACGCAGAAGGATCTGCGGCCTATCTCGAGTCGAGCAAAGAGGCGAACATCCCCTATTACGAGCGGTTCGGCTTCACTGTCACCGGGGAGGTCCCCTTGCCGAGAGGCGGCCCCGTCCTCCACTCGATGTGGCGCCGGGCTCGCTGAACGCGCGGCATCCTGGCGGATGGCCGCGTTGCCGCGTCCGACGTGATACCAACGAAGCGTGAATCCGATTCCCGAACTTCATGCCGGTACGCCCTTCGACGACCTCGACGATTACCTCGCACTCGGACGGATCAGCGGTTTGGCGCTCTCACCCGACGGTGAACGCCTCGTGGTCGCGCAGGCAGTCCTCGACACGGACGCCACCAAATACGTCACCGCGCTGTGGGACGTGGACGTCTCGGGTGAGCGCGAAGCGCGGCGAGTGACGTGGGGGAGTACCGGCGAATCGGGTGCGGCGTTCACGCCGTCGGGGGACCTACTGTTCTTGTCGGCGAGAAAGGGCGGGGCGGAGGAGGATCCGCCCACCGCAGTGTGGTGTCTGCCCGCCGGTGGCGGGGAAGCACGACCGGTGCTTCGCCCCGGCGGTGGCGTGAGCAGGGTGGTTGCCGCCCGACGGTCGAGCCTGGTCTACGCGACGGTCTCGAAGCTGGGTTCGGAGGTCGGCTCCGACGACGACGAACGGATACGGACCGAACGCAAGGACAAGAAGGTGTCCGCGATTCTGCACACGGGATATCCGGTGCGGCACTGGGACCACGATCTGGGGCCGGCCGCGCCGCACCTGTTGGTGCTCGACCTCGAGGCGGAAGCCGAGTCTGCCACGGATCGACCGGCCACGGATCTCACCCCGGGTGCCGGAGTGGCGCTTCGTGAGACATCGTTCTCGGCGAGTCCGGACGGTTCGTTCCTCGTCACCTCCTGGACGAAGCCGGGGCCGCTCGGTTCTCTCAGGCAGGTATTGGTGCGGGTCGACGTGGCGAGCGGTGAACGGACAGTCCTCCTGGAGGATCCGGCCGCGGACCTGACCGACCCCGTCGTATCGCCGGACGGCACTCGGGTCGCCTACCTCCGTGAGTCCGATTCGTCGCCGGATTCGGCCCCTCGGGTGACTCTGCACCAGATGGAGTTCGAGTCCGGTCGGGTCACCCCGACAACCGAGGGATGGGATCGGTGGCCGACGTCGGCGACGTGGTTGCCGGACGGTTCCGGCCTCGTCCTCACCGCCGACGACGGCGGTCGCGGCCCGTTGTACCTCGTGCGGGAGGGGGAGACTCCCCGACGATTGACAGCGGACGATGCTGCCTACACGGACGTGCATGTATCACCGGACAGCAGTGTTTTCGCGTTGCGCACCTCCTACGAACGGCCACCACACCCCGTCCGAGTGGACATCGCCACCGGTGAGGTCGTGGAACTCCGGTCGCCGGCCCCGGCCCCGGAGTTGCCGGGATCTCTGACCGAGATCACGGCTGCTGCACCGGACGGCACCCCGGTGCGGGCCTGGTTGGCGCTACCGACGGGCGCTGCGCAACATGCGCCGGTCCCGTTGGTGTTGTGGATACACGGTGGTCCGCTCGGCTCGTGGAACGCCTGGTCCTGGCGCTGGTGCCCCTGGCTGTTGGTCGCGAAGGGCTACGCGGTGCTCTTGCCCGACCCGGCACTGTCCACCGGATACGGCCAGGAGTTCGTCGAGCGTGGATGGGGGCGGTGGGGCAAAGAGCCGTTCACCGACCTCATGGCAGTGACGGACGCCGCGGTGGCGCTCCCGGAGATCGACGAGAATCGTACGGCCGCGATGGGTGGTTCGTTCGGCGGGTACATGGCCAATTGGGTTGCCGGGCACACGAACCGATTCAAGGCGATCGTCACCCATGCCAGTCTGTGGGCGCTCGATCAGTTCGGGCCGACCACGGACGCGGCGTGGTACTGGCAGCGTGAGATGACACCAGAAATGGCCGTGGAGAACTCACCGCACCTGTACGTCGCCGACATCTCCACACCGATGCTCGTCGTTCACGGCGATCGCGACTACCGCGTTCCGATCGGCGAGGGGTTGCGTCTTTGGTACGAGCTGTTGTCGGAGTCCGGGCTGCCCGCCGACCAGGACGGCGAGACGGTGCATCGCTTCCTCTACTTCCCGGACGAGAACCACTGGATCCTTTCCCCGCAGCACGCCAAGGTCTGGTACCAGGTGGTCGAAGCGTTTCTGTCGGAGCACGTCCTCGAGGAACCCGCCTCGATGCCGGGTTCGCTTCTGGGGTGAGCGTCGGCATCGATGAAAGGGTGCGGGTTCGCGCCGATGGGTCCAGACTGTGATGTAGGTCACTGACGGATTTCAGGGAGGGCGGCCATGCCCGCAGGCGAACAGATGTTGCCGCCGAGTGCGGTGGACGTGGACCTCTCCGGACTGACGTGGGGCGCGGACCGATCCATGTCCGATCTCGAGACCGGTATGTGGCGGATGGAGGAGGCTCGGCCGCAACTGAGGACCCCGATCGTTGCTGTCGACGTTCTGGATCGGCCACCCGATTGGGATCGTCTCGTGGCCGCTCACGAGTGGGCATCTCACATCGTTCCCCGAATTCGGATGCGAGTGGTCGACGCCGTCCCTTGGTTCGCGAACCCTGTGTGGTCGGTCGACCCGGAGTTCGACCTCGATTTCCATCTTCGACGAGTGCGCCTGCCGGAGCCTGCGACGTTCGATCACGCACTGCGTATGTGCCGACACCTCGCAACCGAACCGTTCGACAAGGCCCGCCCGCCCTGGAGCGCGATGCTCATCGAGGGACTCGACAACGGAAAGGCCGTCTACGTCGCCAAGACGCACCACAGCATGACCGACGGTCTCGGCGGAATCGCATTGATGACGTTGCTCCACAGCCGTCGTGCGGAACCGACTCCGGAGAAGCCGGACCGTCCGCCACCGGAGGGTGAGACGACGTCGGCCTGGTCCGTCTGGTCATCGGAAGTCGGGAAGGAGTTCGTGGCCACACCCGGGCGAATCGGTGGATTCGCGCGCGGAGCCGTCCGGATGGCGGTGTCCGCGGCCACCGCACCGTCGGCTTTCCTGGGCGACGTCTGGGACTATGCGAATTCGGTGCGTCGGGTCGCGACGCCGCCGCCCGGAACCGGGTCGGAGCTGATGGCCGCACGCGGCCTCGGCCGGTGGTTCGGGGCACTCGAAGTGGGGCTGCCGGACCTCAAGGCCGCCGCTCGGACCGTCGGCGGGTCTGTGAACGATGCCTACGTGGCCGCACTGCTCGGCGGTGTCGGGCGATATCACGAATTGCTCGGTCGTCCGGTCGTGTCGATTCCCGTCGGCATGCCGATCAGTGTGCGCTCGGCGTCGGACAGTATGGGCGGCAACCACTTTGCGGCCGCGCGATTCGCCGGCCCGGTCGGAACCCACGACCCTGTCGAAAGAATGAAGAAAGTTCGGGCCATCGTGGTGGGGCTCCGCGACGAACCGGCGTTGGGAGTACTCGATGCGATCGCTCCGCTGCTGGTCCGCGTGCCCACCCGTCTCCTCGCGAGTTGGTATCTGTCGCAGTCGACCGCGATCGACCTGCAGGCCAGCAACGTGGCGGGCGTACCGGTTCCGGTCTATCTGGCAGGCGCCCGGATCGAGCGAATGTTCCCCTTCGGTCCGGTACCGGGGTGCGCGGTGATGGCGACCCTGGTGTCGCACTCCGGGGTGTGTTGCATCGGCGTCAATCTCGACACCGCGGCGGTCACGGAACCCGCACTGTTCATGCGTTGCCTTCAGGAAAGCCTCGACGAGGTCGTCGAGCTCGGACGAAAGGGTGAACGATGACGGTTCACGCTGGGAGTGTCACCGACGGTGCGGAGGATGCCGGCGGACGACGGGTGTATCTGACAGAGGCGATGTCGGATGCGGAGGTCGACGTGATGAGTCGTTGGCTCGGTAACCACGCAGACGGCAACGGGAGTGCGCCGAGGGTCGTTCCGGTGACCGATGTCGCGCTCGCCGAGTTGGTTCGGGGCGGCGGCGACCCGTTGCTGACGCCGGTTCGAGTGGTGTGGTTGCCCGACACGGGCGGTGAACAAAGCGATCACTGGCTGCGCGGCGCGCTGTCCAGGCGTGATCCCCTGCATCCAGGTCGCACCGCGCAGCGTCGACTGCTCGGCGCGGTTCCCGAGCGTTGCCGGGTCCTCGAGGGTGAACCTGCCGCACTGAGCGATCTCGAGCATCGTCTCGAGGAGCACGGCGGCGGATCGTTGCCCCGTTTCATTCGCCGCCAGGCAGCGCTCGCGCTCGAACGGGCCGAGAGGTCGTTGTTGGGTACCCAGTACAAGGTCTCGCGTTTCGTGGTCGAGGACATCGTCGAGAGCCGGCGCTTCCGGGACGGTACGCACGACCTCGCCACGAGATTGAAAGAGAATCCCGCACAGGTGGAGTCGCGTGCGCGTGCGGCACTCACCGAGATGGTCGCCGCACAGAGTCGGCGGGCGATCGCGATCTGGGATCAGCTGGGACGCTACTTCTCGAGGGCGTACCGGCTCGACGTGAACACCACCGGCTTCGACGAGTTGCGGCGCCTGAACGAGCATCACTCCCTGGTGTTTCTCCCGAGTCATCGGTCGTACCTGGACCCGCTGGTTCTGCGGCCGGCGCTCGTCGCGAACGATCTGCCGCTCAATCACGTGATGGGTGGGCTCAACGTCAGCTTCTGGCCGATCGGCCCGATCGGCAAGCGCAGCGGCACCGTGTTCATTCGCCGAAAGATCGAGGGCGACGACGTCTACAAGTGGTCGCTGCGGGAGTACATGCACTACCTGATCGGCAAGCGCTTCAACCTGGAGTGGTACATCGAGGGCGGTCGTAGCCGGACCGGCAAGCTTCGGCCACCCCGATACGGCCTGCTCACCTACCTCGCGCGTGCGTTGCGTGACAGTGAGGGCGTGGATGTGTATCTCGTTCCGGTGTCGATCACCTACGACCAGTTGTACGAGGTGTCGGCGATGGCAGCCGAGGCGCACGGAGAGGCGAAGAGCAAGGAAGGGTTGAAGTGGCTGCTGGGCTATGTCCGTGCACAAGGTGAACGTCACGGAGTGGCGCATGTCGCGGTCGGGCGCCCCATCTCGTTGGCACAGCGCCTGGGTCAAGAGGCAGACACGAAGCTCGCGGTCCAGAAGACCGCCTTCGAAGTGTGTCACCGCATCAACGAAGTCACCCCGGTCACGGCATCGTCTCTGGTGATGATGGGCTTCCTCGGCATCGAGGATCGGGCGCTCACGGTGGCGGAGTTGCAGGCGATTCTCGGCCCGATGGTTGCGTACATCACCGCGCGGGGGCTACCGACTGCAGGCGACGTGGACTTGACGAATCCGCAGGTCATCCGAACTGCAGTGCAGACTCATCTCGATTCGGGTGTTCTGAAGAGCTTCGGGTCCGGCGACGAGCGAGTGTTCTACCTCGGCAGGAATCAACATCTCGTCGCGGCCTTCTTCCGTAACACCACGATCCACTTTCTCGTGGTGCGCGCGATCGCCGAGATGGTGCTCGCCGCGGCGAGCGAGGACCGTTTCGCCGATCCGTTGGCACAGGGATGGGCGGAGGCATTACGGCTGCGGGACCTGCTGAAGTTCGAGTTCTTCTTCGGTGAGAAGGAGGAGTTCCGTGCGGATCTGCGTTCCGAACTCGCGTTGATCGAGCCGAATTGGGACCGTTACGTCGGCGACGAAGGTCATGCCGCCTCGATGATGTCCGCGGTCGTTCCGTACCTGGCCCATCGCGTGCTTCAACCTTTTCTCGAGGCGTACCTGGTCGTCGCCGACCAGCTGTCGAAGTGCCCACTGGAAGTGGATTTCGACGAGGAGCGGTTCATGATCGACTGCTTGGAACGGGCCGAGGAGTACCGCCTGCGGCAACAGATCTCGAGCACCGAGTCCATCTCGGGTGAGTTGTTCTCGACTGCTTTGCGGCTGGCTCGCAACAGGGGCGCCGTCGACCGCCGACCCGATGCCGACGACGATGACTCGCTGGAACTGCGTCGGCGCGAATTCGCCCAGGAGATCCGGCAGACGGTCGATCGAGTACGCCGAATTCGTACGTTGGCCAACGCGCGACTCGGGAAGATCGGGGGTGACCGGTGACCTCCACGGTCGAGGGTCTGCATGCGGCCATCGCTGCAGCACCGCCCGGGCGTGGAACGGTCGCGGCGTTCGACCTCGACGGCACGCTGATCAGCGGGTACTCGGCCAGTGTTGTGTACCGAGACCGATTGCGGCGCTTCGATATCGGTGCAACAGAACTGATGCGGACGACGGGCGCCGCCGTGGACACCCGCCTGCGAGGCGCGGACGTCGGAAAGCTCATGGGAATCGGCATCCTGTCCCTGGCGGGCAGGCTGGACGACGATCTGCTCGAATGGGGCGAAAGGTTGTTCCGGCACGAGATCGCGGGGATGATCTATCCCGAAGTCCGCGGACTGCTCGCGGCGCATCGACGGGCTGGTCATCAGGTGGTGATGGCTACCTCCGCCACGCCGTATCAGGCGCTCTCGGTGGCGGCCGATCTCGATATCGACGACGTCCTGTGTACTCAGCCGGAGATCGTCGACGGAATGCTGAGCGGGCGTCTCGCCGGCCCACCCTTGTGGGGGCCCGTGAAGGCCGAAGCGCTACGCGAATACCTGAGTGATCGCGACGCCGACTCCCAGCGCGCATTCGCGTACTCGAACGGATTCGAAGACGTTCCGATGTTGGAGTCGGTAGGACACCCGGTAGCACTCAATCCCGACCGGAGACTGACGCAGCGGGCGAAGACCCGAGGCTGGACGGCGGTCCGTCTGCGGGAGCCGCAGCGCGGTGCGACGTTGGGATCGACGATCAGGACTGGCCTCGCGATCGGTGCCCTCATGTCCACCGCCGCCGGCGCCGCGGTGGTGGGCGTGTTGACCGGTGATCGTCAGCGTGCGGCGAACCTGACCGGCACCTTCGGACCCGACATCGCTCTGGCGGTCTGTGGGATCGACGTGCGAGTGTCGGGGCGCGAGAACGCCTGGCGGCAGCGGCCGGCGGTCTACATGTTCAACCACCAGAGTTCGTTGGATCTACTCGTGGTGGGCAGTGTGATCCAGCGAGACGTGACCGGAGTGGCGAAGGTGGAAGCGTCCCGTGACCCCCGCTTCTTTCCGCTCGGTGCGCTGCTCGACGTGGCGTACATCGACCGATCGAACAGCACCCGGGCGAGAGCGGCCCTGGCTCCGGCGGTGGAGAAGCTGAAGTCGGGAATCTCCCTGGCGATCGCACCGGAAGGAACGCGCACTCCGACCCCGAAGGTCGGACCGTTCAAGAAGGGCGGATTCCATCTGGCCATGCAGGCAGGCGTGCCGATCGTGCCGATCGTGGTGCACAACACCGGCGAGTTGCTGTGGCGCAATTCTCTGGTCGCACATCCGGGCACCGTCGACGTCACGGTCCTCGAACCCGTCTCCACGGAAGGGTGGGTGGTCGACGACCTCGACCGGCACGTCGCCGAACTGCGCGCTCGATTCCAGGCCGTCATCCACGACGGACACAGATAGCCGCGCAGGCGACCCACTCCCGGGAGTTCCGAGTCAGGGGCATTCATTAGACTCGGACGCGTGACCAGTGCAGCATCAGAGAACCCGAAGACGCCCGCGGACGACCTTCCGAAGAGCTGGGACCCCAGCGCGGTGGAGGCGGACCTCTACCAGGGTTGGGTCGATGCGGGATACTTCCGCGCCGACCCCGCCAGCGACAAGCCCGGGTATTCGATCGTGCTGCCGCCTCCCAACGTCACGGGCAGCCTCCATATGGGGCATGCGCTGGATCACACCCTCATGGATGCACTCTCGCGCCGCAAGCGCATGCAGGGTTACGAGGTGTTGTGGCTGCCCGGCATGGACCACGCGGGTATCGCGACCCAGTCTGTGGTGGAGAAGCAGCTCGCGGCGGAGGGCAAGAAGAAGGAAGACCTCGGCCGCGAGGAGTTCATCGACAAGGTCTGGCAGTGGAAGGCCGAGTCGGGCGGAACCATCCAAGGCCAGATGCGCCGAATCGGCGACGGCGTCGACTGGAGCCGTGACCGCTTCACCATGGACGACGGCTTGTCGCGGGCAGTGCAGACCATCTTCAAGCGGATGTACGACGAAGGCTTGATCTACCGCGCCGAGCGCCTCGTCAACTGGTCGCCGGTGCTGCAGACCGCCATCTCGGACATCGAGGTGAAGTTCGAGGACGTCGAAGGTGAACTGGTTTCCCTCCGATACGGGTCCTTGAACGACGACGAACCGCATGTGATCGTGGCGACCACCCGTGTCGAGACGATGCTCGGCGACACCGCGGTCGCGGTGCATCCCGAGGACGAGCGGTATGCGCACCTGATCGGCACGACCCTCGAGCACCCCTTCACCGGCCGGCAGATTCCGATCATCGCCGACGCGTACGTGGACCCCGAGTTCGGAACCGGCGCCGTGAAGATCACGCCGGCCCACGACCCCAATGACTTCGAGATGGGCGTCCGGCACAACCTGCCGATGCCCACGATCATGGACAAGACCGGCAAGATCGCGGATACCGGAACGCAGTTCGACGGCATGGACCGGTTCGAGGCCCGCGTCAAGGTTCGTGAGGCCCTCGCCGACCAGGGGCGTGTCGTCGCGGAGAAGCGACCGTATCTGCACAGCGTCGGACACTCCGAGCGCAGTGGTGAATCGATCGAGCCGCGCCTGTCGCTGCAGTGGTGGGTCAAGGTCGAGTCGTTGGCGAAGGCTGCGGGCGATGCGGTGCGTGACGGCGAGACCGTGATTCACCCGACCAGCCAGGAACCGCGGTGGTTCGACTGGGTCGACGACATGCACGACTGGTGCATCTCGCGTCAGCTGTGGTGGGGACACCGCATCCCGATCTGGTACGGCCCGAACGGCGAGGTCGAGTGCTTCGGCCCCGACGAGACGGCGCCCGCCGGCTGGGAGCAGGACCCCGACGTTCTCGACACCTGGTTCTCGTCCGGCCTGTGGCCGTTCTCGACGATGGGGTGGCCGGAAAAGACTCCGGAGCTCGAGAAGTTCTACCCCACAAGCGTTCTCGTCACCGGCTACGACATTCTCTTCTTCTGGGTCGCACGCATGATGATGTTCGGCACCTTCGCCTCTTCGGACGACTCGGTTCCGGGGCAGGTTCCGTTCCGTGACGTGTTTCTGCACGGGCTGGTACGTGACCAGCACGGGAAGAAGATGTCCAAGTCGCGGGGCAACGGCATCGATCCGCTCGACTGGGTCGACCGTTTCGGCGCGGACGCGCTGCGGTTCACGCTGGCGCGCGGGGCCAATCCGGGCAGTGACCTCTCAGTGGGGGAGGACCACGCTCAATCGTCGCGGAACTTCGCGAACAAGCTGTTCAACGCGACCAAGTTCGCGCTGATGAACGGTGCTGCGCCGGCGCAGCTTCCGAACCGAGACGCACTCACCGATGCGGACCGCTGGATCCTCGATCGGCTCGAACAGGTGCGGGCGAACGTGGACGTCGCGTTCGATCGTTACGAGTTCAGCAAGGCCTGCGAGGCGCTGTTTCATTTCGCCTGGGACGAGGTGTGCGACTGGTACCTCGAGATCGCCAAGGTGCAGTTCGCCCAGGGCGAGACGGTGGCGGCCAACACGAAGTCGGTACTCGGCAATGTGCTGGACGACCTGCTCCGACTGCTGCACCCGGCGATCCCGTTCGTCACCGAGACTCTGTGGAAGGTGCTGACGGGCAAGGAGTCGATCGTGGTGGCCGACTGGCCCACCGCGAGTGGGGTGGCCACGGATTCGTCGGCGGCGCAGCGCATCGAAGACATGCAGCGCCTCGTCACCGAGGTGCGCCGTTTCCGTAGCGATCAGGGGCTCAAGCCTTCACAGAAGGTGACCGCGGTCGTTCACGGAATCGAAGGCGGTGACCTCGTCGACCAGATGCCCACGATCACGTCGCTTGCTCGCCTGAAGGATCCCGAAGGTGATTTCACCGCGACGGCCGCGGTCGAGGTGCGACTGTCGAAGGGCACGGTGACCGTGGAACTCGACACGTCGGGCTCCGTCGACCTCGGTGCCGAGAAGGCGCGTCTGGAGAAGGATTTGGGGGCAGCCCAGAAGGAGCTGGCCGGTACCGACGCAAAGTTGTCCAACGAGGCGTTCCTCGCGAAAGCGCCGGACGCAGTGGTGGCGAAGATTCGCGGACGCCAGCAGGTCGCGGGCGAAGAGATCGAACGCATCACGGCTCGACTAGGGGAGCTGGGGAACGTATGAGCAGCCCGGAGTCCGTTCCCGACCAGCCCGCGACACCGGTCGATCTGGCCGAGCTCGCCCTCGTCGAAGCCGAGCTCGACAAGCGTTGGCCCGAAACGAAGATGGAGCCGTCGCTCGCGCGCATCTCTGGGCTGATGGACATCATCGGATCACCCCAGAAGAGCTACCCGTCCATTCACATCACCGGAACCAACGGCAAGACTTCGGTGGCGAGGATGGTCGATGCGCTGTTGCGCAGCCTGCATCGGCGCACCGGCAGGACCACCAGCCCACATCTGCAATTGGCGACCGAGCGAATCAGCATCGACGGTAAGCCGATCTCGCCGCGTACGTACGTGGACACGTACCGCGAGATCGAGCCGTACGTCCAGATGATCGATCAGCAGTCCACGGAGGCCGGGGGACCGGCGATGAGCAAGTTCGAGGTGCTCACCGCTATGGGATACGCCGCCTTCGCAGAAGCCCCGATCGACGTCGCGGTCGTGGAGGTGGGGCTCGGTGGCCGATGGGACGCCACCAACGTCATCGATGCTCAAGTCGCAGTCGTCACGCCTATCGGCCTCGATCACGCCGAATACCTCGGCGACGACGTTGCCGAGATCGCGGCGGAGAAGGGCGGGATCATCAAGAAGCCCCGCGAAGATCCGCTGGCGCCGATCGAAGCCGTCGCGATCATCGCCGAGCAGACTCCGGAAGTGATGGACGTCCTGCTGCGTCGCGCAGTCGAGACCGAGGCCGCCGTGGCGCGTGAGGGCGCAGAATTCAAGGTGCTCGCGCGGCAGGTCGCCGTAGGTGGTCAGCAGCTCGAGCTACAGGGACTCGGTGGGGTGTACACCGATGTGTTCCTTCCCCTGCACGGCGAGCACCAAGCGCGCAACGCGTCCTTAGCGCTCGCTGCCGTGGAAGCGTTCTTCGGGTCCGGACCGGATCGACAGCTGGACGCGGACGCGGTGCGCGAGGCATTCGCGACGGTGACCAATCCGGGCAGGCTCGAGCGCGTTCGCAACGCACCGACCGTCTTCCTCGATGCGGCCCACAATCCGCACGGCGCCAAGGCGTTGGCGTCTGCGCTCACTGCCGAGTTCGACTTCCGCAAACTGGTCGGTGTCGTGAGCGTGATGGGGGACAAGGACGTGGAGGGAATCCTAGCCGCGTTGGAACCCGTTTTCGACGAACTGGTGGTCACCCACAACGGTTCGCCGCGTGCGATGGAGCTCGAGGATCTGGCGAACCGGGCGGTCGCGCGGTTCGGCGACGAACGTGTGGTGGTCGCCGACAATCTCGCTGATGCTCTCGAAACCGCCATCAGATTGGCGGAGGAGGTCGGCGATCCGGGAGAAGCAGTGTCGGGTGCCGGCGTCGTCGTCACGGGTTCGGTGGTCACAGCGGGCGCTGCTCGCACACTATTCGGAAAGGATCCGGCGTGAGCGAGACCCAGAACCCCGGTGATGATGCAGCCGCGCAGAGCGGACAGTTCGCACCACCGACGAAGGATCCGTGGAAGGGATTCCGTGGAGTCTGTGCCGGCACGCTCGTCCTCGAGGTGATCGTCGTCCTGCTCGCGCTTCCGGTGGCCGCGACTGTCGGCGGGGGACTGTCGTGGTTGTCGATCACGTACATCGTCGTCATGGCGCTGGCCATGGTCGCCGGCGCCGGCCTTCAGGGGAAGCCCTGGGCGATGAAGTACAACCTCGTCCTTCAGGCAGCGATGATCGCCGGTTTCCTCGTGCATCCGTCGCTCGGAGTCCTCGGAATCATCTTCGCGGGCGTGTGGGCGTACCTCCTCTACCTGCGCAAAGACATCACCCGCCGGTCGGAGCAGGGCCTGCTTCCCGGGCAACGCGACTGACCCTCTAGGCTCTCTGCCGTGACTGAGCGCACCCTTGTACTTATCAAGCCCGACGCTGTTTCGCGTGGTTACGTCGGAGAGATCCTCTCCCGCATCGAGCGGAAGGGGCTCACGATTGCAGCTCTCGAGCTGAAGACCGCGTCGCAGGACGTCGCGGCGAGCCACTACGCGGAGCACGCGGAACGTCCCTTCTATCAGAGCCTTCTGGACTTCATCACGTCCGGCCCGCTCGTGGCGGCCGTTCTCGAAGGCCCCCGCGCGATCGCCGCGTTCCGGCAGCTCGCCGGTGGCACCGATCCCGTGGAGAAGGCCGCCAACGGCAGCATTCGTGGTGACCTCGGCCTCGAGACGCAGCAGAACCTCGTTCACGGTTCCGACTCCGTGGAGTCGGCAGAGCGTGAGATCGCACTCTGGTTCCCGGGCTTCGCTCCGGCCTGAGCGGCAGTTACCTGTTTGACCTGCTGGTCCGTGGCCAGCAGTCGATTCGAAGTCAGCGGTCCCACCCGTACCGATGCGGTGCGAGTGGGACCGAGCTGTTCGATCCAGTGAGAACATTCGGTGCGCCGTTGTCATGGACCCCGCCACCGGTGTGGGATACTGAGGAAGGTCGAAGCACAATTCGAGCTAGCCGTGCATTCGACCGGGTGGCACCTCGCCGCGATGCCCTTCATCGCTGCACACCGTCAACGGGAAGTACCCGGGCGATGCGCACGCTGGATGATCAGGCGCTCGCGTAGAGGGTGAACGCCATCCGCAAGGCGCCACGTGGAGTGCAGTGCTAACGGACACTGCCGGTCGCGTGGAGCGAGACCAGACAATCTCGCGCTCACATCCCGGGCGTGAGTACACACACTGCGCCCTCGCGTGGCCGCGTGACACTTCGAAGGAAGTGGACGCGCCCGGGGGCTGAGGAGACTACGTGGCCGAACTAGAGCCGCCCACCACTTCGGTTGCTGCCGGAAGCGAGACCCCCGAGCTTCCAGCGAAGATTCGAGTGCACGCCCTTGCGAAGCTGCTCGGTGTGACGAGCAAGCAGGTCATAGCCGAGGCGGCGAAGCTGGGTACGGAGCTGCGCAGCGCTCAGTCGAGCGTGCTGAAAGACGCGGCCGAACAGATCCGCACGGCACTCGTGGCACCGGCCGCGGCCGACGCACCGGCGGAGTCCGGTGTCTCGGAGCCGGTCGCCGAGGCTGCGGCTGCGCTCGGTGCACCCACGTCGGACCCGGTTCCGGCCGCCGAGCCTTCGCTGTTCACTCCGCCCCCGGCGCAGGATCGGTCCGTCGAGTCGGCGCCTTCCGGAGAAGCTTCTTCGGGAGAGCCCGCTGCCCAGGTTCCACTCTTCCTCCAGCCCGACCTCGAAGCCGCGCCACGTCGACGCCGGAGCAGTCGCGCCGCTGCTGCCCCGAGTCGGGCTGCGGGGGAAACTGGCACCGCCTCCTCCGAGGACGACGCGAGTGATTCCGAGAAGCCGAAGTCGACGGCCGGCCCCGCGCGTACGCCAGACGGAGGCAAGTCCGAAGACACCGACAAGTCCGAGGACGACGAGCGGACCGACAGCGACCGCGCCGAGAACGACGACGATCAGCCGAGGCGTCGTCGTCGTGGACGGCGCGGGCGTGGACGCGGCCGCGGCGAGCAGACGGGCGAGGACGGCGGCAACGACTCCGACTCCGAATCGGGCGACGCGTCGAAGAAGGCGGATTCCGACTCGAAGAACGGCGGTAAGGCCCAGAAGCAGTCTTCCGAAACCGCTGCCGACGCTCCGGCCGAGTCCAAGGATTCGGACAAGAGCGACAAGAGCGCAGACGGTGATTCGGAGTCGTCGAGCACGGACTCCGGTGACGGCGAGTCGGCTGACGGCAATCGGCGTCGGCGCAGGCGGCGTCGTCGCAAGTCCGGCGGCGATTCGTCCACGGATTCGACCTCGGAAGACGATCCGCCGAACACCGTCGTTCACGAGCGTGAGCCGCGGAACAAGAACCGGTCGAAGGACGAAGTTCAGGGAATCACCGGTTCCACCAGGCTCGAGGCCAAGCGTCAGCGGCGTCGTGACGGGCGGGACGCGGGACGCCGTCGCCCACCGA
Source organism: Rhodococcus huquni (assembly GCF_055231055.1). NCBI lineage: Bacteria > Bacillati > Actinomycetota > Actinomycetes > Mycobacteriales > Nocardiaceae > Rhodococcus > Rhodococcus huquni. Next base: position 138,641 of record NZ_JBUYWE010000001.1, read on the forward strand.
TTCTTTCCGAGTCCGAGTTCCTCGCCAGGCGCGAATCCGTCGACCGCGTGATGGTCGTCCGTGACCGCATGGGTAGCGGGCAGCCGCACGCGACCACACAGGTGGCCGTGCTCGAGGATTCGGTGCTGGTCGAGCACTTCGTGACGACTTCGTCGTCGGCGTCGATGGTCGGCAACGTGTATCTGGGCCGCGTGCAGAACGTGCTGCCCAGTATGGAAGCTGCGTTCATCGACATCGGCCGTGGCCGCAACGGCGTCCTGTATGCGGGCGAGGTCAACTGGGAAGCGGCAGGACTCGGCGGCCACTCGCGCAAGATCGAGCAGGCGCTCAAGCCCGGCGATCAGGTTCTGGTTCAGGTCAGCAAGGACCCCGTGGGTCACAAGGGTGCTCGTCTGACCACCCAGATCAGCCTCGCGGGCCGCTTCCTGGTCTATGTGCCGGGCGGTACGTCCACCGGCATCAGCCGGAAGTTGCCGGACACCGAACGCAAGCGGCTCAAGGACATTCTCCGCGAGATCGTGCCCGCGGATGCAGGCGTGATCATTCGCACGGCATCGGAAGGTGTCAGCGAGGAAGAACTCGCTCGTGACGTGGCACGTCTGCAGAAGCAGTGGGCAGACATCGAAGAGAAGTCCGCCAAGGCCGACGCCGGTAAGTCCGGCAATCCGCAGGCGCTCTACGAGGAACCCGATCTGCTCGTGAAGGTGATTCGCGACCTCTTCAACGAGGACTTCACCAAGCTGGTCATCGAAGGCGACAAGGCCTGGTCCACCGTTCACACCTACATCGAGTCGGTGGCGCCCGATCTGCTTCCGCGACTCGAGCAGTACACGGCGGAGGGCAGTAGCGTCGACGTCTTCGCTGCGCACCGGATCGACGAGCAGTTGGCGAAGGCGCTCGACCGTAAGGTGTGGTTGCCTTCCGGCGGAACGCTGGTGATCGACCGTACCGAGGCCATGACCGTCGTCGACGTCAACACCGGAAAGTTCACCGGGGCCGGCGGCAACCTCGAAGAGACCGTCACTCGTAACAACCTCGAAGCCGCGGAAGAGATCGTGCGGCAGATGCGGTTGCGTGACATCGGCGGAATGATCGTCGTGGACTTCATCGACATGGTCCTCGAAGCGAACCGCGACCTGGTACTTCGTCGTCTCACCGAGGCCTTGGGCCGTGACCGGACTCGTCACCAGGTTTCCGAGGTGACGTCGCTCGGACTGGTGCAGATGACGCGAAAGAAGCTCGGTACGGGCTTGGTCGAGGCGTTCTCCACCAACTGCGAGCACTGCCACGGGCGCGGGATCATCGTTCACGCCGACCCCGTCGAGGTGAAGCCGCAGGAAGACTCCGGCTCGCGGTCCGGCTCCGGCAGTTCACGCAAGCGACGTGGACGGGACAAGAACTCGAACCAGGCGGACACCAACGGTCAGTCCGCGAGCAACGAGACGTCGGCGCAGGCCGCGACCGGCGACGCGACGGTGAAGCGAGCACACCCCGTTGCACTGGCGATGGCGCACCATGTGCACGACGAGGCGAAGTCCGACGAGGGCGAACCAGGTGTCGAGACGGCAGCCGCTGTCGACGAGGCTGCGCTCGTTCCGGAACCCGTGGCCGCTGCCGGGGTGCCTGCGGAACACGCTGTCGAACCCGTCGAGGATCCTGCTGCGCATGTGGCGGAGCCTGTCTCCGTCCCGGAGACTCCGGCTTCCGAAGGGGAGCCCGTGTCGGACACATCTTCGCAGGAGAAGCCGCGTCGGCGGAGTCGGCGTGCCTCTCGATCGGCCTCCGCTCCTGCGGGAGAAGGAGCGGCCGAAGGCACCGTCGTCGTGATTCCGGCCTCCGAATCGGTTCCCGAGTCCGAGCCCGCGGCCGAATCTCCGGCGCCCGTCGAGGAAACGACCTCGGTTTCAGTACCGGCCGTCCCGCCGCCGGCGCGTCCGCGCCGTCGTCGGGCCGCGGCACGACCTGCAGGACCACCGGTCGACGGCGACAACTGAGCGGGTCCGGACCGTTAATTTGTTTCGACCGGTTGCCGTCCTGTAACCTTGACCAGTCGCTCCCCGGCGATACTGCTCCGCTGTGCCTACAGTGCACGCGGGCTTCAGCCGGAGGGGCAAGCACACCAGACCAGTCGCACTGCATCGAAAGCCTCGAGGCAGCGGTGCGAGCAAGTTCGAAGAAGCAAGGGGTAGCCCTCCGATGGCAACGTACGCGATCGTCAAGACCGGCGGAAAGCAGTACAAGGTCGCTGTTGGTGACCTCGTCAAGGTCGAGAAGATCGAGGGTGAGCCCGGCACTGCTGTCTCGCTTGCTCCGGTTCTCGTCGTCGACGGTTCCGAGCTGACCACCGACGCCGCCAAGCTGGCAAAGGTGTCGGTCACCGGCGAGGTTGTCGAGCACACCAAGGGCCCGAAGATCCGCATTCACAAGTTCAAGAACAAGACCGGTTACCACAAGCGTCAGGGCCACAGGCAGAAGCTGACGGTCCTCAAGGTCACCGGTATCAAGTAACTAATTCTTCTTCAGCTGATTTCACCCGAGGAGGGTCAACAACATGGCACATAAGAAGGGTGCATCCAGCTCCCGTAACGGTCGCGATTCGAATTCCCAGCGCCTCGGCGTGAAGCGTTTCGGTGGACAGGCCGTCGGTGCGGGAGAGATCCTGGTTCGCCAGCGCGGAACCCACTTCCACCCGGGCGTCAACGTCGGCCGCGGTGGCGACGACACTCTGTTCGCTCTCGCTCCCGGTGCCGTCGAGTTCGGCACCAAGCGTGGACGCAAGACCGTGAACATCGTTCCGGCGGCGGCAGAGGTCTAGTCCTGCCGCGAGTGCGTACCGTCCCGACCGTATGAGGTCGGACGTTTCAAGCTCCCAATAGGGGCGGACCTGGGTCGAAATACCCGGTCCGCCCCTATTGTTTGTTTATACGTCTGTGCATTCGCAGACGTTTCGTTCCAGAGTTTTCAGACAAGATCGATTGGCTGAGGAAGGATCCGGCAGTCATGTCCCGATTCATTGACCGCGTTGTGCTGCACGTCAGCGCAGGAAAAGGCGGCAATGGTTGCGCCTCCGTCCACCGAGAGAAGTTCAAGCCGCTCGGTGGCCCGGACGGTGGGAACGGCGGACGCGGCGGCGACGTGATCCTCGAGGTCGACGGCAATGTGCACACGCTTCTCGATTTCCACTTCCACCCCAACGCCAAGGCGACCAAAGGCACCCAGGGGATGGGCAGCAATCGTGACGGCGCCCAGGGCGACGACCTCGTTCTGAAGGTTCCGGACGGCACGGTCGTTCTCGACAAGAGCGGGAACTTCATCGCCGACCTCGTGGGAATCGGCACCCGCTTCGAGGCCGCACAGGGTGGCCGCGGCGGACTGGGAAACGCGGCGCTCTCTTCCAAGGCGCGCAAGGCTCCCGGCTTCGCGCTGCTCGGTGAAGACGGCATCGAGCGCGATCTGGTGCTCGAGCTCAAATCGGTAGCCGACGTCGGTCTCGTGGGTTTCCCTTCGGCGGGAAAGTCTTCCCTGGTCTCGGTGCTCTCTGCTGCCAAGCCGAAGATCGCCGACTACCCCTTCACCACGCTGGTTCCGAATCTGGGCGTGGTGTCCAGCGGCGACACCACCTTCACCGTGGCCGACGTGCCGGGTCTGATTCCCGGTGCAAGTGACGGCCGCGGACTGGGACTCGACTTCCTGCGGCACCTCGAGCGCTGTGCGGTGCTCGCCCACGTCGTCGACTGCGCCACCCTCGAGCCCGGCCGCGATCCGATTTCCGACATCGACGCGCTCGAATCCGAACTGGCGGCCTACAAGCCCGCGCTCTCCGGCGATTCGAGCCTCGGCGACCTGGCGGATCGTCCGCGCATCGTGATTCTGAACAAGGCGGATGTGCCCGAGGCCGCCGAGCTGGCAGAGATGGTCACCCCGGACCTCGAAGCGCGCGGATGGCCGGTCTTCACGATCTCGGCCGTGAGTCGGGACGGCCTGCGGCCATTGACCTTCGCGCTGGCTTCCATGGTGGAGGCCTACCGCGAGGCTCATCCGAAGGCGGAGCCGAAGCGCCAGGTCATCCGTCCGGTGGCCCGCAACGAGTCCAGCTTCGAGGTGTTCGCCGATCCGGAGGTGCCGGGCGGATTCGTCGTTCGCGGCAGCCGTCCGGAGCGCTGGATCGCACAGACGCAGTTCGCGAACGACGAGGCAGTCGGATACCTCGCGGACCGGCTGGCTCGGTTGGGCGTGGAGGACGCGCTGGTCAAGCAGGGTGCAGAGCCCGGATGCTCGGTCACGATCGGCGACGTGAGCTTCGAGTGGGCACCGCAGACTCCGGCCGGCGTCGACCTCACTCGGACCGGTCGCGGCACGGATGCGCGATTGGACCAGGTCGACCGAATCGGTGCTGACGAACGTAAGCACGCACATCGAATTCGTCGCGGTCTCGAAGGCCTCGATCCCGACGAAGGATGAGCGTCACCCGAGACACGGTGGCGTCGGCGCACAGTATCGTCGTCAAGATCGGTTCGTCCGCTCTGACCAGCCTCGTGGGTGGGCTCGACGTCGGCAGGCTGGATCGGCTGGCGGACGCCATCGAAGCGCGCATGCGTTCCGGATCCGACGTCGTGGTCGTCTCGTCGGGAGCTGTGGGTGCCGGGCTTGCCCCGCTCGGCCTGAGCAAGCGTCCCCGGGATCTCGCAACCAAGCAGGCGGCGGCGAGTGTCGGCCAGCTGGCGTTGGCGCATGCCTGGGGGACGTCGTTCGCGCGGTACGACCGCACGGTCGGTCAGGTACTACTCACCGCGGACGACATCGCTCGTCGTGCGCAACACCGTAATGCGCAGCGGACTCTCGACCGGCTGCGCGCGCTGCACGCCGTTGCCGTGGTCAACGAGAACGACACCGTCGCGACCACCGAATTGCGATTCGGTGACAACGATCGGCTTGCGGCGTTGGTGGCTCACCTCGTGGGGGCCGACGCGCTCGTCCTGTTGTCGGACGTCGACGGTCTCTACGACGGGGACCCACGCAAGGGCAACGCGACGATGATTCGTGAGGTTGCGAGCCCCGAAGATCTCGATGGCGTCGTAGCCGGTTCCGGTGGCGCATTGGGTACGGGTGGAATGGCCTCCAAACTGTCCGCTGCGCGACTGGCGGCGGATGCGGGCGTTCCCGTGCTGCTCGCCGCCGCATCGGAAGCAGAAGCGGCATTGCGAGACGCGAGTGTCGGAACGGCGTTCAGCGCGCGCCCGACCCGGTTGTCCTCCCGCCGGTTCTGGGTGCGCCATGCCGCAGACGAGAGCGGCGCGGTGCATCTCGACGAGGGTGCGGTTCGCGCCGTGGTGCAGGGCAGGCGTTCGCTACTGCCTGCGGGGATCACAGCGGTGACGGGCACCTTCTATTGCGGCGACGTCGTCGCACTCGTCGGCGCGCAGGATCGGCCGGTGGCGAGGGGAGTGGTCTCGTACGATTCGCACGAGATTGCGCAGATGCAGGGCCGATCCACTCGTGAGTTGCCTGCCGACATGCAGCGGCCGGTCGTTCACGCGGATGATCTCGTTCCCATCTGACCGAGGGAAGCGACTGCCGCGGTCAGCACCTCGGATGTTCCCGCATCGATTGTGAGCGTGGCGAATTCGTCTCCGCGGGTCGTCCCGCGGTTGACGATGACGATCGGCGTTCCCTGCCGCGCGGCGCGCCGGACGAAACGTAGTCCCGACATCACGGTGAGGGAAGAACCTGCGACAACCAGCAGGTCCGCTTCGTCGACCATCGCGAACGCTGCCTCGACCCGCCACTTCGGTACCGATTCACCGAAGTAGACGATGTCGGGTTTGAGGATCCCGCCGCAGTTCTCGCAGTCGACCATGACGAAGTGCTCGGTCTCGGAGATCACGGCATCGGCATCGGGTGCGATCTCGACACCTGTCGAGGCGGTGACGGTTCGAGCGAAGTCGGGGTTGGCACGTTCGAGGCGGCCGGCCAGAGTCACCCGCGAGATCAGGTGATCACAGGTAAGGCAGCGGACCTGCGCGTAGCAGCCGTGGAGATCGATCACACGCCGACTGCCGGCCTTGGTGTGCAGAAGGTCCACGTTCTGCGTGATCACGCCGTTGACCAGGCCCTCGCGTTCGAGTGACGCCAACGCTCGGTGACCGCGGTTGGGTCGTGTCGAATCCATGTGCCGCCAGCCGAGATGATTTCGGGCCCAGTAATGTCGGCGAAAGGCCGAGTCGCCGACGAACTGCTGGTAGGTCATCGGGGTGCGAGGTGGCGAATCCGGGCCGCGGTAGTCGGGAATCCCGGAATCGGTGGACATACCGGCACCAGTCAGCACGCACGCGGTGCGCCCCCGCATCAACGCGACGAGGGACTCCACCGAGACGGGGTATTCCACGGACACGGCAGCCTCCGTCAGTAGCCGACCACCGGATCGATTCGTGCGGCGAGCGGCTCGCCGGCGACGAACCGGGCGACGTTGAGTGCGACATGCTCTGCGAAAGCAGGCGGGCGCACGGCGGGTGGGTTCGAATCGTGCGGCGTCACGATCACGTTGGGGAGAGTCCAGAGAGGATGGCCGTCGGGGAGAGGTTCGGGTTCGGTCACATCGAGGCCTGCGCCGCCGATCCTCCCGTCGCGCAGTGCGTCGACCAGAGCGTCGGTGTCGACGAGGGTCCCACGCGCCACGTTCACGACCCATGCGTTCGACTTCATCTGCGCGAGTTCGTCTCTGCCGACCAGGTGATAGGTCGCAGTGGTCGCGGGTGCAGCGATCACGAAGTGGTCGGCGCGCGACCACACCTCGTTCAGGCGACTTGTCGGAAAGGTTGCAATCGCACCGGGTACCGGACTTCCCGATCGATTCACTGCAATGGTGTTCGCGCCGAGAGCAGCAAGCATCGGCACCAGCGCTCGCCCGATTCCGCCGGCGCCCACGATGGCAACCGTGGTCCCGCGCAACGTTCCCACGCGGTGGAACAGTTCCTGCTGGCTCCACGTCGTTGCCGCGAGGTGGGCGGGGAGGGCCCGGACTCCTGCGAGGAGCAGTGTGAGTGCGTGTTCGGCGACGGTCGCAGCGAAGGCGCCGGCCGCGGACGTCCAGGTGACGCCGGCCTCGCCGGTCACGACGCCGGCATCGAACCAGTCCTCGATCCCGGCAGCCGGGAGTTGGACCCATTTGATGCCGGCGGGCAGTTCGCGCGGAAATTCGTCGGCTCCACCTGCCCACACGAGTGCATCCGCGGATTCGAGTGGTGCGACAACGGCCCCGCCCCGGACCACTGCTTCGGTGAGCAGCGGGTCCGGGGCGGGGCCGAGTGCAATCTTTGTCGTGGCAGACATGCCCCGACGTTACGCGGGTTCCTCGATGAGCGGGTAGACACCGTTCTCGTCGTGAACCTCACGTCCGGTGACCGGCGGGTTGAACACGCACAGCATCCGCATCTCGGTGTCCGGCTCGACGCGGTGACGCTCGTGGCCGTTGAGGAGGTACATCGAACCCGGAGCGAGATCGTAAGTCTTGTCGTTGTCGAGATCGACCAACTTGCCGGTGCCCTCGACGAGCCAGACGGCCTCTACGTGATTGGCGTAGTGGAACAAGTTGACCGATCCGGCCTTGATGACGGTCTCGTGGAACGAGAAGCCGACCTTGTCGCCGCCGAGGACGATTCGCTTGCTGCGCCAGTTTCCGTCTTCGCTCGCGACGTCGCGGTCGGTGCCGGTGATCTCTTCGGTGGTACGAACAATCATGTGGTGGTCCTTTCTAGCTGCAAACCTGGATGGTGGCTTCGGACAGGATCGACAGTCCCTTGTCGAGTTCGTCCTCGGTGATGGTCAGCGGCGGGAGAAGCTTCACAACCTCGTCGGACGGGCCGGAGGTCTCCGCGAGCAGGCCCTCGTCGAACGCGATCTTGCAGACCTTGCCTGCGTCGTCGGCGTTCGCGAACACGAGTCCCTGGATGAGGCCGCGGCCGCGGGTCGAGACGTTGTCCGGGAACTTCTCGGCAAGTGCCGTGAACGCCTTGCTGATGCGCTCACCCTTGACGGGAGTCTCCTTCGCCAACTTGTCGTCCGACCAGTAGTTGTCGAGAGCCGCGGTGGCCGTCACGAAGGACGGGTTGTTGCCACGGAAGGTGCCGTTGTGCTCGCCGGGGCCCCACACGTCGAGTTCACGCTTGAAGAGCGTGAGGGCCATCGGCAGGCCGTAGCCGCCGATCGACTTCGACAACGTGACGATGTCGGGCTTGATGCCCGCGATCTCGAACGAGAAGAACGGGCCGGTGCGGCCGCAACCCATCTGCACGTCGTCGACGATGAGCAGGATGTCGCGCTCGGCACACAGGTCGGCCAGTGCGCGCAGCCACTCGGGACGAGCAACGTTGACGCCGCCCTCACCCTGAACGGTCTCGACGATCACGGCGGCGGGACGATTCAGGCCACTGCCCGAGTCGTCGAGCACGCGGGAGAACCAGTGGAAGTCCTCGGTGACACCGTCGAAGTAGTTGTCGAACGGCATCGGTGTCGCGTGGACCAGGGGGATGCCGGCGCCGGCGCGCTTCATCGAGTTGCCGGTCACGGACAGGGCGCCGAGCGTCATGCCGTGGAAGGCATTGGTGAAGTTGATGATCGACGAGCGGCCCGTCACCTTACGCGCGAGCTTCAGTGCGGCCTCGACGGCATTGGTGCCGGTGGGGCCGGGGAACTGGACCTTGTAGTCGAGGTCACGCGGCTGCAGGACGTTCCGATCGAACGACTCGAGCAGATCGCGCTTGGCCGGCGTGTACATGTCCAGGCCGTGCGTGATTCCGTCCGAGGCGATGTAATCGAGCAGGGCCTTCTTCAGGATCGGGTTGTTGTGCCCGTAGTTGAGAGCACCTGCGCCGGCAAAGAAGTCGAGGTACTCACGACCGTTCTCAGCCTTGATCCACGACCCCGAGGCCGTGGTGAACACTGCGGGCCAACCGCGGCTGTAGCTGCGAACCTCGGATTCGAGCTTCTCGAAAATACTGTTATCGACTGCATTCATTGTTGTGCATTCCTCCGGGCGTGCTAATCGCCGATTGTGTACAAGTCTTCGGCTTCGTGGCCATCGGGAAAATTCTCGGGCGCGAACAAATCCGTCCGAGTGATGGTCGTGTCTCGACGGCGGGCCAGTGCTGTGAACAGTGCGATCGATGCCTCGTTGTCGGGGCTGATCGTGGTCTCGAGATGCGTCACCCCATCCGGGGCGAGGCGATCGAGAAGCTCACTGAGCATCCGGCCGGCCAAGCCTTTGCCGCGCTGGTCGGCGTCTACGGCAACCTGCCAGACCATCAGGACGTGGGGGGCGTCGGGGCGTCTGAACCCCGTGACGAACCCTACGACCCGGTCGTCGACAACCGTGACAACCGACGAGCGGCTGAAATCTCGGCACCACAGCAGGTAGGCGTAACTCGAATTCAGATCGAGTACTTCCGTATTCCTGGCGATCTCCCAGAGCCGGACTCCGTCTGCGATCTGTGGGCTGCGAAACAACACCGCGTCCGGCGCGGTGGTCGGGTTAGCACTCTTTTGATCAGGCGTCATTGGAAATACGAACGTAACAACGATCGGTGTCGATTTCATCTACCGTTCCGAATTGGACACCCCAGACCCGAGAGTCCTGCAGGTGAGACGGGGGATGTGATCTACGCCACATTCTACCCTGCTCGGACCTCTTCAGCTGTGTGCTCACCGCGCTCACCGAGGGCTGGCGAGCGCGAACGGAAGCACGCTGTCGGCTCCCGCTTGCCTGATCGTTCGAGCCGCCATCGTCAGCGTCCAGCCGGTGTCGGTCATCGCGTCGACGAGGAGGACCGGCCCCGTCGCTTCCGTGATGCTGTTCGGCACCTCCCAGGCGCCTACCAGGCCGGCCACTCGATAGGCCGAGTTCGCGGCGGAGACGCGGGGGTGTCCAGGAGTCAGGTGCAGGGTGCCCAGGTCCTCCAGTCGCCCGAGTCCGGCCAACGCGGCACCGAGCGAGGCCGACAGCTGAGGGTGGGTGGGCGATTCCACAGCTATCACCGATGTCGGTCGCTGGGCCCAGTCCCACGACGCAAGCACACCGACGCATGCGCGCACGACCTCGTCCGGCACGGGGCCGTCTCCGGCGTCCAACAACGCCCTCAGCTTCTGGCCCCACCCGAGATCGGACAATCGCCCCAGAACGCGCCCGGCCTCCGGGCCGTCGGTGATCTTGCCCGACAGATCGACGCCGAGTTTGGTGAGCCCGGTAGGCCACTGCTTTCGGGGCGGCAGATCCACACCTGGTCGTTCCAGTCGCGATCGGGTGTCGTCGAGGGCGCCTTGTTCGACGGTCGTGTCGTGAATCGTGCCGGTGCAGTTGTCGCAGCGCCCGCATCCCGGGCTCTCCGCGGACAGGCCGGGATCGTCGAGTTGCCCGCGGAGAAAGTTCATCCGACAGGTGGTGAGCGTCTGGTAGTCGAGCATGGCCTGCTGTTCGGCCTCACGGGCATTCTCCAGTCGCTCATAGCGCTCGGCGTCGTATTCCCAGTTCTGCCCAGTGGAGATCCAGCCGCCCTTCACCCTGCGCACGGCGCCGTCTACGTCGAGCACCTTGAGCACCATCTCCAAACGGGTGCGCCCCAGCTCGACGAGCGGTTCGAGCGCCGGGGTCGATTGTGGACGGGTGTCGTCCAGGACCTCGATGACGCGGCGGACGACGGGTTCACGTGGAAACGCGACCGACGCGAAGTAGCTCCAGATCTGACGATCCTCGGCGCCGGGCAGCAGGATCACCTCTGCGCGTTCCGTCGCACGCCCGGCACGGCCCACCTGCTGGTAGTAGGAGATGGGGGAGGACGGTGCGCCCAGATGGACGACGAAGCCGAGGTCCGGTTTGTCGAAGCCCATACCCAGTGCGGAGGTTGCGACCAGCGCCTTCACCTTGTTGTCGAGCAGGTCTCTTTCGAGGCTCTCGCGTTCGGTCGCGTCGGTCTGCCCCGTGTACGCGGCAACGGTGTGCCCCTGATCCGTGAGAAGGGTGGCAAGGTCGCGGGCCGCGGACACGGTGAGCGCATAGATGATTCCGGACCCGGGGAGTTCGCCCAGTCGATCGCAGAGCCACGCCGCACGAGCGGTGACCTCCGGTATCCGCACCACCGAGAGGCGGAGCGATTCCCGTTCGAGTCCGCCACGCAGTACCAGGGTCTCTCCGCCGCCCACTCCGAGTTGGGTGGAGACGTCCTCCACGACGCGGTCGTTCGCTGTGGCGGTGGTGGCGAGGACCGGAATGCCGGTCCCGAGTTCGGCGATCAACGTCTTGATTCGCCGGTAGTCCGGACGGAAGTCGTGACCCCAGTCCGATACGCAGTGCGCCTCGTCCACCACGACGAGGCCTGCGTCGGACGCGAGCGAGGGGAGGACGGTATCTCGGAAATCCGGGTTGTTCAATCGCTCCGGGCTGACGAGGAGCACGTCGAGTTCGCGTGCGGCAACCCGCCGATGGATGTCGTCCCACTCGGTGACGTTGCCCGAGTTGATAGTGGCGGCACGAACGCCTGCACGATCCGCTGCCTCCACCTGATTTCGCATGAGGGCGAGAAGCGGCGAAACGATGACGGTCGGGCCGTGACCGGACGCGCGCAGCAACTTCGCGGCAATGAAGTAGACGGCCGATTTTCCCCAGCCCGTGCGCTGAACCACCAGGGCTCGGCGGCGCCCGACGACGAGGGCCTCGATGGCAACCCACTGATCTTCGCGGAGCCGCGCATCCGGACCTGCCAGCTCGCGAAGGATTCGTTCGGCTTCGTCCCGAAGGTCGGGTGCGGTAGCAGTCGTCATGTGCCCCATGGTGCACGACACGGCCGACACAAGCGTTCGGCACGGGCACGCTGCGAAGCCGTCAGGCGAGTGCAGCCTCGATTTCGGATCGGTGGGGCGCGGATGCGCCTGCGCCGTGTTCGGTGGTGGCAAGAGCTCCCGCAGCACAGGCGAACTCGAGCGCTGTCCGTGGCCCGCAGGCCCACCGCACGGCGAGTGCCCCGGTGAAGGCGTCACCGGCGCCGGTCGTGTCCACGGTGGCGACGGTGGGAGAGGGCACACGAAGGTGTTCGCCGTCGGCGCCACGATGAACGGCACCGTCACGTCCACGGGTGGTCACCACGTGAGGTACGCGGTCGGCCGACGATCCGAGGGCACGTGCTTCGGACTCGTTGACCACGAGCACGTCGACGCAGGCGAGAAGAGCGTCTGGGAGATCCCGGACCGGGGACGGGTTGAGCACCACGATCGTGTCGTTCGCTCGTGCATGTTGCGCCGCCGCGACCACTACGTTCACGGGAATCTCGAGCTGGCACAACAGGATGTCCGCCGAGGCGATGGCAGCGAGGTCTGCGTCGCCCAACTCGACGAGGGCGGAGTTGGCGCCCGCGACGACGACGATGTTGTTCTGCCCGGATTCGTCCACGACGATGACGGCGACACCACTCGGCCCGTCCACCTCGCGGAGGCCGGTGACGCCGACCTGCGCATCGACGAGGGACCGGCGGAGTTCGGCGGAGAAGCTGTCCGATCCGACAGCACCGACGAAGTCGACGGCGGCGCCGGCGTGGACTGCTGCGACGGCCTGGTTGGCCCCTTTGCCGCCGGGCCGGGTGGTGAACGATTCACCGAGGACGGTCTCGCCCGGAGTGGGGAGACGAGTCGTCGTGGTCGTCAGATCCATGTTGATACTGCCGACCACGACGACTCGTGGCGGGTTCGACGCTGTACCGGGTGAGTCGGGCATGTGCCGAGGCTAGCCCGGACTCGGGTCACTCGACGAGCGTGCTGTCTCCGCGCGGCTTGCGTGCCTTCTTGGCCATGAGGATGCGGCTGCGTCGGATGATGCGGCGCGCCTCCTTCTCGGTCGAGACCGCAGGCGGCGAACCGTCGAGCGGGCGACGAGCAGTTTCCTTGATCATCAGAACCGTGATGGTGCCGATCACCGCCGCGACCATCATGTATATGGGTGCGACCAGGTCGCTGTCCGTCGCATCGGTGAGGGCAGTGAGTATCAGTGGAGTGGTCCCGCCGAAGATCGACACGGCCAGGTTGTAGCCGATCGCGAGTCCGCCGTAACGAATCCCGGTCGGGAACAGGGCCGGCAGAACCGACGGGAACACGCCGACGAACATCAGCAGCAGTCCGCCGAGGATCGCCAATCCGACGAAGATCGTGAGGTAGTGCCCGACACCGATCAGCAGGTACGCGGGCAGCGACAGCAAGAAGAATCCGATGAAGCCCGTCAGCAGCAGCGGCTTACGTCCGACCTTGTCGGAGTACTTCCCGACGAACGTGATGGCCGCCATCATCAGGACCATCACGATGATCATCAGGACGAGGCCGTGCGACTCGTCGTAGCCCAGCGTGTTGGTGAGGTACGTCGGCATGTAGCTGAGCAGGCCGTAGTGAGCAATGTTGTACGAGGCGACCAGCAGGATGCACAACACCAGCGGACGCCAGTTCTCGACGAGGGTCTCCCGGAGCTTCTTTCCGGTCGACTCCGACGCCATCGAGTCCTTCTCCGCCTTCTCCATCTGCTGGAAAGCCGGTGTCTCTTCGAGCTTCAGTCGCAGGTAGAGGCCGATGAGACCGAGCGGGCCGGCGATGAGGAACGGAATGCGCCATGCCCAGTCGACCAGGACCTCTTCGCTCGCCACCGTGGTGATGATCGTGACCAGGCCGGCAGCGGCCGCGTAGCCCGCGAGGGTGCCGAACTCGAGGAAGCTCGCGAAGTATCCGCGACGCTTGTCGGGTGCGTACTCCGCGACGAAGGTGCTGGCACCGCCGTACTCGCCGCCGGTGGAGAAGCCCTGGATGAGGCGAAGCACGACCAGCAGGATCGGCGCGGCGATGCCGATGGATCCGTAGCTCGGGATGAGGCCGATCAGGAAGGTGCTGCCGGCCATCATGATGATGGTGGTCGCGAGGACCTTCTTGCGGCCGATCCGGTCGCCTAGCGGACCGAAGAAGAAGCCGCCGAGCGGACGGACGATGAACGCTGCAGCGAAGATCGCGAACGTGGACAGCAACTGAGCGGTGCCGTTGACGTCAGGGAAGAAGACCTTGCCGATCGTCGTCGCCAAGTAGGCGTAGACACCGAAGTCGAACCACTCCATCGCGTTGCCGAGCATCGTGGCTTTGACGGCTCGCTTGACGGCGGATTCGTCAGTGAGGGTGACGTCGCTGGATTCCGCTATCTCTTCTGCAGTGATCTGTTGATCTGGTGCATTCATAGGTTGTGCGCTCCCCAGCGCAGTCATCGATCGAAACGGGGCACGTACCTGATGCACGCATCTTTTCGTTGCCCATTTCGCGATGTGGTCGCGTGCTCCGCGACCGTCAGTCAAGTCCGTTACGTTAGCAAAGGAAGAGGTCGAACGCTTGCAAGCCCGCGTCCTCACGGTGGCGTCGATGCCGACGATCACGGGCGTGGATAGGCTGTGACCATGACTTCAGTGTCCGCACCCACCAACGCATCCGCTGTAGCCTCGGGCGACGACACGCGGGAGGCGGTACACGCCGCCGCGCGACGGGCGCGGGTCGCTGCCCGGTCTCTCGCCCTGCTCACCACGGCCGAGAAGAACGCAGTGTTGGGCGCTGCCGCGGACGCCGTGTCGGCTGCCGAGAAGGAGATTCTCGAAGCGAACGCTGCGGACATCGACGCGGCCCGTGCTGCGGGAACCGAGGAGTCCCTGCTGGACCGGCTGCGATTGACGCCCGAGCGCGTCGCGGGAATCGCATCGGGACTACGGCAGGTGGCGAAATTGCCGGACCCGGTCGGCGAGGTGCTGCGTGGGTCGACCCTGCCCAACGGGCTGGAGCTGCGGCAGCAGCGGGTTCCGCTCGGTGTCGTCGGGATGGTCTACGAGGCTCGCCCCAACGTGACGGTCGATGCGTTCGGCCTGGCTCTGAAATCCGGCAATGCGGCGTTGCTGCGCGGTTCGTCGTCCGCTGCCGTGTCGAATGCCGCACTGGTCGAGGCGTTGCGGGGCGCGCTGGCGGCCCAGGGCGTATCCGAGGATGCGGTCCAACTACTGCCGAGCAACGATCGTTCGAGCGTCACACACCTGATTCAGGCTCGCGGCCTCGTGGACGTGGTCATTCCGCGTGGGGGCGCCGGTCTGATCGACGCCGTCGTCCGGGATGCGAAGGTTCCGACGATCGAGACCGGTGTCGGCAACTGTCACGTCTACATCCACTCCGACGCCGACATCGACGTCGCGGAGCGGATCGTGATCAATGCCAAGACTCGACGACCGAGCGTGTGCAATACGGCCGAGACGGTGCTGGTCGACGCTGCGATTGCCGACGCCGTGGTTCCGAAGCTGCTGCAAGCGTTGCAATCGCACAGTGTGACCGTGCACGGCGACCTGCCAGGCACGGTGCCCGCGACCGACTCGGACTGGTCGCAGGAGTACCTCACTCTCGACATCGCGTTGCGAGTCGTGGACGATCTGAACGCGGCGGTCGAACACATCGATCGGTACGGGACGGGCCACACCGAGGCCATCGTCACCACCGACCTGGCCGCGGCACGTGAATTCACCACGCGAGTCGATGCAGCTGCAGTGATGGTGAATGCGTCGACCGCTTTCACGGACGGCGAGCAGTTCGGGTTCGGTGCAGAGATCGGGATCTCGACACAGAAGCTGCATGCGCGCGGACCGATGGGGTTGACCGAGCTCACCTCCACCAAGTGGATCGTGTGGGGAGACGGCCACATCAGACCTTCGTAACAGAAGGTCGCGCATCAAATTTCGAGGAGCAACCGTGGATCGAGCACTACCGACGACACGGCCCCTGTTCGCGAACGTCGACGACGTCGTGGCGAGGCTGGCGAAGACCGGATACATCGCAGACAAGGCGACGGCCACCGCAGTCTTTCTCGCAGACCGGCTGGGGAAGCCGCTCTTGGTGGAAGGTCCCGCCGGTGTCGGCAAGACCGAACTGGCTCGGGCAGTTGCACAGACTGCCAATGCCGAACTCGTCCGCCTGCAGTGCTACGAGGGAGTGGACGAGGCGCGGGCCCTGTACGAGTGGAACCACGCCAAACAGATTCTGCGTATCCAGGCGGGCGGAAGCGACGGCGTCGCGTGGGACGACGCCAAGCTCGATGTGTTCTCGGAGGAGTTCCTCCTGTCGCGTCCGTTGCTCACCGCGATTCGCAGGGACGGGCCGACGGTGTTGCTCATCGACGAGACCGACAAGGCCGACGTGGAGATCGAGGGTCTCTTGTTGGAGGTGCTCAGCGACTTCGCTGTCACGATCCCCGAACTGGGCACGATCAGTGCCCAGCGGAAGCCGTTCGTCGTGCTGACGTCCAACGCCACCCGTGAGCTGTCGGAAGCGCTCAAGAGACGCTGCCTGTTCCTGCACCTGGACTTTCCCGACGCGGACCTCGAGCTGAGAATCCTGGCCAGCCGCGTGCCCGAACTGCCCGAACGAATCGCCGAGCAACTGGTTCGCACCATCAGGGTGTTGCGGGGGATGCAGCTGAAGAAGACCCCGTCCGTTGCGGAGACCATCGATTGGGGGCGCACGCTGTTGGCTCTCGGTCTGGACACCTTGACCGACGACACGCTGGACAGCGATACGGTCCGCGACACCCTCGGCGTCATCTTGAAGCATCGATCCGACCAACAGCGCGCCGCCGCCGAGCTTCGACTGAACTGAGGGTCGCGCACATGGGAGTTACTGGAAGATCTGCTCGTTTCCGGGCACACGGACCGGCCGCCCCCAACGGCCTGACCGGTCATCTGGTCGGGTTCATCGAGGCGCTGAGGGCGCGCGGGATCGGCGTCGGCCCGTCGGAGACGGTGGATGCGGGCAAGGTGATGGCCGTCCTCGACCTGCTCGATCGTGAGGCGCTACGTGAGGGTCTGGCGTGCGCCGTCCTGAGGCGGCCGACGCACCGCTCGACCTTCGATGCCCTGTTCGACCTCTGGTACCCGCGGGCCGTCGGACTACGGTCGAGCGGAAAGATCGACACGTCGTTGCCGCGGACCGACGACGGGGAAATCGACATCCAGGCGCTCCGCGAACTGATTGTCGAACTGCTGGTCGACGGTTCCCCCGAAGCCGTCGAACTGACCGAACTGCTCACCACTCAGATGGTCGAGGAACTGGGCAGGTACCAGTCGACCAACGGGCCGTCGTTCTCCGCCTACCAGGCGTTGAAGGACGTGTCGCCCGACACGCTGTTGAAGAAGATTCTCGACGGCCTGCTGGGCGCGACGCAGGACGGGGACGAGCCGCCGCACGTGGACGAGCATCGTTCCGAGATTGCGCGACGCACCGCGGCCTCGAGGATCGCCGACTTCCGGAAGATGATCGAATCCGAGACCAGAAGGCGTTCGGCGGAACATCTGGGTAAAGAGCGTGTCGCCATTCACGGCGTCCCCCGATTGGCCGAAGAGGTCGACTTCCTTCGTGCCTCGGACTCCGAACTCACCGCGCTCCGTCGAAACGTCACCCCGCTGGCGAGGCTGCTGGCCAGTCGCCTCGCCGTTCGTCGAAGTCGTAGTCGCGCGGGAGTGATCGACCTGCGGCGTACCTTGCGAAAGTCGATGTCCACGGGCGGCGTTCCGATCGATCTGGTGCACCGCAAGCCGAAGACCGCACGACCCGAACTGGTCGTCCTCTGTGACGTGTCCGGGTCGGTGGCCGGCTTCAGCCACTTCACGCTGTTGCTGGTGCATGCCCTGCGGGAACAGTTCGCACGTGTGCGGGTGTTCGCCTTCATCGATACCACCGACGAGGTGACGCGGTTCTTCGACGCGGGTGCAGACCTGGGCGTCGCAATGTCGCGAATGATCCGCGAGGCCGATCTGGTGAGCTACGACGGACACTCCGATTACGGCAACGCGTTCGGAGTCTTCGCCGAGCGATTCGCGCACAGCGTCACCAGCCGTAGTTCGCTGCTGATCCTCGGTGACGGCAGGAACAACTACCGCGATCCCAACACGGCTGCGCTCGCTCAGCTCGCGTCCGTTGCAAGGCACACGCACTGGCTCAATCCCGAGCCGGCGGGTCAGTGGGGGACGGGCGACTCCGCCATCGAGTCCTATCGCGAGATCGTCAGCATGCACGAATGTAGGTCCGCCCAGCAGTTGGCGGCGGTGGTCGCCGGGTTGCTTCCGGTGTGAACACGTAAGCTCGACACTCGTGGAACAAGGAACGAACGTCACTCGCCTGCGCCGACTCGGCGTCATGGGCGGCACGTTCGATCCGATACACCACGGCCACTTGGTGGCGGCCAGCGAAGTGGCCGACCGTTTCGGCCTCGACGAGGTCGTGTTCGTACCCACCGGCAGGCCTTGGCAGAAGGAAGACAAAGAGGTCAGTCCGGCCGAGGACCGGTACCTCATGACAGTGATCGCGACAGCATCCAACCCGCGGTTCTCCGTGAGCAGGGTGGACGTCGATCGCGAGAAGGTGACCTACACGGTGGACACCTTGCGCGACCTGCGAGCCAAGCATCCCGACGCCGAGCTGTACTTCATCACCGGCGCAGACGCACTCGCCAGCATCCTGTCCTGGCAGGACTGGGAAGAACTGTTCTCTCTCGCCAAGTTCGTCGGTGTCTCACGCCCCGGCTTCGACCTGCACACCGAACATCTTTCGGGTCATCTGGACGACCATCCGAAGGACGCGGTCACGTTGATCGAAGTTCCTGCGTTGTCGATCTCCTCGACGGAATGTCGTCGCCGGGCGTCGCAGGATCGGCCGGTCTGGTACCTCGTCCCGGACGGCGTCGTGCAGTACATCTCGAAGCGAGATCTGTATCGCCCACAGAACTCGCAACGAATGGACGGGGCCGTAACCATGTCGGAACCTGCGACCGACCCGTCCACCGCCACCGCCACGCCACATGGCACCCCGCACCAACCCTGAGTCGTATCTCGGCAGAACTGGAGAAATTCGAGTGAGCGCATCCACCGAAGCCATCGAGGTGGCACGCATCGCCGCCGTCGCGGCCGACGAGAAGCTGGCGTCCGACATCGTGGTGTTGGATGTGTCCGAACAGTTGGTGATCACCGACTGCTTCGTCATCGCATCCGCGCCCAACGAGCGGCAGGTGAACGCCGTGCTCGAGAACATCGAGGACCGCTTGCGCGAAGCGGGACACAAGCCCGTGCGTAGAGAGGGAACCCGCGAAGGACGTTGGGCACTTCTGGATTTCGTGGACGTGGTCATTCACGTGCAGCACGACGACGAGCGCAACTTCTATGCGCTCGAGCGCCTCTGGAAGGACTGCCCGCAGGTCGAGGTGGAAGGTATCGGCGACAACCGGCCCGCACAGTCCGCGGACGAAGACGACTCCGGGCAGTGATCGGGGCCGGCGTACGCCGACTGGTCCTGTTGCGACACGGCCAGACCGAATACAACGCCGACAACAGGATGCAGGGCCAGCTCGACACCGAACTGTCGGACGTGGGCAGGGCCCAGGCGCGAACTGCAGGCGGCGTGATCGGCGCGCTGTCTCCGATCGCCATCGTCTCTTCGGATCTTCGGCGTGCATTCGACACTGCAACCGAGGTCGGCGAGCGCGCCGGAGTGTCCGTGCAGATCGACGAACGTCTACGCGAGACGTGCCTCGGTGAGTGGCAGGGAAAGACTCACCTCCAGGTCGATGCCGAGTCCCCGGGTGCTCGGGCTAGGTGGCGAGGCGACGCGACGTGGGCGCCACCGGGCGGTGAGAGCCGCATCGACGTGGCGCGGCGAAGCAGGCCCGTCGTGGAGGAACTTCTCGAGAAGCACCAGGATTGGGGCATCGAGCCGGTTGTCCTCGTCGCACACGGTGGTCTCGTGGCCGCATTGACGGCAACACTCCTGGACCTACCCACCGAGAAGTGGCCGGTTCTCGGTGGCCTCGGCAACACGAGCTGGGTGCAGCTCAGCGCCCACGGTGCAGACCGGCCGGAATGGCGACTCGACGTGTGGAACGCCTCAGCGAGTGTGGCCGATGACATCCTCTGACCTGAACACGAACGACAAGACGGCCAAGCCCGTTCTTCTCGTGCTCGGCGACTCACTGGCCTACTACGGGCCCGAAGGTGGTCTGCCGTCCGATCATCCACGCATCTGGCCGAATATCGTCGCCGAACGGCTGGGCTGGGACGTGGAACTGGTGGCGAGGATCGGCTGGACGAGTCGTGACGCGTGGTGGGCGCTGACCCAGGATCCCCGAGTGTGGTCGTCGGTACCGAGAGCGGGCGCCGTCGTGTTCGCGGTCGGAGGCATGGATTCACTGCCGTCACCACTGCCCACAGCACTGCGTGAGCAGTTGCGATACATCCGTCCACCCGCCGCGCGGCGGGTCGTGCGAGCGGCCTACCAGTGGTTGCAGCCGCGACTCGCGCCGCTCGGGTGGCCGGTGGCGCTCCCGCCGCGACTGAGTGTCGAATACCTCGAAAGTGCCAGGGCGGCGTTGGCGTACATGCGCCCGGAACTGCCTGTCGTCGGGACGCTTCCGTCGGTGCACCGAAGCGAAGCGTACGGCGGTGTTCATGCCGGTCGCCCTGCCGCGGAGACTGCGATCACGGCCTGGGCCGCGAAGACCGGAGTTCCATTGGTGGATCTGGCTCGGGCGGTGCGAGCGAACATCGAGTCGGACGACGCGAACCCCGACGGGATTCATTGGGGTTGGGACGCGCACGTGGAGGTGGCCGAGGCGATGACCAGGACCCTCCGACAGCTTCAGGAAGCGGAGTCGGACCCGGACGACGATGCCGTTGCCATGAGCGGGGGGCGATAGTCGTGCCGGTCGTCGTCGTCACCGATTCTTCGGCCTGCCTACCCCTCGACCTGGTCGAGCAGTACGGGATCGAGGTCGTGCCGCTCCACGTTCTCGTCGGTGATCACGACTACCGCGACGGTGTCGACGACATCGACCTGGACGCGGGTCCGATCACGACGTCGGGCGCGTCTCCCGAAGCATTACGGGAGGCGTACAGCGCGGCCTTGGCGCGCAGCGGCGGGGACGGTGTGCTCGCGGTACATATCTCGCGGCAACTCTCCGGTACCTGGAATGCGGCCAGAACTGCCGTCGAAGACTTCGACGGGTCGGTTCGGATCGTCGATTCGCAGTCCGCGGGTATGGGTGTCGGATTCCCGGTCCTCGCGGCGGCCCGAGCTGCGGACGGCGGAGCAAGTCTCGGCTCGGCATACCGGCATGCAGTGGAAGCGGCCGCGCACACGAGTGGCTTCTTCGTCGTCGACCGCTTGGATCATCTCCGCCGAGGTGGCCGAATCGGCGCTGCCGCAGCCCTGCTCGGAACTGCACTGGCCATGAAACCCGTTCTGCACGTTCACGATGGAAAGTTGACGCTGAAGGAGAAGACTCGAACGTCGACGAAGGCGTTGGGGCGACTCACGGAAATCGCGGTGTCACAGGTGGGGCAGGCTCGGGTGTCCGTCGCGGTGCATCATCTGTATGCGCGGGACCGCGCGGACGACCTCGTTCGTCGCCTGACAGACCGGATCCCGACGATCGATGAGATCTTCGTGACCGACTTCAGTGCCGTCCTGGGTGCGCACGTGGGTCCGGGCGCCGTCGGTGTGGCGCTCGTTTCGCACCCCGGAGAATCGGCTCGATCGTCGGATTCGTCCACAGGTCCCTGACAATCCACAGGGCGGTGCGACGGCTGCTTTTCGCCGTGGGACAGAGACCGTGATCTCGTAACGTCGCCGGCATGGGGGACAGCGAAACAGATCGGCACTCTCTCCGTCTCGAGGCGCACGAGTCCGGCGCTGCAGATTCTGTCGAAGTGTTCGACACAGCGGATTGGCCACGTCTGGACGGAAATGCCGACGGACGAGCGCCCTGGATTCCGCAGCGGTGGCGCACGACTCGGCTCGATCCGGGAGTTCACGGTGCGAGCGTGCTGGTGGCAGTAGGTGCCATCGCACTCGTGGTCGTGTTCCTGTTCGTCTGGCAGGACCGACCGGTTGCGCAGGCGGTGCCGCCGTTGCCTGCCGTGGAGAAGTCCACGCCGGTGACGGCTACGGCGTCGGCAGGCGCATCGCCTACGGCCGATACCGATGCACCTCGAACCGAGTTGGTGGTCAGTGTGGTCGGCCTCGTTCACATGCCGGGTCTCGTGCATCTGCCGGACGGTTCGCGTATCGCCGATGCTCTTGCCGCTGCGGGAGGTGTCCGCACCGGCGGGAACACGTTGGCGCTCAACCTGGCTCAACGACTGGCCGACGGTGATCAGGTGGTGGTCGGCGTCGATGGCGGCGATCAACCCACGACTGCCGGCCCGACGAGCGCCGGAGGCGCGGGAGCAGGAGCTGGGGCCGGGGTCGGCTCGGCTTCGGTCGTCGATCTCAATACTGCCGACCAGTCGGAGTTGGATTCGCTACCCGGGGTGGGGCCGGTCACCGCGACAGCCATCCTGGAGTGGAGGAACGCGAATGGAAAGTTCACTTCGATCGATCAGTTGGGGGAAGTCGACGGGATAGGACCCGTTCGGCTGGAGAAGCTCCGAGATCTGGTCGCGGTGTGACGTCCGGCCTGGACGCGCGCCTGGTTCCCTACGCCTGCACGTGCTGGGGTGCAACGCTTGTCGGCATGGTCGGGGGCTCACGGGCTGCGCTGCTCGCTGCAGTGGTGATGTCGGCGTCGTCGATGGTGGTGATGTGCATTCGACGGCGCGTGAGGTTCGGATGCGCCGCCGCGGTCACTCTTCTATTGGGTGCGCTGGTCCTCGTCGGAATCGGGGTGCAGGTACGCGCGGTGGAGAACCATCCACTCACGTCCGGCGCCGTGGATCGCGCACAGGTGACTTTGATCGGAGCGCCGATGGAGGATCCTGTGGCACTGCGATCGGCAGGCTCGGGCGGATGGCAACAAGTACGTCTACGAATGCGGCTGGAAGAGGCGCGTCTCGGGAACCGGGTGGTTCGAGTCGGTGGAGTCGTCACCGTGTTCGCACCGGCGGGCGGTTGGTCCGATCTACTCCCGGGGCAACGGACGGAGTTCGCCGGGAAGCTCGACGTGCCGAGCCGACACGATCTGACCGTGGCCACGGTCAGAGCGAAAGGTGCCCCTCTGCAAGTCGATTCGCCGTCCTGGTATCAGCGTTGGGCCGGGGTCGTGCGTGAGAGGTTCGCGCTTGCTGCGGAGCGGTCGTTGCCACCGGATCAGGCCGGACTGTTGCCGGGATTGGTCGTGGGGGACACGTCGGGGCTCGACCAGAATGTGGTGGACGCATTCAAGACTGCGGGTTTGACCCACCTGACCGCGGTGTCGGGGGCGAATGTGTCGATAGTCCTTGGTGCAGTCCTGCTGGTCGCACGCGGGCTCGGTGTCGGACCTCGAACCACCGCGCTGCTCGCATTGCTGGCGTTGGTGGCGTTCGTGGTGATCGTGCGACCGTCGCCGAGTGTCCAGCGTGCGGCCGCGATGGGATCGGTCACGATCCTGGCAATGGTCACGGGGCGTGGTCGACAAGCACTGCCGGCGTTGTCGGGTTCGGTCGTCGTTCTGCTGTTGCTGTACCCGAGCTTGGCGGTGGACTTCGGATTCGTGTTGTCCGTCGTGGCGACCCTGGCTCTCGTCGTGTTCGCGCCGGGCTGGTCCGAAAGACTCCGCGCCCGTGGTTGGCCGCGCGCGGTCGCGGAGGTAGTGGCCGTCTCGGTCGCGGCCTTCGTGGTGACGACTCCGGTGATCGCCGCGATGGCGGGCACCGTGAGCGTGGTGTCCATCGTCGCCAACATTCTGGTGGCCCCGGTGGTGGCTGTGATCACGATCGTGGGTGGGGTGACTGCGCTCGTCTCGGTGGTCTCGATCCCGTTGGCAGAGTGGGGAGCCCGCTCGGTGACTCTGCCGCTGTGGTGGCTCCTGACCGTGGCGGACCGTTCTGCTCGGATGCCGGGTGCGATGGTTACGGTGCCCTCCGGATTCGCAGGTGCGGGCCTCGCGCTCGGTGTGCTGTCGATGGTTGTCGGAGGGTGCACTCTGATGCCCGCCCTGGTTCGGTGGTGTCGGGACGACGTGGCACGATCGTCTGGTGCCCCAGTCCGATCACACCGACCAGCTCCACCTCGTGCTCGGTGACGAAGAGTTTCTGATCGAGCGTGCCGTCGCGAAGATCGTCGCGGACGTACGTGAGTCCACCGCAGTGTCGGCGGGCGCAGACGTACCGGTCACGCGCCTGCGCGCGGGGGATGCCACACCCACCGAACTTGCCGAGCTTCTGAGCCCGTCGTTGTTCGCCGAAGACCGCATCGTCGTGCTCGAGGCGGCGGGGGAGGCCGGGAAGGACGCGGTAGCGCTGGTTCAGGACGCCGCGGCCGATCCGCCGAGTGGCATCGTGATGGTGGTTCTTCACTCCGGCGGAGGTCGCGCGAAGGCGCTCGCCGGCGCACTCGAGAAGTCGGGTGCCGTCGTGCATCCCTGTATCAAGCTCAAGCAGGGCGAACTGGTCGGATTCGTTCGCGCAGAGTTTCGCGAGCACAAGGTTCGGGTCGGACCCGATGTGGTGCAGACCGTCCTCGACAGTGTGGGTTCGAATCTGCGCGAACTGGCAGCAGCGTGTTCGCAATTGGTAGCTGACACCGGGGGACGCGTCGATGTTCCGGCGGTTCGCCGCTACTACTCGGGTAAAGCCGAGGTCACCGGATTCGAAGTCGCCGAGAAGGCGGTCGCGGGGGACAGTGCCGGCGCTCTCGAATCGCTTCGGTGGGCGATGCTGCGCGGGGTGCCGCACGTGTTGCTCGCCGACGCACTCGCAGACGCAGTTCACTCGATAGCCCGCGTGGCTCCGGTGGGTCGCGCGGATCCGTTCAGAATCGCGTCCGAACTCGGAATGCCGCCGTGGAAGATCAAGAAGACACAGGCCATCGTCGGTGGCTGGACACCGACCACCGTGGGCGAGGCGTTGCGGATCGTCGCGGCCCTCAACGCCGATGTGAAGGGTGCAGCAGCAGATCCTGACTATGCCGTCGAATCTGCCGTCCGGAAGGTTTCCTTACTGCACCGATAGACCTATCGAAATAGACCTATCGAAATAGACCTATCGAAACTGCACCGGTGGGTCTAGGGAACGTTCTACGACGGCCGCTCGACCCACGGCAACGGCCGCCGATCCCTGGAAGGGATCAGCGGCCGTTGCCGTGGAAAGAGGTGTCAGGCCTTCTGGGCAGCCTTCGCCAGAGCCGACTTCTTGTTCGCAGCCTGGTTGGCGTGAATGACGCCCTTGCTGGCTGCCTTGTCGAGCTTGCGGCTGGTCGCGACGAGGAGCTCGTTGGCCTTGTCCTTGTCACCGGCCGCCGCAGCCTCGCGGAACGAGCGGATCGCCGTGCGCAGCGAGGACTTCACCGACTGGTTGCGCAGTCGGGCTGCCTCGTTGGTACGGATCCGCTTCACCTGGGACTTGATGTTGGCCACGCGTAAAATCCTGTCGTCTTAAGCTGGTTTCGGTCTAGAAATCTTTGGGCGCACATATGCACCGACAGACGAGGCTACCAGTGTTTGCTGGTCGATCTCAAACCGGCGTTCGAGGTGCGACGCCCGATTCCGGTGTGGGCCTCGCGCGCCTTGCGTAATGTTCCTTCTCGAGGTTCGCGAAAGTGCAGGATATACAGCCGTTTCCTTCCCAGAAGGTGGGTGTCATGTCTCCAACCGCGCAAGAGTTCGTCGAGGTCGAGGAATTCTCCGATCTCAAGAAGTACATGGCCGAAGCGATCGGCACCTTCGTGTTGGTGCTCTCGGCGGTGGGTACCGCGGTCTTCGCCGGCCAGAAGGTGGGCAACCTGGGTATCGCCCTGGCGTTCGGTCTCACCCTGTGCTTCCTGGTGTACGCCATCGGGCCCATTTCCGGGTGTCACGTCAATCCGGCTGTCACCATCGGTCACTTCGCCCTCGGTCGATTGTCGGCGGCCAAGGCCGGAATCTACATCGTCATGCAGATCATCGGCGGTTTGCTGGCCGGCATCACGGTGTTCGCGGTGGCGCAGAGTCTGCCCGCCTACAACCGTGCTTCGGACGGCCTCGCGGCCAACGGGTGGGGCGAGCACAGTCCGTCGGCCGTGAAGGGGCCGTTGGGGGGAATCATCGAGAACGGGTACGGGATCGGTGCGGCGATGATCATCGAAGTGCTGCTCACCGGACTGCTGGTGTTCGTCATTCTCGCCTCGACCGACCAGATCTCGGACCTGCCACTTGCCGGCGTATCCATCGGCTTCACGTTGGTCGTTGTTCACCTGGTTGCCATCCCGATCGACAACACTTCGGTGAACCCTGCCCGTAGTATCGCGGTCGCTCCGTATCAGGATGGCGCACTGGCACAGCTGTGGCTTTTCGTCGTCTTTCCGCTGATCGGAGGCGTGCTGGGCGCGTTCGTCTATCGTGCGTTGTTCGGCAGGTTCGACCGACTACGAAGTTGAGGTTATGGGAATCCAGGTCACTCCGCGGGCAGCCGACGACAACACGATCGAGGCCGTGTTCTCGGTCGACGGCAACGATTTCACGGTGCGCACTTCGGCCACCACGTCATTGGACAGTTCGGGAACACCGTGGCTGCCGCCCAGCATCGTTGTTGCGGGGACAACGGGGAAGCGGCTGGACCTGGGCGGTTCCGTCGACCCTGTGGCGTTGTCGGGCGGCGAGAAGGCCGGCGAACTCCTCCGTTCGTGGTACCCACAGATGTCACGCGCCGACGTACACGCAGAGGAAGCAGCTACCGAATTGCCCGACACTCGCGGTGTCGGATGCTTCTTCAGCGGTGGGCTCGATGCGTTCTATTCCGCACTGAAGAACCAAGACGAGATCACCCACCTCATCCTCGTCCACGGTTTCGACATCGACCCCCGTCGCCAGCGGCCGTACGACCGGATTTCGAGCAACGCCAAGAAGGTTGCGGCCGAACTGGGGGTGGAACTGATCGAGGTTCGGACGAACCTGCAGTTTCTCCACGTCAAGTACGGGCACAATTGGGCCAGCGCCGCGCACGGAGCGGCGCTGGCACATGTGGGGCTGCTGCTTTCGCAGCATTTGCGCAAGGTGATCATCGCGTCCTCGTTCGAGGTGGGGCGTCGAGACCCGCACGGCAGCCATCCGGATCTCGATCCGCTGTGGTCGAGTGGCAACCTCGAACTCGTCCAGGACGGCCTCGAATCCAACCGCGTCGCGAAGGCCGACGCGGTCAAGGACAACGACCTGGTGGCGCGGTACCTGCGCGTGTGCAACCTCAACACCGACGACGAGTACAACTGCGGTCGGTGCGAGAAGTGCATCCGCACCATGGTCAATCTTTACGTCGTCGGCGGACTGGAGCGGAGCGAATCGCTGCCGCGCCGAATTCCGATCGACCGGATGAAGCAGATGCACGTGCGACCGGGTGGATTTCGTTTCGTCCAGGAGAACCTGGACGAGATGCGTGCGCGCGGAGTCGATGATCCCGAATTGGAAGCAGCGCTGGTAGGGATCCTCGAACGTAGCCCGCGTCAGCAGCAGTTCCTGAAGTATCGGTGGCTCCTTCTCGAGATCGCACCGAAGCTGCCCGGAGCCCTCTTTCGGATATTCAAGCACTGGTTGAAGAACTGAGCAGGCATGATGTGAGCTTCGACGGCCGCCGGTGGTGGCCACGGTGACTTGGGAAACGGGAGCTTCGGGGCAGTGGAACACATAACGGGCAAAAGAATGTTCGCGGCGGCCGCGGCGGTCTGCATCGCAGTGACGGTCGCGTCGTCGTCGGGTGTCGCTTCGGCCGACGAAGCCGCGCACGACGGACCTAGTTACGTCGCGCTCGGAGACTCACGTGCCTCCGGCCCGTTCGTCAACGCATCGTCGCACCGCGATCTGTGCCTGCGGTCGGCTGATCTGAACTATCCCGCTCAGCTCGCGGAGATGGTCGGCGCATCGACGTTCACGGACGTGACGTGTTCTGGGGCGAAACCGGAGCACGTCACCGACAAGGCCCAGTTCGTGGGTACCAGATTCGCACCACCGCAGATCGAATCGCTCGCACCCGACACCGAGCTGGTGACGCTGAGCATCGGCGGCGGTGGATCGAATCACCTGCCGGTATCTGTCCGGTGTGCGATTCCTGCGCCCGGGCTCGATTCGGGATGTCGGAACAATCCCGTTGCCGAACGCCTCGCCGTCGAGGGCATCGACAAGATGCGCCCGCTCGTGGACGCCACGGTCGGCGCGATCGTGGACAAGGCGCCGGACGCAGAGGTGTACATCATCGGGCACGGCGGTTCCGTCGGGCTGCGAAGCTGCTGGCCCAACATGCCGATCTCGCCCGAGGACGTCGTGTGGCTGCACGACTACTTCGAACGGTTCAATCAGATCTACGTCGACGCGGCAAAGAAGTACGGAGCTCACTACGTCGACATCGCGAAGGCGACGGTCGACGGTGGCCACGATGCGTGCGCGCCGACAGGGGAGCGGTGGTTCGAGGGAATCGTGCCGCAATCACCGGCCGAACCGGCTCACCCCAATGCTCTTGCGATGACGGCGATTGCCGAGCTCGTCGCCGCCGATACGGCGACGAGCTGACAACTGCCTTCCTGCGAGAAGATCAGCGGGTCATGACCAACTGAAGTCCGAGCGCAGACGCTGTGCGACGGTGTCGAACTTCTGTCGCTCCATGATCGCGCCTTCGCGCCTGATGCCGTCCTCGGGAACGTCGAGGACGCGGTCGAGGCGTAGCCAGCTGGGGCGTCCTTCCGCGTCCCAGCTGCCGGAGCCGATCGAGAGCCAGCCGGGCTGGCCGTCCCGCTTCGACTGAGACGACAGCATGAGCCCGAGGAGCGTTCGGCCGTCGCGGCCGACCACGAGTACCGGCCGGTCCTTGCCCTGGGACGGATCGTCCTCGTAGGCGACCCAGGTCCACACGATCTCGCCGGGGTCGGCTTGGCCGTCCAGTGCGGGCGTGTACTCGATTCGACGGGCGCGGTGCGCAGTCGGCACCGAGGTCCCGGCGACGGGCCGCCCTGGTGTGGGGGCGGGGCCGTCCGACTTGGATCCGGTGAGCGTCCGTCCGGCGCGATCGAGCGCGCCGGACCTCTGCAGTTGTCGAAACAGCTGCGGGCCCTGAGACACCGCGAGTCGGCCCAGCTTCTTTCCGATAATGCTCCACGTGCTTGCCATGGTGTTCGAGTTTAGTCGGCGCGCACGATCGGGCCCGGATGCGGCATGATCTCCGAGTGAGACGACCGCGACCGGCGGATCGGCGAAGCGGGAGTGGGCACGAGATGTCGAAGATCGCGCGGTGGCGAGTCGGAGCGATGACATTGTGTGTGGTCGCGTCGGGCGGAGTCTCGGGTGTGGCCACGGCGGCACCCGCGGACCACGAAGGCCTGAAGTATGTGGCGCTCGGTGATTCGAGAGCTGCGGGACCGTTCATCGACACGCCCTCGCACAAAGATTTCTGCATGCGCTCGGACCAGAACTACGCCTCGAAGCTGGCCAGGCAGATCGGTGCGTCGGAGTTCGTGGACGTCTCGTGCATCGCGGCGAAGGTCGAGAACGTCATCGACACCCCGCAGCGGATCGGAACCACCACCGCGGCACCGCAACTGGAATCACTGGATCCCGACACCGACCTCGTGACGATCAGTATCGGCGGCGTCGGGTCCAACCACGTCGTGATCACCAGGGAGAGCTGCGCCACTCCGCTACCGACCGTCGACCGCCACTGCCGAGACGACGCGGAGGTGGAGCAGAAGGTGGTCGATGGCATCGCGAAGGTCGCTCCCGAGATCGACCGGGTGATCGGTGCCATCGCCGCGAAGGCACCCGACGCGCAGATCGTGATCGTCGGGCACGGCGGTGCTGTGGGCAACCGCGGGTGCTGGCCGTCGCTTCCGTATTCGGACGGGGACGCGAAGTGGCTGGTCTCGTACTTCGAGCGGTTCAACCAGGTGTACGTCGATGCTGCAGCGAAGTACGGCGCCCACTACATCGACATCGGCAGCGCCACCGTCGAGGGTGGGCACGACCCGTGCGCGGCGCCAGAAGACAAGTGGTTCGAGGGTCTGATCCCGACCGATTCCGCTCAACCCGGACACTTCAACGAGCGCGGTATGGCGGCCGTCGCGGACATGATCGTCGACGAATTGGGAGCCTGATTCGTGGACGTGTCGGTCCACCTGCTGCGAGCCCGTGACACCCAGCTGTCTGTAGGGGTTCACCTTGGATATCCTGACTGGTGACAGTTGACCCGAAACCGGGTCGGTGCCGGTCCAGGTAAGGGGTTCCCCATCAGCAGCTTCGCAGACAAGACGTTCACGGATCCTGCGCAGATCCGGAACTTCTGCATCATCGCCCACATCGACCACGGCAAGTCGACGTTGGCCGATCGCATGCTCCAGCTCACCGGAGTGGTGGAGGAGCGGCAGATGCGCGCGCAGTATCTGGATCGCATGGATATCGAACGTGAGCGCGGAATCACCATCAAGGCTCAGAACGTTCGTCTGCCGTGGACCGTGGACGGTGAAGAATTCGTCATCCACCTGATCGACACACCGGGTCACGTCGACTTCACGTACGAGGTGTCCCGCGCTTTGGAGGCATGTGAAGGCGCGGTTCTCCTGGTCGACGCTGCACAGGGCATCGAGGCGCAAACTCTCGCCAACCTCTATCTGGCGATGGAGAAGGACCTCACGATCATCCCGGTGCTCAACAAGATCGACCTTCCCGCCGCGGATCCGGATCGCTACGCGGCCGAGATCGCGCACATCACCGGCTGCGAGCCCGAGGACGTGCTGCGGGTGTCGGGCAAGACCGGCGTCGGAGTGACGGAGCTGCTGAACGAGGTGATCAAGCAGGTTCCCGCTCCGGTCGGGAACGCGGACGGCCCGGCGAGGGCGATGATCTTCGACTCCGTGTACGACGCCTACCGCGGCGTCGTCACCTACGTCCGCGTCGTCGACGGACGCATCTCGCCGCGCGAGAAGATCACCATGATGTCGACCGGTGCCACACACGACCTGATCGAGGTCGGCATCATCTCGCCCGAGCCCAAGGCCAGCGTCGGGCTCGGGGTCGGAGAGGTCGGCTATCTGATCACCGGTGTGAAGGACGTCCGGCAGTCCCGAGTGGGAGACACGGTCACGGCTGCTCGTCACGGTGCCGAAGAGCCCCTGGTCGGCTACCGAGACCCGAAACCGATGGTGTACTCGGGGCTCTACCCACTCGACGGATCCGATTACCCGGTACTGCGCGATGCGCTCGACAAGCTTCGCCTCAACGACGCCGCGCTCGCCTACGAACCGGAGACCTCCGTGGCTCTGGGCTTCGGCTTCCGATGCGGATTCCTCGGGCTGCTCCACATGGAGATCACCCGTGATCGCCTCGAGCGGGAGTTCGGACTCGACCTCATCTCGACCTCGCCCAACGTGGTGTACCGCGTCGTGATGGAAGACGGCGTCGAACAGGTGGTGACCAACCCCTCGTACTGGCCCGAAGGCAAGGTTCGGGAGGTTTACGAGCCGATGGTCAAGTGCACGGTGATCGCGCCCAGCGAGTTCATCGGCGCGATCATGGAGCTGTGCCAGAGTCGCCGCGGCGACCTTGCCGGCATGGACTATCTGTCGGAGAGTCGCGTCGAACTCCGCTACGACATTCCGATGGGCGAGATCATGTTCGACTTCTTCGATGCGTTGAAGTCGCGGACGAAGGGCTACGCGAGTCTCGACTACGAGGAAGCCGGTGAACAGCAGGCCGATCTCGTGAAGGTGGACATCCTGCTTCAGGGCGAGGCAGTCGATGCGTTCTCGTCGATCGTGCACCGCAGCGCTGCCGGTGCCTACGGTGGCAAGATGACGTCGAAACTTCGGGAGCTCATCCCGCGTCAGCAGTTCGAGGTGCCCATCCAGGCGGCGATCGGTTCGAAGATCATCTCCCGCGAGAACATTCGGGCGATCCGAAAAGACGTGCTCGCCAAGTGCTACGGCGGCGACATCAGCCGTAAGCGCAAGCTGCTCGAGAAGCAGAAGGAGGGCAAGAAGCGGATGAAGACGATCGGCCGGGTCGAGGTTCCGCAGGAAGCCTTCGTGGCCGCATTGTCGTCCGACGCACCGGAGAAGCCGAAGAAGTAGTACGACGAGATTGGGGACATCGTGGCGATCGACACCTGGCTGACCCGGACCCTCGGCATCGAGCATCCGATAGTCGGTGCGCCCATGGGTGGCAGAGCCGGCGGCGCCTTGACCGGTGAAGTGTCCAAGGCCGGCGGGATCGGCATGCTCGGTGCCGCGCGGTACGCCACACCCGAGTGGGTCGCCGCCGAGGTGGCGACGGCTCGTGACATCGGTGGCGACACCTTCGGGATCGGGCTCATGACGTGGGCGCTCGATGACGACGATTCGTTGCTCGGCACGGCCCTCGAGCAGCGTCCGAAGGTGGTGTCGCTGTCCTTCGGTGACCCGGCGCCGTACGTCGCACGGGTCCACGACGCCGGGGCCCTGGTGATGTCGCAGATCAACTCGCTCGAGGACCTCCGGGTCGTCGAGGCCGCAGGAGTCGATGTCGTGGTGGCGCAGGGCGGGGAAGCGGGCGGACATACCGGTCGGATCTCGACGTTGCCGTTGCTGCAGGAAATTCTCGAAGAGGCCACCCTCCCGGTCCTGGCGGCCGGCGGGATCGCGACCGGCCGGGGGCTGGCTGCAGTTCTGGCTGCCGGTGCGGAAGGTGCGCTCGTCGGTACGGCCCTGCTGGCCAGTCCGGAGACGGTCGGTCCGGACTACGCCCGAGACCGAGTGGTGGCGGCGAGCAGTGCCGACACGGTGTACACCTCGATCTTCGACCGAGCGCGTAGTCAGCCGTGGCCGACCCGTTGGGGTGGTCGAGCGCTGACCAACGACTTCACCTCGAGGTGGCACGACGCCGAAGCCGACGAGTCCGCGCTCGCGGCCGCCTACGATCCCGCCGACCCGAACCTCGGCGTCGTGTACGCCGGGGAAGCGGCCGGTCTGGTTCGTTCGTCACGGCCCGCGGGCGAGATCGTCAGGCAGATCGGGGAACGGGCCGACGAGTTGCTCGGGCGCTTTCGATAGGCTGGCGACATGGAACAGACGGCCGGGTGGTGGGACGGCTTCGAATTGTGGGTCGCCGGCCTGCCCTTCGTGCCGCAGGTGGCCCTCGTGCTGTTGGTCGTGGTGCCGTTGTGCCGCGGGATCGCCTGGTTGTTGGATCGCGGTCTCGCCGCGGTGTTCGTGCTACTTCGACGAGATGCGTCGAAAACGGAGGATCGGTAGATGCCGCGCTCACGAGTGACACTGGCGCTGATAGGTCTCTTGATTCTCGTCGTGGTTGCCTGGTTGCTGACCCTCTGATCTCGGGTCGGGCCTGCTCTTGTCTCGAATCGGGCTAGGGAGTCCGGTTCTGCTAAAGTCACCGACGTGTCCAACACCTCCGCGCACCAGGTCCGCCACGAATTGGCGTTGATCGCAGTCGGAATGTTGGCTGTCGCAGACATCGACTGTTGATGCCGACTCTCGTGGTGAGCTGACCCGTCTCGGTCGATCCTTCGGCCGATCGACGCGCCCTCGCTCTCGATTCTGCTGCGGATGTCCGGTTGCACCCTGCCGGACCGCGCTCGATCGGCCACACCATCAACCCCTCGGTATCTCCTCACCAGTTGTGACGGCTGCATCGTCAGCCCCTCCGAAAGGCATTTCCGACATGAGACGACGTTCTCGTCTGTTGATCACCGCACTGGCAGCAGTGAGTGCGGTGACGTTGAGTGCCTGCAGTGGCGGCTCCAGCGACACCGTGGGCGCCGAGTCGCAGGACGGCGGTGACGGCAGCGGTGGAAATATCAGCCTCTTCGCCTATGCCGTTCCCAAGGTCGGCTTCGACAAGTTGATCCCAGCGTTCGAAGCCACGGAAGCGGGGGAGGACGTCCAGTTTCAGCAGTCCTACGGAGCGTCCGGCGATCAGTCCAGGAAGGTGAAGGACGGCGCGAGCGCGGATTTCGTCAACTTCTCCGTCCAGCCGGACATCACGAGGCTCGTCGACGCCGGACTGGTTGCAGAGGACTGGAACAAGGACGCATACAGCGGCGTGCCGTTCGGGTCCGTCGTGACGATGGTGGTGCGCGAGGGTAATCCGAAGGGAATTCGAGACTGGGACGACCTCCTGAAGCCCGGCGTCGAGGTGGTGA
Source organism: Rhodococcus huquni (assembly GCF_055231055.1). Classification (NCBI taxonomy): domain Bacteria; kingdom Bacillati; phylum Actinomycetota; class Actinomycetes; order Mycobacteriales; family Nocardiaceae; genus Rhodococcus; species Rhodococcus huquni. The sequence goes on from NZ_JBUYWE010000001.1 coordinate 172,774, forward strand.
CCCCCAACCCGTTCAGTTCCGGATCGGCGAAGTGGAATCTGTTGGCGCCCTATGCTGCCAAGAGCGACGGCGGCAAGAACGAACAAGCGGGTCTCGACTACGTGAAGCAGTTGGTCGACGATCACGTCCGGATTCAGCCGAAGTCCGGTCGCGAAGCGACCGAGGCGTTCCTTCAGGGCTCGGGCGACGTCCTGCTCAGCTACGAGAACGAGGCGCTGTTCATCGAGGACAACGGCGATCCTGTCGAACACGTGACTCCCGCACAGACGTTCAAGATCGAGAACCCGGTCGCGGTCCTGCAGAACAGCGCGAATCTCGAGAAGGCGAACGCGTTCAAGGACTTCCTGTACACGCCCGAGGGCCAGCGGCTGTGGGGAGAGTCCGGGTTCCGTCCGGTGGATCCCGAGGTCGCCAAGGAGTTCGCGGACAAGTTCCCCGCGCCCGAGAAGCTCTACACGATCGCGGATCTCGGCGGTTGGGACACTGTCGACGGTTCACTGTTCCAGAAGGACGTCGGATCGATCGCCCAGATCTACGACGGCGCGACCAAGTGATGGTGTCGTGACCGTCCGAGAGTCGGCGGGCGGCGCCACGAAGAGTCCCACGCGCGGCAAGCGAAAGAAGCTCGCGAGGGTCACCGGAACGGTGGGGCCGGTGGGGATCGGAATCGCCACACTGTGGTTGAGCGTGATCGTCCTGCTGCCGTTGGCGGCGCTCACGGTGGCGTCGTTCGAAGACGGTGTCGGCGGGTTCGTCGACGCGGTGACTTCGCCTGTCGCTCTGGCCTCGTTGCGGGTGACCGTGCTGGTGTCGGCTGTCGTCGCCGTGATCAACGTGGTCATGGGGACGCTGATCGCTTGGGTTCTCGTTCGTGACGAGTTTCCCGGGAAGCGGGTCGTCAACGCACTGATCGACCTGCCGTTCGCCCTTCCGACGATCGTGGCGAGCATCGTGCTGCTTTCTCTGTACGGGCCGGACAGCCCGATCGACATCCAGCTCAACGCAACTCAGCCGGGACTGGTCGTCGCACTCGCCTTCGTCACCCTGCCCTTCGTCGTTCGATCGGTACAGCCGGTACTGATCGAGCTGGACCAGGATGTCGAGGAGGCAGCGGCGTCGCTCGGTGCGAACAATTTCACGATCTTTCGTCTGGTCGTCCTCCCTACGCTGGCGCCGGCCATTCTGGGCGGAGCCGGACTCGCTTTCGCCCGAGCGATCGGTGAATACGGATCGGTCGTGCTCATCGGCGGCAACATTCCACGAGAGACGCAGGTGGCGTCGCAGTACATCCAGCAGCAGATCGAGATCGATCGTCCCGTGAATGCTGCCGCGGTGTCCGTGGCGCTGCTCGCGATCGCGTTCGTCACGCTGTTCGTTCTCCGCGTCCTGGCGAGCAGGAACACACGACGTCAGGAGCAGGACTCGTGAAGACGTCGACACCGACGAAACTCGTGCTTCGCACGGTGGGGTTGCTCTACCTGTTCGGGCTGTTGCTCGTGCCGATTCTGTTGATCCTGTTCCGGACCTTCGAGAACGGCATCGGGGCGTTCATCGATTCGATCAGTACCCCTGCGGCGATCTCGGCTCTCAATCTGTCACTTCTCATCGTGGCCATCGTGGTTCCGATCAACGTGGTGTTCGGTGTCGTCACCGCGTTGGCGTTGGTGCGCGGCAGGTTTCCCGGGCGCGGCGTGATCCAGGCAGTCGTCGATCTTCCGTTCGCGGTGTCGCCGATCGTGGTGGGCGTGTCGCTCATCCTCTTGTGGGGCGTGAACGGCTGGTTCGGTGGGCTCGAGTCGGCGGGGTTCCAAGTCATCTTCGGGTTACCCGGAATGGTGATCGCCACGATCTTCGTGACCCTTCCGTTCGTCGTGCGAGAGGTCGAGCCGGTTCTGCACGAGATCGGTGACGAGCAGGAACAAGCTGCGGCCACCCTGGGCGCATCCAGATGGCAGACGTTCTGGCTGGTGACCTTGCCGGCAATTCGGTGGGGCCTGACCTACGGGGTCGTACTCACGGTGGCTCGGTCGCTGGGCGAGTTCGGTGCCGTGATCATGGTGTCGTCCGGGTTCCCGGGCGTCTCGCAAACCCTGACACTGTTGGTTCACGCCCGCTACATCGACGACCACAACACTTTCGGCGCCTACTGTGCCGCAACGCTGCTCATGGGTATCGCATTGATCACCCTGCTTTTGATGACATTGCTCGACCGGAAGAGGAGTACGACATGATCACCGTCACCGGAGCGAGCAAGAACTACGGGGATTTCGCTGCCCTCGACGACGTCACGATCGACGTACCTGCGGGCAGTCTCACGGCTCTGCTCGGCCCCAGTGGTTCCGGCAAGTCGACGTTGTTGCGGGCGATCGCCGGCCTGGAGAATCTCGACACCGGAGTCGTCACCATCGGTGGCAACGACGTGACCGGCATCGCGCCGCAGAAGCGCGACATCGGTTTCGTCTTCCAGCACTACGCGGCGTTCAAGCACATGACGGTCCGCGACAACGTCGCCTTCGGGTTGAAGATTCGCAAGCGGCCGAAGCCCGAGATCGCCAAGCGCGTCGACGAGTTGTTGGAGATCGTCGGCCTCGACGGGTTCCAGCATCGATATCCCTCCCAACTGTCGGGAGGCCAGCGGCAACGGATGGCGCTCGCGCGGGCGCTGGCGGTGGATCCACAGGTGCTTCTGCTCGACGAGCCGTTCGGCGCGCTCGATGCGAAGGTCCGTACCGATCTCCGAACGTGGTTGCGTCGCCTTCATGACGAGGTGCACGTGACGACCGTTCTGGTCACCCATGATCAGGAGGAGGCACTCGATGTCGCCGACCGGATCGCGGTCATGAACAGTGGCCGCATCGAGCAGGTCGGGGTGCCTGAAGACCTCTACGACCGGCCGGCAAACCACTTCGTGATGTCGTTCCTCGGTTCGGTAGCGAAGTTGAACGGTCAGTTGGTCCGGCCGCACGACATTCGTCTCGGCCGCGATGCCGGTCTCGCCTCGGCGCAGGAGTCGGGCACCGCCGTATCCCTGGGCATCACACGGGCCACGGTGCAACGCGTCGTGCATCTCGGTTTCGAGGTGCGGGTCGACCTGAAGAACGAGGCGACCGGCGAACTCTTCTCTGCGCAGGTGACACGAGGAGACAGTGAGGCATTGCAACTGGCGGAAGGGGAGACCGTGTACGCACGGGCTACCAGGACACCGCAACTTCCCGAAACTGCGGTGACCGCGGGGGCCTAGCACGAAGCGGCGCACTCGTTCGGCCGGATCTGGTCCTAGTATCGGGACGACACCGACTCGGAGGTACCCGATGGACAACGTCACCATGCCCGCGGCCTTCCTTGGTCACGGCAACCCGATGAATGCGCTGGAATCCAATCGCTACACCACGGCCTGGGCCGCGTTCGGAAGGTCGGTCCCGCGTCCGCGCGCAATACTGGTCGTCTCCGCGCACTGGTACACCAACGCCACCGCGGTCACCTCCATGACGCGTCCGCGCACGATCCACGACTTCTACGGTTTCCCGCAGGATCTTTTCGACGTCGAATACCCGGCGCCCGGCGCGCCCGAGATCGCCGAACTCGTCGCCGACGTCGTCGAACCGACTTGGGTCGGGCAGGACGTCGACAGCTGGGGGATCGATCACGGCACGTGGTCGGTGCTCGTCCACGCGCTCCCCGACGCCTCGATCCCGGTGGTCCAACTGTCGCTCAACGCGTTCAAGGAGCCCGAACGGCACTTCCGCCTCGGCCGCAAGCTCGCGGAGCTGCGCAAGCAGGGGGTCCTGATCATCGGCAGCGGGAACGTGGTCCACAATCTTCGGGCCGTCGACTTCGCGCAGCCGGATACCGGCTACGACTGGGCCCGGCGTTTCGACGACGCCGCCCGAGAGTTGCTCGCGGACGACCCGAGCCGCATCCTGTCGCTCGACGCCCATCCCGACTACGACAAAGCCGTCCCCACCCCGGACCATTACCTGCCACTGCTCTACGTCGCCGGGTTGGCCGACACGACGCCGCTCGACGTGTTGATCGACGGCTACGCGGCCGGCTCATTGTCCATGACCTGTTACTCGCTGGGGCTCGACCCCGCGACGGTCGCGGAGATCGGTGGCGGAGGTACGGAAGGCGCCGACCGAGCAGCCGACCTCCCCACGGGGTTCCCTGCGTTGGACTCCAACATCTAGGGATGCGCTGATTCATTCGGTGCCGGCACCGGTCGACGTCGATCAACCTTCGCGGCAGATGAGGATGGGGCACCAGGCACGGTGGATGAGCGCTTGGCTCGTCGAACCTACGACGGAGGCCATGAACGGGCTGCGGCCGTGGCTTCCCACGACGATCATGCGAGCTTCGGCGGAGTGTTCGAGCAGGACCTTGATGGGGCCGCCGCGCTGAACGCTGCGGGTGACTTCCACGTCGGGGTACTTCTCGGACCAGCCGGCGAGTGCTTCACCGAGGACCACGTTCTCGTGGTCCTCGGTGGGGGCCCAGTCGGTGAAGCGTCTGGCTTCGGAGTACCCACCGAGCGACGAGTGCTCCGACCACGTGTGAACTGCTACGAGTGGAGCCCCGAAGAAGGACGCGAACTCGAACGCATGTGCCACCGCCATGTTGCTGAGATCGCTGCCGTCGACACCCACGACGATGGGGCGTTCGTCGGAGGCCTCGGATACCACCGGTCCACGCCACACCACGACCGGGCATTTGGCATGGTTCGCGACGCGCACGACGTTCGAGCCGACGAACACCGACTGCATCTCGGTGGTTTCTGCCGGGCCGAGTACCACCATGCGCGCAGTCCGTGACATGTCGACCAGGGCTTTGGCCGGAGGTCCTGGGCGAATACGTCGTTCGATGGTGAAATCTGCCCGCCCGTCCCGGATGGCGTGCTCAGCCGCATCGAGGAGTGCGTGACTTTCCGGGTCCGAGTCCCTGGTGACAACCTCGTCGTCGCCCAAGGATGCGAGATCGCTCCGCCCGCGGACGATATGGGTGAGGTACAGGGGCTCGCCGAATCGTGCGGCGGCGGAAATCGCCCAACGTGCCGCGTCCACGGCGCTGTCGGACCCGTCGATGCCCGCCACGATCCCATGCCGAATCGGTGCTGTGGTCATGATCATCTCCTAGCCTTGCTTCCAGTCTGGGCCAGACCGGAACGTCCGCGCTAGTGCAGATGTCGAGGAGGCGGAGCGGCGGGCCGAGCCGTCAGGCCGACAGCGTGGTATCCGCCTCGAGGAAGAGAGCAGGTTCGTCGAAGCGCTCGAGCACCACGTCGACGAGGGCGGCATGCGCGCCGATCGGGGCAGCGAACACGGCATGGGTCGTCGCGGCTTCGGCGGCTGGACCGAGTCGGTCGGTGAGCAGGCCGGGCGCAAGGAACCACGGGGCAATCACGACGCGCTGCGCGCCGGCCGCCCGCAGGCGATCGATTGCCTCGGCGACGTCGGGCGCGGCCGCCGTCGCGAAACAGGTTTCGACGGCGACCCAGTTCGTGCCGACGGTCAAGGACTCGCCGAGCTGCCGGGTGCGTGCGTTGGCGTCCTCGTCGGACGAACCGACCGCCGCGAACGCGACCCCTAGGGTCTTGTCCGATTCCGAACACCCTGCTTCGACTATGCGGTCACGTACCGCATCGAGTAGGCGTGCGTCCCGCCCGAGGACGTCCGATTGGACGACCGTCAACGATGGGTGCTTCGACCGGACTCGATCGAGGATTGCCGGTAGGTCGACGCGGGCATGAAACGCACTGCCGAGCAGCAGAGGCACGACGACGGCGCAGTCGTGACCTTCTGCCGCTACACCGTCGAGTACCTGCTCGACCGAGGGGGCATTGAGGTCGAGAAAGCACAGTCGCACGTCCAGGTCGGGACGACGTTCCCGGATCGCCGCAACGGCAGCCGCGACCATCCGCGCACTGCGCGGGTCGCGACTGCCGTGCGCGACGGCGACCAGTGGTGTCATACCGGGACCAGCATCGTCAGACTGCGGCGCTCTCGCCGAGTTCCACGGCTGCGATCGCATCGCCCACGAGACCGGCCGCAAGGGTGTTGCCGCCTGCCGGGTCGATGAGGAGGAAGCTGCCGGTCTGGCGGTTGACGTTGTAGTCGTCCGCGACGATCGGCTCGGCGACGCGCACCGAGATCTTGCCGATCTCGTTGAGCTCCAAGGATTCCGGCTGCTGGGTCGAGGTCAGTGTCTGCTCGTCGAAACGCTCGACCAGTCCGCCGACGATCGCCTGAGTGGTCCGAGTTCCGTGCTTCAGGAGCAGTCGTGCACCCGGGCGCAGCGGCTTCTCCGCGAGCCAGCACACGGTGGCGTCGAACTCACCGATCGGCTCCGGTGCATCGGCGACGGAGGTGATGGTGTCGCCACGGGAGACATCGATGTCGTCCGCGAGTACCAGCGTGACGCTGCGGCCGGCGTGGGCGGAATCGAGTTCTCCGTCCGCGGTGTCGATCCGGGTGACGGTGGTGCGCACGCCCGAGGGCAGCACGACGACCTCGTCGCCGGTGGTGACCTCACCTGCCGCCACCTGACCCGCGTACCCGCGGTAGTCCGGGAACTCCGCAGTCCGGGGCCGGATCACGTACTGCACCGGGAAGCGGAGACCCACGCGATGCGGTTCGGCGTCCACGGGAACCGACTCGAGGTGCTCGATGAGGGTCGGGCCGTCGTAGTACGGGGTGTTCGTGGAGCGCACGGCCACGTTGTCACCGTGCAGCGCCGACACCGGAATCTCGAGTACGTCCTCGGACGCCCAACCAAGCGAGGTGGTCAGTGAGTTGAACTCGGCCGAGATGTCGCGGAACACGGTCTCCGGGTCTTCGACGAGGTCGATCTTGTTCACCGCGAGAACGAGCTTCGGCACGCCGAGCAGCGCCAGAACAGCGGCGTGCTTGCGGGTCTGGGAGATGACGCCCTTGCGTGCGTCCACAAGGAGGATCACGAGCTGCGCGGTCGAGGCACCCGAAACGGTGTTCCGGGTGTACTGCACGTGACCGGGCGTATCGGCGAGCACGAAAGTGCGATTCGGCGTCGCGAAGTAGCGGTAGGCGACGTCGATCGTGATGCCCTGCTCCCGCTCGGCCCGCAGTCCGTCGACGAGAAGAGACAGGTCGGGGGTGTCGAGCCCGCGATCCACGGATGCCCGTGTCACGGCGTCGATCTGATCTGCGAGCACCGACTTGGTGTCGTAGAGCAACCGGCCGACGAGGGTCGACTTTCCGTCGTCGACGCTTCCGGCGGTGGCCAGGCGGAGCAGCTGAGTGCCCTCGGCGATCTGTGCGTTCGTCTGGCTCATGATCAGAAGTAGCCCTCTCGCTTGCGGTCTTCCATGGCCGCTTCGGAAACTCGGTCGTCGCCACGGGTGGCGCCGCGTTCGGTGAGGCGTGATGCCGCGACCTCGTCGAGAATTGCCGCGTTGTCGTCGGCCTCGGACAGCACGGCACCCGTGGTCGATCCGTCGCCGACGGTGCGGTAACGCACGGACAGGGTCTGCAGCTCTTCGCCTTCGGCCGGGCCACCCCACACACCGGGGGTCATCCACATGCCGTCGCGCTGGTACACCGGGCGCTGGTGGGCGTAGTAGATGCTCGCCAGTTCGACGTCCTCACGGGCGATGTAGCGCCAGATGTCGAGCTCTGTGAAGTTGCTGAGCGGAAAGACTCGCACCTGTTCGCCCGGGGAGTGCTTGCCGTTGTACAGATTCCAGAGTTCCGGGCGCTGCTTCTTGGGATCCCACTGGCCGAATGCATTGCGGAGCGAGAAGATCCGCTCCTTGGCGCGGGCTCGTTCCTCGTCGCGGCGAGCGCCACCGAACACCGCATCGAAACGGTTTTCGGAGATCGCGTCCAGCAGCGGAACGGTCTGGAGTGGGTTACGTATCCCGTCCGGACGCTCCGTCAGGCGGCCGTCGGCGATGTAGTCCTCGACCTTCGCGACGTGCAGACGCAGGTTGTACTTCTCGACGACGTGATCGCGGAAGTCGAGTACTTCCTGCAGGTTGTGGCCGGTGTCCACGTGCAGCAGCGCGAATGGCAGCGGTGCGGGCCAGAACGCCTTGATCGCAAGGTGCAGCAGAACGGTCGAGTCCTTGCCGCCCGAGAACAGGATGACCGGACGCTCGAACTCGCCCGCGACCTCACGGAAGATGTGGATCGCCTCGGATTCGAGGGCGTCGAGGGTGTCGAACCGGTTGCCGTCCAATCGAGGACGCGCGGCCAGGTCGGTGAGAGTGCTATCGATTGTCATGAGGCGTGCAACCCGCATTCTGTCTTGGCCCGACCGGCCCAGCGACCGCTGCGCGGATCGCTGCCGGGGGCAGGCTTGCTGGTGCACGGAGCGCACCCGATGGACGGATAACCTTCGTCGACGAGTGGATTCACGAGGATCGAATGCTCGTCGATGTAGGCCTGCATTTCTTCGTCCGACCATGCGGCGATCGGGTTGATCTTCACCAGCCCGAATGCGTCGTCGAACGAGATCAGTGGAGCGTTGGCGCGAGTGGGGGATTCCACCCGGCGGATGCCGGTGACCCACGCCTGATAGCCGCTCAGGGTGTTCTTCAGCGGCGCGACCTTGCGGAGCGCGCAGCAACGGTTGGGGTCACGGGCGAAGAGATCCTTGCCCTCGGCCGCATCCTGCTCCGCGACACTGTTCGCGGCTCGCGCGTTGATGACGTTCACGCCGTACACCTGCTCGACTGCGTCCCGCGTGCCGAGAGTCTCGGCGAAGTGGTAGCCGGTGTCGAGGAACAGGACGTCGACACCGGGGTGGGTCTGCGCCGCGAGGTGGACGAGTACGCCGTCCTGCATGTTGGACGCGACGATGTATCCGCCGCGATCGTCCGCCGTTCCGGCAGTTTGCGTGCCGAAGTTGTCTTCGGTCCAGCGCAGCAACTCCTGTGCCGACGCACCCGCCATCTCCTCGGCGCCGCGCTCGGCGAGAGCGCGCAGCTCGTCCTGTGTGGCTGTCGCGAGGTCTGTCATCGCAAGTCCTCCTCGTCTGCGCGGACGACCCACTGTGCGAATCGCTCGCCCTCGTCCTTGTTCTTGATGAAGTTGCGCACCAGGCGCTCCACGTAGTCCGTCACTTCGTTTCCGAGCACCTTGTGCTGACGTAGCTTGCGGCCGAAGGCGTTGTCGAACCCGAGGCTGCCACCGAGATGAACCTGGAACCCCTCGACGTGGTTTCCCTCGCCGTCGTCGACGAGCATGCCCTTGAACCCGATGTCCGCGACCTGGGTACGGGCGCAGGAGTTGGGGCAGCCGTTGATGTTGATGGTGATCGGAACGTCGAGCTGAGAATTCAGTTCCTCGAGACGTGTCTCGAGCTCCGGCACCAGAGCCTGTGAACGACTGCGGGTTTCGGTGAACGACAACTTGCAGTACTCGAGGCCCGTGCACGCGATGAGGTTTCGGCGCCACCGCGACGGACGCGAAGTGAGGCCGACAGCCTCGAGATCCGAATCCAAGCCGGCGATCTTGTCCTCTGGAACGTCGACGATCACCAGCTTCTGGTAGGGCGTCAGCCGAACGGAGTCGCTGCCGACCTTGGTCATCGCGTCGGCGAGTGCGTCGAGAATCGTGCCCGACACGCGGCCGGAGACCGCGGAGAAGCCGACCGCGTTGAGGCCGTTCTTCTGCTTCGTGACGCCGACGTGGTCGATCGGGTGCGTCGGAGCGACAGGTGCCGGCCCGTCGATGAGGGGCCGCTTCAGGTATTCCGTCTCGAGCACCTCGCGGAACTTCTCGATGCCCCAGTCCTTGATGAGGAACTTCAGACGCGCCTTCGAACGGAGGCGGCGGTAGCCGTAGTCACGGAAGATCGCGACGACGCCTTCCCAGACGTCCGGGACCTCGTCGAGCGGAATCCAGGCGCCGGTGCGCTTTGCAAGCATCGGGTTGGTGGAGAGTCCGCCGCCGACCCACAGATCGAATCCGGGGCCGTGCTCGGGATGGTTCACACCGACGAACGACACGTCGTTGATCTCGTGAACCACGTCCTGGAGGCCCGAGATGGCGGTCTTGAACTTCCGGGGGAGGTTCGAGTACTCGGGATCGCCGATGTAGCGGCGCTTGATCTCCGCCAGTGCAGGACGGGCGTCGATCACCTCTTCGGTGGACAGACCGGCGAGTGGGGAGCCGAGCATCCCACGAGGGCAGTCGCCGCACGCTTCGGTGGTCTGCAGGCCGACCGCTTCGAGTCGACGCCAGATTTCTGGAATGCTCTCGATCTCCACCCAGTGCAGCTGAATGTTCTGCCGGTCCGAGATGTCCGCGGTGTCGCGCGCGAATTCCTTGGAGATCCCGGCGATGGTCCGTACCTGCTCGGTGGTGAGCTCGCCGCCGTCGGTGCGGATTCGCATCATGAAGTACGAGGCTTCGAGGATGTCGATGTTGTCGTCACCGGTCCAGGTGCCGTCGTATCCCTGCTCGCGCTGGGTGTACAGGCCCATCCAGCGGAAGCGTCCTCGAAGATCACCCTTGTCGATGCTGTCGAACCCCGACTTCGAGTAGATGTCGAGGATTCGCTGCCGGACGTTCAGCGGGTTGTCGTCCTTCTTGGACTGCTCGTTGGGGTTGAGCGGCTCGCGGTAGCCGAGTGCCCACTGTCCCTCGGCCCGGCGCTTGACGGGCTTGGCGCTCCGGGCGGGGGCGGGGGCTGGGGCGTCGGTAGTCGACGTCATGGGAGTACTCCTGGATCTCACGATGCACCGGTCCGGGGCCGAGGAGGAGGGCTGGTCCTCGTCGGGTCGTCCATGTCCGGCCGGATGTCGGAAAGAGCGTGACTGGCGGGAAGGGCTGAGGCTGCGCTGATCTACTGCGCGTCGAGACGGCTGATCGATCTACTACGCGACGAGACGTCGACACGCACAGCTGCAGACACGCTTGAGATCGACATGGCGTCGCGCCACGAGTCGTACCCCAGGTCCAGTCATGCGACCTATTGTGCCACGTCAGATCGGTTACTCGAAGAGCGGGACGTATTTCCACCGTTTTTGGGGGAAATGTCACACGTTCGCAGTCGACGGGTGGCGGAATCGTGGGGAGCGAGGCTGGGAGACTGGTGGACGTGAACGTATCGAGCACCCGATCATCCCAGTTCCGTCTTCCCGAATGGGCGACGGAAGGAATCGGCACCCGGCCTTTCGGGATCTACGTCCACGTCCCGTTCTGCGCGACTCGCTGCGGATACTGCGATTTCAACACCTACACGGCAGGTGAACTCGGTACGTCCGCGTCCCCCGAATCGTGGCTGGAAGGTCTGCGCCGGGAACTGGCCGCTGCCGCCGAGGTCACCGGTGCGCCCGCCGTCGACACCGTGTTCGTAGGGGGCGGCACGCCGTCGCTGCTCGGTGGAAACGGTCTGGCGGATGTCCTGTCCGCGGTGCGCTCGAACTTTCCGGTCACGAATGCGACCGAGGTCACGACGGAGTCGAATCCGGAATCGACGTCCCCCGAATTCTTCGACGAACTCCTGGCCGGCGGGTTCACGCGAGTCTCTCTGGGCATGCAGTCGGCGGCGCAACACGTTCTGCGGGTTCTCGATCGAACCCACACGCCCGGGCGGGCGGTGGCGGCGGCTCGCGAAGCCAGGGCCGCAGGTTTCGAGCACGTCAATCTCGATCTGATCTACGGGACGCCCGGCGAGCGTGACGAAGATCTCCGGGCTTCACTCGACGCAGTTCTCGAGGCCGAGGTCGATCACGTGTCCGCGTACGCGCTGATCGTGGAGGACGGGACTGCGCTGGCGCGCAAGGTGCGGCGCGGTGAGTTGCCGTCACCGGACGACGACGTATTGGCCGCTCGCTACGAAATGATCGACGAACGCCTCGGACGTGCGGGCTTGAGCTGGTACGAGGTTTCCAACTGGGCCCGAGACGACGACGCAGCGTGCCGCCACAATCTCGGCTACTGGGACGGCGGCGACTGGTGGGGATTCGGACCGGGCGCACACAGCCACCTCGGCGGAGTTCGCTGGTGGAACGTCAAACACCCGGCGCGCTACGCGGACGAACTCGCGGCCGGAAACCTGCCGGTGGGCGGCAGCGAAGAACTGACCGCAGCGGACATGCACGTCGAACGAGTGATGCTCACCGCTCGGCTGCGTACCGGGATCCCGATGTCGGATCTGAGGCCGGACGAGGTGCTTGCGGCCGACCAGTTGGTGCAGGACGGTCTGTTGGTGCGTGGTGGCGAGAGTTTCGTGCTGACCGACCGTGGACGTCTGCTCGCCGACGGTGTGGTTCGTACCCTGTTGACGTGACCGTCAGCCGGTGACGACACCCGGCATCTCGTCGTAGTCGAACACCCGTGCATGCAGCACGATCCGGTTTCTGAGCGCTGAACGAACGGCACGATGCAGCCCGTCCTCCAGGTACAGGACGCCCTGCCACTGCACGGCATGCGGAAACAGATCGCCGTAGAACGTGGAATCTTCCGACAGCAGCCGATCCAGTTCGAGCACCTTCGTGGTCGTCACGATCTCGTCGAGGCGAACCTGCCGTGGCGGAATCTTGGACCAATCGCGTAGCGACAAACCGTGCTCGGGGTACGGCTTGCCGTCGATCACACCTTTGAAGATCATCGAACACCCTCGAAGCTCATCGAATCCTGAATCCGCCCTGATCGTATTGTTCGGCTTGTCGTTGCTCGGTCCTGTGTCGAGGGGAGCGGTCACCACAGTAAGGCCTTGCCCGGATGTGTGCCGTCGGGCCATTAGACTGGAACGAGGCGGCACGAACGCCCATGGCGTCGTGCGTGGGTTCGGAGCGATATGGACGGAGGTGGTGAGTGTGTCGAGTACGGACGATCGTCGGTTCGAGGTGCTGCGCGCCATCGTCGCGGACTATGTCTCCACCCAGGAACCGGTCGGTTCGAAGGTGCTGGTGGACCGTCACAACCTCGGTGTCTCGAGTGCGACGGTCCGTAACGACATGGCGGCCCTCGAGAGCGAGGGGTACATCGCACAGCCGCACACGAGTTCCGGTCGGGTTCCCACCGACAAGGGGTACCGACTCTTCGTGGACCGCATCGCGGACGTGAAGCCACTGTCGTCGGCGGAACGACGCGCGATCCTCGAATTTCTCGAGAACGGTGTCGACCTCGACGATGTTCTTCGTCGCGGCGTGCGACTGTTGGCGCAGCTCACCCGCCAGGTTGCGGTGGTGCAGTACCCGACGCTGTCGGCGTCCTCGGTCCGCCATCTCGAGGTGGTCGCACTGACTCCAGCGCGCCTGTTGCTGGTGCTCATCACGGATTCGGGACGCGTCGACCAACGCATCGTCGAGTTGGGTGACGTGATCGACGATGTCGATCTCGTGCGATTGCGCACACTGCTCGGCGTGGCTCTGGAGGGCAAACGCCTCGCTGCCGCGTCGATCGCCGTGTCCGAACTCGCAGAGGAGGCGCCCGACGATCTGCGGGATGCCGTCATCAGGTCGGCGACGGTCCTGGTGGAGACCCTCGTGGAGCATCCGGAGGATCGACTGGTGCTTGGTGGGACTTCGAACCTGACCCGTAACGCCGCGGATTTCCCGGGGGTCAGTGGATTCCCTGGATCCCTGCGTTCGATCCTCGAGGCACTCGAAGAGCAGGTGGTCGTCCTCAAGCTTCTTGCTGCCACTCAACAGGCCGGAACCGTCACGGTGCAGATCGGTGAGGAGACGAAGGTCGAGCAGATGCGCGGTACGTCCGTCATCTCGACCGGTTACGGTGCGGCGGGCACGGTGCTGGGCGGAATGGGTGTGCTCGGGCCCACTCGAATGGACTATCCGGGAACAATCGCGTCGGTGGCCGCCGTTGCGAAGTACATCGGCGAGGTACTCGCCGAGAGGTAGATCGATCGCGGCGGAGGGCCCCGACGGGCTGTCGAACGAATCGTGAGTAAACACAAGTAGTAGAGAAGGACGAGAGACTCAACGTGGCACGGGATTACTACGCAACGCTCGGCGTCGACCAGAAGGCGACCGACCAGGAGCTCAAGCGCGCTTACCGCAAGCTTGCTCGGGAACTACATCCCGACGTGAACCCCGACGAGGCTGCGCAGGCCCGGTTCCGGGAGATCTCCACCGCCTACGAGGTGCTGTCGGATCCGGAGAAGCGTCGCATCGTCGATCTCGGCGGCGATCCGCTGTCGCAAGGCGGTGGAGGCGGCGCAGGAGCCGGATTCGGTGGGGGATTCGGCGGCGGACTCGGTGACGTTTTCGAGGCGTTCTTCGGTGGCGGCGGGGGAGCCGGACGTGGCCCCCGAGGCCGAGTGCAGCCGGGTGCGGACTCGCTTCTGCGTACCAAGCTCACGCTCGAGGAGTGTGCGACCGGTGTCAGCAAGCACGTCACGGTCGAGACCGCGATCCTGTGCGACAGCTGTACCGGAGCGGGCACGAACGGAGATTCCAAACCTGTCCGTTGCGAGACCTGCAACGGTGCCGGCGAGGTTCAGTCCGTTCAGCGGTCGTTCCTCGGTCAGGTCATGACGTCGCGTCCGTGCCCGACGTGTCGTGGCGCCGGCGAAACCATCCCCGACCCCTGCCACAAGTGCGCAGGCGACGGTCGGGTTCGTGCTCGTCGCGAGATCACGGTGAAGGTTCCGGCAGGCGTGGCCGGAGGAATGCGTATCCGACTCGCCGCACAGGGCGAGGTCGGTCCCGGCGGCGGACCCGCCGGCGATCTCTACGTCGAGATCGTCGAGCAGCAGCACGAGGTGTTCGTGCGAGACGGCGAAGATCTGCATTTCACGATTCGGGTCCCGATGGTGGACGCGGCGCTCGGCACCAAGGTCACCTTCGAATCCATCATCGACGGACCCAAGGAGATCGACGTCGACGCAGGCACCCAGCCCGGAGCGGTCACCGTCGTGCGTGGCTTCGGCATGCCGAAGTTGCGATCGGGTGTTCGTGGTGACGTCCACGCGCACCTCGACGTGATCATCCCGTCCAAGCTCGACGGCAAGGAAGCCAAGTTGTTGCGTGAGCTCAAGGATCTGCGCGCACGGGACGAGGCGGAGGTCGTCACGACGTCGTCCCAGCACACGGGCGGGCTGTTCTCTCGTCTGCGCGAAGCCTTCAGCGGACGATAACGGCGTGGCAGCGACGGTCTTCTACCTCGATCCGCTTCCAGAGTCCGGGCAGACGGCCGTCCTCGACGGGCCCGAAGGGCGGCATGCCGCCACGGTCCGGCGGATCGGCGTGGGGGAGCGTCTGCTGCTCTCGGACGGACGCGGCGAGATCGCCGACTGCGAGGTGATCGCCGCGGCGAAGGATCGTCTGGAGTTGTCGATCGTGTCCCGACGCGCCGTGACGCCGCCGAGCCCGTCGGTCACCTTGGTTCAGGCCCTGCCCAAGGCCGAAAGGTCCGAGCTTGCCGTCGAACTCGCCACCGAAGCCGGTATCGACGCGATAGTGCCCTGGCAGTCTTCGAGGTGCGTGGCCCGTTGGGAAGGCCCGAAGGTCGCGAAGGGCGTGACTCGCTGGCGCAACGCAGCGAAAGCCGCCGCGAAACAGTCGAGGCGGGCGGTCGTTCCGGACGTCGCCGACCTGCACAAGACGTCGGATGTGGTGACGCTCGCGCGTGAAATCGTTTCTCGGGGTGGGAAGGTGGCTGTGCTGCACGAGTCGGCTACCGACACCATCTCGGCTCTCGGTCTTCGCGATCTCTCCGAGCTGATGCTCGTCGTCGGCCCGGAGGGCGGCTTGTCGGACGACGAGGTCGCTGCGCTCGTGGCAGTGGGGGCGTCGCCCGTGCTGCTCGGGCCTCAGGTCCTGCGTACCTCCACGGCGGCTGCGGTCGCGCTCGGCGCCATCGGCGTTCTCACCGACAGGTGGGGTCTCGGCCCGGTCCGTTAGCGTGATGCGCGTGCCGAGAACACGCATCGAATACGGCCGAGAGCCGCAGCAGTTCGGACATCTCTATGTCCCGGACGAACCGGCCGCCGACCCCGCGCCGGTCGTCATGCAGATCCACGGCGGCTTCTGGAGCGGCGACTATCACCTGAATCTCGGAACTCGCTTCGCGCTGGACCTTGCTCGTAGGGGCGTGGTGGTGTGGAACATCGAGTACCGGCGATTGGGGGCGGGTGGGGCCTGGCCCGAGATATCCGCGGACGTAACTACCGCGTGGGAGGCGTTGTCGGGCCCGGTCGCGGCGGCCGCACCCGTGCGGCTCGACCTCGATCGTGCCCGTGTCGTCGGCCAGTCTTCCGGTGGACAGCTCGCGGTATGGCTTGCAGGACAGGATGTCTCACCTCGCCCTGATCGTGCAATAGCCCAGGCGGGTGCACTGGATCTGGCTTCCGCTGCCGAGCGTGGCCGCAGAATCAGCTACGTCGAGGAGCTCTTCGGTGTTCCCTTCGACGAGAATCCGGACCTGTACCGTTCGGCGTCTCCGCTCCACCGATTGCCTATCTCTGTTCCCGTGACGTGTATCCACGGCACGGAAGACGTCCAGGTTCCGGCGATCGTCGGCAGTGGATATCGAGACGCTGCCGTCGCCGCGGGGGACGAAGTGGACCTCCACCTGGTAGAGGGCGAGGACCACTTCGCCTTCCTGAAGCCGGGCACCGAATGCTGGCGACGCTCACACGAGGTCGTGCTCGACGGACTCCTGCCCTGACATCGACGACGCGCGGCCGGGGAGTACGAAGGCGACCACGATCGCTCCTACCGCGAGCATTGCGCCACCCACGGCGCCGGCCTGTGTGATGGCGCCGGCGAACGCGTCACCGGCCGCGGCGAGCATGGGTTCTGCTTGCGACTGTGCGAGCGGGTTCTTCGCCAGTTCCTCTGCGACCAGGGCGGCGCCGCCCACGGAGTCGCCGGCAATGGCCACGGCTTGGTGCGCCTGTTCGGCCTGCGGTCCACCGAGTTGACCGAGTGGCAGTGACTCGAGGAAGCCGGCGATGCCGTCCTTGTAGTTCGTAGCGAGGACGGAACCGAGGACAGCGATTCCGAGCGAGCCGCCGAATTCGATGGCGGTGTCGTTCAGTCCGCCCGCTGCGCCGAGATCGTGCTCGGGGAAACTTCCCATGATGGCATCGGTGGCGGGCGAGACCGCCAGGCCGATCCCCACTCCGATCAGGACCAGGGAGATCAGAAACGTGCCGTAGCCGGATGTTCCGTCCACCTGCAGCAGTGGCAGGGTGCCGACGGCCGCCAATGCCATCCCGGAGGCGATGACGACCCGGGTGCCCGCGATGGCGGCGATCCGGCTGCTCATGGCCGACCCGACCGAGACTGCTGCGGCCAACGGAAGCAGCCTGACGCCCGTCTCGAGCGGTCCGTATCCGAGCACGAACTGAAATTCCTGCGCGATCGTGTAGATCACTCCGAATGCGGTGAGGAAGAGCAGGAGAACGGCGAGCGAGGCGCCACCCACGGTGCGGTCACCGAGCTTCCGAACGTCGAGGAGGGGGCGAGGATGTTCGAGTTCCCAGGCCAGGAAGAGCAGCGCCGCGACGATCGATCCAAGTCCGCTGATGATGGTCGACGAACTGATTCCGAAGTGGAATCCGTCGATGATCGCGTAGACGAGACCACCGATGGTGGCTACCGACAGCAGACCGCCGATCCAGTCGATGGGTCCCTGGCGTTCGGATTTCGACGGCGGAACGAGTGTCAGTGCCGCCACGACGGCGACGGCCGCGATCGGCACGTTGATGAGGAAGGTCGAATTCCACGATCCGGACTCGAGCAGCCAGCCGGCCAGCAGCGGTCCGAGGGCGATCGCGAGCCCTGATGTGGCAGCCCACACGGCGATGGCGCGACCGCGTTCCGCTCGCGGGAACGTGGCGACGAGGAGGGACAGTGTCGCCGGCATGATGATCGCGGCGCCCACTCCCATCACGATTCGGGAGGTGACCACGAACTCGGTGGTGTCGGCGAGACTGCCGAGCACTGCGCCGACGCCGAAGACGACGAGGCCGGTCACGAGCGCGCCGCGGCGGCTGTATTTGTCGCCGATCACACCGAACAGCAACATCAGCGCTGCGTACGGAACGGTGTAGCCGTCGATCACCCACTGCAGGTCTGCGCTCGACAAGCCGAGATCCCTGGTCATGGCGGGTGCCGCGACGATGAGCGCAGTGTTGGCCATGACCACGATGAGCAAGCTGAGGCACAGCACCCCGAGGGCCGCCCACCGCCGCGGATAGGGGCTGTTCATGCGCGATACGGGTTCGTTCGCCAATAACACCATCGCGGTTCCTCCTCGTTCGAGAGATCTAATTGCACATCCATGTGCAACTTAAGTAATTGCACGCTGGTGTGCAACTATTGTTGTCGTGGATCACAGGCGATCTCGCCGGTGCAAGCTGTGGTGAGGAGGTGTGATGGGTAACGAGGGGAACACGCCGTCAGGGCTGGCACGGTCTAGCGAACAGCGGCCGCAGCGTCGGCATGCGCGCGCGAATCGGGTGGCGATCGTGGAGTCCGCCATCGTCGCGCTCGCGTCCGATCCGGACGCCAGCATGGAAGAGGTGGCGAAGGCTGCCGGGGTGGTGCGGCGAACCGTGTACGCGCACTTCCCGAGTCGTGCGGACCTGATGGAAGGGATTGCGCAGGAAGCGTTCTCCGAGTTGATGGCGGCGGCCGAGCAGGCGCTCGTGGACTGGTCGGATCCGGCATCCACCATGGCGGAACTCAGCTTGCGGATCTGGCCGGTCGGCGATCGCTTCCGCCTGTTGCTGTCCAGTGCGAGAAACGAGATCGGTGACGATCGAATTCACGCTCTTCTCGGACCGATGCGGAGCCTGATTTCCGGAATCGTTGCGCGCGGCCAGGAGGTCGGAGTCTTCTCGGACTATCTGCCGGCCGACTTGTTGGTCACCACGGGCGAGGCGTTGACGATGGGCCATCTCGAGCAGGCGAACCGTGGTCTCGTGAACGACCAGGGTGAGACCTGCGCGATCACAGGTCTCGTCCTTCTCGGTATCACCCCCGAACGTTCTGGAGAGGTGGTCGCCCGCGCCGCGGCTCGGCTGTCCGTGAACACAGCGGGCACGACGGACCGCGAGCGTTAGACTTTGGTCAACGGTCGCAGTGTGGTGCTGCGGCGAAGACCCCGGAAGAAGGCCACATTCCTCAAGTGAGTGACGCAGAACAGTATCGCGAGACGCCGCCTTCGGAGCGCGTTGTGACGTCGACGATGGATCTTGCCCCCGACTCGGTGATGCCCCTCCTCGGATCTTCGGACGAAAATCTGCGAGCCCTCGAACGGGTGCTGGATGCCGATGTGCACGTTCGCGGGAACACGGTGACACTCACCGGAAAGCCCGCAGACGTGGCGCTCGCCGAGCGGGTCCTCGCGGAACTCGCCTCCATCGTCTCGCGCGGTAACCCACTGACCCCTGACGCGGTCCGACGGACTGTGGGGATGCTGACCCAGGGTGTGGGCGAATCGCCGGCAGAAGTGCTGTCGCTCGACATCCTGTCGCGCCGGGGCAAGACGATCCGGCCGAAGACCCTCAATCAGAAGCGCTACGTCGATGCGATCGACGCGAACACCATCGTCTTCGGGATAGGCCCCGCGGGCACGGGCAAGACCTATCTCGCGATGGCGAAAGCAGTGCAGGCACTGCAGCAGAAGCAGGTCACTCGCATCATTCTCACGCGTCCCGCAGTGGAAGCAGGGGAGCGCCTGGGATTCCTGCCCGGCACGCTGCACGAGAAGATCGATCCGTATCTGCGTCCGTTGCACGACGCACTCCACGACATGATGGATCCGGAAGCGGTTCCGAAGCTGATGCAATCCGGCGTGATCGAGGTGGCACCCCTCGCGTACATGCGTGGTCGCACTCTCAACGACGCCTTCATCATCCTGGACGAGGCACAGAACACCACGGCCGAGCAGATGAAGATGTTCCTGACCCGCTTGGGCTTCGGGTCGAAGGTGGTCGTCACCGGCGACGTCACCCAGGTGGACCTTCCCGGCGGCGCGCGCTCGGGGTTGCGTGCGGCCACCGAGATCCTCGGGGGCATCGACGACATTCACTTCGCAGAACTGAACAGCAGCGACGTCGTCCGGCACCGGCTGGTATCGGACATCGTCGACGCGTACTCCCGGTTCGAAGAGAACCTCGAGAGCGACAGCCTCGGGAATCGCGCACAACGACGGTCGGCGCATGCGCGTTCTCCGCGGCGGTAGTGTGAGCGGCGCGCACAACCAGGAGGAACTGCAGTCATGAGCATCGAAGTCTCGAACGAATCGGGCATGGACGTCTCCGAAGGAGAGCTGATCAGTGTTGCCCGTTTCGTGATCGCGCGGATGGACGTTCATCCCGCCGCGGAGCTGTCGATGGTGCTGGTGGACTCCGCGGCCATGGCGGACCTGCACATGCGGTGGATGGACCTTCCGGGGCCGACCGACGTGATGTCGTTCCCGATGGACGAACTCGAGCCGGGCGGCAGGCCCGACGCGCCGGACCCCGGCCCTTCGATGCTCGGTGACATCGTGCTGTGTCCCTCGTTCGCGGCGGATCAGGCAGACAAGGCCGGACACCCACTTGCGCACGAGTTGGCACTCCTCACCGTGCACGGTGTGCTCCACCTCCTCGGCTACGACCACGCCGAGCCGGAGGAGGAGAAAGAGATGTTCGGCCTCCAGAACAGGCTGCTCGAGGAGTGGTACGACGATCTTCGCCGCGCCGAGCGTGATGCCGCACTCGCGGCCCGCGACCAGAAGCTACTGGGCAAGACCGGTTTCTTCGACGGTACGGACCCCCGCTAGATGTCCATGCTGGAGGCCGGCCGGTGAGCGACGCGATTCCGCTGATCGTTCTCGCTGTCGTTCTCGTCCCTCTCGGAGGCGTGTTCGCGGCCGTGGACTCGGCCCTCAACACGATCTCGTCCGCTCGCGTGGAAGAGATGGCCAAGGACGGACGAGCGGGTGCCGCGCGTGTGGTTCGAATCCTGGGGGATCGGCCGCGCTACGTGAATCTGATGGTGCTGTTGCGCATCCTGTGCGAGATCACCGCGACAGTCGTGTTGGCCGGCGGCCTCAGCGATCTCATCTCGCCCATGTTGGCGCTACTCGTCACCGCGGTCGTCATGGTGCTCGTGGACTACGTGGTCATCGGTGTGGGTCCGAGAACGTTGGGACGGCAGCACGCGTACTCGATTGCGTTCGCCGCGTCCCTGCCGCTCCACATCATCGGGGTGGCGCTCGGTCCCGTGAGTCGGCTTCTGATTCTCATCGGTAACGCGATCACGCCGGGTCGAGGCTTTCGCAACGGACCCTTCGCGTCCGAGATCGAACTTCGTGAACTCGTGGACCTCGCACAGGAACGTGGCGTGGTCGCGGACGACGAACGCCGGATGATCCAATCGGTGTTCGAACTGGGAGACACCTCGGCCCGCGAAGTGATGGTTCCGCGAACCGAGATGGTGTGGATCGAATCGGGCAAGAGTGCCGGACAGGCCACGTCGCTGGCGGTTCGAAGCGGTCATTCCCGTATTCCGGTGATCGGCGAGAACGTCGACGACGTTCTGGGCGTCGTATATCTCAAAGATCTGGTGCAACAGACTTATCACTCGCGTGACGGCGGGCGCAGCGTACGGGTCGATGCTGTCATGCGGCCTGCGGTGTTCGTTCCCGATTCCAAGCCGTTGGACAGCCTGCTCGCGGAGATGCAGCGCGACCGCAATCACATGGCGGTTCTCGTGGACGAGTACGGCGGCATCGCCGGCCTCGTGACGATCGAGGATGTTCTCGAGGAGATCGTGGGCGAGATCGCCGACGAGTACGACGAGGGCGAGACTCCACCGATCGAGGACCTCGGCCGAGACGAGTACCGCGTTTCCGCGCGCCTCCCGATCGAAGACCTCGGCGAACTGTACGACATCGAGATGACCAACGACGAGGTCGAAACGGTCGGCGGATTGCTCGGTCACGTACTGGGCAGGGTGCCGCTGCCAGGCTCGGAGATCACGGTCGACGGTCTGGTTCTCGTCGGTGAGGGTGCAAGCGACGTTCGGGGTCGGGTACGGGTCCACACGGTGCTGGCTCGCCGAGCGCCGTCGCCCGAACCAGAAGAGGTGGAAGGCGGCTCGCGCCCGATGAGAGCCGAGGACGACGAAGTCCGATGAGAGTCGAAGCGCGACCGACCCGCGCACATGCCGATGGACCTGTGATCGAGGAGTGACATGAGTGAGACCGAGTTCCGTTCCGGATTCGTCTGTTTCGTCGGTAGGCCGAACACCGGCAAATCGACGCTGACGAATGCCCTGGTCGGAAGCAAGATAGCCATTACCTCGTCGCGCCCACAGACGACTCGGCACACGATCCGTGGGATCGTCCACCGCGACCACGCACAGCTGATCCTGGTCGACACCCCCGGACTGCACCGGCCACGCACCCTTCTGGGACAACGACTGAACGACCTCGTCCAGGGCACGTACTCCGAGGTCGACGTGATCTGCCTGTGTATCCCGGCGGACGAGACGATCGGTCCTGGCGACAGATGGATCGTTCAGCAGGTACGGCAGATCGCACCGAAGACGCAGATCGTCGGCATCGTCACCAAGATCGACAAGGTCGGCCGAGATGCGGTCGGTAAGCAATTGCTCGCAGTCTCGAAGCTGTTGGGCCCGGAGGCGGAGATCGTTCCGGTGTCGGCCACATCCGGTGAACAGGTCGAACTGCTCGTGGACGTGCTCGCGGAGCAGATGGAGCCCGGGCCGGCTTTCTATCCCGACGGTGAACTCACCGACGAGCCCGAGGAAGTCCTGATGGCCGAGCTGATTCGTGAGGCCGCGCTAGAGGGACTCGGCGACGAACTCCCACATTCACTCGCGGTCGTCATCGAGGAGATAATTCCGCGCGAGGGACGTACGGAGAAGCAGGGGGAAATGCTCGATGTCCACGCTCTGCTGTATGTCGAGAGGCAGAGTCAAAAGGGGATCATGATCGGCAAGGGCGGGGCACGCCTACGCGACGTCGGGACGAAAGCCCGCGGTCAGATCGAGAAGATTCTGGGCACCAAGATCTTCCTCGAACTGCACGTGAAAGTGGCAAAGGACTGGCAGCGCGATCCGAAGCAGCTGGGCCGCTTGGGATTCTGAAAAGGTCTGGCTCGCGGCGCGTGAGCGCCGCACAATCGACGAGTGGACGCAATCAAGAGATACCCGGAACGGGCCCGAACAGAGCGAACCGAGCTCGATACCGTTCTCGACAGCTGCCCGATGGGCACGCTCGCGACCGTCGTCGATGGTCTTCCTTGGGTGGTGCCGATGCTCTTCGCCCGTGACGGCGACCGAGTTCTGCTGCACGGATCGACCGGAGCGGGCGCGCTGAGACAGGTGGCCGAAGGTGCGCCGGCGGCTCTGTGCGTGACTCTGCTCGACGGCATCGTGGTCGCAGACACTCTGTTCGATTCCTCCGCGAACTACCGGTCGGCGGTGGTTCGCGGAAATCTGGTCACGCTCGGCGAAGAGGATTCACGGAATGCACTCGACGCCTTCTCCGACGCGATGATTCCCGGTAGAAGTCGGGAAGTTCGTCGACACCGAAGCAAGGAAGTTGCCGCAACAATGGCACTCGCACTGCCGATCGAACCCGGGCAGTGGACCGTCAAGGTACGTGATGCCCCGCCAGGGGAGCCCGAGCAGCCGAGTGACGTCTGGGCGGGAGTGGTACCGATGCATTCGGTCGTCGGCGATCCGGTCCGGGCGCCGTGGGTGCCCTCGGATACGCCGGTGCCGGGGTCCGTCGCGCGTCTCGTCGCGGAAGGACCCTGATCTCAGCGTGCGGGCCCCCGGGGCCCGCACGTCATCCCTGCGGATCGAGTGCTGCCGCGACTGCCCCGCGCAGAAGCAGGAGAAGGGCCGCCGCGATGTCCTGATCGGCACTCCCGGTGGCAAGCCGGCGAAGTTGGAGACCGGCGATCATGCCCACGACGTTCTTGACGACGGACGCGGCATCCGGCACACCGAGGGCGGTGAGGATGGCGAGGGTCAGCTCGTCGTACGCGGCAAAGCAGTCCGCTGCCGAATCGTGCAGGGAATTGTCGCGACCGGCCTGGATGAACAACTCGAAGGGCGCGATACGTTCGGCCGAGAAGGCGAGGTCTTTGACGATTCTGTCGGTCAGACCGGCCGCGTCCTCGAAGGTCAGACCCTTGTCTCGGTATTGGTCTGCGATGTCCGTGATGCGCTGGGTCTCGTCGGCGACGAAACTGGTCAGCGCAGATTTGAGCAGCTCGGACTGACTCGGAAAGTGATATGTGATCGATCCGAGGGAGACCTGTGCACGTGCCGCGATGGCACGGTTGGTCAGCGCAGGTATTCCGTCCGTGCCCACGATGTGCAGGGCCGCGGCGAGGATCTTCTCCCGTGCCCCCGTCGAAACGCTCACGGTTGCCCTCTCGTTGTTGCTACCACCACTGTTGCGGCGTGTTTCGTTCCCAGTGCAGGACCGATTCGAGTTGTGACGCTACCGAAACCAGCATGGGTTCCGAGTTGTCGTGACCCATCAGCTGAACGCCGATGGGCAACCCGGATTCGGTGAACCCCGCCGGGACGTTGACGCTCGGCCACCCGAGGACGTTCCAGGGCCAAGCGTAAGGGCACACCGCGGTGATGACCTTGTCGGTTTCCCACGAGGTAGCGCCGTCGATCGCATCCACGCGTGGCGGCGGGGTCGCCGTCGTGGGTGCGAGGACTATGTCGTAGTCGTCGAAAATCGCACCGATCCGGCGGCGCATTCGCGGTTCGGCGGCTCGGGTGGCGCGTAGGGGGAGTCCCTTCATGATGCGCCCGTTACGCGCGTTGCGACTGGTGCGCGGATCGGCCAAGGTCGGATCGGGGTAGGTGCGCAGCCAATCGTCGAGCCCCGACATGGATCGTGGGAGGAAGTTGAGCCCGAACATGATTCCGTAGGCCGGATCGTCGACGACCACCTCGTGCCCCAAGCCGCGGAGTGTTCGTGCTGTCGACCAGACAGCGGCGCGAATCTCCGGGTCGAGCTTCGTCGGCGTAGCGGTGAACGGGATGCGCAGTGACAGCGCGATCCGGAGCTTGCCAGGGTCTCGTCCGACGGCATCGCTGACGGTCACCGGCTCGGGTGCGTGGATGTCGCCGGCGTGGTTTCCTGCCGCGACGTCGAACAACAGCGCTGCGTCCGCCACTGTTCGCGCCAGCGGACCGTTGACGGTGAGGCCGTAGAAGGCCTCGGCATGCGGCCAAGTGGAGATCCGGCCGCGCTGAGGCTTGATGCCCACGAGATTTGTCCAGGAGGCAGGAATGCGGACCGATCCGGCACCATCCGATCCGACGGCGGCGGCAACGAGTCCACCGGACACTGCCGCGACGGCGCCGCCGGACGAGCCACCCGGCGTGTGGTTTCGGTTCCACGGATTACGGGTGTATCCGAAGTCGCCGCTGGTGAGTGGCCACTGGCCGAGTTCGGGTGTGTTCGTCTTGCCCACGATGATCGCGCCCGCCTCGCGCAGGCGACGCACCAGTTCCGAGTCGGCGGCCTTGGGCGGGAAGTTTCCGGGTGCGCCGAATGCGGTCGGCTCGCCCGCGACGTCGACGTCGTCCTTGACGGCCATGGGAACCCCGAGGAGGGGGAGACGCTCACCGGCCGCCAGTCGTCGGTCCGCTTCGGCTGCCTCCGCGAGTGCCTTCTCCCGGCGAATCACTTTGAACGCATTGAGAGTGGACTGGCTCGCCTCGATACGTTCGAGAGTGGCGCGGGTCGCCTCGGTGGAAGTGATTTTTGCGGATGCCAGGTCGGACACCTGATCCACGAGAAATGGCGCATAAGTTTCGGCGCCGGTGATTTCGTCGAGTTCCTGATCGCTCGTGTGCTCCGTGCTCATTCCCGCCCCTTCGGTCGTTGTTCGTTCGAACGAACAGTACCAGCGGGGGAGTGGTGCATGCCACGCCTGTCCGTATCGTTCGAAATGTCCCCCGGTGCGTGTCGTGGGTAACACGAGTCCATTCGGTGAGGTCAGGGCGTGTTGTCGAACCGGCCGGCCTATGGATTGGATAACGAACGGGTAACGCCCCGGCGTCGAGCCGGGTAGCGTGGTTCGAGATTTTCATGAACGACCGGCGGAAGCAGGGTATGGATACTGACGACATTCGACTACTCGTGGGCAGTCTTCTATGGATTCTCGCGGTGGGATATCTGGTGTCGGAAGCGCTGACAGCGGAGGCGTGGTCGACGCCGTACAGCTATGTCCACAACTCGATCAGCGACCTCGGCGTCACCGATTGCCTGCAGGTCTGTTCGCCGCTGCACTGGTACATGAACATTTCGTTCGTCGTCATGGGATTGCTGATGACGGCCGGGGCCGTACTGCTGCGCCGACACATTCCGCGCAGGCGGCCGCGCCGCTGGGCCGTCGGGTTGGCAGTCGTGATCGGAATGAGTACGGCGGCTACCGGGTTCTTTCCTGCGGACGCCAACCCCATCGGACACTTCGTTGCGGTATTGCCGGGATTCGTCGGCAGGCATGTACTCCTGATCATGGTCGCCTGGGTGCTGTGGCGGCGAATGCGGTGGACGGCGGTCTGGACGACGGTGTGCGCGCTGATCGGACTGGTCGGCGGTGCTGCGCTCGCCTTCCCGGACGCGTACTTCGGACTCACCGAACGTCTGGTGCTCTACCCGTTGCCCATCTGGATGGTCGTCGTCGGTACGGCGGTGTTCGTGTCGGTGATCCGGCGGACTCCGTTGTTTCGATCGACTGTCTTCGGTTGGCGAGTCCTGTTCCATCGGGCTGCCGATTCGATTCCGCGACCTGCACCCGCGTTCGCGCATCTGCGTCTGACGCTGCACGATGTCACCGATCTCGCTTGTCCTGCGTGCGCGGCGCCTGCCACCGCGTCAGGAAAGCGTCAATGACTCCGGATCGGACGTAAGAGGGCCGTAAGTACGGCGTTCCAGGGCACGAGAGTGAGCAACCCTTGAACTGCGCCCCCTGAAGTGGTGGGTGTCAGTGCTGCGATGACTCGCAGTCTTCATGACTCGAAGAGGGTTCTCATGGCCGATCTGGCCTTCGTTGCTCTCGCGCTGGGTGGATTCCTCGTGTGCGCGCTCGTCCTGCGAGTGGTGCAGACAGGGCGCGCGCGATGACGGTTGCGGGAGTGACGACCGTTGTCCTCGTCGCCATCGTTGCGGCACTCGTCGTCTACCTCCTGATCGCGCTGACCGACCCGGAGCGATTCTGATGACGCCGGCACTGGCGGCCGGATTGCAGATCACCGTCGTTCTCGTCGTTCTTGCAGCGGCATATGTACCGGTGGGCGACTACATGGCGCGAGTCTACGAATCGAGGCACAACTCGAGAGTGGAGTCGGTGATGTACCGACTGTGCCGTATCAATCCACACACCGATCAGACCTGGTACGGGTACGCGGGCAGTGTGTTGGCATTCTCCGCGGCGAGTGTGTTCTTCCTCTACACCCTCCAGCGCATTCAGGGAGTACTGCCGCTTTCCGGGGGGCTCTCCGGGGTCAGTCCTGCCGTGGCGTTCAACACCGCCGTGTCGTTCGTGACCAACACCAATTGGCAGTCGTACGCGCCGGAGACCACGATGAGCAATCTGACTCAACCGGTCGGGCTCGCCGTGCAGAACTTCGTGTCCGCAGCGGTGGGAATGGCTGTCGCGGTGGCGTTGATACGCGGGTTCGTCCGGGTATCTCGTGGCGGCGAGATCGGCAATTTCTGGGTGGACCTCACCCGGGGCAGTCTGCGTATTCTGCTGCCCTTCTCCTTCGTCATCGCGCTGATCCTGCTGAGTCAGGGTGTGATCCAGTCCTTCCATTCGAGCTTCGCATCCACCGGTCTGGACGGCAACGCGGTCGGCAACGCCCTCGCGCCGGTCGCCTCGCAGGAAGCGATCAAGGAACTCGGAACCAACGGGGGCGGGATCCTCGCCGCCAACTCGGCGCATCCGTTCGAGAATCCGACGCCGCTCAGCAACAGCGTTCAAGTTATTGCGATGCTATTGATTCCGGTCGCGCTCACCCGAACATTCGGCACGATGGTCGGCGACCCTCATGACCGAACAAGCGTGGTGTCCGGGCACCGGCAGGGCCTCACCCTGCTCGCAGTCATGGGCATCCTGTGGGGATCCTTCCTCGCCGTCACACTTGCAGCGGAGTCGGGGCAGCGCGGCGTTGCCGCCAATGCGGCGGGCGCCATGATGGAGGGCAAGGAAGTTCGGTTCGGGATCCCGAGTACCGCGCTGTTCGCCGTGACCACCACCGGGACGTCTACGGGCGCGGTGAATTCGGCACATGACAGTCTCTCGCCGCTCGGCGGCGGAGCCGTCCTTCTGAATATGCTGCTGGGGGAGATCGCACCCGGCGGCGCAGGCAGTGGCCTGTACGGGATTCTCGTTCTCGCCCTGATTGCAGTTTTCGTCGGTGGCCTACTCGTCGGCCGGACGCCGGAGTATCTCGGAAAGAAGCTGCGGCAGCGTGAGATCACGCTCGCCGCACTGTCGGTTCTGGTGATGCCCGCGCTCGTCCTGGTCGGCACCGGAATCACCGTGATTCTGTCCTCGACCAGCGGTTACCAGGGGAACGGCGGCGCCTCTGGAAGTCCCGGATCCATTCACGGCTATTCGGAGGTGCTGTACGCATTCGCCTCGGCCTCCAACAACAACGGCAGTGCGTTCGGCGGCTTGACGGTGACCAGCGACTGGTTCCAGACGGCGCTCGGTCTGTGCATGTTGTTCGGTCGGTTTCTGCCGATCATCTTCGTCCTCGCACTCGCCGGGTCGCTGGCATCTCAGAAGAAGGCGGCTGTCGGTGCCGGGACCTTGCCGACCACCGGCCCGATGTTCACCGGTCTCCTCACCGGCACCGTCGTGCTCGTCGCGGCATTGACCTTTTTCCCTGCTCTCGCGCTGGGACCGATCGCGGAGGCCCTGCAATGAGTGTGAACGTGACCTGTGATCCGAAGAACGAGGAAGCGACGGTACCCGGCACCGACCACGACTCGTCGCCGGTGAAAGCGGGAATCTTCAGCCCGGCGCAACTGGTGACTGCGCTACCGAGCGCCGTACGTAAGCTCGACCCTCGACACCTCGCCCGCAACCCGGTGATGTTCGTGGTGTTCGCCGGCGCCGTTGTCTGCACCGTAATGGCGGTGGCCGACCCGACGGTGTTCTCCTGGGCGGTCGTCGCCTGGCTGTGGTTCACCGTGTTGTTCGCGAACCTGGCGGAGTCGGTGGCGGAGGCGCGAGGAAAGGCGCAGGCAGGCAGTCTGCGCAAGGTGAAACGGGACACCGTCGCCCACCGAATCACGTCGAATGACCGGATGGAATCGGTGTCCGGCACCGAATTGACCGTCGGAGACCTGGTAGCCGTGGAGGCGGGGGAGGTGATCCCCGGTGACGGAGATGTAGTCGAAGGCATTGCGAGCGTGGACGAATCTGCGATCACCGGTGAGTCCGCACCCGTCGTCCGCGAGTCCGGAGGTGACCGTTGTGCAGTCACCGGAGGGACGATCGTGCTGTCCGACCGGATAGTCGTTCGCATCACCTCGGCCCCCGGACATTCGTTCGTGGACCGCATGATCGCTCTCGTGGAGGGAGCGGCGCGGCAGAAGACCCCCAACGAGATAGCCCTGAACATTCTGCTGGCGTCGCTGACCATCATCTTCCTGCTGGCCGTTGTCGCCATCGGCCCGATGGGCTTGTATGCGGGCCAGGCTCAGGACCCGATCAAGCTCATCGCATTACTCGTGTGTCTCATCCCGACCACGATCGGCGCACTGTTGTCGGCAATCGGCATCGCCGGCATGGACCGGCTGGTGCAGCGGAACGTGCTGGCGATGTCGGGCCGGGCGGTGGAGGCCGCCGGCGACATCGACACATTGTTGATGGACAAGACGGGCACGATCACGTTCGGTAATCGGCAGGCCACGGCGCTGTATCCGGCACCGGGAGTTTCCGCCATCGAGTTGGCCAGGGCCGCAAGGTTGTCGAGCCTCGCCGACGGGACTCCCGAGGGGCGCAGCATCGTCGATCTGTGCGCCCGGGAATTCGCGCTGGACCCGGCGCGGTCCGAGGATGAGCAGGAGGCGGAGTTCGTCCCGTTCACGGCGCACACTCGGATGAGTGGACTCGACATCGACGGCACTCGAATCCGCAAGGGCGCGAGCGACTCGGTGCTGGCCTGGGCCGAGGCGCTCGGTGGGCGAGCAGTGCCTGCGGTCACCGAGCTCGTGAGCCGGATCGCGGAGGCCGGTGGAACACCGCTGATGGTCGCCTCCGCCGACGGCGACGCGGCGACCGTGCTCGGTGTGATCGCCCTGTTGGACGTGGTGAAGCCCGGTATGGCACAGCGGTTTGCGGAATTGCGCGCTATGGGCATCCGCACGGTGATGATCACCGGCGACAACCCGGCGACCGCGAAGGCCATCGCGGCCGAGGCCGGAGTCGACGATTTCATGGCCGAGGCGACCCCCGAGGACAAACTCGCACTGATTCGAAAAGAACAGGAGGACGGAAGGCTCGTCGCGATGACCGGGGACGGAACCAACGATGCGCCGGCGCTGGCTCAGGCAGATGTCGGCGTGGCGATGAACACGGGAACCTCGGCGGCGAAGGAAGCGGGGAACATGGTCGATCTCGACTCGGATCCCACCAAGCTCATCGAGGTGGTGGAGATCGGCAAACAATTGCTGATCACCCGCGGGGCGCTGACCACGTTCTCACTCGCGAACGATCTGGCCAAGTACTTCGCGATTCTCCCCGCCCTCTTCAGTGGAATCTATCCGCAACTGAACACGCTGAACGTCATGCGCCTGGCCACTCCGGAGTCGGCAATCCTGTCGGCGGTGATCTTCAACGCCGTCGTGATCGTCGCGCTCATTCCGTTGTCGCTCAAAGGTGTTCGATACCGCCCGTCGTCGGCCTCGAAGTTACTGGGCCGCAACCTTTTGATCTATGGACTCGGCGGCGTCATCACTCCGTTCATCGGCATCTGGCTCATCGACCTGATCGTTCGTCTCGTTCCCGGAATTGGGTGATCCCATGCGATTTCTCATCGGTCTGTTGCGTCAGACCTGGGCAGGACTTGTCGTCCTGCTCGCACTCACCGCAGTCCTCGGTGTGCTCTATCCGCTCGCTGTGTTCGGGGTGAGCAGGATCGGCGCCGGGTCCGCCGAAGGATCCGCGGTTCGCGACACCAACGGATGCGTCGTCGGAAGCGGATTGGTCGGTGTCGACCCACAGGTGCCGGCCGGACACCCGGATCCCTTCTTTCACAACCGTGTCACCGGGTCGGTGGCCGAGCAGGATCCCTTCTCCCCGGGTGATCCCGCCACCGCTCTGCCTACGAACCAGGGACCGAGCAGCGAAATCCTGGCGACATTCGTGTCCGATCGTCGCGCGGCGATCGCGACCCGAGAAGGAGTCGACCCCGGCGTTGTCCCGGCCGACGCGGTCACCGGATCCGGCTCGGGCATCGATCCGGATATCAGCCCAGCGTATGCGGCGTTGCAGGTGCAGAGGGTGGCTAAGGTGAACGGCGTCGGCGAGGCCGAGGTTCGGCAGCTCGTCGACGAGAACACTCAGGGAAGGCAGCTCGGCTTCCTCGGCGAGGCGCGGGTGAACGTGCTCGAACTGAATGTGGCACTTGGTCTGACCGGACCTGGGTGCACGGCATCGCAGACGGGTGGATGATGGCGAGGTGAGTGGTCCCGAACCGGACGCCCCGCGCCGGAACGCCGAGCGCGGTGAGCTGCGCATCTATCTGGGTGCCGCGCCGGGTGTCGGTAAGACCTTTGCGATGCTCGGTGAGGCGCACAGGCGGCTGGAGCGCGGATGCGATGTGGTGGCCGCGGTTGTGGAGACCCACGGCCGCGACCGCACGGCGGCGCAGCTCGGTGACCTCGAGGTGATCCCGCCCAAGGTGATCGCCTACCGAGGCACGCTCGGCCGGGAACTCGACATCGGTGCGGTACTTGCCCGCAGGCCGGCGCTGGCTCTCGTCGACGAGCTCGCGCACACGAACACACCGGGCAGCGTGCACGAGAAGCGCTGGCAGGACGTCGAGGTGCTTCTGGCCGCGGGGATCGATGTTCTCTCGACGCTCAATGTCCAGCATCTCGAAAGCCTCAACGACGTGGTCCAGCGGATCACCGGAGTGGTCCAACAGGAGACCGTTCCCGACGAGGTGGTTCGCGCCGCCACCCAGGTGGAGTTGGTCGACATCACGCCGGAGGCATTGCGGCGCAGGCTGTCCCACGGAAACATCTATGCGGCCGAGAAGGCCGATGCGGCGCTGAGTAACTATTTCAGGACAGGGAACCTCACCGCGCTCCGCGAGCTCGCGCTGCTGTGGGTGGCCGACCAGGTGGATGCCGCACTTGCGAAATACCGTGCGGAGAACAAGATCACCGATACCTGGGAAGCCCGGGAACGGGTGGTGGTCGCGGTGACGGGTGGACCGGAGTCGGAGACGCTGGTTCGTCGAGCGAGCCGGATCGCCTCGAGAGCCAGTGCCGAGCTGATCGTCGTGCACGTCGTGCGTGGTGACGGTCTCGCAGGCGTTTCGGCGCCGGAGATGGGCAAGGTGCGCACGCTCGCAGCCAGCATCGGGGCGAGCCTGCACAGCGTTGTCGGCGACGATGTCCCGGCGACTCTGCTCGATTTCGCGCGGACCGCGAACGCGACGCAACTGGTGCTCGGTACGTCGCGACGCACACGATGGGCGCGGATCTTCGACGAGGGCATAGGTGCGAGCGTGCTGCACCGGTCCGGGCCGATCGACGTACACATGGTGACGCACAGTGAGTCCCACCGTCCGCGGCGGTTGTCACCGATGGGTTCCCGTGCACACACCGCGATCGCCTGGATCGCCGCAGTCGTCGTACCATCGGTGGCCACCCTGGTGATGAGTGCTGTCGACCACTGGCTCGGCCTGAGCGGTGAAGGTGCTCTGTTCTTCATCGTGGTCCTACTCGTTTCCCTACTCGGCGGTGTGGTCCCCGCAGCGTTCTCCGCCTTGATCTCGGGTCTGTTTCTCAACTACTTCTTCACGTCGCCGGTGGGGAGTTTCACCATCGCCGAGCCGGACAACTTCATCACCACCGTCGTGCTGCTCGTAGTCGCAGTGGCCGTTGCGGTGCTGGTCGATGCAGCAGCGAAGCGTGCCCGGGAAGCTCGCATGGCATCGCAGGAAGCCGAGTTGCTCGCGCTGTTCGCCGGGTCCGTATTGCGCGGGGCCGACCTGGACGCACTGCTCGAGAAGGTGCGGGTGACCTACGGTCAGGATTCGGTGAGCGTGCTGCAGCGGGGCCACGGAACGATGGGATCCGTGGGTCCGCACCCACCGGTCGGCGTCGAGGACGCCGACACTGTCTGCGAAGTGCAGGAAGGTGAATATGCGCTCGCGCTGCGCGGCAGTGAACTGCGTGCCAGGGACCGTCGTGTGCTGCTCGCTGTCGCCAATCAAGCGGTGGGGATGATCCGTCAGGCCGAGCTTGCACAGGAAGCGGGACAGGCGGAGTCGTTGGCAGAAGCAGATCGGCTGCGGCGCTCGTTGCTGTCCGCCGTCAGTCACGATCTTCGAACTCCGCTGGCGGCGGTCAAAGCCGCTGCGTCGAGCCTGCGCAGTGACGAGGTCGAGTTCTCCCCGGAGGACACTGCCGAACTGCTTGCGACCATCGAAGAATCGGCCGATGTACTGA
This sequence comes from Rhodococcus huquni, assembly GCF_055231055.1. NCBI lineage: Bacteria > Bacillati > Actinomycetota > Actinomycetes > Mycobacteriales > Nocardiaceae > Rhodococcus > Rhodococcus huquni. The sequence goes on from NZ_JBUYWE010000001.1 coordinate 206,424, forward strand.
CCTCGTTGGTCGGCAATCTGCTGGATTCGTCCCGACTTGCGGCGGGTGTGGTGACCCCGACGCTACGACCGGTGTATCTGGACGAGGTCGTGCACCGGGCTCTGGTGGGTCTGGGAATCGGTGGCCGGACCGGGTCCCGAGCTCGGGAGAGGGTTGAGGTCGACGTCGGAACGGTGACGGCCTTGGCTGATTCGGGCCTGCTCGAGCGGGTGCTCGCGAATCTGATCGACAACGCCCTCCGCTATGGCGACGACTCCATGATCCGGGTTGGTGCCGCGGCAGTGGGAGACCGCGCGGTGGTCACCGTTGCCGACACGGGGCCGGGAATTCCGCGTGGGCGGGCAGAGGAGATGTTCGCGCCGTTCCAGCGGATCGGGGACCGCGACACGACCACCGGGGTCGGTTTGGGACTCTCGGTCGTGCGCGGATTCGTCGATGCAATGGGCGGGACGATCAGCGCCACCGACACCCCAGGAGGTGGCCTGACGATGGTTGTGGAGCTGGCGGGGGCGGGAGAGGTGCAGCCATGACACGGGTTCTCGTTGTCGACGACGAACCGCAGATTCTCCGTGCCCTGCGGATCAACCTGAGCGTGCGCGGATACGACGTGGTCACGGCGGCGTCCGGATCAGCCGCCTTGCGTGCCGCGGCCGAAAGGCCACCGGACGTGATCGTGCTCGACCTGGGGCTTCCCGACATGGACGGGACAGAAGTTCTCGCCGGTCTCCGCGGGTGGTGTTCGGCGCCGGTGATCGTTCTGTCGGCACGTATCGATTCTGCGGACAAGGTGGAAGCCCTCGACGCCGGTGCAGACGACTACGTCACGAAGCCATTCGGAATGGACGAGTTCCTGGCGCGGGTGCGTGCGGCCGACCGTCGGGCGAACGCCGTCGCCGACACGAGTGAACCGGTCGTGGAGACGGAATCGTTCACCGTCGATCTCGCAGCCAAGACCGTGCGGCGGGCCGACTCGGAAGTGCACCTCACCCCGACCGAATGGGGAATGCTCGAGATGCTGGTGCGGAACAAGGGGAAACTCGTGGGCCAGAGGGAACTGCTGCAGGAGGTGTGGGGTCCGGCGTACGCCACCGAGACACACTATTTGCGGGTGTACCTGGCGCAGCTCAGACGCAAGCTCGAGGACGACCCGTCACATCCGCGCCACCTCGTCACAGAGGCCGGAATGGGGTACCGGTTCGTCGTGTGACTCGATCGGGGCGGGACTTCGGACGCACCGAACACCTGCCGGGCGATGTCGGTGCCTCGTGAGAGACTGAGCCGGTGAGGTTGTACAGGGACAATGCGGTAGTGCTTCGCCAGCACAAGCTGGGCGAAGCCGATCGCATCGTCACGCTTCTCACTCGTCAGCACGGCTTGGTCAGAGCAGTGGCAAAGGGCGTCCGGCGAACCAAGTCCAAATTCGGTGCGCGGCTCGAGCCCTTCGCGCATATCGACCTTCAGCTGTATCCGGGGCGCAACCTCGACATCGTCACCCAGGTACAGACGGTGGATGCCTTTGCGACGGACATCGTGGACGACTACGGCCGGTATACCACGGCATGCGCCATCCTCGAGACCGCAGAACGTCTCGCCGGTGAGGAACGGGCGCCGGCCCTGCAACTCCACCATCTCACCGTGGGCGCACTTCGCGCAGTGGCACAACACCAGCGCTTGCCGGAGCTCATTCTGGACGCCTTCTTGTTGCGGGCCATGGGATACGCAGGTTGGGCGCCGGCTCTCGATGAATGTGCGCGCTGTGCGGCCCCCGGTCCGCACCGTGCCTTCCATGTCGCGGCAGGCGGTGCGGTGTGCGTGCATTGCAGGCCACCCGGAGCAGCGACACCGTCGCCCGGGGTCCTCGATCACATGGACGCGCTGTATCGCGGCGAATGGGCCGGAACCGAGGTGACCCCACCGGCACTTCGCTCGCAGGCGAGCGGTCTCGTGGCGGCCCATCTTCAATGGCATCTCGAACGGCAGTTGCGCACCTTGCCGCTCATCGAACGGGCGCGTCCCCATGCGGCGGTAGGTGAGCAGGATCGGGTCAGGCAGGATGGGGAGCGTGATTCGACGACGCGAACCGCGAGCACCGCGTGACTCCGGGCCCGATCGGGCGGTACGCCCACCGGACCCGCACCCCTCCGGTGCCACACCCCCGAAGCTGCAGACAGAACTGATTCCGCGCCACGTCGCACTCGTCATGGACGGCAACGGTCGATGGGCTCAGGAACGTGGTCTTCCGCGGGCCGCCGGGCACGAACGTGGCGAAGCCGTTTTGATGGACACCGTGTGCGGCTGCATCGATATGGGCGTCGAGTGGTTGTCCGCGTACGCGTTCTCGACAGAGAACTGGAAGCGCAGCCCAGAGGAAGTGCGCTTCCTCATGGGATTCAACCGCGACGTGATCAGACGTCGCCGAGACGAGATGCACGAGATGGGGGTGCGAGTTCGTTGGGCCGGCCGTCGCCCGAAGCTGTGGCGAAGCGTGATCAAGGAACTCGAGATCGCCGAGGAGATGACGAAGCACAACACCGTCATGAACCTGACGATGTGCGTCAACTACGGCGGACGCGCCGAGATCGCCGACGCAGCACGCGAAATCGGCCGGAGGGTAGCGGCGGGCACCCTCGATCCCGAGAAGATCACCGAGGCGACCATCGGCCGCTATCTCGACGAGCCGGACATGCCCGATGTCGATCTCTTTCTCCGGCCTTCGGGGGAGAAGCGCACCTCCAACTTTCTGCTGTGGCAGTCGGCCTACGCCGAAATGGTCTACCAGGAGAAGCTCTTTCCTGATTTCGACCGACGTGATCTGTGGGCGGCCTGCGTCGAGTTCGCGTCCCGGGATCGTCGGTTCGGGGGCGTGAAATGACGTCGGAAGAGTTGCAGGACCGGGCATCCCGAGCACTCGCGAACTTCGTGTCGGTCGACACCGCCGACGATGGATCGCTGGGGTTCGAATTCGCGGGTGCCTTGTGCTCGCTCAGCGCGATGACGTTGTCCGACGGCCTCGACGTGGTGTCGTTGACGTGTGTACTCGCGTGGGATCGTCCGATCAGTGCGGCACTGCACAAGCGGGTGGCCGAACGTAATCAATCGGTGCAGTTCGGGTCGGTGGCGCTGTTCGCGCACGGCCGGTTCGGCGATGTCATTCTGCGATACACGTTCCCTGCGGCGGGACTGAGCGAAGAGGCTCTCACCACCATGTTGTTGCTCGTGTTGTCCGGGGCTGACACGGCGAGGCAGGGTTTGTTGCCGTAGGGTACGCCGAATCCCTTCGAGGGGTCGCCGGTCCAGCTGGCTCGGATTCAGTTCGAACCAGTGCTACTGCGCCGGAACTGCGCGGAGTAGGACGTCGAGGATCGCGCGATTCTGCGCCTCGGACCGCTGGTGAGTCAGCATGCTTTCGACGACGGACACGATCACCTGTGTCATGGGCTCGATGTCTTCCGGCGGTACACCGACTTGCTTCAGTTCCAATGAGGCCCATTGCTCCCACCGAGCGTGAAAAGTGTTGTGCCACTGATCGATCTGAGGCGAGTGAGCACTGCGGGCGTGCACGGTGTCCACGAGGCGGTGGTATCTGGAGAGTTCACCCACCACCCACAGGATGCGATCGGCGAGCGGTAGACGGCTCAGTGCCGTGAAGCTCGCGAGAGTTCCGGAGTGAACTTCGTCGAGCACACCGATCAGCAGTTCGTCTTTGTCGCGGAAGTACCAGTAGATGGTGTTCGCGGTGACCCCAACGGCACCCGCAATCTTGCCCATCGTCGTGTTGTCGTAGCCGTCGTCGGCGAACAACGCCATTGCGGCGGCGACGATCTCGGAGCGCTTCTCGGCGTGATCGACGGGGGTGCGGTTGCGCGGCATGCGCCGATTCTATCTTGATCGTCGTTCAAGACGCTGCTACCGTCTCCTTGAATGTGAATCAAGACGACTTGGCTCGAGCGGCCGGGTCGTGAGCCGCACAGCGAACGGAAGACATGGACATGACCTCGAGCGCGAGCGGTACCGGCGAGTACTCGCGTAGTGATGAATGGTTCGTCTCGGAGGGGCTGCGCTGCGCTGTTGCGGTGTTCCGTCCAGCGAATGCCGGAGCGAACAGACCGGCCGTCGTGATGGCCCATGGGTTCGGTACTCCGCGCGCTTTCCGTCTTTACGCCTACGCGGACGTGTTCGCACGTGCGGGATATATGGTCCTGGTCTTCGACTACCGACATTTCGGCGAAAGCGAAGGCGAGCCGCGTCAGCTGCTCGACATCTCGAAGCAGCATCAGGATTGGCGTAATGCAGTGTCGTACACCCGATCTCTCGACGGTGTCGCCGGTCGTCGCATCGTGGGTTGGGGCACGTCGTTCGCGGGTGGGCACGTTCTCACCCTGGCGGGAACGGGCGAGGACTTTGCCGCGGTCATCGCACAGGTACCTCACGTGAACGGGATTGCGGCCGTTCGTGCAACGGGACTGCGGAACGCGCTGCGCGTTTTGCCGTCGGCCCTGCTCGATCAGGCGCGCGCAGCGCTCGGGCGGTCACCTCGCTACATCGACTCCGTTGGCCGGCCCGGGGACCTGGCGGTCATGACCTCACCGGACGCCATGGACGGCAGGGACCGACTGATGAGCGCATCGAGCCTGAGCGGCGGCGAGTATCCCGAGACCGTCGCTGCGCGGATCTTGCTTCGCATCGGCCTGTATTCCCCTGGCCGTACCGCTGGCTCGATCGCATGCCCCACTCTGGTGCAGATCATGGCCGACGACGCTGTCACGCCGGCATCGGTGGCAATCAAGGCAGCGCTGAAAATCAAGGACGCTACCGTGCGCATTCACCAGGGAGGCCATTTCGATCCGTACGTCGAACCGATGTTTCCGATCGTCGTCGACGAACAGTTGTCTTTCCTGCGCAGGGTGGTTCCCGTTTCGGGTCGGAACGATTATTCGTCGGACTCGTAGGCATCCCGGTCGTGCCGGGTCCTTCGGTTCTTCGAGTTCTATTTCGATGTGCACTCGCGACACAGGCCGAAGATCTCGACCGTGTGGCTGATGTCGCTGAAACCGTTCGAGTCGGCGACCGACTGCGACCATTGTTCGACGGTGGGGCCTTCTACTTCGACGGTGAATCCGCAGTCCCGGCACACCAGGTGATGGTGATGCCCGGACGAACACCGGCGATACACGGATTCGCCCGTGTCGGTACGTAGAACGTCCACGGTGCCGGAATCGGCCAGTGCCTGCAGGGTTCGGTAGACCGTGGTCAGACCGATGCCTTCCCCGCGCTTGCGAAGCTCGTCGTGAAGTTCTTGCGCCGAGCGAAACTCCTCGATGTCGTCGAGTAGTGCCGAGATGGCGCTTCGCTGTTTGGTGGAGCGCACACCCACTTCGGCCGGCGCTCGTCGCGTCTGCTGGGGCAAGAGTTCTATCCTTCCTCGGCGTGGGCGACGGCGTCGACGACGATGTGCGCCAAGTGGTCGTCGACCAAGCGGTAGAGCACCTCGCGGCCGTTCCGTTCACCGCGGACGACGCCGGCCGCCTTCAAGACACGAAGGTGTTGACTGATCAGAGGTTGGGTGACGCCCAACGCGCCCACCAATTCGTGTACGCATCGTTCGGATTCGTGTAGTTGAAGCACGATCGCGATACGCACCGGCGCGGCGAGAGCGCGGAGCAGGTCACCGGCCGCGATCAGGGTTTCCTTCGCGGGGACGGGGGCTGCGGAGGCGGTGTCGAAGGGGTCGTGAGAATGCGGATCCACGTGGAGCTCACCAGTTCCGGTCACGCTCATGGTGATACCCCTTCGTTGTGCGGACGCCGAGCAGCAATCCGACCCTACGGCACGCTATTGCAAACCGATTCCATTTTGATATGCACGTTTGCGCATGTCAACCGGGCGCCTGAGAACGAGAACTACGGACAGATAGGCTGGTTCCCGAAATGCGCAAGTGAACCATGCATCTATTACCCAGATGGAGAGCAGTCGAGTGGCCCCCAAGTCCAAAGTAGAAACCGTCGTCAACCTCGCCAAGCGGCGTGGCCTGGTCTTCCCGTGCGGTGAGATCTACGGCGGTACCAAGTCCGCATGGGACTACGGTCCGCTCGGCGTAGAGCTGAAGGACAACATCAAGAAGCAGTGGTGGCGCAACATGGTCACCAGCCGTGAAGACGTCGTCGGTCTCGACTCCTCGGTGATCCTTCCTCGCGAAGTATGGGTTGCTTCCGGTCACGTCGGGGTGTTCAACGACCCGCTGGTCGAGTGCCTCAACTGCCACAAGCGTCACCGCCAGGATCACCTCCAGGAGGCCTACGCGGCGAAGAAGGGCCTCGACAACCCGGACGACGTCTCGATGGACGTGCTGGGCTGCCCGGATTGCGGCACGGTCGGAAAATGGACCGAGCCGCGCGACTTCAACATGATGCTGAAGACTCATCTCGGCCCCGTGGAGAGCGAAGAGGGCATGCATTACCTGCGCCCGGAGACGGCGCAGGGCATCTTCGTGAACTTCGGCAACGTGCTGACCACCTCGCGCAAGAAGCCGCCGTTCGGAATCGGCCAGATCGGCAAGAGCTTCCGCAACGAGATCACGCCCGGCAACTTCATCTTCCGCACCCGCGAGTTCGAACAGATGGAGATGGAGTTCTTCGTCAAGCCGGGTGACGACGAAGAGTGGCACCAGTACTGGATCGACTACCGGATGGACTGGTACACGGGTCTCGGAATCGACCGCGACAACCTGCGTCTGTTGGAACACCCGGAGGACAAGCTTTCGCACTACTCGAAGCGGACCGTCGACATCGAGTACCGCTTCCACTTCCAGGGCAGCGAATGGGGCGAGCTCGAAGGCGTTGCCAACCGCACCGACTTCGACCTGTCCACGCACTCGAAGCACTCGGGAACCGATCTCAACTACTACGACCAGACGACCGGCGAGCGGTACACGCCGTACGTGATCGAGCCGGCCGCCGGGCTCACCCGCTCGCTGATGGCGTTCCTGGTGGATGCGTACACCGAGGACGAGGCGCCCAACGCGAAGGGCGGCGTCGACAAGCGCACGGTCCTGCGTCTCGACCGGCGGCTCGCTCCGGTGAAGGCTGCGGTTCTGCCGCTGTCTCGCAACGCGGATCTCACACCGAAGGCGAAGGATCTGGCCGCTACGTTGCGCCGGAACTGGAACGTCGAGTTCGACGATGCCGGAGCCATCGGCCGCCGCTACCGCCGTCAGGACGAGATCGGTACCCCGTTCTGCATCACCGTGGACTTCGACACTCTCGACGACCACTCCGTCACGGTGCGCGAGCGTGACTCGATGGCGCAGGAGCGGGTGGCCTTGGATCAGGTCGAGGGTTACCTGGCCCAGCGGCTCATCGGCTGCTGACGAACACACCTACGAGGGCGGGCACCGAAACGGTGCCCGCCCTCGGGCGTCAGGCCAGTATGTCGGTCGCTCGGTGTGGTTGATCGACTCCGTCGATCAGGAATACGGTCCCGTCCGAATTCTCGGCCCGGAGCGGGATGATCTCTCGATACTCGGGCGAGTCGTACCAGCCGGTCGCGCTTGTCCTGCTGGGAAATTCGATGACGACGAGGTCGCCCGTCCACGTTCCCTCGCGCACGTCGGGTGACGCTCCGTGGACGATGAATCTGCCGCCGAACGGCGCCAGCGTCGCGTCGATTCGTTCGAGGTACTCGACGATGTCGTCGCCCATCGTGATGTTCCGAAGATGCCCCACCGCATAGGTTGGGGTGCTCATGTGGGCACCTGATCGAGAAAGCCCAGCACCGAGCTCAGGCGGCCGTCCGAATCACATTCGGCCACATCGAATCCGACGATGACCGGCTCCTCGCCGGGCTTGCCGAGATGCCAGCGGAATCGTGCCACGTCGTGGTGCGCGTCCACCGGACCCGCCAAGCTGAACTGCAGACCTGCGAATTGTGACTGCACTCCGGCGATCATGTCGCCGATCGCGTGGGGGCCGTCGGCGACACCCAGCGGATCTACGTAGCGGGCCTCGGGCGACCAGTACCGGGTGAGGAGTTCGCGCCGATTGGCCTCGTTCGTCTCGTTCCAGGTCTCGATGTATCTACCGGCGAGTTCGTCGAAACGCGTCATGATCAATCCTTTCGGTCTTACCATCGCACTCGGCGGCGATGCGGTGTGAAGACCACATTGCGCTCGGAATCTCGGTTAGTCGATTACCTCGGAGGTAATCGCAGCGGTAACCCCGACTGGCTACGTTGGAGCCATGACGACGACCGAGACGGCTGCTCCCGTGGGTGTGCTGCTGCGACAGTGGCGTGAACTACGTCGCCTCACGCAGTTGGGGCTGGCCTCGAAATCAGGAGTGTCCGCCCGACACCTCAGCTTCGTCGAGAACGGACGATCGCTCCCGACCAAGACCATGATTCTGCGCCTGTCCGAATGCATGGAAGTCCCTCTGCGCCAGCAGAACACTCTTTTGTTGGCGGCAGGCTACGCACCTGAATTCTCCCGTCACGCTCTGTCGGATACGCCGATGGCGGCGGTCAGTGACGCGATCGATCGAATCCTTTCGGCGCACGAGCCCTTTCCCGCGGTGGTGGTCGACCGCGAGTGGGATCTGGTCGCGGGCAACGATGCGATCGGCGTGCTGATCGAAGGAGCCGCACCGCACCTGCTCGAACCGCCGGTGAACGTCCTGCGGCTGAGTCTGCATCCGGACGGCATGGCGCCGCGTATCGCCAATCTGGGGGAGTGGCGGGCCCACTTGCTCGAAAGGCTGTGGCGTGAGGTGGAGACGACCGGAGACGCGACACTGTCGGATCTCTACCGGGAGCTGTCTGCATACCCGGGCGGGAAGGGAGGAAGTATCGGCCGAGGGCCCGCCCTCGTGGTGCCGTTGCGGTACCGGGTGGGCGACACCGAGATCTCGATGTTCAGCACCACCACCGTATTCGGGACGCCGCGGGATGTGACGCTGTCCGAGATCGCGATCGAGGCCTTCTATCCGTCCGACGCCGAGTCTGCGGCATTCTTTCGGGAACGGGCAGCCCGAAGCTGATCAGAAGCGGCCGCCACCGCCGATTCGACCCGAGCTGCTCGGCCCACCGAACGATCCGGGACCGCCACCGAAGCCGCCGCCGAAGCCCCCGCCACCGAAGCCACCGAAACCGCCCCTACGGCCACCTCTCATGCCGCCGCGAAGCACGCTGTCGATGAGAATGCCGCCAAGAACGGCCCCTGCGGTACCGGTACCTCCGCCACGTCCGGGACCCTGCCGCGACTCCCACTGCCGAACGTCGTTCTGAGCCGCGCTGAGTGCGCGGGTCGCCAGGCTCGAGGCCGCTCGGGCGTGCTGGAACGCCTTCTCTGGATCGCTTTGTGCGAGCTGCCGGGCGGCATCCAGGTGGCGCTGTGCCTCGGTGAGACGAGTACGGGCCTCCGCGCCGACGGCTCCACGACGGGTCGACACGAAGTCCGAGGCCGTAGTCACCTGAGACTGGGCAGCGGTGATCTCGCGGTCGAGACGTTGAATCGCTTTGTCCGCTTCTTCTTTCGTCGCCTTGGCGTGGTCGAGTGCGGCGTCGAGCTCTGCGTCGGCCTCGACGATTGCCGAAAACGCGCCAAGAGGATCGGAGCTCTTCGTCGTGTGGGCGGTGGCGAGTGCGGATTCGGCGCCTGCCTTCGCCTTCGTGAGACGGCCACCGCGCTGCTTCGTGTACTGCCCTGACGCGTCTATGCCGCGTTGGAGATCGGTGACCGCTTCGGGCAGTGTCGCTATCGCATGGCGAATGTTCTCGGCGGCGTGGTCGACTGCGTCGAGAAGTGACTGTGCCTGTGCGATCGCGGATTCGGCCGAGCGAATTGCAGTGACCGCGGGGCCTTGTTTGCCTGCGGGCAACGCCAGCGTGTCGCGGCCGTGCTCGATCGACTGCTCCGCGAACTTCAGACGCTCGCCGGCCATCTTCACGTTGTCGGTGATCGGCGCAAGCGATTCGGCGGGGAATTCGGTGCGTAGCTGGGTCAGCGTTTCGTCGGAGTCAGGAATGCGAACCGATACCCCGACGACCTTCTGGGTGAGCTCGTCCAAACGATCGCCGGCGTTGATCAGAAGATTGCGCAAACCGTCGAACTCTCGAACCTGGTCCTCGAGTTCGCGGTCCGCGCGCCCACACGACGAGATGATCTCGATGAGCATGTCGCGTTTCTGTGCGGGTGTCTCCGGGATCGCGTCGTCGAGGCGCTGCTGGATCTCGAACGCGGAGACGAGCGCCGAGCGGGCTCCGTCGAACGCCTTGGTGAACGGCTCGACCGCCGTGTCTCCGAACTCTCCACGGGCCAGGTCGAGTTCTTCTTGGCTGGTTCGGACTGCGTTGTCCGTCTCCACCAGGACCGCCCCGGCGCGCTGTTCGAGGGTGGGAAGGTCGAGTGCCGCCAGTGCTGCAGTGTCGTTCGGGTCGATGTTCTCGGCCGCCCGGGCTCCCGCCTTCACCCTGTCGGCTCGGCGCTTGCGGGAGTAGAGCGCGAGACCGCCTGCGCCGACGACGATCACGCCGCCACCTACGAGCAACGTGCCGGGCGACATGCCACCGCTCGAACTCATCGCGTCGTCGAGACCGCCGGCGGTAGCGACCGCAGCGCCGGACCAGTCCTCTTCGCGTAGCGCGGGTTCGACAGCGTCCACTCGAATGGAGTCCAACTCGGACGGGGTGACGTCCTTCATCGCCGATGAAGCGCTCAGGTAGTAGGCACGGTCGACGGTGGCTATCGACAGCAGGACGTCGCGGTCGCCGAGGCTCGATGCCTCCGCCGTCCGGGTCGACCACGATTCCTCCGACAGGCCGTCGAAGTCGGTGACGTACGCCACCCAGAGTCGAATCTTGTGATCGGCGTACAACTGGTCGATCGCACCCTGTACGTCGTCGAGCTCGCTCGAATTCAACGCTCCGACGGTGTCCGTGATCTGCCCAGGTAGGCGAGACGGAGCGTCGGCCCCGGCGACGGCAGGAGAGGCAGTGAAGGACAGAAGTGCCACAAGGAAGGCTGCGGCAGTTCCCGCGATGAGTCGACGGGCAGCCTGCGATGCGGATGACATGGCATCGAATCTATCGGTTGTGGCGAGTCCAGACGGTGGCACCCGGCGCGGAACTGGCAGAATTGTGGAGTGAATTCAGAGTTCGACCGTGACACCGTTACGTACAGTTCTGCGCGCAGCGGCTTCTTCGACGGCCTCCTGCGATGGGTACGCCGCCTCATAGTGGGAACGCTCCTGGTCGGGATCGTGCTCGTAGCCGGAACTGCAGTCCGGGTCTGGCAGGTCGCGCGGACCGACGACAAGTCGGCTGCGGACGCCATCGTGGTGCTCGGAGCGGCCCAATATGCGGGCACGCCCTCGTCCGTTTTCGCGGCTCGTCTGGAGCAGGCGTACAAGTTGTTCGAGCAGGGTGTGTCCCCGCGCGTGGTCACCGTCGGCGGCAAGCAGGAGGGCGACGAATACACCGAGGCCGCCTCCGGCAAGAATTACTTGATCGAGCGGGGCGTGCCTGCCGACAGCATCACAGCGGTGGAAGTGGGCTCGGATACCTTGCGGAGCATCGAGGCGGTCAGCGACGAGATGGCGTCCCAGGGACTGAATACCGCGGTGCTGGTGAGTGACCCGTGGCATTCGCTTCGCACTCGGACCATGGCCCGTGACGCGGGGCTGGATGCTTGGACGGCGCCCACGCGGCAGGGGCCGGCGGTGTTCACTCGTGACTCGCAACTGCACGGAATCGCCCGCGAAACCGGCGCACTGATCTGGTATCAGCTCACGCATTTCTCCGCGGACTTCCCCTACACGGCAGGGCAGTGATCGTCAGATGAGCAATTCTCCTTCGTCGCGCGGTGTGTACACCGAGCACGACGTCGAACGCCGCGTGTCGGAGTCGGCCAAGCGCGCCGCACTGCCGGGGGCAGGTCAGGACGCGGCGCACCGTCGCACGGACTTCTCTCGTGACCGCGCACGTGTCCAACATTCGGCGGCGCTGCGCCGACTCGCGGACAAGACTCAGGTCGTCGGCCCGCGCGATGGGGACACTCCGCGTACCCGCCTCACGCATTCCATCGAGGTCGCACAGATCGGCCGTGGCATCGCGGAGGGGCTCGGCTGCGACCCCGACCTCGTCGATCTGGCAGGTCTTGCCCACGACATCGGGCATCCGCCCTACGGACACAACGGCGAGAAGGCTCTCGACGAGGTGGCGCAGTCCTGCGGCGGATTCGAAGGAAACGCGCAGAATTTGCGAATCCTCACGAGCCTCGAGCCGAAGGTGCTCGACGGCTCGGGTGCCAGTGCCGGGCTGAATTTGACCCGCGCCGCTCTCGATGCGGCAATCAAGTACCCCTGGACTCGTCCGAGGCCCGGTGCCAAGTTCGGCGCCTACGACGATGACGCGGACGTCCTGGCGTGGGTTCGTTCGGGCGCGCCGGAGGGGCGCCAGTGCCTCGAAGCACAGGTGATGGACTGGGCCGACGACGTCGCGTATTCGGTGCACGACGTGGAAGACGGCGTCATCGCGGGGCGAATCGATCTGCGGTCGCTGGCCGACCCTGTCGAGCAGCGCGCACTCGCGACGCTTGGGGCGTCGGAATTCTCCGGCCTGGCGGTCGACGATCTCGTGGAGGCAGCCGAACGGTTGTCGGAGCTTCCTGTGGTGTCCGAGGTCGGGGCGTACGACGGAACCCTCGGTAGTGCGGTTGCGCTCAAGAACCTGACCAGTGAACTGGTGGGCCGATTCGCCACCGCCGCGATCTCGGGCACTCGCGAGGTGGGCGGCGCCGCCGCTTTGACGCGATACGACACGGATCTGGTCGTGCCTCCCGTCGTCGGAGCCGAGGTGGCCCTGCTCAAGACGGTGGCGTTGTATTACGTGATGTCCGACAAGGGGCACAAAGCGCGGCAGGACCGCCAGCGCGACCGCGTGCACCGGGTGGCCGAGTGGCTTCTCACCACGGCGCCTGCCGGGCTCGATCCGCTGCTTCTCCCAGCGTGGGAGACCGCTGCGGACGATTCGGCACGCGTGCGGGTGGTCGTCGATCAGATCGCCTCCTACACGGAGAGTCGACTCGAGCGGGTGGACAAGGCGAGTCTGGGGGCGCAGGCCAGCTGGGGCTGACACGGCCTAGACTGTCGGCGTGCCTGGCAGAATCCCCGATCGTGACATTGCGGCCATTCGCGACCGCACTCGGATCGAGGACATCGTGGGGGAGTACGTCTCCCTGAAACGTGCCGGAGCCGACTCGATGAAGGGCCTGTGTCCTTTCCACGACGAGAAGTCGCCGTCCTTCCACGTTCGCCCGAATCACGGCACCTACCACTGCTTCGGATGTGGTGAAGGCGGCGACGTCTATTCGTTCCTGCAGAAGATCGATCACGTCAGTTTCGTGGAATCGGTGGAGCAGCTCGCCGACAGAGCCAACTACACGATCTCGTACGAGGGTGGCGGCACGTCGGTTCAGCGCGATCGCGGTACTCGTGCCCGGCTGGTGGCCGCGAATGCTGCGGCCCAGGAGTTCTACGCAGCCCGACTGGGCGAGCCGGACGCGCAGGCCGCTCGTGACTATCTGACCGAACGAAATTTCGACGAGAGCGCTGCCCGCACTTTCGGTTGCGGCTATGCGCCGGCCGGCTGGGACAACCTCACGAAACACCTGCTGTCCAAGGGCTTCGAGCTCAAAGAACTCGAAGCCGCAGGGCTCTCGCGAGAGGGTCGCCGTGGTCACATCGACCGCTTTCATCGTCGGCTGCTGTGGCCGATCCGCAACCTGTCCGGCGATGTGATCGGATTCGGCGCGCGCAAACTCTTCGACGACGACACCATGCCCGGCAAATACGTCAACACGCCGGAAACCATGCTGTACAAGAAGTCTCAGGTTCTGTTCGGTCTGGATCTCGCCAAGCGAGATATCGCGAAGGGTCACCAAGCTGTGGTGGTCGAGGGCTATACCGACGTGATGGCCATGCATCTTGCAGGTGTGAAGACGGCGGTGGCGGCCTGCGGTACCGCTTTCGGCGACGACCACTTGTCGATGTTGCGTCGACTCCTCATGGACGACAGCTACTTCCGCGGTGAGATCATCTACACCTTCGACGGTGATGCGGCCGGCCAGGCTGCGGCGATGAAGGCCTTCGAAGGCGATCAGAAGATGGCGGGACAGACGTTCGTCGCCGTCGCGCCTGCCGGGATGGACCCCTGTGAACTGCGTCAGCAGTCCGGTGACGGGGCAGTGCGAGATCTGGTGGCCCGGCGTACCCCGATGTTCGAGTTCGTCGTGAAGTCGATGTTGGCCGAACACGATCTCGAAACCGCGGAAGGCCGAGTGGAAGCGCTCCGCCGAGTGGTCCCGGTGCTGGCTCAGATCAAGGAACCCACCCTCCGGGACAGCTATGCGGTGCAGGTCAGTGGCTGGATCGGCTGGGACGATATCCCGGTGGTTCGCCGTCGCGTCCGCGAGGAGGCCCAGCGTCGGGCGAAGGGTGGCGCTCCGGCTTCGCGTAAACCGGTGCGGGGAGCGCCCGAACCGCAGGAAACGGCCCCCACGGGCATTCAGAGACCACGACCCGGCGATCCCACGCTGTGGCCCCAGCGAGAGGCCATCAAAGCTGCACTGCAGTACCCAGCCATAGCGGGAACCGTGTTCGACTCGTTGCCGGCGGAGACCTTCACACACCCCGCGTACTCGGCGATCCGTCAGTCGATGGCATCTGCCGGCGGTGCAAGCGCGGGACTCGGCGGCGCCGAGTGGCTCGATGCAGTCGGAAGAAGCCTCGACGATCCGGTCACCTCGTCGCTGTTGTCCGAACTGGCAGTCGAGTCGCTGCCGGCCGAGGAGGACACCGTTCCGCGATACATCTCGGGTGTTCTCGCCCGGTTGCAGGAAGTGTGGGTAGGCGAGCAGGTCGCCGAGCTGAAGTCACGGCTGCAGCGGGTATCCCCGGCGACGGCCTCCGACGAATTTCACTCCCTGCTGGGCGACCTCGTCGCCCTCGAGCAATATCGCCGCAGTCTGCTCGACCAGGCCATCGGCGACACCAGTGGCGACGGTCTCGCAGGCTGAGCGTCCGGCCGGTCGCTACTTCTTCTTCAACTGATCCTGCGGCACGAGGATCGTCGTGTCCTCGCTGATCGGGCGCATCGGCTCGAGCTTCGGCTTCGTGCTCAACGAATCGGACAGCCGCTGCCGTGACACCTGCAGCACCTTCTTGGTGGCCGGGCTCGTCGCCACGGCCTTGCTCGCCTTACTGATCTGCTCGTACCGTGCGCGTCCAGCACGCGTACCCAGGACGTATCCTGCCGCGATACCGATCAACAACCGCATCATTCCCGCTTCCTCCCGGTGCACATCGATCCCCACCATCCTGCCTGACGGGTCGTTCGGCAGGCGATTTGGTACTCGGGTGGGGCAATAGGCTAAAGTCTTCCAGGCAACGCCGGAGACGGCGAGGCACCGAAGGATAATCCCCTGTAGCTCAATTGGCAGAGCTTCCGACTGTTAATCGGACGGTTGCTGGTTCGAGTCCAGCCGGGGGAGCACACGAGAAGGGCCCGTCGACATTCGTCGGCGGGCCTTTCTCGTTCAATCCTGGTTGTCCGCGGATCAGCTCAGTTGTATCGCTCGCACAATGTGCCCGTGATGTAACCCTGTTCGCAGCCGTGTTGGGTCTGAATATCTCCGCTCGTCGGTTCCTCGCCGCAGGCGAGACCACAACGCTCGTAGCCGTGGACGACTCCGTCGCCGTTGCGGTCCTCCGATGCGATATACGGGTAGCCGCCGCCAGGGTTCGGATTCTGCGGTACGTCTTGAATGCAGGCGGGATCTGACCCGGAGGATGTTCCATCGGTGTAAACGGCGGTCTGGGGGTAGTCGCAGTACCACAGGACTTTTTCGGTCGAGTCCGGAGGCGGAACGTCGCAGGCCGCTTCGTATCCGCTCGTGCCGTCGGAGTAGAGCGCAGTTCCTGATTGATAGAGGGAAGGGTCGCCGCAGTCGAATGTGACCGTCGTCGGCGCAGTTTCGGGTTCCAACATCGCTTCCGTTTCATCCGTCGACAGCGGACCGGACTGCGGTGAGGTCGGTGAAGCTGGCTGGGGACTGTCCGTTTTCGCCGTGCTGGGGCTGGCGCTTGGCGTGGTGTTGCTGCTCGGAGCTACATCCGGACCGCCGCACGCGGTGAGGGTGAGGGCAGCGAACGCAGACAGGACGGTGACCACGATCTTGGCTTTCATGCGGCTCTCTTCAAGGACGGCGTGCCTCGGTATCGCTACGAGGAGGGGCGCGCGGTGGGTGTGTGTAGGAGTCATCGGAGTGATGCAGCGTTTCGTTTCGCGTTACCAGCTCTGGTATGACGCTGGCATCGGTCGACCTGTAGTTCTGGAATACGATCCACTCGTGCCCGACATCCATGCGGACTACTTGGCAGCGCCGATGTACACGCGTGCGGAGGTATTGACCAAACCGTGTCCAGTCCCACGTGTCCCCGGTGTGTACGGATGGTGGTTCGCGTCGCCGCCTGCGACAAACATGGACACGACCGGGTGTCACAAGCGAGACGGATTGACGCTCCTGTATGCGGGGATCAGTCCGAGTAAGCCTCCGACCAACGGCAAGACCCCGAGTCGTCAGAGCATCCGTACCCGTATCCGCTATCACTATCGGGGTAATGCCTACGGTTCTACGTTGCGTCTCACCCTCGGTTGTCTGCTCGGTCTTCCGCTGCGGCGGGTGGGCTCGGGCAAACGGCTCCACTTCCACGAGGGGGAATGGGCCCTCGATGACTGGATGCAGACGAACGCGTTCGTCTCCTGGATCCCCCATTCTGAACCCTGGGTACTCGAAGACGAGCTGATCGGAAAGTACGATCTCCCACTGAATCTAATGGGAAATCGGCACAACCAATATCACCCGATTTTGAGTGGTGCACGCGCCATGGCGAGACAAACGGCATTGACGCTGCCGGTATTACCTAACCAAGGGAGGCGGCCACCGTCGAGGTGAGTTGCTCCGCGTAGTTGGAGAGGACTGCGCCGGACGGTGCTCATAGGCCTCTCGATAGGACGGCGATGACTCGCCCGGCTGTGGGTTGGCGCCCGCGTCCCGGTAACATTCGTCGCGCTGCGAGGATTTCTTCGCAATGGGGCGGTAGCTCAGTCGGTTAGAGCCGTGGACTCATAATCCATTGGTCGCGGGTTCGAGCCCCGCCCGCCCCACCAGTATGTCAACCAGCATCGACAAGCTTGCCGCTCTTCGACAGGTCCGGGTCGGTGCATGCAGAGAGGTCGAAGCAGCACGGTCGGCGCTTGCCGGATCGAAGCTTCGAGATTCCGACTTCCACACGGCGCTTGCGGGTTTCGGGGTTCTTGGTGGAGTTGATCCACCGCACCCATTCCCAACGGGCCATCGGCGTGATGCTGTCCCACGCATCGGCGATGTCCGGAGCGGCGTCGAGCGCGTCTTGAAAATCTTCCGGTACGTCGGGCTCGGGCCATTTCTTGGTCGGGCGCACCTCGAGCGTCACTGGATCTCCGTCGTCCAGGGCGAGGGTCCGGCGCAGCTTGTCGTCGATGGCGAGCCAGTGCCCCTTCATTCCGTCCGGTTCCAGGACGGTGTCGAAGGACTCTCCGTTCAATACCGCCTCGACCGCAACCTGTCCGCGCGAGGGCAGCTGTGCGCTCGCCTCGTCCGGGAACCTCAGGATCGTTGCATCGCCGATCGTCTGGACGCGTCCGTCGAACTCGATCGGCTTCGGTGTCTTGTCAGCCATGTACCCAGCGTAATTGCGGTTGACGAAGCAGGCTTCTCGATTCCTGATCGGATCGTGGGCGATCCGTAACCTGGGTATCAGCTACGACTGATCACCGGTCACGATGACGAACGGAGAATTCACGATGGTCGACTCGCCCTGGACCGCCGGTCTCACCACCGAGGAAAAGGCCTCACTGACCAGTGGCAAGAACTTCTGGGAGACGGAGGCCGTCGAGCGAGCCGGTATCGACTCGATCTTCCTGACCGACGGGCCCCACGGTGTGCGCAAGCAGAACGAGAGTGGCGACAATCTCGGCATCGGCGACAGCGTTCCCGCCACCTGCTTTCCGCCGGCGGTTGCACTGGGCTCCACCTGGGACCCAGAACTCCTCGAACGAGTCGGTGCCGCCCTGGCCGCGGAGGCCAAAGCGCAGCACGTCGGAGTCCTGCTCGGTCCCGGAATGAACATCAAACGGTCGCCGTTGTGCGGGCGCAATTTCGAGTACTTCTCGGAGGACCCCATCCTCGCCGGCCGTCTTGCTGCTGCGTTGGTCGACGGGCTCCAGAACCACGGTGTAGGCGCGTCCGTCAAGCACTTCGCAGTGAACAACCAGGAGACCGACCGGCTCCGGGTGAGCGCCGACATCGACGAGAGGCCGTTGCGCGAAATCTATCTGCGTGGGTTCGAGCATGTGGTTCGCCGGTCGTCGCCGTGGACGATGATGTGCTCGTACAACCGAATCAACGGCACCTATGCCTCGGAGAATCGATGGCTCCTCACCGACGTTCTTCGTGGGGAATGGGGATTCGACGGAGCGGTGGTGTCGGACTGGGGCGCGGTGTCGAACAGGGTGGCAGCCCTGGAAGCCGGACTGGACCTCGAGATGCCGTCGAGTGGCGGCGCCACCGATCAGCAGGTCGTCGAGGCGGTCGAGTCCGGCAGGATCGAGGAGTCCGTTCTCGATACTGCGGCCGGTCGCGTCCTCGGCTTGGTCGACCGTGTTCGGGCGAACACGTCGGACGGTGGACCGTTCGACGTAGACGAACACCACTCGCTCGCCCGTGAGGTTGCCGGACGCAGCATCGTGCTGTTGAAGAACGACGGCATCCTTCCGCTCGACCCGGGCGGGAAGACGGGCATCGCGGTGATCGGTGAGTTCGCGAGAAAGCCTCGTTATCAAGGTGCGGGCAGTTCGAAGATCGCTCCGACCCGCCTCGACAATGCCCTCGACGAGATCCGAGCCCTTGCCGGTTCGCGCGAGGTGTCGTTCGCGCCAGGATTTTCTCTCGACGAAGCGGAAACGAACGGCGCCGATCTTGTGGCGGATGCAGTGAAAGCAGCCGCGGCAGCAGATGTCGCGGTGGTATTCCTCGGGCTTCCGGAAGATGCCGAGTCGGAGGGATTCGATCGTGAACACCTCGAGTTGCCGACCGAGCAGACGGACCTGCTGAGGGCAGTGCTCGAAGCGAATTCTCGGGTTGTCGTCGCTCTTTCCAACGGCAGTGTCGTCAGGATGGCGGATTGGGCCGAAGATGCTTCGGCCATCGTGGAGGGTTGGCTACTCGGCCAGGCCGGCGGTGGCGCAATCGCCGACGTGCTGTTCGGGCAGGTCGACCCGTCCGGGCGCCTGACCGAGACGATTCCGGTACGGCTCGAAGACACTCCTGCCTATCTGAACTTTCCTGGCGAGGCCGGCCACGTCCGCTACGGGGAGGGGCTCTTCGTCGGATACCGCCACTACGACGCCAGAGCGCTTCCGGTCAGCTTCCCGTTCGGACACGGCCTGTCCTACACCAGCTTCGAGTACTCCGGCATCGCCGCGCGGCCGACCGACGAAGGTATCGCCGTCTCGGTCACGGTCCGCAACACCGGGAATCGGGACGGGCGCGACGTCGTCCAGGTGTACGTCGGCGTCCCGGAATCGTCTGTGATGCGTCCCGAGCAAGAGTTGAAGGCATTTACGAACGTGTTCGTCCCCAAAGGGGAAGCGAAGACGGTGACGATCGATGTCGCCCGCGAGGATCTGTCCTACTTCGATGTGTCCCTGTCTCAATGGGTCCTCGAGACCGGTGACTATCGGGTATTCGTCGGTGCGTCGTCACGGGATCTTCGTGGCGAAGTGGCCGTGTCGATCGAGGGCAACGAACCGATGCCGATTCTGTCCGAGGAGTCGACGATCGAGGAGTGGCTGAGTCACCCCGTCGGTGGGGATCTGCTGCGCGATGCGATGAAGGAGGCCGGGCCGACGATGTTCGACGACCCGGATCTGCTGAAGATGATGGGTTCGATGCCGCTGAACCGCGTCGCGGCGTTCCCCGGAGCGCCGGTCGACTCGGAGCAGTTGCATGATCTCGTACGGAAGGTCGAGGAGGCTCGCGACTAGAGCTACCCGGAATACGATCGAGCGCATGGCGATCACCCCTGACGGCAAGGACTGGACGTGGGTCGTCGAAAGCCGCTGCCCGGAGTGTGGCTTCGACGGATCCGCGATCGAGTTCGAGCAGATTCCCCCGATGGTGCGAGACAACGCCGCACGGTGGCCCGAGGTATTGCGCCGCCCGGATGTTGCCGTACGACCGAATCCCCAGACCTGGTCGGCGTTGGAGTACGCCGCGCACGTCCGCGACGTGTTCGGCGTGTTCGAAACGCGCGTGCGGTCGATGCGGGTCGAGGACGATCCACTGTTCGAGAACTGGGATCAGGACGCGACCGCAACTGCCGAGCGATACGACCTGCAGGATCCGGACGTCGTTGCGCGTGACCTGGTCTCGTCAGGCGAGCGAGCCGCACGGGCCTTCGAGGTGCCGGTTGCGGAGCGGGAGAGAACCGGTCGTCGGAGCAACGGGTCGGTCTTCACCGTCGACACCTTGGCGCGGTACTTCGTCCACGATCCGATTCATCATCTCCGCGACGTCGGAGTTGTGTAGAACCTGTTCCAATTTTGATGGTTTGTGTCTATCGTCACATTCACGGATGTGCACATGTGACGAAGGGCTGGTCGATGAAAACCAAGGGCGCCATTCTCTGGGGACTCAACGAACCGTGGTCGGTCGAGGAGATCGAGGTCGGTGACCCGCGTACGGGCGAGGTCCAGATCCGGATGGAAGCGGCCGGGATGTGCCACTCCGACCACCACCTCGTCACCGGCGCCACTCCGATGCCGTCCTTCCCGGTGATGGGCGGTCACGAAGGCTCCGGCGTGATCACAGCGGTGGGTCCGGAGGTACACGACCTCGAAGTCGGCGATCACGTGGTCCTCTCGTTCATCCCCGCCTGCGGACGGTGTCCCGCGTGCTCGGCAGGTCATCAGAACCTCTGTGACCTCGGGATGGGCCTGTTGAGCGGTCTGGCCATCAGCGACGGGACCTACCGGATACAGGCTCGCGGCCAGGACGTCATCCCGATGTGTCTGCTGGGAACCTTCTCGCCCTACATGACGGTCCATGAGACCTCCGTCGTGAAGATCGACAAGGACATCCCGTTCGAAGTTGCCGCGCTGGTGGGCTGCGGTGTCCCGACCGGCTGGGGGTCAGCGACGCGAGTCGCAGAAGTACGGCCGGGGGAGTCCGTGGTGATCATGGGCGTGGGCGGCGTCGGGATGAGCGCGTTGCAGGGCGCAGTGGCGGCCGGCGCGCGTCAGGTTTTCGCGATCGATCCGGTCCCGTGGAAGCGGGAGCAGGCCCTGAAGTTCGGAGCGACTCACGCCTTCGAGAGCGCTGCTGCAGCAATCGAGCCGATCATCGCGCTCACCGAAGGACGAATGGCGCAGAAGTCGATCATCACGGTGGGGGAGATGCGGGGTGAATACATCGAGGAGGCGCTGATCCTGACGAGCAAGGCGGGCCGTTGCGTGGTGACCGCGATGGGCCACATGGCCGACATGGACGTCAAGCTCAACATGTTCCTGTTCTCGATGCTGCAGAAGGATCTGCAGGGAAACATCTTCGGCGGCGGCAACGCCCGGACCGATGTTCCGAATCTGCTGGCCATGTACAAATCCGGACAGCTGAACCTGGACGACATGATCACGCGCACGTACAGCCTGGAAGAGGTCAACGACGGCTATCGCGACATGCTCGACGGCAAGAACATTCGCGGGGTGATCCGTTACAGCGACGCCGATCGCTGACGGCTCTCGTAGGCTGTCGGCGTGGACAGCGTCGAATCGAACTCCCTCAGTCGAATTGCACAGTGGCCGGTGGACAACGCAGCCGCGTGTGTCGTCGATGCATCGGGAGCGATCTCGTCGTACGGCGGTGTCGACAGGGTGTTTCCACTGGCCTCGGTGACGAAACTGCTTGTGGCCTACGCGGTCCTGGTTGCCGTCGAAGAAGGTGCAGTCGAACTCGACCAGTCGGCAGGCCCCGAAGGCTCGACGGTGCGGCATCTGCTCGCGCACGCGTCAGGGCTCGCGTTCGGCGAACACACCGTCCAGGCGCCGCCGGCAACGAAGCGGATCTATTCGAGTGCGGGCTACGAGGTGCTGGCGCAGTTGGTGGCCGACGAGTCCGGCATCGACTTTCCCGACTACCTGCGAGAGGCCTTGTTCGAGCCGCTCGGAATGAGCACCGCTGCGCTGACGGGCTCCGCGGGGCACGGGGCGCAGGCGTCGGTCTCGGACCTCGCACGTTTCTCCTCGGAGTTGCTCGAGCCGTCCCTGATTGCCGCACAGACCTTCGAGGCCGCCACGTCCGTGCAGTTCCCCGGTCTCGACGGGCTGTTGCCGGGCTACGGCCGTCAGCGGCCCAACGACTGGGGCCTCGGATTCGAACTCCGGGATTCGAAGAATCCGCACTGGACCGGGGACACGAACTCGACGGCAACCTACGGACACTTCGGCCAGTCGGGCACATTCCTGTGGGTCGATCCGGCGGTGAAGACGGCGTGCGTCGTGCTCACGGACCGTGATTTCGGGGACTGGGCAAAGCCGTTGTGGTCCGAGGTGAGCGACGCGGTGGTCGAAGAACGCCGCATGGAAAAACACACATCCTGACACAAAATTCTCGCCAACCACTGGCGCAACACGGCTAACACGAGGCACACTGGTAAATCGAGTGCTCCGCAGCATGTCGACAGAGGTCGTTGGGGAAGACGTCCCTCGTCGAATTGCAGGAGGCTCAAAGTGCGCGCATTGAATCAGTTCGCGGACGTGACGACCGGTGTGGTCTACATCCACTCGTCGCCCGCCGCGCTGTGTCCACACATCGAGTGGGCGCTGACTGCCACTCTCGACAGTCGTGCCGATCTGAAGTGGGCTGCGCAGCCGGCTTCCAGCGGGGTATTGCAGGCCACGAGCGACTGGGTGGGGCCGGTAGGGACCGGGGCACGCCTGGCGAATGCGCTCCGAGCCTGGCCGATGCTGCGTTTCGAAGTCACCGAGGACGCCAGTGAGGGCGTGGACGGCGAGCGGTACAGCCACGTCCCCGGGCTCGGCCTCTGGCATGGATCCACGAGCGCCAACGGCGACGTGGTGGTCGGCGAGATGCGTTTGCGGGCCATAATGTCGGCTGGCGGAAATGTCGCCGCAGAATTGGACCGAGCGCTCGGCTCCGAATGGGATGCAGCTCTCGAGCCGTTCCGGAGCGGCGGCGAGGGCGCAGAGGTCACCTGGCTGCCCCGGCAGGTCGGCTGAAACGGGCTACTACTCAGTCGCGATACACCGATCGACACCGGCGAGGGGCGTACCGATGAGAATGTCGAAGGCAGCAGCGGCAGTCGCAGCAATGGCCAGCGGATTGAGCCTGGCATTGGCGCCGACAGCGTCTGCGACCGACCCAGCTTTCCCGGACGACCCCTATGGCTTTCACGACTATCAGGACCGGACCGACTACCTGGTGACACCGTTGGATCCCGGAGCCATCATCGGTGACAAGACGACCCGCCCACTCGTCATCAGTCCGTACGGTCGGACGCAGAAGATCGAGTGCCGCGGTGACGGGCACTACGTGGGCATCACCGATTGTCGCCAGTACGACACTTCGGGGGTTGCGCACGATCTGAAGATGCTCAACGTCTTCGCTCGTGCCGTGTGGGTGTACGTCTGACGGTAGGTCCGACGCCTCAGCTGGCTTCGAAGGTTCCCCGAGGCCCCGGTATCAGGCCGAGGCGACTCCGGAGCCGGTTGCGAACAGGACCCCTGCAATGCAGGCGCTCGTAGCGAGACCTCCCATGACTGGCACTCGCTACCTCACTGCTCGCATCCGAAGTCCGGTCACAAGGGGATGTTCTTGTGGCTTCCTCGTGCGGGGGCGGCTGCAGCCAGTGCTGCTGCGACCACGCTGCGTGTCTTCGCGGGATCGATCTCCTCGTCCACGACGCCGATCTCGACCGCGCGGGCGACCCCGCCTGCGATGGCCTCGTGCTCGACCGCGAGACGGTCGTGCAGAGCTTCACGCTCTTCTTCCGGCGCGGCGGCGAGTGCTCGCTTGTGGAGGATGCCGACGGCAGCCTTAGCGCCCATCACGGCCACCTCGGCGCCGGGCCACGCGTACACGGCAGTGGCACCGAGCGCCCTGGAGTTCATGGCGATGTAGGCGCCGCCGTAGATCTTGCGGGTCACCACGGTGACGCGGGGGACGGTGGCCTCGGCGAAAGCGTGCAGCAACTTGGCGCCGCGACGGACCACGCCTTCCCACTCCATGCTGACGCCGGGGAGATACCCGGGAACATCGACGAGAACGACGAGTGGAATGCCGAACGCGTTGCACAGGCGGACGAATCGCGCCGACTTCTCGGCGCTCTCGGAGTTCAAGCACCCGCCGAGGCGAAGCGGGTTGTTGGCGATGACGCCCACGGTCCGACCGCCGAGACGACCGAAGCCGGTGACGATGCTGCGGGCGTAGTTTCCCTGCAGTTCTTCGAAGCTGGATTCGCCTTCGACGTTGTCGAGAAGCTCGTGCACGATCGGGCGCACGTCGTACGCGCGCTTGGCCGATTCGGGCATGAGGGCGCGGAGATCTGTGTCGCCGTGCTCGGCGGCAGTCTGGTCGAAGTCACCCTGTTCGGCGATCATCGTCACGAGACGCCGGGCACGATGCAGGGCGTCGTCCTCGTCACGGGCGGCGATGTGAGCGACACCGGACTTCTTGGTGTGCGTATCGGGTCCACCCAGCGAGACCATGTCGACCTGTTCGCCGGTCACGCTGCGAACCACGTCCGGGCCTGTCACGAAGACACGCCCTTCGGGCGCCATGATGACGATGTCGGTGAGCGCCGGCCCGTAGGCGGCGCCGCCCGCGGCGAAGCCGAGAACGACGGAAATCTGTGGGATGCGGCCGGATGCCCGCACCATGGCCTCGAAGACGAGCCCCACTGCGTGGAGCGCCTCGACGCCTTCGGCGAGACGAGCGCCGCCGGAGTGCCAGAGACCGACAATCGGCATCTCTTCGTCGAGTGCTGTGTCGATTGCCTTGACGATGTGCTTGCAGCCGTCGACGCCCATCGCGCCACCCATGACGGTGGCGTCGGAGCAGTACGCGACGCTGCGAACGCCGTCGATGGTGCCGGTCGCGGCGAGTACGCCGGACTTGTCGGGCTCGTGGAGTGTGGTGACAGTGCCGGCGTCGAAGAGACGCTCGAGGCGAGCCAGGGGATCGCGCGGATCGGTCGACTGATCAGATTTCGTCGACGGTGCCAAAATTGTCATCGCGTCCTCCTGTAGCGGGCCCTCACTTGGGCTGTCGATGAGTGGAGATTCCGCGTTACGCATCGTGCGGAATCTCCACCCGCGATCTAGCTGTTTCGAGCCGAGTTCTTATGCTCGGCCGAAGGCGAGCGCGACATTGTGCCCACCGAACCCGAACGAGTTGTTGAGCGCGAAATCGATCTGGCCGGTTCGGGCTTCGCCCTTGACGACATCGAGGTCGATTTCTGGATCCTGATTCTCGAGATTGAGCGTGGGCGGAATGATTCCGTCACGCACACTCAGGACCGTGAGCACCGATTCGAGTGCGCCGACGGCGCCGATCGAGTGCCCCAACGCGGACTTGGGTGCGTACACCGCGGCGTGATTGCCGACAGCAGAATTGATGGCGTTGGCCTCTGCAGTGTCGCCGATCGGAGTTGCCGTGGCGTGTGCGTTGATGTGCTGAATGTCCTGCTTCGTCAGCCCGGCCGTCTGGATGGCCCGTGTCATCGCCCGTGCAGCGCCGGCTCCCGAGGGATCCGGAGCGACGATGTGGAATCCGTCCGACGTGATACCCGCGCCCAGAAGACGAGCGTGGATGGTCGCGCCGCGAGCCTTGGCATGCTCTTCGGTCTCGAGGACCATGAGCGCGCCTGCCTCACCGAAGACGAATCCGTCGCGATCCTTGTCGAACGGACGCGAAGCACCCTTCGGGTTCTCGTTGTTGGTGCTCAGCGCACGCATCATCGCGAAGCTCGCGATCGGGACGGCGTCGAGGTATCCCTCGACACCACCGGCCACGATGATGTCTGCGTCGCCCATGATGAGCATCCGGTAGGCGTGAGCGATGGCCTCGGAACCGGAGGAGCACGCCGAGACCGGGGTGATCACACCGGCACGAGCTCCGAGTTCCAGCCCGACCGTTGCGGACGGGCCGTTCGGCATGACCATCTGGACGGAGAACGGAGACACCTTGCGGTAGCCACCGGTCTTCATCTTGTCCACGGCCTCGACGAGAGCTTCGCCGCCGCCGAGTCCCGTTCCGATGACGACACCGAGACGGTCCTTGTCGACCTCTGGACTGCCGGCCTCCGCCCAGACCTTGCGGCCGAGGACGATTGCCAAGCGCTCGACGAAGCTCATTCGCCGTAGTTCGACGCGGGAGAGCGACTCGTCGGGGGACACCTTGAGGTGCCCACCGATCTTCACCGGAAGATCGTTCTCTTCGATGAAGGCGTCGTGAAGGACGTCGATGCCGCTCTCGCCGGCGAGCAAGCCCTTCCACGTGCCATCCACATCTCCGGCGACCGACGTCGAAGCAGCAAGGCTCGTGACGACGACGTTGGGGAAATTCCCGTTACGGGTTGCGGAAGTCACGGTTGGGCTCATTCCTCGTCGTTCTTGGATGCTTCGAGCTTTGCCTTCACGGCCTCTGCCTCGGCGCCACCCTCGGCCTCGAGCTTCTGGATGTAGTTGACTGCGTCACCGACGGTGCGGAGGCTTGCGAGGTCCTCGTCGGGGATCTTGACGCCGTACTTGTCCTCGGTCTGGACGGCGATCTCGACCATGGACAGGGAGTCGATGTCGAGGTCGTCGACGAAGGACTTCTCGGTGGTCACCTCGGAGGGTTCGATGCCGGTGACCTCCTCGATGATCTGTCCGAGCTCGGCAACGATTTCTTCCTGGGTGAGTGCCACGGGGTGGCTCCCTTCTGGTTCGGTGTAGATGATCAATTTCCAGTTGTGCGGGTTCGAGCCGGTCGGCTCGGACCCGCGGGCCCGGCGCGCACCTGGGGTGCGCGCAGCAAACTAACCGACTTTGCTGAGCTCGGCCAGTGCGGGAATGTCCCCGGGGGTCTTGAGTGCCAACGTCGGCGTGCCACGCATTTCACGCTTGGCGATGCCGACGAGTGTTCCGGCCGGGGGAAGTTCCGCGATCGCGGAAATCTGGGCGTCACGCAGAGTTGCGGTGCACAGATCCCAACGCACAGGTTTGGTGACCTGCGCGGCCAGCTTAGTCAGAGCGTCGGAGCCGGACGCGACCGCCGCGCCGTCCGCGTTGGACAACAGGGTGCGAGTCGGCTCGGACGGGGTGATCTTGGCGGCGGCAGCGGTGACCGCTTCCTGCGCGGGCGCCATGAATCGAGTGTGGAAAGCGCCTGCGACCGGCAGGCTGCGCACGCGAGCCTTCTCCGGCGGGTTCGCGGCGAGTTCCTCGAGTGCTGTGAGGAGTCCCGCAGCGACGATCTGACCGGCAGCGTTGCGGTTGGCGGGTTCCAGTCCGAGTTCGTCGAGTCGGCTCAGGACAGCTTCCTCGTCGCCGCCCAATACCGCAGACATCCCAGTGGGTTCCAAGGCGCAGGCCTTGGCCATCTCGGCACCGCGAACGGCAGCGAGTGCGACCGCGTCATCGGCGGTGAGTACACCGGCAACCACGGCGGCTGCGAGTTCGCCGACGGAATGGCCTGCGGCGATCGTGTCCGCGGGAACGAGTCCCTGACGCTCGATCTCCTCGTAGGCGAGCAGGGCAGCTGCGACCACGAGAGGCTGAGTCACCGCAGTATCGGTGATCTCCTCCGCGGTTGCGGTGGTGCCGAGGCGAACGAGGTCGAGGCCGGCAGCCTTCGACCAGAGTTCGACTCGATCCTGTGTGCCGGGAAGCTCGAGCCAAGGGCTGAGCATCCCGGGTGTCTGAGAGCCCTGACCCGGGGCGAGCAACGAAATCACTACTCAAGAGAACACCGTGACACCTGTGATGCGAGATGTCGTAGGGAATGAACTCTGACGACCAGATTTGTAGGGTTTCCACAAATTCCCAAGTGGGAGCCCGACATCGCAAGTAGGGGTCCGGGCGTTACAGCACCACTTCTCCATATGTGAAGGGTGTGACTGCTGTTAAACGGGGGGTCGTTTCGTGATGGGATTGAGTCAAACGACCGACAGTGGCTGCAACCCTGAGCACGTACGCATCACGGGGATTCGTAGGTTCCCGGCCAGTAACTTCCGCGATTCTCTTGAGTCGATACCGGACAGTATTTGGATGAACAAACAGCTGCCGAGCGCACGTCTCGACGGCGCCACCGCAGTCGAGGTACGCGTCGAGCGTGTCGGTGAGGACGGAACCTGCGGCGGAAAGCGGCGCTACCAGGGTGTCGTTCAATGCAGCTACTGCCGCCGAGTCACCCAGCAACGCTCGTTCGGGAAGCAACTCGGCTGCGAAGACGGGGCGCGGGGCTCCGCGCCAACCCGACACGGCCTGCATTCCCGACAACGCCTCGACCGCGCTGAAGTGGGCAGCACCCAGAGTCGGCGTGGTCGGCCCGATGACCACCGGCTCGTCGGCGAACTTGGTGAGCAGATCGACCATGAAAGGTGAACGACCTGCAGGTTCGTGGAGTTCGCCGCTCACCACCATGACCAATCGCGAACCCTGAACCACGGCCAGGGCGGCCCGTTGATGTTTCTCGGCGATCGTGTGGACGGTCCCGACCACCGAGACGCGCTCGTCGGGCGGGGGAGTGCCGACTATAACGGTGGCCGGCGCGGTCGCGTCCCAATTCAGGGTCGCTGCTCGCGAGAGCATGTCGGAGCCGGTGTCGCCGCGAACCACGGCGTCGACGACCAATGCCTCGAGGCGCGTGTCCCAGGCGCCGCGCGACTCGGCGGCGCTCGCATAGACGGACGCGGCGGCGAACCCGAGTTCACGTCCGTATCGAAGTACCGCCTCGGTGAGAGCGACGAGCTGCTGGTCGTTCCGGGCGAGCGCGGGCAGCCACTGCTCGAAGAACTCCATGGCGACCCGGACCATGTCCACCGTCTGTCTCAAGGTGAGGCGGCGGGCGAGGTCTTGCGGAATCACCTGGAACGCGTCGAGGCTGAACCGAATGTCGTTCTCGGGGTCCTTGAGCCATTCGAGAAAGTTCACGACTGCGGTCTGTACGAGCAGTTGCACGTTGGCTCGCTGTGAGGCGTCGAGATCGTCGAAGAACGGGAGCTGGTCTTGCATCGTCGTGACGGCCTCGGTCGACAGACGCCCCGAGAACTGCTTGACCCGCCGCAGCAGTGCATCCGGCAAGGGGTCTCGCGTCTGCTTTCGGCGGGATACCAAAGGGCTCTGCTCTGCCATGATCACGAACCTACGCCCACCGCCGTGCGCTGATGAAGCAACACGGCGGTGGGCGTGATCGTTCGTACCTGCTACGAGTCAGGAGACCCCGGGGTCGCTCGTCTGCTCGGGTGCGGCATGCACGTCGTCGATTCGGTACCGACTCGCGGCTTCGACGGCCTTCGACGGTTCGATCGAACCGTCCTTCCCGAGCGCGACGAGAGTCGCGACCGCGATGGACTCTGCATCGACGTTGAACACCCGCCGCGCAGCGGGGCGGGTATCGGAGAAGCCGAATCCGTCCGTGCCCAGAGTGGTGTAGTCGCCCGGAACCCACTGGCGAATCTGATCAGCGACGGCGCGCATCCAATCCGATGCGGCGATGACGGGTCCCTCTGCGGACGACAGCGCCGTGGTCACGTACGGAACCGGCTCCTCCTGGCCGGCCGAGAGCAATGCGGTCTTCTCGCATTCGACTCCGTCGCGGCGCAGCTCACCCCACGACGTGACGGACCAGACGTCGGCCTGCACGCCCCAGTCGTCGGCCAGAAGCTGCTGCGCACGCAGTCCCTCGGGCATCGCGACGCCGGACACCAGAATTTGCGCCTTCGGTCCCGATCCGGTGGCTTCCTTGTATCGATAGATGCCCTTGAGAAGGCCCTCGACGTCGAGACCTTCAGGCTCTGCCGGCTGTACGTAGGGCTCGTTGTACAGCGTGATGTAGTAGAAGATGTTCTCGCCGCCGAACCCCTCGACGCCCTCGGTGCCGCCGTACATGCGCCGCAGACCGTCCTTGACGATGTGCGCGATTTCGTAGGAGAACGCGGGGTCGTAGGCGACAGCTGCAGGGTTGGTGGACGCCAGCAGCAGCGAGTGGCCGTCGGCGTGCTGCAAGCCTTCGCCTGTCAGCGTCGTGCGACCGGCAGTCGCACCGAGTACGAATCCTCTGGCCATCTGGTCCGCTGCAGCCCACAGGCCGTCGCCGGTGCGCTGGAAACCGAACATCGAGTAGAAGATGTACAGCGGGATCATCGGCTCGCCGTGCGTCGCGTAGGACGACCCCACTGCCGTGAACGACGCCGTGGACCCGGCCTCGTTGATGCCCTCGTGCAGGATCTGCCCGGTCTCGCTCTCCTTGTAGGCGAGCATCAGATCGGCATCCACGGCGGTGTAGAGCTGACCGTTGCGGTTGTAGATCTTCAGTGAGGGGAACCAGGAGTCCATCCCGAACGTGCGTGCCTCGTCCGGGATGATCGGCACGATTCGCTTCCCGATCTCCTTGTCACGCAACAGTTCTTTCATGATGCGCACCAACGCCATCGTGGTGGCAACCTGCTGTTTCCCGGAGCCCTTGCGGACGACGTCGTAGGTCTTGTCCGGTGGCATCGGCAGTGGGGCCGCGTTGGTGTTGCGGGACGGGAGGAAACCGCCGAGCGCGCGGCGGCGCTCGAGCATGTACTGAATCTCCGGTGCATCGTTGCCCGGGTGGTAGTACGGCGGCATCTTCGGGTTCTTCTCCAACTCTTCGTCGGAGATCGGAATGCGCTGCTGATCGCGGAAGTACTTCAGGTCTTCCAAGGTCAGCTTCTTCATTTGGTGCGTCGCATTGCGGCCCTCGAAGTGCTTACCGAGCGTGTAGCCCTTGATCGTCTTGGCGAGGATGACGGTCGGCTGACCCTTGTGCGCCATCGCGGCCGCGTAGGCGGCGTGGATCTTGCGGTAGTCGTGGCCACCGCGCTTGAGGTTCCAGATCTCGGCGTCGGACAGGTCCTTGACGAGGCTCTTCGTGCGCGGATCCCGGCCGAAGAAGTGGTCGCGAACGAAGGCGCCGTCATTTGCCTTGTACGTCTGGTAGTCGCCGTCCGGGGTCACGTTCATCAGGTTGACGAGAGCGCCGTCCCGGTCGGCGTGCAGCAGTGAGTCCCATTCGCGTCCCCACACGACCTTGATGACGTTCCAGCCGGCGCCGCGGAAGAAGGATTCGAGTTCCTGAATGATCTTGCCGTTGCCGCGGACGGGGCCGTCGAGGCGTTGCAGGTTGCAGTTGACCACGAAGGTCAGATTGTCGAGACCCTCGGTTGCCGCGACGTGCGCGAGGCCACGCGACTCGGGTTCGTCCATCTCGCCGTCGCCGAGGAAGGCCCACACGTGCTGCTCGGAGGTGTCCTTGATGCCTCGATCGTGCAGGTAGTGATTGAATCGCGCCTGGTAGATGGCGTTCATGGGGCCGAGCCCCATGGAGACTGTGGGGTACTCCCAGAAATCGGGCAGCAGCCGTGGGTGCGGGTAGGACGGCAGACCGCCGCCTTGATCCGCATGGCTGTGTTCCTGACGGAACCCGTCGAGTTGGTCGGCTTCGATTCGTCCTTCGAGGAAGGCGCGGGCATAGATACCGGGGGAGGCGTGTCCCTGGATGAAGATCTGGTCGCCGCCGCCGGGATGATCCTTGCCGCGGAAGAAGTGGTTGAAGCCCACCTCGTACAGGGCGGCAGAGGACGCGTACGTGGAAATGTGACCGCCTACGCCGACACCCGGACGCTGCGCCCGAGTGACCATGATCGCCGCATTCCACCGGATGAACGCCCGGTAGCGGCGCTCGACCTCCTCGTCACCGGGGAACCAGGGCTCGTTCTCGGTAGGAATGGTGTTCACGTAGTCCGTGGACGTCAATGCCGGCAGTGCGACGTGCTTCTCGCCCGCGCGCTCGAGCATGCGCAACATCAGATAGCGGGCCCGGGTCGGCCCGGAGCGGTCCAGCAGGCCGTCGAACGACTCGAGCCACTCGTGGGTCTCGTCCGGGTCGATGTCCGGCAGGTACGACGCAACACCCTCTCGGATCACGCGAACGCGTTCACCGTGTGGCGCGGGTGCGTCGCCACGACCGGCATTCTCGTTCTTCGCTCCGCCGGGTGTGTTGGCGTTCGAGTGCGAAGCGGGCTCCTGAATCAGGTCTGACAAGGTTGCTCCTCTTTGTGGTTGAACACCTGGTGCGGTGTCCGTTCCATGCGATCGGGCCTTGGTGGGCTCGATCCGTCGCCTCTTCGATAGGTATGGCGCATGCCTCATCTTTCCCCATTGCGTGAGCGTCGGCACGCCCCCCTTCGGTTACTCGCCGGTAGTGTTTGCGCTGGTAAGGATGAAGCTTGTTGAATCGGGCGGATGCCGTCGCACGGTGGCATGCCGCCGAGACAGGAGGGGAGATCGATGGGGAGCCACACACCACGTGGTCGCAGGGCGGGCACACCTCGCTTCGGCGTGGCGGCGTCGGCTGGTGCCGTGCTCGCAGGGTTCGCGCTGATTTCCGGATGTAGCACGGCCGTCGACGGTATGCCCCGCCAGAACGACGCCGACGCATCCGAATATGCGGCAGAGGCGACGTCGTCGTCCGCTGCTGCATCGTCGTCGAAGGCTGCAGCAGACGCCCAGGCAGTGGTGGACGATGCGTGCTCCGAGTTCTATGAACAGTCGAACACTGCGGTCGACCAATACAACCTCTTCATCGATGCTGCGAACGGCGATGCGCCCGACACCGATGCGAAGGCGTCGGAAGCGGCAGGTGCGCTGCGGTCCGCTGCCGATGTCGCTGGAGGGCAAGCCGCGAAGGTGCCGCCCGAGTTGGCTCGTTTGTTCACCGACTACGCGAACACCTATCGGGATCTGGCGGGTGCTGTCGACGGTGGACAGACCGGTGATGCGCTCAACGATCTGGCGCACCGCGGAGACGACATCAAGGACGCTATCGGTGCGGAATGTCCCTAGACGCCGCCCGACACCGTAGTGTCGAGACGAATGACGGTTTCGTGCATTTATGGAACTTTTCCGCGTGGTCGGCTTGCGCGAACGCCGTCGAGCATGTTCGCTTCACATATTGATCTTCACCCATACGGTGCCCGGATACTCGGCGCCATCGACAAAAGGAGGACCTCACCGTGGTCGCCGCGGCGGACGCCCAGAGCTATGTTCAGAAACTCGGAATCACTGCCGAAATGGTGGTACAGGAACTGGGCTGGGACGAGGACACCGACGACGACCTGCGTTCAGCGGTCGAGGAGTTGATCGGTGGCGAGATTCTGGAAGACGATTCAGACGAGGTGATCGACGTCGTGCTGCTGTGGTGGCGCGACGAAGACGGTGACCTGGTCGATGCCTTGATGGATGCCATCGGACCTTTGTCGGACGAGGGCTTCGTGTGGGTCCTCACCCCGAAGACAGGGCAGCCGGGGCACGTGGAACCGAGCGAGATTGCAGAATCCGCTCCCACGGCCGGCCTGACACAGACGTCGGCCGCCAACCTCGGTCAGTGGTCGGGTAGCCGATTGGTGCAGCCGAAGTCTCGGCCGTCCAACAAGCGCTGACCGACACCTTCTTCGATCAAGGATCTGACATGCCACTGGAAGTGGGCAGTGCTGCCCCGGATTTCACGCTCAAGGATCAGAACAACCAGGAAGTGACGCTCTCGGACTACCGAGGCGCGAAGAATGTTCTCCTGGTGTTCTATCCGCTGGCCTTCACCGGCACGTGCCAAGGTGAATTGTGCAAGGTTCGTGACGAACTGCCGAAGTTCGAGAACGACGACAC
This sequence comes from Rhodococcus huquni, assembly GCF_055231055.1. Classification (NCBI taxonomy): domain Bacteria; kingdom Bacillati; phylum Actinomycetota; class Actinomycetes; order Mycobacteriales; family Nocardiaceae; genus Rhodococcus; species Rhodococcus huquni. Next base: position 240,480 of record NZ_JBUYWE010000001.1, read on the forward strand.
TGCCATTCTGGCAATTTCGGTCGGAGCTTCGCCCACGCACAAGATCTGGTCGGCAGAGCAGGGATACACCTTCCCGTTGCTGTCGGACTTCTGGCCACACGGTGAAGTTGCGCAGGCCTACGGGGTCTTCAACGACAAACTCGGCTTCGCCAATCGCGGAACTTTCGTGATCGACAAAGAAGGCGTCGTTCGATTCTCCGAGATGAACGGTCCCGGAGAGCCCCGTGACCAGGGAGCTTGGGAGAAAGCGCTCGCCGCGCTAGAGTCCTGATGCGCGTTTCGGCGGATTCCGCCGGACGTTCGGGCGTGTAGCTCAGTGGTAGAGCTCTGGTTTTACACACCAGCGGTCGGGGGTTCGAAACCCTCCGCGCCCACCAAGTTCGAGAAGTAATGCAGGCTGCGCTCAGGCGTATTCGGGGCGGCCACCCACGCGGTAGGTCAGGGCGACGATGCCCGTGCTGAACACTCGGGAGTCGATCAGGTCGAGGCCGAAGTCGGTGCCCCGATCAGGGAACAGGCGGGTGCCTTCGCCGACGATGACCGGAAACTGGATCAGGTTCAGCTCGTCGACCAGTTCGTTTTCGAGCAGCCACCGAGCCAGGGCTGCGCTACCCACCACGAGAAGTTCGCCGTCGGTGTGCGCCACGAGCTCGCGCACGCGGGCCGCGACGTCGCCGGAGATGACCGTCGTCTGCTCCCAGGCCGGGTCGGTCACGGTGGTGGAAACCAGGTACTTCGGCTTCGAGCTGATCGCCTCGCCGAAGCTGCCATCGTCGCTGCGGGCACCCCAGAATGCTTCGAACAGAGAGTATGTCTTCCGGCCGAGCAGGAACGCGGCCGGTCGCCGCCAGGTGTCGAGGATGTATTGCACGGCCTCGCTGTCGTTGAGTGGGAGCGCCCAGCCGCCGCGAGTGAAACCGGGGTCCATCTCCTCGTTGTTGCCGCCGTTGGCCTGGATGACGCCATCGAGGGTGAGCTGCATGCTGATAGTGAGCTTCACGGCGAGTTCCCTTCGTGCACTCTGTTGTTCGCCACCCTATCGAGAGGACTCGGTGTGTGGTCGCACTTCCCGTCAGGCCGCGTGATCTGCTGACAAGCGTTCGATGTGATGTCGAGATCCCAGGCCGGGTTCCGTCCCAGAATCGACATCGTAAGTACGACAATTCGAAGATGGACCCCATGGCACACGTAAAACGCTTCGATCACATCGGCATCACCGTCGCAGACCTTGCTTCGGCTACGGCATTTTTCGTCGGATTGGGTCTCGAGGTGGAGGGCACCGGTTCGGTGGAAGGTGAGTTCGTCGAGACCGTCTGCGGTATCCCCGGCGCGCACTGCGAGATTGCCATGCTGCGGCCGCCCGACGGCGGTTCGCGGCTGGAGCTCTCGTCCTTCGTCAAGCCCGACCACGTGCCCGGGTCACCGGCGGCGATGGCCAACGAGTTGGGACTGCGCAACGTCTCCTTCGAGGTCGGTGATCTACAGGCGGCCGTCGACGCGGTGGCCGCAGACGGATACGGACTCGTCGGTGGGATCGGCGAGTACGAGAACAGCGTGCGGATGGCCTACGTGCGGGGGCCCGAGGGGATCATCGTGTCCCTGTTCGAGCAGATCGGCTGATACGCCCTGACGCGAACGCGATCAGGAAGCTGACAGCGTGATCGAAGAGTGGTGCCAGCGGGGGTGGGCATCGTGGGGTTCGTCGGCAGAAGCCGGCGCACACACCAGCAGGAGGATCCCATGAAATCCGTCGTCACCAAGGTCGTCGCCACCAGTGGTATCGCGTTGGCATCACTGGGTATAGGAGCTGGTGTTGCCAGTGCCGCCCCGGTCGATCACCAGCCCGCGCCGACTCAGCAGCAGCAACATCAGCCGACTCCGCAGCAGCAATATCAGCCGGCTCCGCAGCAGAACCATCAGCAGCAGGCTCCGCAGGGTCACGGTTTCTGGATCTTCGGCACGTGGGTGCCCCTGCCCTGAGGGGGTTGCCTCGAATTGGGTGGGTGCGGTTCGTCGGATTCTGCGAACGGCACCCACCTGTCGGGGAGCGACAGTCGCTCACACGGTAGAACTACGTGGTGTCCTGGAGAAATGACGGTGTCGCCCGCGCAGCGGGTCTGCTGATCGGATTCGCCGCCGACCGCGTTCTGGGCGACCCACTTCGATTTCATCCTGTGGCCGGATTCGGAACGGTCGCTGCGCAGCTGGAAACCAGAACCTACCGAGATTCGAAGCCGGCCGGAGTCGTGCACGTTCTTGCTCTTGTCGGCGGTGTCGCGGTGAGCGGCGCCGCTGTCGAGGCGATCGCGCGACGGGCCGGGTGCGGCGGCGGGGTCCTCGTCACCGCGCTCGCGACATGGTCCGTTCTCGGTGGCACGTCTTTGGCACGCACCGGCGACGATATGGCTGCGTTGCTCGAGTGCAACGACACGGTGGGAGCGCGAGAGTTGTTGCCGTCCTTGTGTGGACGTGATCCGAGCGGGTTGGGCAACGATGCGCTGGCGCGGGCCGCGCTCGAATCGGTCGCGGAGAACACCTCGGACGCGATGGTCGGCGCTGTTCTCTGGGGCGCCGTGTGCGGACTCCCCGGCCTCGTGGGCTATCGGGCTGCGAACACTCTGGACGCGATGATCGGTTACCGATCGCCGAAATACACGAACTTCGGGTGGGCGGCCGCTCGGTGGGATGATGTGGTGAACCTGGTGCCATCGCGGCTCACCGGCGCGCTCACGACAATATTTGCACCATCGGTGGGCGGTAGCGCCTCGGCAGCATTCCGGGCGTGGCGACGCGACGCCGCCGAGCATCCGAGTCCGAACGCGGGAGTCGCCGAGGCGACTGCCGCAGGAGCTTTGGGTGTCTCGCTGGGCGGACGAACCGAGTACTCCCACGGCGTGGAGATGAGGCCGACCCTGGGAAGAGGCGATTCGCCCACAGCGAGTGACCTTCGCCGCGGCGCCCGATTGTCGCGGGCCGTGCAGATCGGTGCAGCGGTGGGATCAGCGGCGCTTGCCGTAGCGATCGGCGAGCTTCGCCTCCGTCGTCGTGAGCGTGGAACCGGGTTCGGGGGCCGGCGCCGGTGACGAGGTCGCGTCGTTTGTGACAGCGTCGGGTTGCTCGTCCTTCGCCGGATCCTCGTTCGGACTCGGCGGCTCGGCCGCCGCGGCCTTCTCCTTGCGACGTTCGAGCCATTCCGCGCGAACGAAGTAGGCAAGGCCGAGTGGCGCCATGATCCCGAAGGCCAACCACTGCAGGCCGTAGGACAGATACGGTCCGGCATCGAGCTGGGGCATCGGAATGGTGCCGAGACCGCCCGGCTGATCGGGTTCGAGCTGGACGTACGCGTTCATGAGTTCGGTGCCGGTCAACACTGCGACCTGTCCGGCGTCGATGAAGTAGACCTGCTTCCGCCCGGCCTCCTCGAACGGCTCCTTGCCCGGCACAGTGCCTTCGGACATTCGGACGCGACCGTCGAGTGTGTGATTTCCGCTGGGCGCCGGGTCGATGGGGGGCGCTTCGGTTCCTTGGAGGGGACGCACGTAACCGCGGTTGACGAGGATGGTTCCACCGTCGTCGAGCCGGAACGGAGTGAGCACCTCGTACGCGGGTTGGGACTCGATGGCGCGCAGCCGGACGAGGACATCGCTGTCGGGCACATACGACCCCGTCGCGGTGATGCGCCGCCACTCCGAGTCGTCGTGGGGGGTTCCGTCGTCGAACAGCGACTCGATCGGGACGGGGTCCGCCTCCACCGAGTCCGCGATCTGCTGATTGCGTTGTTCGGTGGTGGTGTTCTTGCCGAGCTGCCACGGCGCGAGGACCGTGAAGCAGAGAAATGCGAAGGCGGCGACCACCAGAGCCAGTACCACCCAGCCCGGACGCAACAGGAACTTCAGTCTTCGCACGCCTCCACGTTAGCGGTCTCGCGGTCTGCGGCGTGTTCGTGGGGCCTGCAGGTGTGAGCCCGATCCCTGCGACAGTCGAGGTGGTCCATCGAATTACTCGAGGCGCTGTCGAATCCAGTTCAGCATGCCCGGGACAGCCGCAACGATCTCGTCGTGTACGCGCTCGAAGTCCTCGAGTTCGCCGTAGTAGGGGTCGGCCACCGACTCGGAGTCCGCATTCGCATCGAAACTGCGCAGCAGTCGTCGGCGCTCGGAGGGGACGCCGAGGGCCGCCAGACGCTGATCGTGGCCGGTTGCCATCGCGACGATCAGGTCGGCATCGAGGTGAAACGCCTCGACCTTCGCTGCGGTGTGACCTGTCGGGTAATCGTGCGCTTTCAGGACCATGTTCGTGCGTAGGTCGGCTTCCCGGCCCACGTGATAGCCGGTGGTTCCCGCGCTGCTCACCGTCACGACGTCGTCGAGGTGCTCGCGCCGAACATGCTCGGCGAAGATCTTCTCCGCCATCGGTGACCGACATATGTTGCCCGTGCACACGAAGGTGACGTGCAGGGGAGTGGCAGGGCTGCGGTCAGACATGATCGGCCAGGATCCTTCCGAGTTCGGTGGTGTCGGACACCGTCCAGCGCGCGCGCATCGACTCTTCGGGCGCGCCGTACCCCCATTCGACGAACACGGTCGGAATTCCCCAGCGCGCGGCCCCGTCGACGTCGTGATCGCGATCGCCCACCATCACCACATCGGGAGTCGCGCCCGCGACTGCTTCGGTGCCCAGCGCAGCGAGGGAATGGGCGATCACGTCCGACTTCGCACGGCGGCTGCCGTCCTCGCTGGCACCGCCGATGAACTCGAAGCGATCGGCGAGACCGAAGTGCTCCAGGATTCGCACCGCGATCTTCTCGTTCTTCGATGTCGCCACCGCGAGCCGCGCCGGCGATCGGCCGACCTCGTCGAGCAGATCGCCGATCCCCCCGAACACTGCGTTGTCCATCCACCCCGAAGAGTCGTAATGCTCGAAGTACGCGGCGATCGCCCGATCCACCGTCTCGTCGTCGAGACCGAACGATCGGAAGGTGTCGACCATCGGTGGCCCGACCACGCGGTCGAGCATCGCCTCGGTGGGCTCCGGCATCCCCACGGCGGCGAGCGCTCGTCGGAAGCCCTCGTGGATTCCCGGTGCCGAATCCGTGAGGGTTCCGTCGAGGTCGAAGAGCACGATGCGAGTGGGGGTGGGGGTCGATTCGTCAGGCACCACCGCATTGTCCTACACGGCGGGTCGGGCGGCAGAGGGTGTAGTTGGGCGGCGCTGACCTCAGGGGGTGTCCGGGCATCGTAGGCTCGGTTGTTGTGAGGACCCCCGCTGCCGACGTCGACGCACTGCGCCATCACGGCGATGTGGAGACGGCCCCGGATCTCTTGGACTTCGCCGTGAATGTTCGAGGCGCCGCCCCACCGGAGTGGTTGAAGCGCCGTCTCGTCTCCGCGTTGGACACGTTGGGTTCGTATCCTTCCGCCGCCGCCGATCGACGTGCTCGCGAGACCGTTGCGCGGAGGCACGGCAGGTCTCCCGACGAGGTTCTTCTGCTGTCCGGTGGCGCCGAGGGCTTCGCGATGTTGCCACGGCTCGAACCGAGCCTGGCGGCACTGATTCACCCGTCGTTCACGGAACCCGAGTGGATGCTTCGTGAGGCGGGAGTTCCCGTTGCTCGGGTGATTCTGGAACCTCCGTACCGGTTGGATGCGGACGTTCCTGCCGAAGCCGATCTCGTGGTCCTCGGCAACCCGACCAACCCCACGTCGGTGCTGCATTCGGCGGCAGACATCCACCGACTTCGACGGCAGGGGCGGATCGTCGTGGTCGACGAAGCCTTCGCGGACGCGGTCCCGGGAGAAGCCGAGTCGTTGGCGGGGGAAGCGCTTCCCGATGTCGTGGTGTTGCGAAGCCTCACCAAGACCTGGGCACTGGCAGGCTTGCGATGCGGGTACGCGCTCGGGCATCCCGACGTGCTTCGTCGGCTGCAGCACGGGCGAGCCCACTGGCCGCTCGGAAGCCTGCAGATCGAGGCGATCACGGCGTGCTGCGAACCGTTCGCGGTCGATCTGGCGCGCCGTCATGCCGAGGAGATCGGGACTCAGCGCAGCGAGATGGGCGCGCGCCTGACTTCACTCGGCGTCGACGTCCACACACCGGCCGCCGGCCCTTTTCTGCTGCTGAACGTGCCTCACGGCGGCGAGGTGCGGCGCGAATTGCGACAGCGGGGGATCGCTGTGAGACGTGGCGACACGTTCCCCGGGCTGGGCACCGATCATCTACGCGTGGCGGTCCGAGCCAGTCCCGAAACCGACGTTCTGTTCGAAGCGTTGAAGGAGATCTTGTGACGGAACAGCGAATGTTGCGAGTGGCGGATGTCATTGCCGAGCTCGAGCATGCGTACCCACCGGCGCTGGCCGAATCCTGGGACTCGGTAGGACTCGTGTGCGGTGATCCTGCCGATGCCGTGACGAAGGTGCTGTTCGCGGTGGACCCCACCGCCGCGATCGTCGACGAGGCGATCGAGTGGGGAGCGGAGTTGCTCGTCACGCATCACCCGCTTCTGCTCCGCGGTGTGGACACCGTGGGTGCACACACCCCCAAAGGGGCGTTGATTCACAAGTTGGTTCGGGCCGGCTGCGCGTTGTTCGCGGCTCACACCAACGCAGACTCCGCTGATCCGGGGGTGTCCGATGCTTTGGCTGCGGCCCTCGGGCTCACCGTCACCGGCCCCCTCGACCCGCAGCGCGGCGAGCCTCTCGACAAGTGGATGGTGACGGTTCCGAGTGAACACGCGTCGGAGGTTCGATCGGCCATGTTCGCGGCGGGGGCCGGCCGCGTCGGCAACTACGAGCAGTGCAGTTGGTCGACCGGGGGATACGGACAGTTTCTGCCGGTCGGGGCGGCGACCCCAGCGATCGGTGCCGTCGGTGAGCTCGAGAAGCTCCCCGAGGATCGCGTGGAAATGGTCGCACCCGGTCACCTGCGGTCGACGATCCTCTCCGCGTTGCGCGCAGCCCACCCGTACGAGGAGGTGGCGTTCGACGTGATCGAGATGGCGGCACTGCCGAGCACCCGTGGCCTCGGCAGAATCGGCGTTCTTCCTGCGCCCGTCTCGTTGCGCGAGTTCACGGAGACGGTGGCGACCGCATTGCCGAAGACGACATGGGGCGTGCGCGCCGCCGGTGACCCCGATCGACAGATTCGGACCGTGGCCGTGTGCGGGGGTGCTGGTGATTCGTTCCTCGACCGGGTAGGCAAGCTGGGTGTGGACGCATACGTCACCTCGGATCTGCGTCACCATCCGGCAGACGAACACCTGAGGACCGGAGGCCCCGCGTTGGTCGACGTTGCGCACTGGGCGAGTGAATTTCCGTGGTGTGGCCAGGCGAAAGATGTGCTCGACGACGCGTTCGGTGATGGGGCTGGACTGACGGTTCGCGTTTCCGGCGTTCGGACGGACCCGTGGACGCACAGCGCACGGTGACGGCCGATCAGCGGGGTACGGTTGCTACAACCGTCTTCGGATTCAAGTCAACAGCAGACAGCAGGAGTTACCACGCGTGAACGTCGAACCACAGGTGCAGTCCAAGCTTCTCGAACTCGCCGGCGTCGATGCAGAGCTGTCGAGGATCGGGCATCGACGCAAGACTCTCCCCGAACAGCAGGAAGTCGAGCGTCTCGAGGCCGAACGGGTGACGCGTAAGGACGCGGCCGTGGCCGTGGAGATCGTGCTGGACGACCTCGATCGAGACATTCGCAAGCTCGAGGGCGAAGTGGATGCCGTGCGGAAGCGTGAGGACCGCGATCGAAAGTTGCTCGAGAGTGGCACCGTGGGCGCGAAGCAACTGACGGAACTCGAACACGAACTCGGTAGCCTCGTGCGCCGCCAGGGTCTCCTCGAGGACGAGCTCCTCGAGGTCATGGAACGGCGTGAGGCATCGCAGGCGGACCACGAGCACGCGGGCGCGCAGCTGTCTCAGATCGAGGACGAGCTGATCGACGCCCGCCGTCGCCGCGACGACGCCGTGGCGGATCTGGATTCCACCGAGCAGTCGCGGACGGCCGATCGAGCGCGGCTGGCCGAGGGCTTCCCGGAGGAGCTCACTGCTGTGTACGAAAGGCAGCGGGCGTCCAACGGGATCGGCGCGGCGCTGCTGCAGGCGCGGCGATGTGGAGCCTGCCGGATCGAGCTCGATCGCGGTGAGATCGCGCGCATCGCCGGTACGGCTCCGGAAGCCGTCGTCCGATGCTCCGAGTGCGGCGCGATATTGGTGCGCACCAAGGAGTCCGGTCTGTGAGTTCGACCCGAGTCATCGTCGAGGCCGACGGCGGTTCGCGAGGAAATCCGGGACCGGCCGGCTATGGCGCGGTGGTGTTCGATGCAGACGACCGCAGTGTTCTTGCCGAACGGATGGAAGACCTCGGTATTGCGACCAACAACGTCGCCGAATACCGCGGTCTCGTTGCCGGCCTCACCGCGGCTGCCGAACTCGGAGCGGTGGACGTGACCGTCCGCATGGATTCCAAGCTGGTCGTGGAACAGATGTCCGGACGGTGGAAGGTCAAGCACCCGGACATGATTCCGCTGCAGCGCCGCGCCGCGGAGGTGGCAGCCGGGTTCGAACGCGTCACGTATACCTGGATTCCACGTGTCGAGAACGCGCACGCCGATCGCCTGGCGAACAAGGCGATGGACGGTGAATCTGCGCCCGTATCGTCAGAGCCGGACACGGCCGCGAAAAGCGCTCCCGCGTCGCCGGCATGGATGGGTGATGTCGGTACCCCCACCAGAATGCTGTTGCTACGACACGGACAAACACCGTTGTCGGTGGAACGCCGGTATTCCGGTCGCGGGAATCCTGACCTCACCGACCTGGGCCGCGCACAGGCGAAGGGTGCGGCGACGAGGTTGGCATCGCGCGGCGGGATCGACGCGATCGTGTCCTCACCCTTGGGTCGCGCGCGGCAGACGGCTGCGGCTGTCGCCAGCGCACTCGACCTTCCCGTGGTCGTTCACGACGGATTGACCGAAACCGATTTCGGCGCCTGGGAGGGACTCACCTTCGGTGAGGCGGCCGAGCAGTACCCCGAGGACCACCGGAAATGGTTGTCGGACACTGCGGTCCGCCCGCCTCGAGGGGAGAGCTTCGACGAGGTTCGTACCCGTATCGTGGCCGTTCGCGACGAACTGATCTCCGAGTATTCGGGTCGCACGATCCTGGTGGTCACCCACGTCACGCCCATCAAGACCCTGTTGCAGTTGGCCCTGGATGCGGGGCCGGCCCTGCTGTACCGGTTGCATCTCGACCTGGCGTCGTTGAGTATCGCGGAGTTCTACCGCGACGGCGGAGCATCCGTGCGGCTCGTGAACGACACGTCGCACCTGAGCTGAGCCGGATTCGGTCACACCACGATCCACAGGGCCGTGACGGCGGCAACCAGGGTGAGTGGTGTGGTCGTGAGCCCCAGCAGGGTGTAGGTGCGAAGGTCTGCCGGCGCCCCGGATCGGGCAGCCACTCGTCGCCAGAGCATCGTCGCCAGTGATCCCACATAGGTGAGGTTGGGGCCGAGGTTGACGCCGATGAGTAGGGCGAGAATCAGCGGTGCGGGCGCCTGAGGTCCGAGCGCGGCCAGGAGTAGCAGGGTGGCCGGGAGATTGTTGATCAGGTTCGAGGCGAGGGCCGCCACCACAGCGATTGTGAGCAGGGAAACGAAGTCGACCTGCGACGGTAGGAGATCGGCGACCTTGCTACCGATGGGGCCGTCGGCAACGCCCGCGACCACCACCCCCAGCAGAAGAACGAACCCGCAGAACCACAGATCCGCCGAATAGAGAATTCGACGAATCCTGGTGCGGCCGCTGCGTAGAGACGGGGTGGCCAGAATCATCGCGCCCACGAGGGCCGGCCAGAACGGTGAGAAACCGAAGACACCGCTGAGCCCGAATCCCACCAGGGTCGCCGAAATGACGACGAGGGCGAACACGGGTGTCGGCGCAGGAGGTATCTCCGAGAGAACTTCCGGGGGCGACCCGGCGTCCGTGCGAGATGAGGACAGTCGGCGGCGAAAGAAGAGCCGGAGCGCGGTGTACTCGACCCCGATCGTGACGAGCCATGGCAGCGCCATCAGTGCGGTGAAGTGCGCGAAGCCGAGTCCGGTGGCAGAGAACGCGATCAGGTTGGTGAGGTTGGACACCGGAAGCAGTGTGGAAGCGCTGTTGGCCAAGTGCGCCGTCGCATAGGAATGCGGCTCGACGTTCACCTTGGTGGAGCGTGCCGCCGCGATGACGGCGGGCGTCAGCAGAACAACGGTGGCATCGAGACTGAGAATCGCAGTGGTGGCCGCGGCGACCACGAAGACCCACGCGAGCAGTCGACGTGGCGAACCTCGCGAACGGCGCCCGAGTATCGAGGCCAACCAGGTGAACACTCCCATCGCATCGGCGAGGTGCCCGAGTACGAGAATGGCGACGAGGAAGGCAACTGTCGGTGCCATGTCGGTGATTTTGTGCCACGCGCGGTCCGGCGAGACGAGCCCGACAGCGACGGCGACAGCCGCTGCGGGTGCGGCCGCGACGATCTCCGGCAACTGTCGTGGCCGCACCACGGCGAACACGAGAACCGCTGCGACCAGCGCAACCGCCAGGATCGTCAACAGCGGGTCATTTCAGAAGTTTCCGAAGCGTCCGAATATTTCGGGTGGTGGTGACGGCCTTGAACTTGGATTTGCCCGACGTCTTCCCGAATCGACTCTTCAGCGTGTGCCCGCGTTCGACCTCCCAATACACGACACCGTCGCCACTCTGGACCTGTTCCTCGGCGGGGTCGAGGTCTGCGCTGCCTTCGAGGAGTTCGCGAAGAGGCTCGGCACCGTCCACGAACACCACGTACGCGTGCCAGCCTTCCCGGTCGGGTTCGAAAGGATATGCGGCCACGATGGTCTCGACCACTCGAACGTCGAGGACGAAAACCCATGCGTCGTATCCGAAGCGATCCGCCAAAGCCGATTCGATGGTTTCCTTCAACCCGCGACCGTCGGACGTGGGCGCGTCGAAAAGCACGTTGCCCGAGGCGAGCACTGTGCGCACCTCGGTGAATCCGAGACTCGAGAACACGTCGCGGAGGTCGGTCATCTTGATGTTGATGCCGCCCACGTTGATGCCTCGAAGAAGTGCGCTGTACCGGGCCATTCTCAGACGATAGACCTTCAGCCCGGCAGCTTCATCCGAGCGCGGGCGATGGACAGTGCGGCTCGGGTAGGTCCGCGTCGGTCGCTCCACCGAGGTAGTTCGACGGGTGTGCGGGTGGGATCGATCGTGCGAGCGTTCAGCAACCCGGGATCCGAATCCGTGCTCAGCGTGGTCGCGACGAATCGGCGCACCAACTCGTCCCAATCGCCGTGTCGCTCCAAGAGCGGATGCCCGTCGTCGTGGACCAGGAACTCGGCGGCCGTGATGCCCGACTCCCGAAGACGTCGAACGAACTCGGTCGTGGCGCGCGGGCTTGTGACGCTGTCGTGTTCGCCGTGGGCCGTGACGATCCACGTGTCCGAGGGCGATGTGGGGGTGGGGATCGGATCCGTGTCGGGCAGCCATGGTGCGAGCGCGAGGACGCCCCGCACTCGTGCGTCGTCCGCGCACTGTACGACGGTGCGACCGCCCATCGAATGCCCCACGAGAACGACTCGTCGCACGGAGGTGGGCAGACCGTCCAGTACTTGGCGAAGGTCTTCGAGTGGGTGCGAGGAATCGCCGTTCCACCCGCGGTACCGATATCGGATCAGTGCGACCGCGGATTCGGGTGCGCCTCGGTGTGCGGCACGAACGAAGGGCCACATTCGCAAAGCGGCCGGTCGACGTGAATGAGCCCGGGCGTACGAGTTCTCCTGACCGCCGTGCGCGAGGATCACCAGATCACTGTCGTCGCGATCACCGTGCAGGTAGTCGAGGCGCGGCAACGGCGACCGCGCCTGGTGGGGAGGAGGACTGGTCGGCACGGACCAATCCTACGAGCCCGATCGCGTACCGGCCGGTGTGTCACCTGCGTGCACGTGCACTGGAAGCCGACGAGTACGCTGTCCGGGCGGACGAGTTGGCTGGGCGGCCGCGGCTCGGGGAACCGGCACCCGCTTCGGCGACGTGTTCAGGCCCCGGATCGAGGAAAGTCCGGACTCCACAGAGCAGGGCGGTTGTTAACGGCAACCCGAGGCGACTCGCGGGACAGTGCCACAGAAAACAGACCGCCTGCCTTTCGGGGCAGGTCAGGGTGAAACGGTGCGGTAAGAGCGCACCAGCACCCCGGGTGACCGGGGTGGCTAGGTAAACCCCGCCCGGAGCAAGGTTGAAGATCGCACTCGCGAGAGTGCGGTTGCGCAGGTGATCGAGGGCTGCTCGCCCGAGCCTGCGGGTGAACCGCTCGAGGTACCCGGCGACGGTGTGCCCAGATGGATGGTCGCCACCCGGCGCGCGAGCGTCGGGGACAGGATCCGGCTTACACGCCGACTCGTCCGCCCACGACAAAGCCCCCGCCGAATCGGCGGGGGCTTTCGTGTGGTCTCCGTCAGACGGGGTTGACCATCAAAACCTGGGCCCAGTACGAGGCGGCGTCGGCGCCGAGGTACGGAAGTAGCTGATCGAAGATGATCGTGGACATGCTTGCTCCATTCTCTGTGCGGGCAGTAGAGAGAATAACAGCTGAGGCGCTGTTCACAACCTCGGCGACGCCGAGAGAAGTTTGTTCCCGCTTTCCGGGACGGGGCGCAGTTTGGTGGGAGACTGATCGGCATGAGTGATGAAGACGACCTTTGGTACTACAACGTCGAGGACGGCTCGGTGGCGCAGGGAAAAGCTGCTTCGTCGATGTCGCGTATGGGGCCGTACCCTGACCGGGCGTCCGCGGAGAAGGCTCTCCAGATCGCGGCGGAACGAAACAAGGAAGCCGATCGCGACGACGACGATTGGAAGAACTGACCGGCTCACCGTGACGGGGGCCGGGGAACGGAGTGAGCGGCGTGCCGTTTAGTCGGATTGTTGCGCGAGATATCGATTTCGAATCGATACGCACCGAGTTCGACCTGGTCGAGGATTTCTCGGAGGCGGCCACGGACGAGGCGCGCTCCGCCGTCGACCGGTTCGCCGGTGAGCGTGAGGACCGGACGGATCTGGCCCTCGTGACCATCGATCCGCCGGGGTCGATGGATCTCGATCAGGCGATGCACGTCGAACGCACGGAAAGCGGATTCGTCCTGCACTACGCCATCGCCGACGTGGGAGCGGTAGTTCGGCCGGGTGGGGTGCTCGACACCGAGACACGTCGGCGTGGGCAGACGTTCTACCTGCCCGACGGGTCGATTCCCCTGCATCCCCGTCAGTTGTCGGAAGATTCTGCGAGCCTGCTTCCCGATCGCGACCGCCCCGCGGTGCTCTGGCGTATCGAACTCGACGCGCGAGCGGAGCCGGTGTCGTGGTCGGTGTCGAGAGCGCTTGTCAGGTCGGTGGCGAGGCTGGACTATGCGACCGTTCAATCCGACGCCGACTGCGGACGGCTCCACCCGTCGATTGCGGCGCTGCCGGAGTTCGGTAAGCGTCGAATGGCAGCGGCGATCACTCGTGGCGCGATCGAGCTGAAGCTGCCCGAGCAGGAGGTGGCGAAGCGCGAGGACTCGTGGCGCATCGTCGCGGCGCCGCGCACCGAGGCCGACGACTGGAACGCCGAGGTGTCGTTGCTGACCGGTATGTGCGCTGCTCGGATGATGCTCGACGCGGGGATCGGACTGTTGCGGACGTTGCCGCCGCCCGAGAAGGGTGCACTCGACGCACTGCGTGACACCGCACTCGCCCTTGGTATCGCCTGGCCGGACCGCAAGGGTGCGGGCGAAGTTCTCGCCGGACTTGATCCCAACGAAGCCACCACACTTGCTCTCATGAGCGAGGCGCCGGCCCTTCTGCGCGGGGCCGACTACGTCGCCTTCGACGGGACGGCTCCGGAGTTGTCGGTCCACTCGGCGATCGGCGCCCCGTACGCGCACGTGACGGCCCCGCTGAGACGACTGTCCGACCGCTTCACGAACGAAGTATGTCTCGCGGTCGGCGCCGGCAACAGCGTCCCGGACTGGGCGCGCGAAGCCCTGCCGGCTCTCCCGAAGGTCATGTCGGCCTCGGATTCGGTGTCCAACAAGGTCGAGCGGGCATGTATCGATCTCACGGAGGCGATCATGCTGGCGGATCGCGTCGGTGAAGTGTTCGACGCGACCGTGCTGCGGTCCCGCGAGAAGAAGCGAGCGGCAGAGGTTTTCGTGCCGTCGGTGATGGTGATCGCGAAATGTGCGGGTGACCCCAGGGAGGGTGGGCAGGCCAAAGTGCGTCTCACGACGGCCGATGTCGCGGATCGCAAGGTGGAGTTCGCGTTTCCGGGCTGACCACTGGGCAGACGTAGCCGCTACCGGCACGAAGAAGGGCTACCCGCGATCGCGGGTAGCCCTTCTTCTTCGAACAGGTCGAACAGGTCAGACGGTCGCGCCGTCCAGCGTGCGACTGGTCTCGACGGCCTGTGCAACGCCGGCCACGATGGACGCGGCACGGATGGCCTCGAAGATGACCTCGCGTTCGATGCCCTCCTTGCGGAGAGTGGCCTCGTGCGCCTCGAGGCAATGGTTACAACCGTTGACAGCGGACACCGCCAGCGACCAGAGCTCGAAATCGGCCTTGTCGACGCCCGGGTTGCCGATGATGTTCATCCGCAGGCCCGCACGCAGGTCGTCGTACTTTCCGTCGAGGTAGCCCTTGGTGCGGTAGAACACATTGTTCATACCCATGATCGAGGCTGCTCCGAGTGCGGCGTTGTAGGCCTCGGCCGACAACGTGTCCGCTGCCTCCTCGGCGATTTCCTTCAACGTCGTCGCCGACTTGCTCGCCGCGGCGGTGGCCAGAAGGGTGCCCCACAGCTGCTGCTCGTTCAGGACGGTGGTCCGAGCCAGGGAGCTCAGGTTCAGCTTGAGATCCTTGGCGTATTCGGGGAGTGAGTTCTTCAGGTTTTCGACAGTCATGGTTTACACGCTCGCGTTCAGCAGTTCGCCTGCGTCGATCGTCGGGTCGCCCTTCTTCCAGTTGCATGCGCACAGCTCGTCGGACTGCAGTGCGTCGAGAACGCGCAGTACCTCTTCGACGTTGCGGCCGACGGAACCTGCGGTGACGGAGACGAACTGGACCTCGTTGTTGGGGTCGACGATGAAGGTGGCGCGATCGGCGACACCGTCTGCGTTGAGCACGCCCGTGGCCGAGGCCAGTTCACGCTTCAGATCCGAGAGCATGGGGAAGGGGAGGGTCTTCAGGTCCTCGTGCTGTGCACGCCACTGGAAGTGCACGAACTCGTTGTCCACGGAGGCGCCGAGCACCTGTGCGTCACGGTCGGCGAACTCCTCGTTCAGCTTTCCGAACGCGGCGATCTCGGTGGGGCACACGAAGGTGAAGTCCTTCGGCCAGAAGAAGACGACGCGCCACTTGCCTGCGTGATCATCGCTGGTGACGGTGGTGAAGTAGTCGTCGGGCTGCTGTGCGTCGACCTTGGAGAGGTCGCCGCCGATCACTGCCGTCAGATTGTATGCGGGGAACTGGTCGCCGATTGTGAGCAGAGCCATGTGTCTCTCGTCCTCCTGCTTGTCTTGTGAACATCCGTTGAACGCGCATGACCGCACGACTGCGATCACGATTGAATTGGGTACCGGAACGGGTCTGGTCGAATGATCTACCGACCTGCGTTTTCTGGTGTGACTCCATTCTGCCTCGAGGTAGGCAAAAGGTAAAGGCGATGGATTCCACTACACTGATAGGTATGTCTGATCAGACTTATCAGCCGACACTCTCACAGCTGCGTGCGTTCGTCGCCATCGCAGAATGCAGGCACTTCGGTACTGCCGCAGTGCGATTGGGTGTGAGTCAACCCACACTGTCGCAGGCGTTGGCGTCACTCGAAACGGGCCTCGGTGTGTCGCTCATCGAACGCAGCACGCGGCGAGTTCTGGTCACTGCAGCAGGCGAGCGACTACTGGGTCAGGCGAAGGTGACCCTGGACGCTGCCGAGGGATTCGTTGCCGCTGCTGCGGGCGTGGGAGACCGCCTCTCCGGGCCACTGCGAATCGGTCTCATCCCGACCGTTGCGCCGTACGTCCTGCCGTCGCTGTTGCCTGCTCTGCGTACCGAGTTGCCGACGCTCGTGCCACACGTAGTGGAGGACCAGACTGCGCGCCTCCTTGCCGCACTGCGAGAAGGTTCCCTCGATGTTGCGGTGTTGGCACTGCCCTCGGACTTTCCCGGACTTGTCGAAATCCCGCTCTACACGGAATCTTTCGTACTCGTCGTGCCCGCGTCGCATGCGCTCGCAGGTACCTCGGGACTCTCGCCCCGCGCGCTCGACGATCTGCCGTTGCTGCTTCTCGACGAAGGGCATTGCCTGCGTGACCAAACCCTCGATCTGTGTCGGTCTGTCGATGCACGTCCGAACCTCGGGGGCGACACCCGGGCAACGTCGTTGTCGACGGTCGTGCAGTGCGTTGCGGGCGACCTCGGGGTCACGCTCGTCCCCGAGTCGGCCGTAGCCGTCGAAACAGGCAGGGGGCCGCTGGCGACGGCGACGTTCGCAGATCCGCGGCCGGGGCGGACCATCGGTTTGGTGTTCAGGTCCTCGAGCGCGCACGCCGAAGGCTATGCGCAACTGGCGGAACTCATTTCCGCGGCGGCGAAGCAGTGAACCCTCATAAGCAGTGAGTTCGCACCGGTGAGTCAGCGACGCCCACGCGGTCGACTCTTGCCGCCCCGGCGGGGGTTCCCGGTTCGGCGGCCGGCCGAGGGCTTGTCCGGATGCTTGCCGACCGGGTTCTTGCGGACGGGCTTCCTCTTGGGGGTCTCCTTCTCGGTGGACGCTCGTCCACGGGAGCTGTTCACCGTCCGTCCACGCACGATGCCGATGAACTCCTCGACGAGTTCGGTCGTGTGGTCCTCGCGCCACGACAGGGCAATCCGGGACTCCGGGGCACCCGTGATCGGTCTGTAGGTGAGGTCTTTGCGGTGGTGCAATCGGGCGAGTGACTGGGGGAGTACCAGAACTCCGATGCCGGCCGCCACGAGTTCGACCGCATCGGCGGTGGACGAGGGGCGATCGGCGGCAGCGTTGCCGGGCGGCGCGGGCCAGACGAGACAGTCGTCGAGCGGGCTCAGGACGATTTCGTCGGCCAGATCGTGCACGCCGATCTCGTCCGCGGCGCAGAAGACGTGGTCCTTCGGTACGACCACCACGGTCGCTTCCGTGTAGAGCGGAATGGCGCTGAGGTCCGGTTCCCGTTCACCGAGCCGAACGAGCCCCACGTCGGCCGAACCGTCGATCAGACGGCCGTTCGCCTCGGCAGCGGGCACAGACGTGAACTCGAGCCGGGTATCCGTGATGCGTTCGTTCCAGACCCGTACCCACTTGGTCGGTGTCACGCCCGGAACGTACAGGAGTCGAAACGGGGTGCTCTCGGGCGTGTCGGTCACGTCGCCAGAGTACCGGGATGGTCGGAAGCGGTCCGCATCATCGTTATCCTTGAACACATGAGTCAGACCGACAACGCCCAGACGATGAAGCCTGCGACCGCAGCCAAGAAGCTGGGTGTGTACCTCGAAGCCACACCGGCGGAATTCCAGGAAGGTGTCGTTTCCCGGGCGGAGCTCTCCGTCCTGCAGAGCGATCCGCCCGAGTGGCTGACCGAACTGCGCGAGAAGGGGCCGCACCCACGCCCTGTCGTCGCCGCGAAGTTGGGCGTGTCGATCGCCGGCCTCGCGCGAGGCGGAGTGACCGAAGCCCTCACCACCGAGCAGATCGACGCACTTCTGGCAGATCGCCCGGAATGGTTGCAACAGGAGCGATCGACCCAGGCCGCGGTACGCCAGGAAAAGGTGCGGATCAAGGAGAAGGAAGCGTCGCGTCGCGACCAGCCTCGACGTCGTTCCTAGCCGAGCTCCCTGAAGCGGCCACTGGGCAGGTCACGGAGTTGTAAAGTCGATCTTGGTAATCCGGTCTCACGGCGGGGTGTCGGAAAGCGGTGATCGTGGATGTGCACCAGAGTCATCTGGCCTGACGCGGCGGGTTCGGTACTGGTCGGCCGCAACATGGACTTTCACAAAGACCTCATGACCAATCTCTGGAGTCTGCCCCGCGGCGTCGAACGGGACGACGGCGTGGCCGGGGAGCTGACCTGGACATCGAAGTACGGCAGCCTCGTGGTCGGTGCCTTCGACCTCATGTCGGTCGACGGACTCAACGAAGCCGGGCTGGCCGGTCACATCCTGTGGCTCGCCGAGTCGACCTACGGCGAGCGCGACGAGGCGCGTCCTGCATTGAGTCAGGCCGTCTGGCTGCAATATTTTCTCGACAACTTCGCCACGGTCACCGATGCCGTGGACTGGATACGTCGGACCGATGTTCAGGTCGTCCAGATGCCGGACCCGACCGGCGGTGATCCGCCGACCATTCACCTCGCACTCGACGATGCCGGCGGGGGTTCCGCCATCGTCGAGTACATCGACGGCGCTGCGCGGATCTATCACGATTCCTCGTATCGCGTCATGACGAACTCACCCACGTACGACCGACAGATCGAGTTGCTCGGTCACTGGGAGGGACTCGGCGGCGACCACCCGCTACCGGGGGATACCGACGCAGAGCATCGGATGGCCCGCGCCGCCTACTACTCGAGTCGGCTGCCGCAACCGGCGAGCGGAACCGAAGCCATCGCAAGCATGTTCAGCGTCATTCGTAATGCTGCACAGCCGTTTCGCATCCCCGACCCAGGAAAGCCCGATGCCTCCCAGACGATCTGGCAGACCGTCACCGACCTCACGAACAGAAGGTTCGTCTACGAGTCGACGACACGCCCCAACATCGTGTGGGTCGATCTCGACGATCTAGATTTCACCGACGGTGCACCCCAACTGAAGCTGGATCTTCAGAGCAAACTCGCGATCGAAGGTGGAATCGCCGGCGACGTCGGTGGTCAGTTCGAGGACAAGGGGCCGATGACGTTTCTGTCCTTCGATCTCCTGCGCGAGCTGGGAAAGTCGCACTAGCCCGACCGTCCCGACGACCGGCTAGCCCTCGACGATCGAGAGTTCGTCGAACACGATTTCGCCGGCAGCGTCGGATTCGGGCAGGTCCACGACCGCGACCAGTGCCCATCCGTGGTCGCCCTCGGGGTCGTCGAGTACCTGACGCACCCGCCAGAACTCGGAATCCGTCGACACCTGGAACAATTGCGGGCCGCGTGCCGACGGCACGGTTCCGATCGTGGCGTACTCCTCGAAGTACGGATCCAACTGCTCTGCCCACTCTGCGGCGTCGATTCCGTCGTCGAGCCCTTCGAGCTCGGCCCAGCGTCGACGTGCGGCGAGGTCGACGCGCCGGAACATCGCGTTGCGGATCATCACCCGGAATGCCCGGGTGTTGGCCGAAATCGGCCGTGGCGTGTCTGCTCCGAACGCGAGTTGTTGCTCGTCCGATTCCTTACCGGGATCAGTCAGGGATTCCCATTCGTCGAGCAGACTCGAATCCACCTGACGGATGAGTTCGCCCAGCCACTCGATGAATTCTTCGAGTTCCTCCGTACGTGCTTCCGTGGGAACAGTCTGGCGCAGTGCACGATACGCATCGGCGAGGTAGCGCAGAACCAATCCCTCGGACCGTGCGAGTCCGTAGTGGGACACCAATTCCGTGAAGGTCATGGCCTTCTCGACCATGTCGCGCACCACGGATTTGGGGGAGAGGGCGAACTCGGAGATCCACGGGTGCCCGTCGCGGTACGTTTCGAAGGCGGGAACGAGAAGATCTTCGAGTGGTTTCGGCCACGTCACCTCCTCGAGCAGCTCCATGCGTTCGTCGTACTCGATTCCGTCGGCCTTCATCTGCGCGACGGCCTCGCCGCGAGCGGCGTGCTGTTGGGCCATCAGGATCTGTCGTGGATCGTCCAACGTCGATTCGATGACGGATACGACGTCCAGCGCATAGGAATCGGATTCGACGTCCAGGAGTTCGAGCGCCGCGAGGGCAAAGGGCGACAGTGGCTGATTGAGGGCGAAATCGCGCTGTAGTTCCATCGTCAGGCGGGCCATCCGCCCGTCCTCGTCAGGTTCGTCGAGGCGTTGGACGATTCCTGCATCGACCAGGCCTCGATACAGCGACAGCGCCTTCAGGATGTGCTTGCGCTGCGCGGGGCGCGTCTCGTGATTGTCTTCGAGCAGATGTCGCATCGACTGGAAGCAATTGCCCGGACGGGCGATCACGTTCAGCAGCATCGAGTTGCTCACACCGAATCTGGAAACCAGTGGCTCCGGCGCTGCGGCCACGAGGCGATCGAAGGTGGGCTCTCCCCAGGACACGAAGCCTTCGGGGGCCTTCTTGCGTTGTACTTTTCGCTTCTTCTTCGGGTCGTCCCCGGCCTTCGCCAGAGCGCGAATGTTCTCGACCTCGTGTTCGGGCGCCTGAACGACGACAGTGCCGAGAGTGTCGTAGCCGGCGCGACCGGCGCGGCCGGCGATCTGATGGAACTCCCGAGCACGCAGGTGTCGGGTCCGAGTGCCGTCGTACTTGGTGAGCCCCGTCAGCAACACTGTTCTGATCGGCACGTTGATGCCCACTCCGAGAGTGTCGGTTCCGCAGATGACCTTGAGGAGGCCGTCCTGTGCCAGCCGCTCCACCAGCCGGCGATACTTCGGGAGCATGCCCGCGTGGTGGACGCCGATTCCGTGTCGGACCAAACGAGACAGAGTCTTGCCGAATCCGGTCGTGAACCGGAAACCGCCGAGCGCTTCGGCGATGGCATCCTTCTCGGCGCGAGAACAGAAGTTGACGCTCGTGAGGGCCTGGGCCCGCTCCAGGGCGGCCGCCTGTGTGAAGTGGACGACGTAGACGGGCGCCTGGTTGGTGGTCACCAACTCCTCGATGGTTTCACCGACGGGCGTGGTCGCATACGAAAACATCAGGGGTACAGGACGTTCGGTACCGGCCACCACCGTCGTGGGTCGACCGGTACGCCGGGTGAGGTCCTCCGAGAAGAAGCTCACGTCGCCGAGAGTCGCCGACATGAGAAGGAACTGGGCGTGGGGCAACTCGACGATCGGCACCTGCCATGCCCAGCCTCGATCGGGTTCTGAATAGAAGTGGAACTCGTCCATCACGACCTGACCGATGTCGGAGTTCGCACCCTCTCGCAACGCCAGATTCGCAACGATCTCGGCGGTCGCGCAAATGATGGGCGCCCGCGAGTTCACGGCGGCATCACCCGTCATCATTCCGACGTTGTCCGCGCCGAACACCTCGCACAGGGCGAAGAACTTCTCACTCACCAGCGCTTTGATCGGCGCCGTGTAGAACGTGCGTTTGCCCGCCGCCATCGCATAGGCGTGCGCACCTATCGCCACCAACGATTTTCCGGAACCGGTAGGTGTGGCCAGAATGACGTTGGCACCGGACACCAACTCCATCACGGCCTCTTCCTGGGCCGGGTACAGCGACAACCCGCGTTCCGTTGTCCAGGTGGTGAAGGCGTCGAAAACCGAATCCGGGTCGGTGTCGTCGGGCAGAAGGTCGGGAAGAAGCACCGATACAGGCTATCCCGCCGACGGACCCCGTCCGCACTGACCGCAGCGGATCAGGTGGCGCTGCGTTCGTCCGAGCCCATCGCATCGAGTACCGCCATGCGGGTGCTCGCGCTCCCACTGATAGCGGCCTCACCGATTCCGCCGAGCAGCATCTGCCGCCACCGATTCTCGTCGAACTCCGACGGCGTGGTGGCGTCGAGGAAGCTCTCGACCACCTCGAGGAAGCGCATGGGCTGGTCGCGGAACGGAAAGTGGCCCGAACCCCGAAAGATGTGGAGACGCGAGCTGGGCATCGCCGCATGGGCGAGATGAGCGTGCTCGACCGGGATCACGACGTCCTGATCGCCCCAGATGATCTGGACGGGCATGTTCTCGGTCATGTAACAGCGATCGAGCATCGTGACGACCTGGCCTCGCCAGTCGACCACGGCGCGAAGCGTACGAAGATACGCGGCGTGCGCGGTCGGGTCGGGGAGGTCGCCCAGGATCCGGACCAGGTCGGGAGTGTCGTGGAACAGCCCGCCGGGTCGCAACGGCGAACCGTTCAGCTGACTCAGCAGGTTCCCCGCCGTACGCAGCCCGGGCATGACCCCAGGCAGGCGGAGCAGCTTCATGGCCTCGTTGAGTACCGGAACGGACGCCATTCGCAGCAGAGGATGAACATCCTTCGTCACCCCGCCCGCCGAGACGAGAATCAGACGCTCGACCATCTGCGGATACTGGTACGCGAACTGCATGGCGACGCCGCCGCCCAGTGAATGGCCCACGACCGTGACGCGATCGATGCCGAGTGCGGTGAGTAGGTCACGCATTCCGTTCGCGTACGCCGCGACGGAATAGTCCGCGCGTGGTTTGTCCGAGCGACCGTGGCCGAGCAGGTCCGGGGCGATGACACGATGATTCTTGGCGAGATGGGGGATCACCTCGGACCACGTGGCCGAATTGTCACCGATGCCGTGCAGCAGGAGAAGGGCGGGACCCTCGCCGGCGATGCGGAAGGCGCGCCGGTATCCGTGAATCGTCCGAAATGCCATTCGCGCTTCTTCGTCGGGCACGGGTCTGAGTGGACGAAAGCGGGTGGTGTTCATCACGCCTCCTGTCACGCTTCCTGGTGGTCGACAGCAACAGGGTAAGCGAGTTCCATGACGATTGTTCGTTCGCGAGTGAACGTCCGGTTTCGGTGGGGGACTCAGTTCCCGTCGTCGGGGCGGTCGTCGCGTGCCTGCTCGGCGAGGAAACGCTCGAACTCCGCACCGAGTTCGTCGCCACTGGGCAAGTCCTCTTCTCTCGCCAGGAGCGTCGACTTCTGCTCCTGTGCGGTCACGAAGGCGTCGTACTGGCGCTCGAGGGCGTGAACCACAGTTTCGACTTCCTCGTTACCGGCGATGTGCTCGTCGATCTGCTCGCGGACGCGCGCGGCTGCCTCGCCGAGCGCACTCAGCGGCAGGTTCAGGTCGGCGATCTCCGCGACGTTCTCGAGGAGCGTCTCCGCCGCCGACGGAAAGTCGGTCTGCGCGAGGTAGTGAGGCACGTGCACGGAATACCCGATCGAGTCGTGCCCGTGCTGCGCCATCCGCAGTTCGATGAGGGAGGAGGCACTACCGGGGATCTGAAGCTCGCCCGCCCAGCGGTGTTGCTCCTGGATCAGATCCTTGTTCGTCGAGTGCGCGGTCAGGCCGAGAGGGCGTGTGTGCGGCACTGCCATCGGTATGGCACTCAGGCCGACCGTGCGGCGGACGTCGAGCTGTTCGGCCAGCAGCCGGACGGCGGTGGTGAACCGCTCCCAGCGCAGATCCGGCTCCAGGCCGGCCAGGAGGAGGAACGGCGTACCGTCCGTGTCCTTCACCGCGTACAGGTTCAGTTCGGGCTGCTCGTAATCCGAGAAGTGGTCCGCCTTGAACGTCATCGTCGGCCGCCTCGATCGGTAATCGATCAACTCGTCGATCGCGAACGACGCGACGAGTTCCGTCTCGAGGCTGTCACGGAGGTGTTTCGTGGCGAGACGCACGGCGTGGCCGGCATCGGAGAACCCCTCCAGGCCGTGGACCAGCACGGGACCCAATCCGTCCGCCGAGGACAGCTGCGGCGCCGGAAACTCCAGCTCGTACATCTTCGACTGCTCGGTCATCGCAGGCCCCTTATCTGTGCGTGTCTGCTCTCAGTGTCCCCCACATCGTCACCGGATCGAAAGTTCGGCCCCGCTTGCTACTGGTGGGTATGTCTGTACGGAACGTCCGCTCACACCCTGAAAATTCCCCCAGACCCCGCGACAGGTGTTCGCCCAGAGCGGATCGACGCCGTGCGCGACACCGACGAACGTATGCGTCGGTACTGATGGATTGTGGCAGGGTGGGGGCGCCGGTGATCGGCAGGACCGAGGGTGGCCCGCACACAATTCGCGAGCCCTGGTTCGCAAGGACAACGGAACGGCGGAGGTAGTCATGTCGCAGAGCGTTCGAGCAGTGGTTGCGAAGGCGAAGGGGGAACCCGTCACGATCGAGACCGTGATCGTACCGGACCCCGGGCCGGGCGAGGTCGTCGTCGACATCGCAGCGTGCGGCGTGTGCCACACCGACCTGCACTACCGCGAAGGCGGCATCAACGACGAATTTCCGTTCCTGCTCGGACACGAGGCCGCGGGCGTGGTGGAGCAGATCGGCCCGGGTGTCGATCACGTCGAGGTGGGGGACTTCGTCGTCCTGAACTGGCGAGCGGTGTGCGGCAATTGCCGCGCGTGCAAACGGGGTAGGACCGAGTACTGCTTCGACACGTTCAATGCCGACCAGAAGATGACCCTGACGGACGGAACGGAACTCACTCCCGCACTGGGAATCGGTGCATTCGCCGAGAAGACACTCGTTCACCAGGGGCAGTGCACCAAGGTGGCACCCGATGCGGATCCTGCGGTCGTCGGTCTGCTCGGCTGCGGCGTGATGGCCGGTCTCGGCGCGGCGATGAACACCGGAAAGGTCGGGCGCGGGGACTCCGTGGCCGTCATCGGTTGCGGCGGCGTCGGTGATGCCGCAATTGCCGGAGCCAGGCTCGCGGGTGCTGCCAAGATCATCGCGGTGGACACCGATGCCGGAAAACTGGAGTGGGCGAAGGATCTCGGTGCCACTCATGTCGTCGACGCCACGAAAGCGGATGTCGTCGAGGCCGTGCAGGAACTGACGGGCGGGTTCGGTGCCGATGTGGTGATCGACGCCGTCGGTCGTCCCGAAACATGGAAGCAAGCCTTCTACGCGCGAGATCTGGCCGGCACCGTCGTGCTCGTCGGAGTACCCACACCCGATATGACGCTGGACATGCCGCTCATCGACTTCTTCAGTCACGGTGGCTCACTCAAATCGTCCTGGTACGGCGACTGCCTACCCGAGCGTGACTTCCCCATGCTGGTCGACCTCTATCAGCAAGGCAGGCTGCCTCTCGACAAGTTCGTCACCGAACGGATCGGACTCGACGAGGTCGAGGCCGCGTTCGCGACGATGGGTGAAGGCAAGGTCCTTCGGTCGGTGGTGGTCCTGTGACGCTGCGCATCGACCACGTCGTCACATCCGGCACGTTCAGCCTGGACGGTGGCACCTGGGATGTGGACAACAACGTCTGGATCGTCGGCGACGACAACGAAGTCGTGATCGTCGACGCCGCGCACACAGCCCAGCCGATCATCGACGCAGTTGCCGGTCGTACCGTACGTGCCGTCGTGTGTACCCACGGCCACGACGATCATGTGACGGTGGCACCCGAACTGTCACAGGTTCTGGACGCACCGATCCTTCTGCACCCGGGCGACGACATGCTGTGGCGGCAAACGCATCCCGATGTCGAACACCGTGAACTCGACGAGGGACAGAGAATATCGGTGGCGGGCACCGATATTCAGGTGATCCACACTCCGGGGCACTCTCCGGGGTCCGTGTGCCTGTATCTGCCCGAAGCGGGTGACCTCTTCAGCGGGGACACCCTTTTCGAGGGAGGACCCGGGGCCACAGGCCGTTCCTATTCCGACTTCCCGACCATCGTGGACTCGATCCGACACCGCCTCCTCGAACTGCCAGGGGACACCGTCGTTCATACCGGCCACGGGCCGTCGACTCGAATCGGCGCGGAGTCCCCCCACCTGGAAGAGTGGATTGCCAGGGGGCACTGAACGGCTGGTCGGCTCCGAACGAGAAGTGACACCGAACAACAGGAGGCTCTGTGACGAGTAGGCGACGCACGAAGATCGTTGCGGTCTGCGCTGCGGCCGGTCTTTCCTCCGTCGCCCTTGCGTCGTGCGGAAGCGATGTGTCCGGTGTCGCCGAGCCGGTCCAGAGAGCGTCCGGCGGATCGTCCGAGCAGGAACTGTCGAAGCTCCTGCTCGAACCAGCCGAGTTTCCGGGAGGATTCGAAGCCGTGGTTCTGCCCCCGCAGGCAGTTTCCATGGCTGCACCCGACCTCACCGGTGTTCCACAGAATGCGAAGGTGGAACCTGCGAGATGTGTTCCACCAGAGCAGGAGTACGGGCCGACGAGTACCGCCATGGCAGTCGGGACCGACAACGCCACACGCGCCACGATCACTGTCGAACTGACCAGGGCCCAGGCGACGATCGACGAGTTGGAGGATCAGGCGACCGATTGCTCCAGCTTCACTGTCACCGCGAGTGGAGCGAAATCGACGGTGAAGACCGACGTCGTTCCGCCACCACCGATCGATGCGGACGACACCTCGGCGCTGCGCCGCTCGGTCTCCTCCGGCGAAGGAGGTGGTGAGGTCGTTCAGTCGATGACCACATTGATGGCGGAGGTGGGGGATGTGCGCATCTCGGCCACCATGATGTCGTTCGGGCCGGACAAGCCCGAGATGGGTCCCCTCGACGAGGCGTTCACCGCTGCAGTTCAGAAGGTCCGGCAGTCCTGATCGGGCGGTAACGCATGCCACCGACACGAAGTCGTCGGGCCCTGGCGTGCAGAAGCGAATTCTGCTGTTGCGCACAACGCGGCGCGATTTCCCCAACAGAGTTGTCGGACACGATTCGGGCGATATCGCGGCGGCGGCGCAGTGCACAGTTCGTGCATGACTTCTTCCGCGTTCTCCTACGACTCCACATCCGACGCCTCGAGTCCGTTCCACACACTCGCGCAGACCACCGTCCGGCTCTCGGAGCCAGGGGATCTGATCGCTGCGGTGCCCGCATTGCTCGGCTTCACTCCGACCCGTTCGATCATTGCGATCTGCCTCTCGGGCGAAACGCGACCCACCGTCGGTGCTGTGATGCGCCACGACCTCGTGGTCGACGAAGGCTGCCCGGGTCTTTCGTTCGAGATGAGAATGGTGGTCGAGCAGTTCGCGACGGTCTGTGGCCGCGAATGCGCTTCTGGAGTGTTGGTCGTGTTCGTAGACGACCGTTTCGACAGTTTCGGGGCGGATGCCGTCCGCCGCAGTTCGGTGGTCGATGTCGTCGAATCCCTCGAGGAGGCGGTGAACGTCCACGGGGTCGAACTCCTCGACGCATTCGTCACTTCGCGAATCTCCGAGGGTGTGGACTGGTTCAGCTTGCTGCCGGGCGGGGATAGCGGCTGCCAGTCGGATCCCGTTGCCTCTCACGTCGCGATGGCTCAGGTGCTGGGCGGCCGTGTGATTCGGTCCTCGCGGAAGGAACTGGAGGATGTGCTTGCCGTCGATCGATCACCGGAGCGGTCCAGAATCGGTACTTTGATCGACGCAGCCTTCGATTCGGCTACCGACTCACGCGAACTTCGGGGGGACCGCCGCGATCCATGTAGTGGCCATAGGCGGGAGTTGCGCTTCGTGCTTGAACAGATCGGGAGCGTCGGGTCCGGCGACGAGCCGTCGAGAGAGGTATGCGCGCAGTTGGCGTTGGCGCTTGCCAACGTGACGGTACGAGACTGCCTACTCGCGCTCGCCGTCGGAGAATTGGCCGATCGCGCGGAGCATCTGTGGACACTGCTGGCGCAGCGACTGCCCGATCCGCATCGATCCGCTCCCGCAGCACTCCTTGGCTTCAGTGCCTATGTGAGAGGCGACGGCCCGTTGGCCGGAATTGCTTTGAGTGCAGCGCTCGACGCCGATCCGGATCACAACTTGGCGCGAATGCTCGACGTCGCGCTTCAATCCGGACTTCGACCCGACATCGTTCGTGAACTTGCCGACGTCGGATTCGGATGCGCCGCCGAACTCGGCGTCGATCTGCCTGCACCGACGGATCGGTGATCAGCGCTGGGCAGAATGCGAGCGATCACCGAGGTCGCGCAGAAACGTCCATGCGTCGGCCACGATTTCATCGAGGTCCGTGTGGGTGGGCTGCCATCCCAACTCGGCGATCGCTCGATCACTCGACGCGATCAGGACGGCGGGATCGCCGGCTCGCCTGGGCGCATCTTCGACCGCAATGGGAAGGCCGGTGACACGTTCGCAGGCCGAGATGACCTGCCGGACACTGAAACCCGCACCGCTTCCCAGATTGTATATCCGGTGCCGCCCTGGAACCGAGGATTCCAGGGCAAGCAGGTGCGCCTCGGCGAGATCGAGAACGTGGATGTAGTCGCGAACCGCGGTTCCGTCCGACGTGGGCCAGTCGGTTCCAAAGATCGAAATCTTGTCACGCTGGCCCAGAGCTACCTGCAGAACCAAGGGGATGAGATGCGTTTCGACCACACGATTCTCGCCGGCTGCCTTGTAAGCCCCGGCAACGTTGAAGTACCGAAGGCTCGTTGCGGCCAACGAGTGTGCGACCGAGTAGGACGTGATCGCGTGGTCGATCGCAAGCTTGGTGGCGCCGTAGGGATTTGTGGGACGGGTCGGATCCGCCTCGGTGATGGGGGAGCTGTCCGGCTCCCCGTAGGTCGCAGCCGTCGACGAGAAGACGAGGCGTGGTGTGCCCGACTCTCGAATCGCCTCGAGCAGGCGAAGCGTGGTAACCACGTTGCCCTGCCAGTACTTTTCGGGCTTCTCGACGGATTCACCGACGAGCGATTGAGCCGCGAAATGGAGAACTCCGTCGAACCCCGCGGGATGCTCCGCCGAACCGAGGACAGAGCCTGCAAGGTCCGCTATGTCCCCTTCGATGAACTCGGCACCGGCGGGGACGGCATCGCGGTTTCCCGTCGACAGGTCGTCGACGACGACGACCTCGTGTCCGCGCTCGACAAGGACGGTGGCGCAGACGCTACCCACATAACCGGCACCGCCGGTGACCAGAAGTTTCATTTATCCCTGAACTCGCTTGACCTGTACGGCGTGTGCCATCTCTTCGGGCAGATCGACGGGATCGTGACCGGGCACGCTGATCGTGACCGCGCCGGGCTTCGTTTCCACCGTGACGCGTGCGTCGGGTACGACACCGGCGTCACGCAGCTGAGAAATGATCTCCGGGTCGGACTGAACGTGCTCGGCGAGACGACGAACCACAACGGCTGTGGGTGCGCCGGCGGGCACCTCGGTGAGCCGGATGAGGTTCTCGGTCTGAGCGGTGGACTGCGCGAGGCCGAGCTGATCGAGTCCGGGGATGGGGTTGCCGTACGGCGACGTGGTGGGGTTGTTGAGGACCTCGACGAGTCGACGCTCGACTTCCTCACTCATGACGTGTTCCCAGCGGCACGCCTCGGCGTGGACCTCTTCCCACTTGAGGCCGATCACGTCGACGAGCAAACGCTCGGCCAGTCGGTGCTTCCTCATCACAGACACGGCCAGCTCGCGGCCCTTGTCGGTCAGTTCGAGGTGACGGTCACCCGCCACCTGAAGCAGTCCGTCGCGCTCCATGCGCGCCACCGTCTGGCTGACAGTGGGACCGCTCTGTTCGAGTCGTTCGGCGATCCGAGCCCGGAGGGGCACGACGCCCTCTTCTTCCAGGTCGTAGATCGTCCGGAGATACATCTCCGTAGTGTCGACCAGATCCTTCACACTCACACCCCTTCGTCTTACGCGAGTCTACCGGTCGCGACCTGTTCACGGTGCTCCCCGTGAGAAGCGAGTGTCGGTGCGCTCGCAGGTACGAGCGGCAAGGGGGCCAGGCATCGGCGAAGTGTGGGGTAGGTCGCACCCGAACGTGCCGGACAGTAGCGTGAGCACATGACCGCGTCGTCCCGACCTGCCGAGGTCGAATCAGCGCACCGACCCGACCGTGTGGTGGTGTGGAGTCCCGACTATCTCGGATACCGCTGGAGCGCGGACCATCCGATGAACCCCGGTCGGCTCGACCTCACCATGGCCCTCGCCGAGAGCTTGGGGGTGTTGTCCGGGACCGAACTCGTGCGTCCGGCATCTGCGACGGACGCGGAACTACTGCGCATTCACACGTCCGACTACATCGAGGCGGTGAAGCGGGCCGGTCACTCGGGCCACCCCGGGGTCACCGAAGTGGACACGGCGCACGGACTCGGAACCGAGGACAACCCGGTCTTTCCCCAGATGCACGAGGCCAGCGCGACCCTTGCCGGGGGGTCGTTGGCGGCGGCCCGGGAGATTGCCGCCGGCCGCACGCTGCGGGCTGTGAGTATCGGCGGTGGCATGCACCACGCCATGCCGGACCGAGCGTCGGGATTCTGTGTGTACAACGACGTCGCCATTGCGATTTCGTGGTTGTTGGACAACGGTTTCGACCGTATCGCCTACATCGACGTGGACGCCCACCACGGTGACGGAGTGCAACACGCCTTTCTGCACGATCCCCGGGTGTTGACGGTGTCGTTGCATCAACATCCGGCGACGTTGTGGCCCAATACCGGTTGGGTTTCGGAAGTGGGCGAGGGCGCCGCAGAGGGCACCGCGGTGAATCTCCCGTTCTTGCCCGGGACCGTGGACAACCTGTGGCTGCGCGGGTTTCACGCCGTCGTGCCCGCGGCAGTGGCAGCCTTTCGTCCGCAGATCGTGGTGAGTCAGTGCGGCGTCGACAGCCACCGCGAGGATCCGCTGGCGGACCTTTCGCTCACCGTGGACGGCCAGCGCGCAGCGTTTCTTGCGATGCGGGATCTGGCCGACCGGTATGCAGAGGGACGCTGGCTGGCCGTAGGTGGTGGTGGTTACGGGCTTGCCCGTGTGGTGCCCAGGGCCTGGACACACTTGATCGCTGCCGCTCTCGATCGTGACGTGGCGCCCGGACGGACGATTCCGGCGGAATGGGCGGAACGGGCCCGTGCCGTGGTGCCTGGCACCGAGATGCCGACGACGATGGGCGACGGTGGCGATGTGGACTACGTGCACTGGGACGGGCCGGGTGGAGCGCCCGAAACCGGCGTCTCCGCAGTCGACCGGGCGATCACCCGCGTCGACGCTGCGATCATGGCAAGCCGCAGGGCTTGTTTCCCGCTGCTCGGTCTCGACCCGGAGGATCCACGTGACTGAACCGATCGATATTTCGCGACTACAGGAGCGCATCGGCGAAGGACCGCATCCGTTTCCGAGGGCCTGGGTGGCCGACATCCTCGCGTCCGACGGCGGCGCCGTCTCGCTGCGCCCGATCATGCCCGAGGATGCCGATCGGCTCATCGCGTTTCACGCCAAGCTCTCCGAACGCACCCGGTATCTGCGGTATTTCGGACCGTATCCGACGATGTCGAGGCGCGACGTCACCAACTTCACGACGGTGGACCATCGCAATCGTGTCGCTTTCGTGGTGGTGCTCGGCGACGAGATCATCGCGGTCGGCCGGTACGAGCGCCTACTCGACGTGGGTGATGGGAACTCGGCAGAAGTGGCGTTCGTGGTCGCCGATGCCCATCAGGGACGCGGATTGGGGCCGATCCTGCTCGAGCATCTGGCCGGCGCGGCGGCGGAGAACGGTTTGACGCACTTCGTAGCCGAAGTCCTCTCCGAGAATCGGAACATGGTGACGGTGTTCCGCGAAGCCGGATACCAGGTCAGCAGGACATACGAAGGGGGCGTCCTGCGCCTCGAGTTCGACATCGATCCCACCGAAGCCTTGGTATCGGTGCGCAATTCGCGCGAGCGCGCAGCAGAGGCGCGCAGCATGAAGAATGTGCTGAGCCCGCGTTCGGTTGCCGTCATCGGTGCTTCGGGTGACCGTTCGAAGGTCGGCAGCGCGGTACTCGTGAACTTGCTGCGCGGGGCGTTCACCGGCCCCGTCTACCCGGTGAACGCCGAGAGTCGATCCATTCGCGGTGTGCGGGCCTACCAGACCGTTCGCGACATTCCCGACGAAGTCGATCTCGCGGTGGTTGCGGTACCGGCAGAAGCGATCGACGCCGTGCTCGACGACTGTCTGGCCAAGGGTGTGAAAGCGCTCGTCGTGGTGTCCTCCGGATTCAGTGAGACCGGGGAGGAGGGGCGAAGGTCCGAGCGGCGCCTCGTGCACGCGGCGCGCAAACACGGGATGCGGCTGATCGGCCCGAACGCGCTCGGGGTTGCGAACAACGATCCGACCATCTCGCTTAACGCCACACTCGCCCCGGTGCTACCGGCCGCGGGAAACGTGGGCTTCTTCTGTCAGTCCGGTGCCCTGGGAATCGCCATTCTGGACGAGGCGGCTCGAAGTCGAATAGGACTGTCCGCGTTCGTTTCTGCAGGTAACCGAGCCGACGTGTCGGGTAACGATCTACTGCAGTACTGGGATTCGGATCCCACGACCGAAGTGGTCCTGCTCTATCTCGAGAGCTTCGGCAATCCGCGCAAGTTCTCCAGGATCGCGCGACGGGTCGCGCGGAACAAGCCGGTGGTGGCGGTGAAGAGCGGCCGCCACGCAGTTCCACCGGCATTGGCGACGGGCACCGAGATGGACGATTCCATCGTTCGGGCACTCTTCGAACAGTCCGGCGTGGTGCAGGTCGGCTCGATTTCCCAGTTGTTCGACAGCGCTCTGCTTTTCGCCTTCCAACCGCTGCCGGCGGGGCCCCGGGTTGCGGTCGTGGGCAATTCGACTGCGCTCGGCGTGCTGGCTGCCGACGCCGCTCGAAGTGAAGGATTGCAGGTCGGTGGGCCCGTCGACCTCGGACCGCAGGCCGGGCCCGCCGAGTTCGCGAACGGCGTGCGAACCGCAGTGGAGTCCTTCGACATCGATGCCGTCATCGCCGTATTCGTGCCACCTGTTGCGGTCGCGGTCGAACCGTTCGCCGCCGCGCTGAAGGACGCCGTCCGGGCGAGCGACAAGCCGGTTCTTTCGACCTTTCTTGCGGCGGAGGGTGTTCCGGATGCGCTCGCGGTTCGCGGTGCCGACGGAAACCCGATGCGCGGGTCGGTGCCGTCGTACCCTGGCCCGGAACGCGCTGCGATGGCCTTGGCTCGGGCCTGGCGGTACGCCCAGTGGCAGCGCAAACCCCCGTCGAAGGTGGTGCGCCCACCAGCGCTCGATACGGAGCGCGCCAAGGAGTTGGTGTTCGGGTGGTTGGCCGAACCAGCGGCGGCGGACGGCCGTTGGCTCACCGATGTGGAATCCGCACAGCTTCTTGCGTGCTACGGCGTGGCGATCATTCCGTTCCAGACCGTCGGGTCGGAGGAGGAGGCCGTCGCCGCTGCGGAACGATTGGGCTATCCCGTTGCGGTGAAGGCAACGGGTGAGCAGTGGCGCCATCGCCCGGATCTCGGTGGTGTGCGCCTCGATCTGGGCGGTCCGGACTCGGTACGGGCGGCATATCGGGACTTGGCAGCTGTATCCGGTGAACACCTGCTGCACGTACAGCGAATGGGTGCGAAAGGCATCGGATGCGTTGTGGGGGTGCAGGACGACCCGTCGTTCGGTTCCCTGATCTCGTTCGGTCTCGCGGGGGTCATTTCGGACCTGCTCGGCGATCGCGCGTACCGGGTACTACCGATCACCGAGGATGCCGCGGTCGAACTGATCGATGCGCCGAAGGCAGCGCCCTTGCTGTCCGGCTATCGAAGCTCGGTACCGGTCGACAAGGCTGCACTCGTCGATCTGGTGCAGCGGATCTCGGCATTGGCGGACGACCTTCCGGAGGTGCGCGAACTCGCGTGCGAGCCGGTTCTGGCGTCGGCGGCCGGTGCGCAGATCACCGATTCGCGGGTCCGGATCGGACCGGAACCCAACGCGGTCGATCTCGGACCCCGTCGTCTGCGCTGATCGGCAGGACCAGGTAGGGGCGTATCGGCAAAAAGATCCGCGGGCACGCTTCCAGAGGGGGAGGAAGCATGCCCGCGGAAATCTGTGCGGCGCCGAGAGGGGTCAGCTGGCGTAAGAGCGGAGACGCTCGGCGCGATCGCCCTGACGGAGCTTGCCCATAACCTCACGCTCGATCTGACGGACCCGCTCACGGGACAGCCCGAAGAGCTTGCCGATCTGGTCGAGAGTGCGCGGCTGACCGTCGTCCAGCCCGTAGCGAAGTCGAATGACCTGCTGCTCCCGCTCGTCCAGAGTGGACAGCACGCTGCGGACGTCGGTGTGAAGCAGGCCGGCGATGACGGCGCTCTCCGCCGAGGTGGCCTCGGCGTCCTCGATGAAATCGCCGAGCGGTGCCTCCTCGTCGCTGCCGACCGGCATGTCGAGGCTCACCGGGTCACGGCTGTGGTCGAGCAGATCGGCGATCTTGTGGGCGGGAATGCCCGACTCTTCCGCAAGCTCGTCGTCGGTGGCCTCCCGGCCGAGCTGCTGGTGCAGCTCGCGCTTGATACGGGCGAGCTTGTTCACCTGCTCCACGAGATGGACTGGCAGCCGGATGGTGCGGCTCTGGTCGGCCATTCCGCGGGTGATCGCCTGACGAATCCACCAGGTCGCGTAGGTGGAGAACTTGAAGCCCTTTGCGTAGTCGAACTTCTCCATCGCGCGGATCAGGCCGAGATTGCCTTCCTGAATGAGGTCCAGGAGGGGCATACCGCGCCCGGTGTAGCGCTTGGCCAGCGACACCACCAGTCGAAGGTTGGCCTCGAGGAGGTGCGCGCGAGCGGACTCGCCCTCACGGATCACGGTTGCCAGGTCACGCTTCTTCGCGGCGGTGAGTCGTTTGCCGGTTGCCATGACGTTCTTGGCGTAGAGCCCAGCCTCGATTCGCTTGGACAGTTCCACTTCCTCCGCGGCGGTGAGCAGCGCGGTGCGACCGATCCCGTTCAGGTAAACGCGGACCAGGTCGGCTGCGGGGCTCTGCGCGTCCATGTCGGCGGCACTGGGGCGAATGCGAGCGGTGGTGCTGGGGCTTGTCATGACTTGCCTCCTCATCGGTGGTGTCTCATAAGGATCAACGCACCGAGACCGCTGAAAAGTTCCCGAGGGGGCATCCGTGCAACTCGCTTGACCTGCGGTTCTTCGGCAGTCGTCCTGAGAAGTTGCTGAGAAGACGAGATTCGTGCTCGGTACGGGAACACCGAGTGGCGCTCAGATGCCGACCGGCGTGATCAACCCGTGACGAACGAGACCGTGGACCAGCTCCACCGCGGATCCGGACAGATCGGTCGGGTCCTCGTCGTGTGCGTACGCCAGCAGCTCGACGAGTTCGCCGAGGGGGAGCCCGTCCGGCCGCATGCCGGCGACGAGGGCGGCCGCCAGGTCGTCCACCTCGTGCTGCCACAGCGGGCCGTTTCCACGGTGGACGCGGGCGACCACCTGTTTCCACCCCTCTTCGCCGTGGAGGTGAACGCGTTCGAGGGCGGTGTGTTCGTCGACCTCGAATCGCGCATCCAGCACATCGTGGTCGCGCAGCCAGGCGACTCTGTCGAAATAGGCGAGCGCCTCGCGCCCGAGAGGGTCCTCGAACCCGTGGGTGAGGTCCTCGGCCAACAGGTCGGTGGGCGAGTCGGTGCGGCGCAGATAGACGAATCCGAATCCGATTCCGCGGACCCCGGCCTGCTCGAAGTGATCGAGCCAGCTCTCTGCTCGTTCCGCGGACTCCGGCCTGCTCGGATCGAGACCGCCGTCCCGCATCCAGGTGCCCACGTACAGCGTGGGGTCTGCCACATCACGCTGCACGACCCAGGCGTCGACGCCGTGTGCGGGAATCCACGAGGCGACCCGTGTCCGCCAGTCCTCGTCTTCCAGATGCAGCCACGAGGCGAGCAACACGGCAGTGCCGCCCGGTGCGAGGTGATCGACGATGCGCGACACCATCAGTTCGCTCGCACCGTCGAGATCCAGACCGGAGTCACGGTAAGTGTCGACCACCTTCGCCTCGCTGACCACGAAGGGTGGGTTCGCGACGATCTGGTCGAACTGTCGACCTTCGACGGGTGCGAACCAGGATCCCTCGATCAGCTCCATGTCGAGGCCGTTCAGTTCCAGCGTCGCGGCGGTGAGCTCGAGGGAACGCGGATTGATGTCGGTCGCGGTGATCCGGTCTGCGTAGGACGCTCCGTGAACCGCCTGCACGCCGCATCCGGTCCCGAGGTCGAGCAGGGTGCCCACCCGCTGCGTCGGGGTCGCCCTCAGTAAAGACAGAGATGCGTGACCGACTCCGATGACGTGATCTTTCGCCATCGGCCTGGGTCGCATGCTCCCGTCCAGGTCGGAGAATACCCAGCGAGTTCCCGATCCGGTATCGACGGGACGTAGGTCGACTGCCGCTCGAACGTGGGAGCCGCCGAGTTCGTCGTCGCGTTCCAAAAGTCCCGCGGCGAGCGCGTCGGCGACGGTGAGCGGGGCCAGCGCCTCGGCGACTTCGGATTCGGAGCACGCATCTGCCAGGAGGAACAAGCGGATCAGGGTTCCGAGGCCGCCGGCCGCCGCGCTGGCGCGACGCACCGGCACCGGCTCGTTTCGGCCCAACGCCGCGTGAGCCTGCGCCCCGAGCGTCTCGAGGAGAGTGTCGGTGTCGTAGCGGTTACGGATCAGAGCCTGCCCGAGTGGGGAACAGATCGAGGAGAGCGTTTCGCGGGTCGTCACCGGAGCATTGTCGCAGGGTCCGAGCCGGTCACTCCTCGACAGCTCGAACGGTCACTCCTCGACGGTGCGATTGGACGGGGGAGCAATGGCCGTCGCGTCACCGGGATGATGGTCGTATCGACTCGGCTCGTCTTTGCTGCGCGGCGGCCTGTCGTTCGCGATCAGTACCGCAATCCACGGAAGAGGGATGGAAACACCGATGATCGCCATCGAAATCCACGGGTTGCTCCACAGGCCGTATGCGACGGCCGAGAGGATGAGCGCCGGGAATCGCACCGACATGATCAACATGTATTTGCGCACCCGGGCACGGTGCTGTGCCTCGACGGAATCCGCAGCTTCCGTGATGACAAAGGGGTTTTCGGGGGATCCGGCTTCGTGACTGCCGCCGAATCCTGCACTTCGTGCCATACCTCCACTGTTCCACTGTGCGGGTCCGATTGCACATCTCCAGTTCGGCGGGGACGTGTACCGGTGGTTGGGCAGGGGTGCTCCGTTGATGCGATGTACGGGGTGCGTGCGGCATGATTGTCTCGTGAGTACTCAGATAAAGGAACGTCCCGACGTCAGCACCGACGAGACGACCGACGACGACACCCCCAAGGTCTTCCACTACGTGAAGAAGAACAAGATCGCCGAGAGCGCGGTCATGGGGACGCACGTGGTCGCGCTGTGCGGTGAAGTGTTTCCGGTCACCAAATCTGCCAAGCCCGGTTCTCCGGTGTGCCCGGATTGCAAGAAGGTCTACGAGGGCTTGCGCAAGGGCGGCGGCGACTGAATCGCTGTCTTCTCGGACTTCGCGTCAGTTCTCGACTCCGCTCGGGAGTCCGGTGACGCCTTGGGTTCGGTGCGCCCCCCGGTCGCCGTCCGGATGGGGCCGGTGGCGAGTCGGCGTGTGATCGTGGTGACCGGTCCGTTCGACGAGTCGTCGAGTGCAGCCTGCGCCGCGATCCACTCCCGCATCTGTTCCAGCCGAGTTGCTCGTGCGGGCCAGAATTCCTGAATGGTCGCATTGAACTCCGCTCCGATCACCACCGAGAATCCGAGGAAGAACGTGAAGAGCAGAAACGCGATCGGTGTTGCGAGCGCTCCGTAGGTGTAGCCGGTCTCGGTGACCCAGGAGAGATACCAGCGCAGGCCGGTGCTGGCCGCCAGGAAGAACCCGCCCGCGACGAACGCGCCGCCGAGCAGCCGATGCCAGGGCAGCGATTTGTAGAGCGCCACCTTGTAGAGCGTGGTCAGCCCCAGGATGAGCAGCAAGCCGACCGCTGGGTAGTAGAACGTGTCGACGATCTCGGCGCCGGTGGAGCGCCAGGACATCGGCAGGACCTTCCCGACCAGCGTGGGCCCGAGCGCCACCAGCGGCAATGTGAAGACCGCCATGACGAGAAACATCACGTAGAGCAGAAGTGCGAAGAACCGCTGCCAGACCGGATGGCGAGCGTCTTGTTGACCGTGCGCCTCCACGATGGAGTCGACGAATGTCGAGATGGCCGAAGAGCCGGCCCAGAGCGACAGGACGAAACTCAGTGACACGATCTCGGGTCGTCCACGTCGGAGAACGTCCTGCACCGTGGGCCGGATGATCTGGTCGACGACGCTGTCGCTGAAGATGCTTCCGCTGAAGCTGATGATCTTCGATTGAATGATGTCCACGGTGTCCGGACCGAACCATCCACCCACGTAGCCGAGCATCCCGAGGAGACCGAGCAGGAGCGGCGGCAGTGAAAGGGTCTGCCAGAAGGCTGCGGTCGCGGCCTTCGCGAAGATCGAATCGTCCCAAGCTTTGGAGAGAGTCCGGCCGAGCACGCGCAGCACGGTTCTCACTGGGCGTCGAGATTTCCGTACAGCGGTTGCGCCTCCCGGACTCTTTGCAGGCGATTCGCTCATGATGGTTCCAGCATCCCGTACGACACGCCCGGATGCCCACTGCGGGTGCCGCCGTGTCGCAAATCGTCTGCCAAGATCTGATGCGAATCGTGTCCGCGGCGGCGGTTAGGCTTCCTGCGTGAAGATCCCCGCCACACAGTCCGTGTCGGCGCCGGACCCGATACGCCACCAACATCCGATACCCGAACATCACGGACAGAGGAGCGCGGTACCAAGTGTCATCCCAGCGGAGGACTGCCTGTGAGTGCTGAAACAGCTTCTGCAGAGATCACACCCATCGCCGTCGGCGCCGGAAGTGGATCGTTGCGTGCGTGGCAGCGGCGCGCGCTCACGAAGTACCTCGCCACCGGCCCGAAGGACTTTCTCGCGGTCGCGACGCCCGGTGCAGGAAAGACCACCTTCGCTCTCAGGGTTGCGTCGGAGTTGCTCCGCGACAGGACCGTCGATCAGATCACCGTGATCGCGCCCACCGAGCACCTCAAACATCAGTGGGCGGAAGCAGCAGCACGTGTCGGAATGGCACTTGATTCGCGCTTCTCGAACTCCACGGGGCAAACCTCGAGCGACTTCCAGGGTGTGGTGTTGACATACGCGCAGGTGGCTTCGCACCCCTTCAAACACCGGGTGCGCACCGAGTCGCGGCGTACGTTGGTGATCCTCGACGAGATCCACCACGGCGGAGACGCGAAGAGCTGGGGCGAGGCCATCCGTGAGGCGTTCGACGGGGCGACTCGGCGACTGGCGCTCACCGGTACACCGTTCCGTAGCGACGACAGTGCCATCCCGTTCGTCAACTACGAGCCCGACCGCGAGGGGCTCATGCGTTCCAAGGCGGATCACTCCTACGGGTACTCGGACGCGCTCGCGGACGGCGTCGTGCGGCCCGTCGTGTTCTTGGCGTACTCGGGCGAAGCGCGCTGGCGGAACAACGCCGGCGAGGAATTCACCGCCCGGCTCGGCGAGCCGCTGAACGCCGAGCAGACCGCTCGCGCGTGGCGCACCGCTCTCGATCCCGCAGGGGAGTGGATTCCCGCTGTTCTCCACGCGGCGAACACGCGCCTCGGACAGCTGCGTGAGGGCGGCATGCCGGATGCCGCGGGACTGGTGATCGCGACCGATCAGACCGTCGCCAGGGACTACGCCCGGCTGCTCACCGCGGTGACGGGTGAAGAGCCGTGCGTGGTTCTGTCGGACGATCCGACCGCGTCCAAGCGCATTGCAGAGTTCGGTGCGAGCACCCAGAAGTGGATGGTCGCCGTTCGCATGGTGTCGGAAGGTGTGGACGTCCCGCGTCTCGCCGTGGGCGTCTATGCGACGAGTGCCTCCACCCCGTTGTACTTCGCCCAGGCGATCGGCCGTTTCGTGCGTGCCCGGCGTCCGGGCGAGACCGCGAGTGTGTTTCTGCCCTCGGTGCCGGTTCTGCTCGACCTCGCCAGCCAGCTGGAAACCCAGCGCGATCACATCCTCGGCAAACCGCATCGTGAGAAGGAAGGGTTCGACGACGACCTTCTTGCAGATGCGAACAAGCAGAAGGACGAGCTCGGCGAAGAAGAGAAGGCCTTCACCTCGATCGGAGCCGATGCCGAACTCGACCAGGTCATCTACGACGGGTCTTCGTTCGGGTCGGCCACTTTTTCGGGGAGCGACGAAGAAGCCGACTACCTGGGACTGCCCGGACTGCTCGATGCGGAGCAGATGCGCGCACTGCTGCGGCAGCGTCAGCAGGAGCAACTGGACAAGGAGCCGGCCGCACCGGCGGCACCCACTCCGCCCCCTCAGGTCGCCGAGCGTGCCGCTACCGCAGGGCAGCTGGCCACGCTGAGACGCGAACTGAACTCGCTGGTGGCAATGCACCACCACCGCACCGGCAAGGCGCACGGGATCATCCACGGCGAATTGCGAAGGATCTGCGGTGGGCCGCCGACGGCGATCGCCACGGTCGAACAGCTGACGGAGCGGATCGCGACGCTGCGTAAGTGGTGACGTCCTCCCGAGGGGCCTGACACGAAGAACGGCGGGTGAATCACCGAGGTGATTCACCCGCCGTTCTTGTTCGAGCTGTACTGCGTGTCGAGCTGTTAACGCATGTGGTGAGCCGCGAACGGGTTCACCCGGGCTGACGTCGTCAGACGGTCGCTTCGTCTTCCGAGACGATGGTTGCATTCATCTCGCGAAGTCGATCCGCGTGCTCGTTGGCGTGGTGATTGCAGAAGAGCAGTTCGCCTCCCGTGGGAAGTACTGCTCGTACGCGAGCTCCGGCTCCGCACCGGTCGCACCGGTCGGCTGCAGTCAACTGCGGGGTGGTCAGTGTTCCGGGCATGACTCCTCCGTACTGGCTCTGGGCTGTTGCCTGTTGCCTGGGGCCTTGGTCCGCCGCACCGGGACGGCGCGGTAGATCTACTCTGTCAGACGTTTGGGCTTTACGCGTTGTTCCCGTCGGCGTTTCTCTCTGTTGCCACCGATAGTAAACATGCAGGACAAGCGAAGATGCACCGAGGTGCGTTCGCTCACAGCTGATTTGCCGTGCGCTCCGGCACTAGCCTTGGGGGTGTGAACCGTCCCACAGCAGGTGACTGCCCGTCCGTTCTCGTCCACATCAGCACTCGCGAGGAGTGGGCCACCGCCCAGCAGCGAGGGCAGCACGTTCCCGAGGCCTTCGCTCGAGAAGGTTTCGTACATCTGTCCGCACCGTCTCAGGTCCACCTTCCTGCAAACCGGCTGTTCGCCGGTCGCACCGATCTGGTTCTGCTGAGAATCGACTCCACTCGGGTCGACGGCCCGCTCCGTTGGGAACCGGGTGTGCCCACCGACCCGGACTCGATGTTGTTCCCGCACCTGTATGGGCCGCTGCCGGTCCACTCGGTGCTCTCCGTCGTCGAGTACCTTCCTGGCGCCGACGGTCGCTTCGCACCGCACTCCTGATCTTCCCTGCGCGTCGTGCTCCTGCTTCTCGCACCAGGTCTACCGTTGAGGGCATGAACGTCGAAGTGACACCGCTGCCCGGTATCGGGGTCCGTAAGGACTTCGTTCTCGCGTCCGGTCGGCGGATCGGAGTCGTCACACATCGGGACGGCCGAACGGATCTCATCCTGTCCAAGGAGGGCGATCCCGACGCCTGCGTCGCATCACTTCCGCTGTCGCCCGAGGAAGCTGCTGCGCTCAGCAATCTGTTGGGGGCACCACAACTCGTCGCCCAACTGGAGGAGGAGCACCGGGACCTACCGGGCATCCGAACCCGACAGCTCTACGTCAAG
The DNA here is from genome assembly GCF_055231055.1 of Rhodococcus huquni. Taxonomy (NCBI): domain Bacteria; kingdom Bacillati; phylum Actinomycetota; class Actinomycetes; order Mycobacteriales; family Nocardiaceae; genus Rhodococcus; species Rhodococcus huquni. The sequence continues at coordinate 281,968 of NZ_JBUYWE010000001.1, forward strand.
GACGGCTCCCGGTACGACGGGCGCGCACTCGGCGAGGCGGCGATCCGAAGTCGAACAGGTGTCTCTATCGTCGCGGTGATGCGCGCCGGACAGATCGAGCCGTCTCCGACACCCGACTACATCCTCACCGGCGGTGACCTCCTGGTGGCAGTCGGTACCGCCGATGCCCTCGACAACGTGGCCAAGCTACTGCTCCACGGCTGATTCCAGGTGGACACGACGACCCTCTCGCTCATCGAACTGGGGGCGGTGTTCTTCGGGCTCGGCGTACTCGGTCGCCTGGCGACGAAGTTGGGCATCTCGCCGATCCCGTTCTATCTCCTCGGCGGCCTCTGCTTCGGATCCGGCGGGTTCCTCCGACTAGGCGACATCGACGAGTTCGGCCACCTCGCCGGCGAGATCGGCGTCGTACTCCTGCTGCTGTTGCTGGGGCTCGAATACACCGCCCCCGAGCTGATGACCGGGCTGCGTCGCACTCGGGTCGCCGGCGTTCTCGACATCGTGCTGAATGCCGCGCCGGGTGTCGTCGTCGCGCTGGTGCTGGGCTGGGGGCCGGTAGGAGCGACGGTGATGGGCGGCGTCACCTACATCTCGTCGTCGGGGATCATCGCCAAGGTTCTCGGTGATCTGGGCCAACTCGGCAACCGCGAAACCCCGGTGGTGTTGTCGATTCTCGTTTTCGAGGATCTGGCGATGGCGGTGTATCTGCCCATCCTCACCGCGCTTCTGGCAGGTGTGAGCCTCGTCGGTGGGCTGGAAGCCGTGGCAATCTCGCTTCTCGTCATCACCGTCGTGCTCGTGATCGCGCTGCGATACGGACGATACGTCTCCGCTCTGCTCGACAGCCCCGAGAACGAATCGCTGCTTCTCAAGCTGCTGGGTGCCGCCCTGCTCGTCGCGGGCATCAGCTCGGCCATGCAGGTGTCGGCCGCGGTGGGCGCCTTCCTGCTCGGCATTGCGATCTCCGGGTCCACCGCCGTGAACGCGAGTCGCGTCCTGGAGCCGCTGCGTGATCTGTTCGCCGCAATGTTCTTCGTGGTCTTCGGACTCAACACCGATCCGAGTTCCATCCCGCCGGTTCTCGGTTGGGCAGTTGTTCTCGCCGTCGTGACCACCGTGACGAAGGTGATCACCGGAGTGCTCGCAGCGAGATGGCAGGGGATCGCCAAGATGGGGCAGGCACGTGCGGGCGCGGCCCTGATCGCGCGTGGAGAGTTCTCGATAGTCATCGCCGGGCTGGCAGTGTCGGCAGGAGCGGTCGACGGTGAGCTCGCGGCGCTCGCGACCGCTTACGTCCTGTTGATGGCCGCGATCGGTCCCATCGCGCCGCGTGTCGTCGAGCCGGTGATGAGGATGTGGTCCCGGGCGTTCGCGTCGCGCGCTGCATGAGCGCGGTGTGATGGCGCAGTGTGAAGCTTGTCGGCATCGGTGCGTTGTAGCGCTCATTCGCTTCGAACAGGGTTTGCACGCCGCGGATGTTCGGCAGAGTCAGGCCTCGTCGATGACGATGCCGAAGCTCTCGAAGTCCAGCTCGTCGGGGATCATCGTGTCGCCGATGTGCAGCGAGTCGATCTGGGCCAACTCGTCCGTGGTGAGGGCGAAGTCGAAGACGTCGAAGTTCTCTGCAATGCGCTCTGGGTTCACGGACTTCGGGATCGCGGACCTGCCCTGCTGGATGTGCCAGCGCAGCATGACCTGGGCGGTGCTCTTGCCGTGGCGTTCCCCGATTGCGGTGATGGTGGGGTCGGTGAGCGGGGTGGTGGTCTCACCGGTGTAGTGGCGGATGCCGCCGATAGGCGACCAGGTCTGGGTGAGGATCCCGTGCTGTGCGTGGGCGGCCTGCAGTTCGGAGCGCGTGTTGTAGGGATGCAGCTCGATCTGGTTGTGGATCGGCCTGGAGGGGCTGCGGCCTCATGGGGAAGGGGCGCTGCCATTGCCGATTCCGCCTCTGACCACGGAACAGACACACACGCTGCTCGGGGCAGAGATCACGGCATGACAGGATCTCGTGACATCGAGGTGCGGGGTGCCCGCGTCCACAACTTGAAGAACATCGACGTCGATGTGCCTTTGCGCCAGCTCGTCGGCATCGCCGGCGTCTCCGGATCCGGCAAGTCCTCGCTGGCGATGGGTGTGCTGTACGCGGAGGTGCGACGGCACGCACAAGAAGCTGCAACGCCGCTAAGGGCAGTCAGGCGAGCCGGTGCATGAACGCTCGCTGCTGATCGTTCACGTGCCGTTCGGTCAGCTCGAGAAGAAGGTCGGCGTGTTCCTCCTGGCCCTCGGGCAGATAGGGGGTGAGCTCGTCCACGAGGTGCCTCAGGTCCTCCGCGAGTCGGTCGAGTTCCTCGGCGGCAGTGCCCTCGTCGATGGCGTCGAACCGTTCCTGGACCGTGTCCAGAGCTGACGTGATCTCGGGGCGCCGGAGGACCTCCGTGAGGCGGTCCGCGTGGTCCCCGCTGCTGTAGAGGTGGGCGAAGAGGGTGGACACCGGAACGTCCTCCGGCCTTCTGACCAGTGCTGATGCCAGTCTCGAGAGCCCCAGGTGGCGCCCCTCGCGGGCTTCGGCAAGTCTTTCGCGCTGGCGGTTCAGGCTCTCGATCTGCCGGCGCAGGGCCTCGTCCACCTCATCGAGCTGGGCATCGATGGAGGCTCCGGCGGCGTCGGTGATGACGGCACCGGCCTGCATCAGGGGGAGGCCGGACTGCGAGAGCTGGCGGATCCGGATCAACGCCACCAGGTGGTCCACGGTGTACTCCCGATAGCCGTTCGATCGGCGTGCAGGCTCCGCCAGGATGCCCTTCTGGTGGTAGTAGCGGATGGTCCGGACGGTGACGCCGGCCAGATCGGCGAGCTCTCCGATGCGCATGGCTGTTCATTCTCCCATGACGGGCGGCTTGACCCCGACGCGAGGTCATGGTTTGTGATCGTCGCATGGGACGAATCATCTTCTTCTACTTGACCTCCTACGGCACCTCACTCGTGGGCAACTCGATCACCGCGATCGCCCTGCCCCTCGTGGTGCTGTTCACCACGGGCAGTCCGCTCAGCGCGGGATTCGTCGCCATCGCCGCGGCCCTGCCTGCAGCCTTCGCCGGGCTGCTCATGGGTTCGCTGGTGGACCGGATCAACCGCCGAACCGCCGCCTTCCTGTCCGATGTCATCTCGGCCGTCGCGCTGCTCGTCCTGCCGGTCATCGACCTCACCGTCGGGCTGAGCCTGGGGTGGTTCATCGCGGTGGCGATCCTGAACTCGTTCGGCGACGTCCCCGGGATCACCGCTCGAGAGACCATGGTCCCGGCCATCGCCGGAGCCGCCGGCATGAGTTCCTCGAGACTGATCGGCTTCAAGGAGTCGTTGTCCGGGGTCTCGCTGCTGCTGGGCCCGGCCATCGCCGGCATCCTGGTCTCCGCGCTCGAACCGGTCACGGTGCTGTGGATCACCGCCGGACTGGCAGGAATGGCCGCACTGCTCACTCTCGGGATCCCCCGGCAAGCAGCGGTGCTCGGCGGGGAGGGGCAGGCCGCCCGCTCCGCCCAGCCGAGCCGATCGATATTCCACGGACTGGTGGTCATCTTCCGCTCGCCGCTGCTGCGCGGACTGGTCCTGCTGGGGATGGCCCTGGCCGTGGTGCTCGCGGCCACGCAGGGCATGGTGCTCCCGGTCCACTTCGCGTTCCAGGCGGAACCGCAGTTCGTGGGATTCGTGCTCAGCGCCCTGGCCGCAGGACTCCTGGTCGGCGGCGGGTTCTTCGCGGTGCTCGGTCAGCGCATCCCGCGCCCGGTGTGGTTCGCCACCGGTCTTCTCTTCGTAGCGGTGGGCCTCTCCGCCATCGGCTTCCTGGGCCCGGTCTGGGCCATCTTCACCGGGGCGGCGATCGTCGGCCTCGGCGGCGGCTGCATGAACGCCATCATCGGTCTCGCGTTCATCGAGAACGTTCCGGACTCCCAACGCGGCACCGTGCTGGGTGCCCAGAACGCCATCATGACCCTGGTTCCCGCACTGGGCATCGGCGTGGCCGCCGTCCTCATCGAGATCAGTGGCCTGACCCTGGCGGCCGCCGTCCTCGCGGCGCTGTGGATCCTCTCGGCGATCGCCGCTCTCCTGAGTCCTCGACTTCGTCGCATGGCCTAGAAGAGGAGGCCGATGCACGGGCGGGAACCGACAGCGCACCACCGCGCGGTCAGCGGCTCAGGCGCACCAGCACGCCGCGTTCGAACTCCCGGGTCTCCACCAGGGTGAGCCGCCCGCCGGTGTGCTCCGTGTCGTGGCAACCGGCACCCCGGCAGAAATCGCCTACAACCCGCAGAGCATCACGGGGTGTTACCTCGCGAAGCATCTGGACTGACCAACGCTCCTGTTCGGGGAGACGATGCTGTGTTCCCCCGAACTCTTCGAGGAACCGACGAGCCACACTGCACGCGACTGAAACGCAATGATCCCCACCGGGCGTTCCCGGTGGGGATCATTGCGATCGAGCAAGCGAGCGAACTAATCCAGGTAGTCGCGCAGGACCTGTGAACGGCTCGGGTGACGCAGCTTCGACATCGTCTTCGACTCGATCTGACGAATACGCTCGCGCGTGACGCCGTAGACCTGGCCGATCTCGTCGAGGGTGCGGGGCTGGCCGTCGGTCAGGCCGAAACGCAGGCGAACCACACCGGCTTCGCGCTCGGACAGCGTCTCCAGTACCGACTGCAACTGGTCCTGCAGCAACGTGAACGACACGGCGTCGACCGCGACGACGGCCTCCGAGTCCTCGATGAAGTCACCGAGCTGGCTGTCGCCCTCGTCGCCGATGGTCTGGTCGAGCGAGATCGGCTCACGCGCGTACTGCTGGATCTCCAGCACCTTCTCCGGCGTGATGTCCATTTCCTTGGCGAGTTCCTCGGGCGTGGGCTCGCGGCCCAGGTCCTGAAGAAGCTCACGCTGGATACGGCCGAGCTTGTTGATGACCTCGACCATGTGGACGGGAATGCGGATGGTGCGGGCCTGGTCCGCCATGGCGCGGGTGATCGCCTGACGGATCCACCAGGTGGCGTACGTCGAGAACTTGTAGCCCTTGGTGTAGTCGAACTTCTCGACCGCGCGGATCAGGCCCAGGTTGCCTTCCTGGATGAGGTCGAGGAACGCCATACCGCGACCCGTGTAGCGCTTGGCCAACGACACGACGAGTCGCAGGTTCGCCTCGAGCAGGTGGTTCTTGGCTCGATTGCCGTCACGGCAGATCCAGCTGTAGTCGCGTCGCTGGGCGGCAGGCAGCTTCTCGCCGGCGTCGGCGATCTCCTGCATCCGCTGCGTGGAGTAGAGGCCTGCCTCGATGCGCTTGGCGAGTTCGACTTCCTCCTCGGCGTTGAGGAGAGCGACCTTGCCGATCTGCTTGAGGTAGGCGCGGACGGAGTCCGCGGACGCGGTGAGTTCGGCGTCCTTGCGAGCTTGACGCAGGGCTTCGGACTCTTCTTCGTCCCAGACGAAGTCGCCCGAAGCCTTGTCCTTCTCGGTGGGCTCGGAGGTGCCGTCCTCTTCGTCTTCGGCGACCGCGACGACCTCGACGACCTCGGACGCAGCAGCGGCCAGATCGCCTTCGCTGGCGTCCATCTCCTCGATGTCGGATGCCGGTGCGTCGGCATCCGGATCGGCAGTCTTTCCTGCGGTCTTCTTTGCAGCGGTCTTCTTCGCGGGTGCTTTCTTTGCAGCGGCCTTCTTGGCCGGTGCCTTCTTCGCGGCCGCCTTCTTGGCCGGTGCTTTCTTGGCCGGGGCGGTACCGTTTACCGCATCTGCGGCCGGTGAATCCGACACTGACTCGGTCGAGTCAGTCTGACGTGTATCCGTGGCTGCCACGTACGCCCTTTCGTGACGGTGTCGTGCGGCGTCACGCCAGAGTGATCATCCGGCGGAGAGGTCTGTTGGTTTCGCCGGCGCGCAGCCGGGCTCCCCCATTGTAACGACCGAATCGGAATAGTCAGGGAGCGATACCCTGATCCGATGCCAAGGCGGCGCCCACGATGCCCGCGGTGTTGAGCAGAGCAGCAGGTACGACCTCGGTTCGATTCGTCAGATGAGGGATCCATTTCTGGTGCTTCCGGCTGATTCCACCCCCCGCGATGAAGAGGTCCGGACACATGAGATTCTCGATCGCCTCGAGGACCCGGCTCACTTCTTTCGCCCAGTCCTTGTAGCTGAGATCCTTGTCCTCCTTGACCGAGGAGGCCGCGCGATGCTCCGCCTCCTTGCCGCCGACTTCCATGTGTCCGAACTCGGTGTTGGGCAGAAGTACACCGTTGTGCAGGACTGCCGAACCGATGCCGGTACCGAAGGTGACGAGCACGACGACGCCGGCCACGTCACGCCCTGCACCGAGCGCGTCCTCGGCGATACCGGCGGCATCTGCGTCGTTGAGGATCGTGACGTTCCGGTCCCCGAGCGCTTCCGAAAAGAGTGCCCGTGCGTCGGTATCGATCCATGATTTGTCGATGTTGGCCGCGCTGCGTGCGATTCCCTTCGTCACGACACTCGGCAGGGTGATACCCAGTGGTCCGTCCCACCCGGCCTCCGCGGCGATTTCGGATGCGGTTCGGGCAACGGCGGCGGGGGTAGCGGGCTGGGGAGTCGCGATCTTGATTCGCTCGCCGATCAGCTCGCCGGTCGTCAGGTCGACCGTGCCCCCTTTGATTCCACTTCCTCCCACATCGATACCGAACCCGGTTCTGGTCATGCGTGCGCTCCTGTGGTTCGAACGGATCGTGACGGCATCTCGGTCGATCGCAACAGTAATCGCTGGGCGCCGATCACGGATGCCCACTCCGCCTTTCTGGCGGTGGAGATGTGGGTCCCGTGTGTGATCCGATGGTCACGTGCAGCAACCAGAGAGCGGACAGAAATCGAACGACCCTCGTGACCTGTTGGTCGTCGCACTCGAGATAGCGCGAGAGGCAGCTCAGCACGTGCGTGCGCGGCGCCGGGAGGTGTTCGGGGACGTGGGTACGTCGGCAACGGCGGGGGAGTCCGTGGAGGCGAAGAGCACGCCTACCGATCCGGTCACCGTCGTCGACACCGAGACCGAGCGCCTCATCCGCGACCGGCTCGCGCGGCTACGGCCGGAAGACTCGATCCTGGGCGAGGAGGGTGGGGGACACCCAGGCTCGGTCGATGGCGTGCGATGGGTCGTCGACCCGATCGACGGCACAGTGAACTTTCTGTACGGAATTCCCGCGTTCGCGGTGTCGATCGCTGCGCAGGTGGACGGTGTCTCGGTGGCGGGCGTCGTCGCCGACGTGGCAGCCGACACGATCTATTCCGCGGCGCTCGGCAGCGGGGCCCGCCTGACAGATTCGAACGGTGTCGACCATCGCCTGACGTGCAATCCGGTGACCAGTGCGTCGATGGCTCTGCTCGCCACCGGATTCGGCTACGGGCGTGAGCGCCGCCGTGTGCAAGGCCGGCTGATTGCCGAGATTCTGCCGCAGGTGCGTGACCTGCGGCGTATCGGGTCGGCCGCGCTGGATCTCTGCATGGTCGCGGCAGGCCGCGTGGACGCCCACTTCGAGCATGGACTCAACCCGTGGGACTGGGCCGCCGGTTCACTGATCGCCACCGAGGCGGGCGCAAGGGTTCGGATTCCTCGCGCCGACTCCGAGGGGTCGGCCGGTGAGGTCGTGGTGGCCGCAGCGCCCGGAATCGCCGAGGAGATCGACGCGATCCTACGGTCGGCAGGAGCACTCGCTCCGATTCCCGCCGACTGACAGCCTGCGATCGATCAGCAGCGTGCGCTGCGCGCGGCCTCGAGCAGGTCGATGTCCAGTGCAGCGGGCTGCGAGCCCGGAGGCGGGTCCTGCAGCGAGCGCAGCACCTCTTCGGCATCCGCGTTCGGTGCGATCGACCGGAAGTAGGTGCCGAGTGCAAGGTCGACGGTGTCGTCGGTGCGTTCGTCCTGGATCAGTTCCGAACACGGTGCGATGAGCCAGACCGCGCTCGCGGCCGCGAGACCGTTCTCGCCGAAACGCAACTGGCCCTGGCACTGCAGGTTCTGATCGACATAGACAGGGTCGTTACCGGCTTGTACGTCGGGGGCGCTGGCAAAGCCGTAGTCGCTGAGTTGCGCGGCGACCTGTGCGGCCTGGCCGTGCTCTCCGTTGGCGTTGAAGACTCGAACCTTGGTTGCGGACAGCGCGGCAGGCTCGGCGTCCCTGAGGACGTTGCTGTCGACCTTCTCGCCGAGCGGTGCGGGTTGCTCTGCGTCCGTCTCGCCGGGCTTGGTCGCGGCTTGCGGCGGGTTGCACGCCGCGGTGGTGGATGATTCCGTCGTCTTGGCCAGCACCCCGATCCACACGATCGCGCCGAGCAGTGCGAGTACCGAAAGCACCACGATGATCGGCGCGGATCGGCGCCGCCGGAACGGGCGACCGCGGTCGTCGTTGGAACTGCCTTCGGTAATCAGTGAAACCACGGCGTGCCTCGACCTCTCCTATTACGCGTGAACGTGTTGCGCACCGATTGTTGCGCACCGATTATTTGCGCACCGATACAGTGCCCGGCCCACCGTATGCGGCCCAGCATCGGCACCTACCTTAGAGGTCCCCGATCCGTAGTCGCAGCAACCCACCGCGCTGTGGAATGTCACAGGTTGCTCTGGGGTTGATGACGATTAGCAGACAATTTGCGCGATCCGAGGATTCGGTTAACGGTTTCGGCCTCGCTTCGGCTACTGTCTGGCGGCCCGAGCAGTTCGAGACATCGAACGAGGAGGGTGGATCGGCGGCACGAATGAGGCGTAGATCATGTATTCCGGAGTGGTTTCCGGGCACTTTTCGAGCAGCTGCAGCGTTGATCAGCGGCAGGGTGTGATCTGCACCGAGGCGGCTTCTCGTCCGGACGACCGATCGATACGCGATTCGGTGTTCGGCACGAGGCCGGGATACACGGAAGAGGATGAGGGGAAGACGACATGGCTACTGATTACGACGCACCACGGCGTACGGAGTCGGACGAGGTTTCGGAAGATTCGCTGGAGGAGCTCAAGGCGCGACGCAACGAGGCTCAGTCTGCAGTTGTCGACGTAGACGAGTCGGACACTGCCGAATCGTTCGAGCTGCCCGGAGCCGACCTTTCCGGCGAAGAACTCTCCGTCCGGGTCGTCCCGAAGCAGGCCGACGAGTTCACCTGTTCGAGCTGCTTCCTGGTGCATCACCGCAGCAGGTTGGCAAGTGAGGCCGGCGGACAGTTGATCTGCATGGACTGCGCTGCATAATTCCACGATCTGCGGCGGTCGGCCGACCGCGCAGCGCGGGACGGCCACGCCGCACGGACGTCAGGCGGGGAGACGTGCGCCGTCGATCGCGGCGAGGAGCGCGGCCGGTCGGCGGGTGCTGACCAGCCAATACGGAGTTGGGTCCTCAGGGTCGTCGAGCACGACCAGAATCATCGTCTTGACCCAAGCTCGGTGCTGAACGAACGCAGCCGGGTCGAGTTGCCGGCCGAGTGCTGCACTCTTCGCGGAGGCAGGAACCTCGGCTGCTCGGGCGATGACATCGACAGGCAGGTGCGCTTCGCCGACTCGAAGATGGTGGCCGTCGGCTTCGTCGACCACCTCGACGCGTAGACGACTCATCCAGAACATGGCCCAGATCGGGATCGGAAGCACCACGACATAAGGCAGCCAGGCGCGTAGGCCCGGCGCCCCCATGTGTAGCTCCGCAGCCAGCAGCCCGGCCACGAAGAGTGCAAGCACCCACCACCAGATCGGCACCCACAACCGCTCCGAGTACACGGCTGCGGGTTTGTCGGCCGATGTCCGGTCCGGTGGAATGACGTCGGGGCTTGGAGATTGTGGCACGCCCCCAGGATACCCAGGCCGCTCGGAATGGGCTGCGAGTAGGCTCGGTGCACGTGACGGACGTATCTACCACCCCACTGCATCCAGGCGCTCGGCATGCCGGCGCGGTGCACTCCATTGCCCTTCGGCGACTCGATCCAGACCTACCTGTACCCACGCGTGCGCACGAGGGTGACGCGGGTGTGGATCTGTACAGCACCATCGACGCGACCATCGAGCCCGGTCGCCGCGTGCTCGTCGGCACCGGGATCGCGATCGCGCTCCCGATCGGCACCGTCGGTCTGATCCACCCACGCTCCGGGCTCGCGGCCAAGTCGGGGCTTTCGGTGGTGAACACACCGGGAACCGTCGACGCCGGCTATCGAGGTGAGATCAAGGTGTGCCTCGTCAATCACGACCGGGACCAGCCCATCGAGATCCGCCGTGGTGATCGAATCGCGCAGCTGCTGGTGCAGCGAGTCGAACTCGTCGCATTCGAGGAAGTGGAATCCCTGGACGAGACCGTCAGAGGCGATGGCGGATACGGGTCGAGTGGTGGACACGCCAGTCTCGTCGAGCCCGCCACGGAAGGAGCGTGATCATGTTCGGGCGCCGTAAGAAGAGTGACGACGACGATCAGGCCGGTGGATTCTTCGACGAATCGGAATCGGCCGAAGACTTCGACGACGATTACGACGCCGAAGGGTACGTCGAGGGGGACGACCTCGACTACGTCGAGCAGTCGGACGAAGGCCCTTACGACAGTGAGCAATTCGAGCCGGACGACGACCTGTCGGTCGGTGTGAACGGGCAGCGCCTCGATCTGGGGTCGGTGCTCGTGCCGATGCCGCCCGGCTCGCAGTTGCAGGTCGAGATGGCCCAGAACGGCACGCCCCAGGCCGTGCACGTGGTGACTCCGGCCGGACGAGTCACGGTCGCCGCGTACGCGGCACCGAAGTCGCCCGGACAATGGCGGGAGGTCGCCGGCGACCTTGCCGAATCGTTGCGCAACGACAACGCGACCGTCACCATCGAGAACGGTCCGTGGGGTCGCGAGATCCTGGCCGTGACACCGAATGCCGACCTTCGATTCATCGGTGTCGACGGGTACCGATGGATGGTGCGGTGCGTCATCGCGGGGTCGAGAGGGTCGAATGCCGCCGACTCTGCGCTGGTTGCCGAGGCCCGCGAGATTCTCCGGGACACCGTGGTCAATCGTGGAACCGACCCGCATCCGGTTCGTACGCCACTGCCTGTCGTGCTGCCGGCCGCGCTGGCGGAGCAGTTGGCTCAGGCGCAACAGGCTCAGCAGCAGGGAACCCAGCAGCCGGAGCAGCAGCAGGCCCCCGCCCAGCAGCAGGCCCCGACACAACGGCAGGCTCCGGCCCAGCAACAAGCTCCGGCCCAGCAACAAGCTCCGGCCCAGCAGTCCGTGCCACAGGCACCGCAGCAGCAGCCTCAGCAGCAGCGACGCGGCGAGTCGGGTTCCGCGATGCAGCAACTGGGTCGCTGATCAGCCGACGAGGTCGGTGAGGGCGGCGAAAGCTGCTCGACCAAGGATCGAGGGATCGGCACCGATCTCGTCGAGAGTCAGCGTGGTCAGGGCTGCCCGGGGGATCCGGGCAGCCCATTCCCGCGCGACGCGGATCGGATGTACGGCGTCGTCCACCGCCGCTGCTATGCCCACCGGAACTGTCAGCGCGGCGAGCCCTGCCTCGTCCAGCGCGTGATACTCGGCGGCTTCGTGCAATGCGTGCGGGAGGTCGGGCCACTGTGATCGCCACGATTTCGCCAGTTCGCGGCCCAGCCATGCCGGGCTCGAATCGATCATGTCTGCCGTGACGGTCTCGAGTCCGTGCTCGCGTAGCCGTCCGGCGGTGAATCGTGCGCTTGCGGCAGCAGGGGCTTCGTGAGGGCGACCCGTCCAGGCCGGAAGCGCTGCCAGGACTCCGAACGTCGTCTCCGGATGCCGGGATGCCCATTCCAGCGCCACCGCGGCCCCGATCGAGACGCCGCCCACGAGGATGGTTCCCGACTGCTCCGTCGCAGTTCGCAGTGCGTGGCGATAACTGTCGACGACTCGTCGTGGATCCGGCTCGACCGGAACGACACGGATCCCCGCAGCAGCGAGCGCAGGTGTGAAAGTGCGGTCGACGAAGTCGGCGTCGGACCCGGTTCCGGGGAGTACGACGGCGGTCGACGGTAGGTGAATCCGGTCCATCGAAACGATCTTGCCCGGTGTCCCGAATCACTCCTCGCTCGGTATCTCGAGCGCACCCGCACCGGTGTGGTTGTCGGTGAGTTTTGGGGTTACAGTTGCGATTAGAGAAGGCCCTACGAGCGGCACGACGATCTCGTGTCGCACATGCTCCAGGAGCGCGCAATGGCACCCGCCACGGCAGGATATTTTCGTCGGCTCACCCGCAGACTCACCGAGGATCTCGAGGAGTTGGACGCCGAAGAGATGGCCGAGACCTCGCAGGCTTCGGGCGCTCAGCGCGCCTGTGACTGCACTCGCGGCGAAGAAGTGACGATGCTGGGACGGTTGCGCAGTGTCGAGGCGTGCCCCAAGGCCGCCAACGCAAGTATCGAGGCAGACTTCTTCGACGGCACCGACGAGGTGCAGCTGGTGTGGATAGGACGTCGTCGTATCCCGGGAATCGAAACAGGCAAGAGCCTGCTCGTCCGCGGACGGATCGGCGATCGCGGCGGGCGCAAGGTCATCTACAACCCGTATTACGAGCTTCGCGACGAATCCTAGAGCTTCCCGAATTTCGTAGGGCGCTCGATATGGCACCCTTGGCAGGTGACCGAAACGAAAAATCAGTCCATTCTCGAGCAGATGGGCGGTGTGAGTGGACTCGTCTATTCCACGCTCCCCATCCTGATTTTCGTGCCGGTCAACAGCATCTGGAACCTCACGGTCGCCATCTGGGCGGCATTGGGCGTCGCAGTCGCCATTCTGGTGTGGCGGCTCATCCGACACGATCCGATTCAGCCCGCGATCTCGGGCTTCTTCGGTGTCGGCATCTCGGCGTTCATCGCATACCGCACCGGTGATGCGAAGGGGTACTTCCTGTACGGGATCTACATGAGCCTTGCGTACGGTGCGGCGTTCCTGATCTCTGTCGCCGTTCGCTGGCCCCTCGTCGGCCTCATCTGGGGCTTTCTGAACGGTCATGGCAACGCGTGGCGAGAGCATCGCGGTGCAGTACGGGCCTACGACATCGCAACGGCAGCGTGGGCTTTGGTGTTCGGTGCCCGCTACCTGGTTCAATCGCAGCTCTACGACTCGGATCAGACCGGGTGGCTGGCAGTTGCACGTATCGCGATGGGATGGCCGCTGGCCGGTCTGGCTTTCGTGGTCACCATCTGGGCCGTGCGTCGTGCGGACCGAATCGTCGCGCACAACACACCCGTCTCGGAGACGGTCGACGACAATTCGGACGAGGAAGAAGCCGAGAACCTGTCAGGAAAGTCCGACGGCGGCGCGTAGCTCGTCCTCGACCTCCACCGACGCGACGAACAGCAGTTCGTCGCCACCTTCGAGGGGATCGTCCTGTTGCGGCACGATGACGCGACCGCCCCGCAAGATCGTGACGAGTGCGACATCGCGCGGCAGACGTAGCTTGCGGACCGGTTTGCCTGCGAGCGCTGTCGTGTCGGGCAGCGTCACCTCGACCAGGTTCGCCTGACCCTGACGGAACGTCATCAACCGGACGAGATCGCCGACCGATACTGCTTCTTCGACCAGAGATGCCAGCATTCGAGGGGTGGAGACTGCGACGTCCACGCCCCAGGAGTCGTCGAAGAGCCACTCGTTGCGTGGATCGTTGACGCGCGCGACGACACGTCGGACGCCGAACTCGGTCTTGGCGAGCAGGCTCAGGACGAGATTGGCCTTGTCGTCGCCGGTGGCTGCGATGACGACTTCGTACGTCTGCAGTTCGGCGGTTTCGAGATTGCTGAGTTCGCACGCGTCGGCGTGGACCCATACCGCCTCGGGCACCGAGTCCTGCTCGACGTGTTCGAGTTTGCGTTCGATCAGCATCACTTCGTGTTCGCTACGAAGGAGCTCCCGGGCGATGGATCGGCCGACGGCTCCCGCTCCGGCGATTGCAACTCTCATCGGACTGTTCCCCTCGGGTAATCGTGTGCTCTGAACGCTGGTGTGTGGGAGATCATGTGTGGAAGGTTCAGTCGTCGGACGGCGGGGGATTGCCGGCCAGTGCGACGGCTTCGGCAACTGTCCCGGACACGGCTGCGATATACACCTGATCGTCGGCCTGAATGATCGTCTTGCGATCGGGAAGTACGCCGCCGCCGAACCGGATGATGAAGGCGACGCGTGAACTCGTGGCCGCCTCCAAGGCGATGACGGACTTGCCGGCCCAATCCTCGTGGAGCACCAGTTCGGCTACCGCCACGGTGCCGGACGGGTCGCGCCACTTCGCGGTCTGGCTGTCGCGAGTCAAGGTGTGCAGGAAACGATCGGTGGACCAGGGGACCGTTGCGACGGTGGGAATCCCGAGGCGTTCGTAGACCGCGGCTCTCTTGGCGTCGTAGATGCGGGCCACGACGCGTTCGACGCCGAATGTCTCCCGCGCCACCCTGGCCGCGATGATGTTCGAGTTGTCGCCCGACGAGATCGCCGCGAATGCCTCTGCGCGTTCGATTCCTGCCTTCACGAGGACGTCGCGGTCGAATCCCATGCCCACGACCGTCGTTCCCGAGAAATCGGAGTCGAGGCGGAGGAACGCGCTCGAGTCTCGGTCGATGACCGCGACCTCGTGCCCGATGCGGGTCAGCGAGTTCGCGAGCGATGCGCCCACTCGACCGCATCCCATGATGACCACGTACACGTGTGCACTCCGTTCCTGACGTCGATCGTCCCGATGGAACGGTACCGGTCCTGACGGAAAGAACAAGCAAGGTCGGACCGCAATTCGGACACTTGGTCGGGCGGCGAGTCATCTGCGTGGCGGAGGGATACGCTTTGGCGGTGTCAAAGCTCTCGACCGCAGCGAAGCGGTTACTACTGGGCAGGCCGTTCCGGAGCGACACGCTCGGGCACACCCTCCTCCCGAAGCGAATCGCCCTCCCGGTGTTCGCCTCCGACGCCATGTCTTCGGTGGCCTACGCGCCGGAGGAGATCTTCCTCGTTCTGTCTGTGGCGGGCATCTCGGCATTCGCCTATACACCGTGGATCGGGTTGGCGGTTGCGGCCGTGATGCTGGTGGTCGTTGCGAGTTATCGACAGAATGTGCACGCGTACCCCTCCGGCGGCGGCGACTACGAGGTCGCCACGGTCAACCTGGGTCAGAACGCAGGTCTGACGGTCGGCAGCGCGCTGATGGTCGACTATGTGCTGACGGTTGCTGTGTCGATTTCGTCGGCTGCCTCCAACATCGGTTCGGCCATCCCGTTCGTGGCACATCACAAAGTCTTGTTCGCGGTGGCGGCGATCGTGCTGCTCACCGCGGTCAATCTTCGAGGGATCAGAGAATCGGGAGCGGCCTTTGCCGCACCGACGTATGCGTTCATCGGCGGCATGGCGGTGATGTTGGTCTGGGGTCTGTTCCGGATCTACGTCGAGGGCGACGATCTGCAGGCGGAATCCGCCGGTTTCGATTTGAAGGCCGAGGATTCGCATCTGTACGGCGTCGCCTTCGCCTTTCTGATCGCGCGGGCCTTCTCGTCCGGTTGCGCGGCACTGACAGGCGTCGAGGCGATCAGCAACGGCGTCCCCGCATTCCGCAAACCCAAGTCGAAGAACGCGGCATCGACGTTGTTGATGCTCGGTGGAATCGCCATAGTCCTGCTGATGGGGATCATCATTCTTTCGCAGAAGGTGGGGATCGTGTACGCGCACGATCCGGCTACTCAACTCACCAATGCTCCGGAGGGCTACCACCAGAAGACCCTGATCGCGCAGTTGGCGGAGACGGTTTTCAGCGGTTTCCCGGTGGGGTTCTATTTCATCGCGACGGTGACGGCGCTGATTCTCGTGCTCGCCGCGAACACCGCGTTCAACGGCTTTCCGGTCCTGGCATCGGTTCTGGCGCAAGACCGGTTCCTTCCTCGGCAACTCCACACCCGCGGGGATCGGCTGGCCTTCAGCAACGGAATCCTCTTTCTGTCCGGTGCGGCGATCGTGTTCGTGGTGATCTTCGAAGCCGAGGTCACGAAGCTGATCCAGCTCTACATCGTGGGTGTGTTCGTGTCGTTCGTCCTCAGTCAGACGGGCATGATCAGGCACTGGACGCGTCATCTGAAGTCGGAGACCGACGAGGCTGAGCGCCGTCACATGACTCGCTCGCGCATCATCAACTCGATCGGTCTCGGGATGACGGCCGCAGTTCTGATCATCGTTCTCCTGACGAAGTTCGCGGCCGGTGCCTGGATCGCCATAGTTGCGATGGTCGCGATCTTCGTGGTGATGAGGATGATCCGGAAGCACTACGACAGCGTCGCGACGGAACTCGAGGAGCAGGAGTGGGACGGTGTGCTGCCGAGTCGCACCCACTCCATCGTGCTCGTCTCGAAACTGCACATGCCGACCATGAGAGCGCTCGCGTACGCCCGGGCGACGCGTCCGGACACGTTGGAGGCGATCACCGTCAACGTCGACGAGCCCGACACCCGAAAATTGGTGCGGGCGTGGGAGAAGAGTGATGTGACGGTTCCACTGAAGGTCGTGGAATCGCCGTATCGCGAGATCACGAAACCCGTGCTGGACTACGTCCGGCGCGTGCGTCGAGATTCTCCACGGGACGTCGTGACGGTGTTCATTCCGGAGTACGTCGTCGGCCACTGGTGGGAACAGATTTTGCACAATCAGAGTGCTCTCCGTCTCAAGAGTCGGCTTCTGTTCCAGCCGGGAGTGATGGTGACGAGCGTTCCGTGGCAGCTGAGTTCGTCGGAGAAGACGAAACCGCTCACTGTCGACCACACGGCGGGTTCCATCCGCCGGGGTTACGACGCGCAGGACAAGTGAACAGGCGAATCGAGTTGAGCGAGAACTGGTTGGACCGCACCTTCGAGATCGATCTCGGGAAACCCGGACACGGGGGATTCGTTGTCGGCAGGCACGAGGGAAGGGTGGTGTTCGTCCGTCACGGTCTGCCGGGCGAGCGCGTGCTCGCCCGGGTGACCGAGGACCGCGGCGGTTCGTTCTGTCGTGCGGACGCAATAGAAATCGTCGATGGTTCGAGTGATCGGGTGGATCCACTGTGTCCGATCTCGGGTCCAGGGGGTTCGGGGTGCTGCGACTATTCGCATGCTTCGCTGCCTGCGCAGCGTGAAATGAAGTCCGCCGTCGTAGGAGAACTCCTCGGGCGGATCGCCGGTATCGAACGTACCGTCACGGTGGAGGAGTTGCCCGAGACCGCCGGTGGGGCCGGATGGCGCACCCGGGTGCGACTTGCGGTGGATGGGGATGGCCGGGCGGGCTTTCACCGGTATCGAAGTGCAGAAATCGTGACCGACCTCGTCTGTCCGCAGATGCCGTCGGCGGCGTACGAGGGCGTGGGGGAAATGCGTTTTCGCCCGGCTGCCGAGGTGCAGGTGACGCTCGACTCGGATGGGGTTCGACACCTGGTGGAGATTGCGCCACCTCGAGATTCGAAGACGGGCCGGACACGTCCGGGCCGGCGCGGAGCGATGGCTCGTCGTGCGGCACGCGGCGCGCGGCGGCCGGAGCGCGTAGTTTCCGGAAGTGGGCGCGCAGTCGAACGCGTGGGCGATCGAACCTGGACGTTGTCGGCAACCGGTTTCTGGCAGGCCCACCGCACTGCCGCGAGTACCTATGGAGCGGTCGTATCCGAATGGGCGCAATCGCCGACCGGATCGGCAGCGTGGGATCTGTACGGGGGAGTGGGGGTGTTCGCCTCGGTGCTCGCCGATGGGGTGGGTAGCGACGGCACGGTCGACTCGGTCGAGTTCTCGCAGCAAGCCGTAGCAGACGGGCGTGCTGCATTGGCGGATCGAGCGCAGATCGCGATGCACGAAGGTCGAGTGGAGCAGCAGATCGGGAGCCTGACGCAGCGACCGCGAGTGGTGGTGCTGGATCCACCGCGCGCAGGCGCGGGCCGCGCCGTGGTGGAGTCGGTCGCACGGGCGCAGGCGACCAGAGTGATCCACGTCGGGTGTGACCCCGCCTCGTTCGCCCGAGACCTCGGTCTTTATCGAGAGTCCGGATATCGGGTGGAGGAAATCCGGGCGTTCGATGCCTTCCCTCTCACGCATCACGTCGAGTGTGTGGCGTTGCTCACCCGCTGATCTTCGTCCGCTCGAACCGCTGGTCGAGGCGTACTTGTCCGAAATGTGAATCTATTGCTTAGCGAATGCAACTATGTGTATAGTTGCTTGCTGCAAGTACTTGAATTCGTGTCGGGAGTCGCAGTTGTCCGTTCAGCCAGATACGACCCAAGCCCTCGTCGACGCGGTGTTTCTGCTCGGGCGTTCCCTTCGGAACTTGTTCGCCAACGAGGCTGATGCCGTCTTGCCGACCGCAATGCTCGGAGTTCTCTTCGTCCTTGCCGGCCGGGGGGAGTGCCGGCAGAACGAGTTGGCATCCGATCTGTTCGTCAGTCAGTCGTCGCTCAGTCGGCAGGTTTCCGATCTGGTGGACGGCGGGTACGTCATCCGTGAAACAGATCCCGAAGACAGACGCGCGTCACGAGTGCGCGTATCGGCATCGGGGATGGAAGTTCTGCGCATCACCAAGGAGCGGCGCGCACGACGTCTACGAGAAATGCTCGAGGGCTGGTCTCAAGAAGAGGCAGATGCAGCGGTCGATTCGGTGAATCGACTCAATACAACGTTTTGCGCGGTGCACCACCAGCGCGAACTCGCAACTTATACAGATCTCGGGAGATAAGAACTTATGTCAGTGTCCACAGGGCAAGAGCCCAACGGGGCAGCGGAGGTCGGGGACACGAACGTCGCCATGACCCACCGCGAGATCCTCGAAGCGTTGACGGGCTTGATCGCAGCCCTTTTCACGGCGCTACTGAGCACCACGATCGTCGCCACGGCGCTGCCGACGATCATCGGCGATCTCCACGGGACTCAGACTCAGTACGCGTGGATCATCACCAGCGCGCTGCTGGCGAACGCCGCGTCCACCCCGATCTGGGGCAAGCTGGCCGACCTTTTCAACAAGAAGGTCCTGGTTCAGACAGCAATCGTCATTTTCGTCGTCGGTTCGGTCATCGCCGGACTCGCGCACAACGTCCCGCTCCTGCTGGCGGCACGCGTCGTGCAGGGCATCGGTATGGGTGGTCTGACCGCGCTCGTCGTGGCGATCATCGGCAGCATCATTCCGCCTCGTGACCGTGGCCGTTACCAGGGCTACATGGGCGCGGCGATGGCCGTGTCGATGTCCGGTGGACCCATCCTCGGCGGAATCATCGTCGACAGCCCGCTCGGCTGGCGTTGGTGCTTCTACGTGTGTGTTCCGCTCGCCGTCATCGCTCTGTTCCTGCTGCAGCGCACGCTGCACCTGCCCACCGTTCGCAAGAAGGACGTGTCCATCGACTGGTTGGGTGCCCTCCTGCTCACCGCAGGTGTCAGCATCCTCCTGATCTGGGTGTCCTTCGCGGGCAAGGCCGGCTACTACGGATGGGCGTCCAAGGAAACAGTGATGTACGTCGGGGCAGGCGTGCTGCTGCTGATCCTCACCGTTGTGGTCGAGGCGAAGGCGAAAGCACCGATCATGCCCCTGAAGATCGTCACGGAGCGCACCACAGGGCTCGCGATCATCGCCTCGATCTCCGTGGGTATCGGCTTGTTCGGCGCCACCACGTTCCTTACGCAGTACTTCCAGACTGCTCGTGGACACACCCCGACCGCTGCAGGTCTGCTCACCATCCCGATGGTGGCCGGCATGCTGGTGGCATCGGTGGTCTCGGGTCAGCTGATCTCGAAGTACGGTCAGTGGAAGCCGTACATCATCGCGGGTGCGGTGTTGTTGCTCGGCGGATTCGGCCTGCTCTCCACGATCGACCACGCCACGAACCTGGCAGTCGTCGGAGTGTTCATCGCGATCGTCGGTCTCGGCACCGGCATGTTGATGCAGAACCTCGTTCTGGCAGTACAGAACACGGTCAGCGTGTCCGACATCGGCGCAGCCAGCAGTGTGGTCGCCTTCTTCCGCACGTTCGGCGGTGCGATCGGTGTGTCCGTCCTGGGCTCCATTCTCGCGACCCGCGTCTCGGATCTGTCCGCCGAGGGTTTCGCGAAGATCGGGATCGATCCGAGCCAGGCCAGCGCGGGCGGCGGCAACCTCGACTTGAAGGCACTGCCCGGCCCCGTCGCCGAGGTAGTGAGGTTCGCGTACGGTGACGCCACCGGACGCATCTTCCTTGCCGCAGCCATTGCCGCGGTGGTCACCCTCGTCGCAGTGATCCTGATTCCGAACAGGCCGTTGCGGAAGACGATCGACATCGAGCGCGAGCCCGAGGTCGAGGTCGACTCCGAGTCGGAAGATCTCTCGGTCCGCTAGCGGTATCGACCGGAAGCACGAGAGGCGGGCAACGACAGAAGTCGTTGCCCGCCTTTTGCGTCCGCTCGTCAGGTTTTCCGGTTGTACAGACGCATCGTCAGGGGCCCGAAGATCACGATGAAACCTGCGCACCACACCAGCACGAGCGTCAGCTGGCCGGAATCGACGACACCGTCCATCAACCCGCGAATCGTGGTGACCAGGTTGCTGATCGGATTGACAGCCACAAAGGCCTGCAGCCATCCCGGCATCGTTTCGGGGTCGACGAAGATGTTGCTGGCGAAGGTCAGTGGGAACAAGATGAACATCGAGACACCCATCACGGCCTGCTCGGTGCGCATCAGCATCGCGAACATCGTCCACACCCACGAGAGGCTGAACGAGAACAGCAGCAGAAGGGCGACCGAGACGATCACGCCGATGGGTCCTCCCGACGGCCGAAATCCCAGGACCAGTCCGAGGATCAGCACGATCACCGAGGCGAGGGTGTAGCGAGCCAAGTCCCCGATGAGAGCACCGACCAGCGGCGAAGGTCGCCAGATCGGAAGCGACCGGAAGCGGTCGAACACGCCTTTCTCGATGTCCTTGTTGAGCGTGAGGCCGGTGTACATCGTGATCATCACGACGGTCTGCACCAGAATCCCCGGCAACAGGAACTGGATGTATGCGCTCGTGGACCCTGCGAGCGCGCCTCCGAAGAGATACGTGAACATCAGGGTGAACATGATCGGGAACATGGTCACGTCGAACAACTGCTCGGGGACGTGCTTGATCTTGAGCAGCGCACGCCACCCGAACGACAGGGATGTGGACAGCGCGGAAGGCCTGCTCGGACGGGGCCCGGGCATGTGGAGGACATCGGCGACGGCGGGCTTCGAGCCTTGCTGTCTCTCGGTTGTCGAGGTCATGATCAGTTCTCCTCGGAGTGTCGCCCGGTCAACGAGAGAAATACTTCGTCGAGGCTGGGCTGGCCCAATGCGAATGTGCTGACGGTGATCCCGGCCTCGTCGAGTGCCGGCAGTGCCCGAGCGACACGCTTCGTGTCGTCGATACGAGCGGTGAGTGCCGCAGGATCGGATTCCTCCTCGACTGGAACGTCGAGGACCTGCCGGAGCAGGACCGCCGCCTGAGTGCGGGTGGCAACATCGGCGACCCGGACGTGCAGCGAGCCCGACCCGACCGAGGCCTTCAGTTCGCCCGTGGTGCCCTCCGCGATCACTCGTCCTCGGTCGATCACGGCGACGCGGTCGGCCAGTTGGTCTGCCTCGTCGAGGTACTGCGTCGTCAGGAGAACGGTGGTCCCGCCCGCCACCAGTGATCGGACGATCTCCCACACCTGATTTCGGCTACGTGGATCGAGTCCGGTCGTCGGCTCGTCGAGGAAGATCAGTTCCGGTGTGACGATGATGCTCGCCGCGATGTCGAGGCGTCGCCGCATCCCGCCGGAGTAGTTCTTGACCTGACGGCCACCGGCCTCCTCGAGGCCGAAGGCGGACAAGAGTTGGTCCGAACGGGACCGGGCCGCCCCGCGCGAGTAGCCGTAGAGACGCCCGAGCAGCAGCAAGTTCTCCGAACCGGTCAGATCCTCGTCGAGCGACGCGAACTGCCCCGTCAGCGAGACTTTGCTGCGCACGGCATCGGGATCGGACGCGACGTCGTGGCCCAACACTGTCGCGCTCCCACCGTCCGGCGGTAGGAGGGTGGCCAGCATGCGGATTGCAGTCGTCTTGCCGGCGCCGTTCGGCCCGAGGACCCCGTAGACCCCGCCTCTCGGAACGTCGAGGTCGAGACCGTCGACGGCGAGATTGTCGCCGAATCGTTTGACCAGTTTGTTGGTGCGTATCGCCAGTTCTGCGTCTGAACGCATGGGCCTGCTTCCGATCGGTCGGATTGATGCCGTACAAGAATGTCCGATTTTCCCGGTACGGGCAATTGTTTTGTCCATTGCTCCGTGATCCGAGCTCAGCGGGTACGACCCACGTCTCCGGCCTGCATGAGACTGCGCATGGTCTGTTCCACCTGCTCGTAGGCGCCCGCGGCGATCCGCTCGACGAGGGCCAGCTTGAGATCCGGCTCTCGTGCTGCGAGGGCTGTGTAGCTGTCATAGGAGAGGACCGCTGCGGTAACCGGCGTGTCGGCGCGAAAATCGTTGAGAAAGCGAGTTCCGAGAAACATGGTCATCTCGCCGAACGTCATCCCAGCCGAGAGGGTCATGATGCGGTGAGTCGTCCCGGTTCCGTCTGCCATCGTGGAACTCACCCGGCCGCCGAGGAGAAGGAACAGCCCGGATGCCGAATCCCCGCGCCGGACTATGTACTCGTTCCGATCGAAGTGGCGGATCTCCAGATCGTGAGTGATCCTGCCGAACTGTTCCTCGTCCAGCCCGTCGAGGACGGGGTGGTCTCGTAGCTCGATCACGGGATCGGAACGAAAAGTGGTGCAATGAGTTTCGAGAAGCACGTCCTCGCACCATTGCAACGCCGAGTCGAGGTCGACGAACACTCGGCCCTGGCGCCCGGACAGATCGGACTGCAGATTGCCGAGTAGACCGGTGGGGTCCACGAGCGCCACGGCACAGTCGTGCGCCGACAGTTCCTCTCGCAACAGGCCGATCATGCGCCGCGCTACTTCGCTGACGTCGTCAACCTTGCGGACGTCGACGACTACGGCTTCGACGCCGTCTTCGATGTGACCGATCTCGCGGACGGCGGTCTCGGCGCCCGCGAACAGCAGATCGCCGTGCAACTCGTAGACGCGGCTCTTCTTTCCGACGTCGTCCAGGACTGCGCGCTCGGTCGCCGTTCGGCGCATGCGGGAAGGAGCGTCGGAGACGCTGTAGCGGGCGCGGACCGCGGCGCGCGCTGCTCTCGGGACGTGAAGGAAGTGGAGTTCGAGCTCCTTGGAGAGCGCTTCGCACGCGGCGACACCGCGAACACTGTTTCCGTGTTCGTCGAGGCGCGGGGAGAAGACGGAGACGCCGATCTGACCCGGGAGAACCGCCAGAATTCCGCCGCCGACCCCGCTCTTCGCGGGGAGCCCCACATCGGTGATCCATTCGCCGGCGGAGTCGTACATTCCGCAGGTGGTCATCACGCTCAGCACATGCTCGACCAGGTCCGGTGCGAGCGCCGATTCGCCGGTCACTGGGTGGAGGCCGTTGTTCGCGAGTGTCGCAGCCATGAGACCGAGATCGCGGCAGGTCACGTCGAGAGAACACTGTCGGAAGTACAGATCGACCACGTCGTCGGGATCGTCGGTGATGATGTCGAACGAGCGCAGCATGTGGCCGATCGCTCGGTTGCGATGACCGGTCCGTGCTTCGGATTCGTACACAGGCCGGTTGAAGTCGAGCTCCCGGCCCGCGTATCGAGAGTAGGCGGCGCGGATTCTGTCGAACTTCGCGGCGACATCCGGCCCCTCGATCAGGGATGCCGCGGTGATCGCGCCGGCATTGATCATCGGGTTGCGTGGCCGTTCGGTGTTGGGATCGAGACTGATCTCGTTGAACGGTTCTCCCGACGGCTCCACGTCGATCTTCTCCGTGACCGCCGCGATACCGCGATCCTGGAGGGCGAGGGCGTAGGTGAACGGCTTCGAGATCGACTGGACGGTGAATGGTCGGCGGGTGTCACCGACTTCGTAGACGTAGCCGTCCACGGTGGCCAGACAGACGCCGAAGGAGTCCGGCACCACTGCAGCCAGTTCCGGTATGTAGTCGGCTACGTGGCCGCCTTCGTCGTGTCGTGTCATCTCGAACACTTTGCGGATGAGCGAGTCCACCACATCGGCCATGCGTCAACGGTAGTGGTACGGACGTTGGCACGAGGGCTTACCACCTTCGGTCGACGTGTCGATTCGCATACGGTGTGACGACTGATCGAATCGCTCCGTAGACTGGTTCGGGTCGGTTCACCTCGAAACCGCACCGATAGTTCGATTGGACGGTTTTGTCCGAATGCACGGTATTTCCGAAAGCACGGAGGGAGCGATCTCGTTGGGTGTTCTTGCCCGAGTCCAGACGCCTGACGATTTGCGGCACCTGAGTCCGGTGGAAATGAAAGAGCTCGCGGGCGAGATCCGCGAGTTTCTCGTGCACAAGGTCTCGGCGACGGGTGGGCACCTGGGGCCCAACTTGGGCGTCGTCGAGTTGACCCTGGCTGTGCATCGTGTGTTCGATTCGCCGAACGATCCGGTCATCTTCGACACGGGTCACCAGGCGTACGTCCACAAGATCGTCACCGGACGCAAGGACGAGTTCGACTCGCTGCGAAAGCGGGGCGGCTTGTCCGGGTACCCGTGCCGGGCCGAGAGCGAGCACGACTGGGTCGAGTCCTCACACGCTTCGGCCGCCTTGTCCTACGCGGACGGGTTGGCCAAGGCCTTCGAACTGACCGGCCAGAGCAGGCACGTGGTTGCCGTCGTGGGCGACGGCGCCCTCACCGGTGGAATGTGCTGGGAAGCGCTCAACAACATTGCTGCCGGACGTGATCGTTCGGTGGTGATCGTGGTCAACGACAACGGCCGCTCCTACGCGCCCACCATCGGTGGCTTGGCAGATCACCTGGCGGCTCTGCGGATGCAACCCGGCTACGAGCGGGTGCTCGACAACGGCCGACGCATCGTCAAGAAGCTGCCATGGGTCGGTCGCGCGGCGTACTCGGTGCTGCACGGCATGAAGGCGGGCCTGAAAGACGCGGTGATCCCCCAGGTGATGTTCACCGACCTCGGTATCAAATATCTGGGCCCGGTCGACGGTCACGACGAGGCCGCGATGGAAGCGGCCTTGCAGCGGGCGAAGTCCTTCGGTGGTCCCGTGATCGTGCATGCGGTGACCCGCAAGGGCATGGGGTACGCGCCCGCCGAGAATCACGTGGCCGATCAGATGCATGCCACCGGTGTGATCGATCCTCTCACCGGAAAAGCGACCACCGTCTCGGTTCCGGACTGGACGTCGGTGTTCACGACCGAGCTGATCGAGCAGGCCGCCGAACGCAAGGACGTCGTCGCGATCACCGCGGCGATGCCCGGACCCACCGGCCTCGCGGCCTTCGGTGAGAAGTTCCCCGACCGCCTCTACGACGTGGGTATAGCCGAGCAGCATGCAATGACCTCCGCTGCCGGACTGGCACTCGGTGGGTTGCACCCGGTCGTGGCGATCTATTCGACATTTCTGAACCGCGCGTTCGATCAGCTCTTGATGGATGTGGCGTTGCTGGATCTGCCGGTCACCCTCGTTCTCGACCGGGCCGGTGTCACGGGCTCGGACGGCGCGAGTCACAACGGCATGTGGGACCTCTCGTTGCTCGGGATCGTTCCCGGTATGCGAGTTGCGGCTCCTCGTGATGCCGCGACGTTGCGTGAAGAACTGGACGAGGCTCTCGCTGTGTCCGACGGACCCACCGCACTCCGCTACCCGAAGGGTGCCGTGTGTGAGGACATCCCGGCGGTGCGCCGCCTCGGGGGTGGCGTCGACGTCCTTCGCGAGCCGGCGGGCGGTGAGGGTGATGTACTCATCGTCTCGGTCGGTGCGTTCGCGGAATTGGCGCTCACCGCGGCGGATCGCCTCGAACAACAGGGAATTCGGGCTGCGGTCGTCGATCCGCGATGGGTGTTCCCGGTCGCAGAATCCGTGGTCGAGTACGGGCGCGGCTTCTCGATGGTGGTCACCGTCGAGGACAGCGGTCTGCACGGCGGTGTCGGCTCCACGGTCTCGGCAGCATTGCGCGGAGCCGGAGTCGATGTACCGTGCCGCGATCTCGGCGTTCCCCAGCGATTCCTCGATCACGCCTCGCGGTCCGAGATCCATGCGGAACTCGGCCTCACGGCTCAGGATGTGGCCCGTCAGATCACGGGATGGGTCGCGGGGCTCGGTGCGCGCGACACATCGGTGGTCGAGCACACGGACGACGTCGAGAAGTCCGAGCGCTGATCAGCCCGCTTCTTCGAGTGTGCGGCCCCGTGTCTCCTTGACGAACCTGAGGACGAAAGCGGTCGACAACAGGGCCATCGCCGCGTAGATGCCGTAGGTGAGGGACAGGTTCCAGTCGGCGAGCGACGGGAACGTAGCGGACACGATGAAGTTCGACACCCAGTTCGCCGCCGTCGCAAGTCCGACCGCGACGGCGCGAATTCGGTTGGGGAACAACTCGCTGATCAGGACCCACACCACGGGACCCCAGGACAGCGCGAAGAAGAAGACGAACGCATTCGCGGCGATCAGTGCGATGGTTCCATTGGTGTCGGACAGCGTGGCAACCGACTCGCCCTCGGCGTTTCTCGTGATCTCCGCGGAGTGGAAGCAGACGGCGGCTGTACCCAACGAGAGAGCCATACCGATCGAGCCGGTCAGCAGTAGCGGTCTGCGTCCGATCCGGTCGATGACTGCGATCGCCACGAACGTACCCACGATGTTGACGAGCGCACTGACCACGCTGATCAACAGCGACCGATCCTCGCCGAAGCCGACTGCCTGCCACAGCGTGCTGGAGTAGTAGAAGATCACGTTGATGCCG
The DNA here is from genome assembly GCF_055231055.1 of Rhodococcus huquni. Lineage (NCBI taxonomy): Bacteria > Bacillati > Actinomycetota > Actinomycetes > Mycobacteriales > Nocardiaceae > Rhodococcus > Rhodococcus huquni. The sequence continues at coordinate 308,798 of NZ_JBUYWE010000001.1, forward strand.
ACGAATTGCTGAAGTGCCGCCAGTCCGATTCCGATCAGAACCAGCGGCCCGACCCCGAGCTTCTTCGAGAACAACGATTTCACACTCGGGCGTGCGCGGTCCTCGCCCAGCGACGCTCTGATCTCTTCCATCCGCTTCGTCACGACCTCGTCGGAGCCGCCTTCGAGGTCCTCGATGATGCGGCGCGCTTCCTTCACCTTGCCGTTGGCGACGAGGAAACGCGGTGACTCGGGGATCGTCAGTGTCATGAGCAGGTAGAGAAGGGCGGGTACGGCAGCGACCGCCAACATCCACTGCCATGCCGCGATCCCGAGCAAGTTGTTCCCGGCGCCGCCTGCCGCCGAAGAAAGGGCGTAGTTCACGAGTTGCGAGATCGCGATTCCCATGACGATGGCGAGCTGGTACATGGATCCGAGTCGCCCCCGCATCGCGGCCGGCGAGATCTCCGCGATGTAGGCGGGGGCGATCACCGACGCCAGACCGACGGCGATACCGCCGACCGCTCGCCAGAGCGTCAGGTCGACGATGCCGAACGGAAAGGCGGAACCGAGCGAACCGATGATGAAGAGGACTGCGGCGAGCTGCATGACGCGGATGCGGCCGAGTTTGTCTGCGAGACGACCCGCGAGCCAGGCGCCGACGGCAGCGCCGATCAGCGTGAGCGACACCGCGAGTCCTGTTGCGCCGGCCCCGATGTCGTATCGGTCACGAATCGCGCCGACCGCTCCGTTGATCACCGCGGTGTCGTATCCGAAGAGGAAACCACCCAGCGCAGCGGTGGCTGCGAACAGGACCGCGTGCGCCGCATCGGCGTTCGACGAATTGGAACCGAGTTCTCGTGACCCGCTGTAGGTCATTCTTGCCTCCGTGTGCGACGACTGTGCCTGATGATCCGAGATCGCATCACTTCCGGACGTTACGCCCGAACCGGCTCGGCTTTCGTGAATTCGTCGACCGACACGGCGTCTACGTCAGGCGCCCGCCTTGTTCGCTGCCTCGGACAGTTGCGGAGTGATCTTGTCCAGCACCCAGGGCGTCGAGAGAACGCTGGCCTGGCTCAGTCCCGCCACGACCTTCGTATCGGACAGCGGCACCACGGTGCCGCGTCCGAGCGCTCCGAGGTTCGCGTATGCGGGATTCGACGAAAGAGTTTCGTCGTCCGGCACGAAAGCAACCACTACGTCCGCATCGACATCTGCGATGTTCTCGACGGAGATGTCGGTGAAGAACTTCCCGTCGGAGTCTTCTGCCAGCTTCTCCACCCCGGGGGCGTTCACGAAACCGAGTTCCGTCAGCGTCTGCACCCGAGGGTCCGTCGGCATGTAGACGCTCACGGAACCGGTATCGGGAAGAATGCTCACCACCGAGATCGTCTTGCCTGCGAACTCGGGATGTGCTGCGCCGGTGTCGGTGAGCTGCTGGGTGAGATCGGCGACGAGTTGGTCGGCCTCGTCGCTCTTTCCGAGAGCCTTCCCGACGAGCGTGGTCTGGTCTTGCCACGTCGTCTGCCAAGCCTTGTCCGGGTAGGCGACAGTGGGCGCGAAGGCCGAGAGTTGGTTGTAGGTGTTCTGGTCGAATCCTTCGTACGGTGCCAGCACCACATCCGGTGCGAGCCCCGCGACCTGTTCGACGGGCACCGAGGTCTCGGCATCGAGGAGGGTCGTTGATTCGGGATCGAATCGGTCCGCCGCCCAAGGCATCACTCCGTTGTCGTCGGCACCGTAGGTGTATCGGGGCATGCCGACCGGAGTTTCACCGAGTGCGTACACGACGTCCTGAGCGTTCCAGCCGAGCGTGGCGATTCGTTCCGGCGCAGATTCGATGGTCGTCTCGCCGAATGTGTTCTCGATGGTGACCGGAAATCCGCCGCCCTGCGATCCGGTGCCGGAATCCGAGTCGCCCCCCGAAGAGCAGCCCGCCAACAGTGTCGCCGCAGCGATGGCGATGGCGGCGGTGCGTCTTGTCGACGATGTGGTCATGCGCGACTCCTTCGAAAACCGAAACTGGTTGAAGGTGAGCCTAACCTAGGGTGTCGTGTCCATGGCGGCGTCGGCCCCGATTTGGAATCAGCGTGAATCGAATAGGCAGCGGACGGCGTAGGTGGCGCATTCCGGCAATTCGTCGGCGTCTCCGCAGTTCACGGAAGGGCCCGGACGTTGGCCGGTGGCCTATTCGAACGAGGTGGAGGGCCGGGCACTTCGCTCGTGATTCGAGGTGCCCGATCGGCATTAGCGTAACTCTTCGTCCAGCTCACACCAGCTTTCCGAAGGAGGTCATGCAGTGGCCCTGGAGGTATCCCATTTGCCCTCCGCGGGTACGGGCATACGTCGATCACGCGCAGACGACGCCCGGCGGTTCGCGGACCTGCTTCGCCAGCAGATTCACGCCGACCCCTATGGGGACCGTGGTCTGCCTGTGGAGTCTGTGCTCGCATCCGAGTTCGGAGTCTCACGCAATGCAGTCCGTGACGGTCTCGCCCAACTCAAGAACGAGGGCCTGATCGCTCGTGGGCCGCGCGTGGGAACGCGGGTGGCACGGCGAAAGTACGATCACGGACTCGACGCGCTGGTCGGTCTCAAGGAGACACTGAAGGGTCACGGTGAGGTCCGGAACGTAGTCCGTACCGCCACCCTGATCACTCCGCCGCCGGCGGTGGCCAGGCGTCTCGAGTTGGCACCGGGGGAGTCCGTCGTCTACATCGAGCGGTTGCGGTACCTGGGTGATCTGCCGTTGAGCTTGGACCTGACTTATCTGGTTCCGGATATCGGGGCACAGGTGATTCAGCGGGATCTCGAGACCAACGACGTCTTCGCGTTGATCGAAGAAGCCTGTGGCGGGCGATTGGGCGGCGCGGACCTCACCCTCGAAGCAGTGGATGCCGATGCGCATTCGGCCGCCAACCTGGAAACACCGGAAGGGGCCGCGCTTCTTCTGCTGGAACGACTCACCAGGCTCGAGGACGGCCGGCCCGTCGATCTCGAGTACATCCGCATGCGAGGTGACCGCATCACGATGCGGACGAGCCTCGGCAGAGAACCTGACACCGCCGAATGGGAGTGCATCTGATGGCACAGGTCAACCAACGAACCGACGTACCCGTCACGATCGACGAATCTCTGTGCATCGAGGGATGCACTCTGTGCGTCGAAATCTGTCCCCTCGATTCACTGGCGATCAACCCGGACAACGGCAAGGCGTTCATGCACGTGGACGAATGCTGGTACTGCGGCCCCTGCGCCGCCAGATGTCCCACCGGCGCCGTCTCGGTCAACATGCCCTATCTCCTTCGCTGACAAGTGATTCCCGGAAAGTCCGACATGAAACGTTCACTCTCTCTCCTCTGCATCACCACCGCCGTCTCGTTGGTCGCCGGGGGATGTTCGCTCGGGGAATCCACTGCGGGCGAGTCCGGTGTCCGAGTGGTGGTGGGTTACCAGTCGAAGACGATCAACACCGTGACTGCTGGAACGCTGCTTCGCGCACAGGGATACCTCGAGCAGCGTCTCGAGGAGATCACGAAGCGGACCGGAACCGAGTATTCGGTGGAGTGGCAGGACTACGACACCGGGGCGCCGATCACGGCCCAGATGGTGGCCGAGAAGATCGACATCGGCTCGATGGGCGACTACCCGATGCTGATCAACGGCTCGCGTACACAGGCGAATCCAGGCGCGAAGACCGACCTGGTGTCGGTCACCGGGTACAACCCGAAAGGCGCTCTGAACATGGTGGTCGTGCCGCCTGATTCGCAGGCCACGAATCTACGGGACCTGGAGGGCCGGAAGATCTCGGCCAGCGTCGGTTCCGCGGGGCACGGGACTCTCGTCCAAGCGCTCGACAGGGCGGGAATCGACCCGAGCGGTGGGGTCGAGATACTCAACCAACAACCCCAGGTCGGCTCGTCTGCTCTCGAATCCGGGCAGGTTTCGGCACTCTCGCAATTCGTCGCCTGGCCGGGTCTGCTGGTCTTCCAGGACAAGGCGAAGTTGCTGTACGACGGTGCCGAGCTGAACACCCCGACGCTTCACGGTGTGGTCGCCAGACAGCAGTATTCGCAAGACCACCCCGAGGTTCTCGACGCATTCCTGCGCGCTCAGATCGACGCGACCCGATTCATTCAGGACGAGCCGCTCGCGGCTTCACGAATCGTGGCGGAGGACAGCGGGTTGCCACAGGAGGTCGTGTATCTCTACAACGGGCCTGGCGGCACGTCGTTCGACACGACGTTGAAACCGGCCTTGGTCGACGCACTGAAGAACGATGTGCCGTACCTGAAGTCGATCGGAGATTTCGCTGACCTGGACGTCGACGGTTTCGTCGACGACGCGCCGTTGCGTGCCGCGTTCGCGTCGGAGGGCGCGGACTACGAAGGTTCGCTCGCAACGACGGCGAACCCCACCGTCGTGGAAGGGGTCGATCCGATCTGTGACAGGCCGGCCACCGACCCGAATCTTGCCGGCGAACTCTGGATGGACGGTTCGACCACTACCCAGCCGGCTGCTGATCCGACGTGCCTCCTGCGTGCCGTGAAACAAGCGCAGGCGAGCGGTGCCGACGTGCGCGCGGCGTACGTCCCGGACGCCGAACTCGGAACCAGATGGTTCGCGGACAAAGCGGTGTGGGTTCGGGACGGCGAGACTTTTCTGCCCTTCACCACCGATGCCGCAGCGGCCAGGTACAGAACAGCCCATCCAGGTAGTGCTGTCGTCGACTACGACCGCGCAGTCGAGGAGGTGCGGCCATGACGACCATCGACCGGATCGAAACGGTCACCGGGCCCGCCCCGGACGTGAAGACCACAAGGGTGGTCCGAGGCGGTGCGCCGAGGTGGCGATCGAGAACGATTCGCGTGACGTCCGTGGTGGCCGCGATCGCACTGTGGCAGTTGCTGACCGCCAACGATGTACGCCTCTGGCTGCGGTTCGACACGCTGCCCACTGTCACCGAGGTGGTGTCCGCGTTCGGCACCCAACTGCAGTCCGATCTCTTCTATCTGGATCTCGCGCAGTCGCTGATCCGGATCCTGACCGGTTTCGGTCTCGCGACCGTGGCGGGGGTTGCCGTCGGAATCGCTCTCGGCCGTTCCGAGGTGTTCGCCGACATTCTGGGGCCGCTCACCGAACTGGCCCGGCCGATCCCGGCCATCGCCGTGGTGCCGGTGGCGATCCTCCTGTTTCCCAGTGACGAGGCGGGAATCGTCTTCATCACCTTCGTCGCCGCGTTCTTCCCGATCATGGTGAGCACACGGCACGCGGTGCGAGCACTGCCCACTCTGTGGGAGGACTCGGTTCGTACCTTGGGCGGCGGCCGCGTGGACGTGCTGCTGCGAGTGGTGCTGCCTGGAATCCTGCCCGGCGTGTTCGGAGGGCTCTCCGTCGGTATCGGTGTGGCCTGGATCTGCGTCATTTCCGCCGAGATGATCTCCGGCCGCCTCGGTATCGGATACCGAACCTGGCAGGCGTACACCATCGTCGACTACCCCGGCGTCTTCTTGGGAATGATCACCATCGGAATTCTCGGCTTCGTCACGTCGGCGAGCGTCGAATTGCTGGGGCGGCGTGCGACACGCTGGCTACCGAGAGGAGAGCGCGGATGACGGGCGCTGCCACCACCTTGGGAATGTCGTTGGAGCTTTCGGACGTGACGCTGTCCTACACCGGTGAACCGGTGATCGATTCGCTGTCGCTGAACGTGGTGCCCGGGGAGATCCTGGTGCTCACGGGTCCGTCCGGTTGCGGAAAGTCGACGGTGCTGCGCGCACTTGCGGGGCTGCTGACTCCGGACTCGGGGCGCGTGACCGCCGACGACGAGATCGTGACGTCGACATCCAGGGACCGTGCGGTGGTGTTTCAGGAGAACGCCCTGTTGCCTTGGCGCACAGTCCGTTCCAACGTCGAGCTCGCACTTGCCCTGCGAGGAGCGCCGAGAACGGGACGACGCGCCGCGGCAGATCGCTGGATCGAAGAAGTCGGGTTGACCGGTTTCGGCGACTTCCTGCCCAAGAACCTCTCGGGAGGAATGCGGCAACGCGTGCAGCTTGCTCGCGGACTGGTCGGCGCCCCTCGCGCGGTGATGATGGGCGAACCCTTCGGTGCGCTCGACACCCAGACGCGTTCGGTGATGCAACGGCTGTTGGTCGAAACCTGGCGAACCCATCCGACGACGGTCGTGTTCGTCACCCACGACGTCGACGAAGCCGTGCTGATCGGCGATCGAATTGCCGTCCTCGGTAGGGCAGGAGAACCGCTACGTACGGTGGTCGATGTTCCGCATCCACGTGATCGCGACTTGGTCGACCATCCGGCAAACAGGTCGGCGCGTGCCGAAGTACTTCGCGCACTCGACCATTCGAATTCAGTGGAGAAATAATGGACATTCCCGAACTCGACCAGACGATTCGACTCGACTGTGACGTGCTGGTCATCGGCGGTGGCACAGCCGGAACGATGGCGGCGCTGACGGCGGCGGAGAACGGCGCGAACGTTCTCCTGCTGGAGAAAGCTCACGTTCGGCATTCCGGTGCGCTCGCAATGGGCATGGACGGAGTCAACAACGCTGTCATTCCGGGGAAGGCCGAACCGGAGGACTACGTCGCCGAGATCACGAGAGCGAACGACGGCATCGTGAACCAGCGCACCGTATACCAGACTGCCACGCGTGGATTCGCCATGGTTCAACGCCTGGAGAAGTACGGGGTGAAGTTCGAGAAGGACGAGTACGGCGAATACGCAGTGCGCCGCGTTCACCGGTCGGGTTCGTACGTCCTTCCGATGCCGGAGGGAAAGGACGTCAAGAAGGCGTTGTATCGCGTACTGCGGCAGCGCAAGATGCGCGAGAAGATCCGTATCGAGAACCGATTGATGCCGGTCCGGGTGCTGGTGGACGGCGGGCGGGCAGTCGGAGCCGCCGCATTGAACACCAGGACGGGCGAGTTCGTCGCGGTCGGCGCAAAGACCGTCATTCTGGCCACCGGCCCATGTGGCCGATTGGGTCTGCCGGCCTCCGGCTACCTCTACGGGACGTACGAGAACCCGACGAACGCCGGCGACGGATACTCGATGGCGTACCACGCCGGTGCCGAACTCAGTGGTATCGAGTGCTTCCAGATCAATCCGTTGATCAAGGACTACAACGGTCCGGCCTGCGCATACGTTGCGAATCCGTTCGGCGGGTACCAGGTGAATGCGGAAGGGGAGCGCTTCGTCGATTCCGACTACTGGTCCGGTCAGATGATGAGTGAAGTAAAGAGCGAGATCGAGTCCGCGCGTGGCCCCATCTATCTGAAGGTGAGCCACCTACCGGAGGAGACTCTGGACACGCTCGAGTCGATCCTGCACACCACCGAGCGGCCGACTCGTGGAACGTTCCACTCGAATCGAGGCCACGACTACCGAACTCATGACATCGAGATGCACATCTCGGAGATCGGGTTGTGCAGCGGGCATTCGGCGTCGGGGGTGTGGGTCGACGAGAACGGCGCGACCACGGTCCCCGGACTCTATGCGGCAGGTGACCTTGCCTGCGTGCCACACAATTACATGATCGGAGCGTTCGTGTACGGCGACCTCGCCGGTGCGCACGCCTCCGGAACTCTGTCCGAGGTGGCAGCTCCGGGAGACCTTCCCACTGAACAACTGGCCGCGGCGCACGAGCTGATCTACCGCCCACTTCGCAATCCGGACGGTCCGCCGCAACCGCAGGTCGAGTACAAGCTTCGCCGGTTCGTGAACGACTACGTCGCACCTCCGAAGACGGCGACGAAGCTGTCGATCGCGGTGGAGACGTTCGATCGCATGACGGACGAAATTGCAGGGATCGGAGCCACGACGCCGCACGAACTGATGCGGTGCGCCGAGGTCACCTTCATCCGTGACTGCGCCGAAACGGCTTCGCGCAGCTCGCTCACAAGAACCGAAAGTCGCTGGGGGCTCTACCACGAGAGATCCGACATCGAAGGGCGCGACGACTCGGAGTGGGGATATCACCTCAACCTGAGGCGAACCGTGGATGGGCAGATGGAGTTTCTGAAGCGCCCGGTGGCGCCGTACTTCGTGCCTGTGCCGGGGCTCGACGACCTTCCTCCAGCGGATCAGAGCGTCGTCCCCGTCTCGCAGCCCGAGCTCGTCGGTGGACGCGCACCGCAGGTGGAGCGTTCGCGGATCGTGAAGCCGGCCGGACCGCCGCCGTCACCCAGGATCGTGTCTCTTCTGGCTTTGGATTCGCCGACCGTGGACGATCTGGGGTCCTACTTGGAAGACTCCGATGCGCAGGTCAGATCGACAGCGGTCGCAGTCCTGACAGAGGGAACACCCGAAGGCTTCGCTCCTGTTCTGGTGCGCGCGTTGGGCGATCAGGACGTAGTCGTAAGGCGTGCGGCGACCGGAAGTCTGCGTGAGCTCGTCGAGGTGCTGCCACCGGATCTCGCGCTGACGGAATATGCGGGATCGGACGATGCCGTGGTGCGGGCCACCGTGATCGATCTACTCCGGGCCCTCCACATCGGCGGCGAGGAGCTGTATCGCACCGCACTCGCCGACTCCGACCACCATGTGCGTATCGAGGCGGTCCGCGCTCTCGTGTCGCTCGACGCGTGGAGGCACGTCGAATTGGGTACGACCGACGAGAATTGTGAGGTTCGAATCGCCGTCGCATACGGACTGGCAACCATCGGGGTCGGCGGTATCGACTCGATTCGTATCCTTGCGTCCGACCGTGATCCGCTCGTGCGTGCTGCAGCTCTGTCGGCGCTTGCAGGCTTGGGGTGTGATGATCGTGACGTGCCACTCGCAGTCGCCGGCCTGAAGGAATCTGCCTGGCAGATCCGGCAGGGCGCTGCCCGCGGGCTGGCGGGTGCGGATCGTGGCAGCGCCGTGGAGCCACTCTCGGCGGCTCTGTCGGATCCTCACCTCGACGTCCGCAAGGCCGCGGTGATCACCTTGGGTGCCTGGGCTTCCGACCCCGAGGCTGCGGACTACCTGCGAGACGCGCTGAAGGACAACGACGCCGACGTGCGAGCGTACGCACGCCGCGCTCTGGAAACGTCGGGGCTCGTCGAGGCGTGACGGGATGCGCCCGCGCGTTCGGCTGGGTGGTCAGGCGTGGCCGATCGCGAGGGTGACGTTGTGGCCGCCGAATCCGATGGAATTGCTGAGCGCATAGTCGATTCGCTGATCACGCGCCGAACCGGCGACGATGTCGAGTTCGATCTCGGGGTCGACGTTGTCGAGATTGAGTGTCGGCGGCACGACTGCGTGCTTCACGGTGAGCGCGGTGACGACGGCTTCGACCGCCCCCACGGCTCCGATCGAGTGCCCGAGTGCTGATTTCGGTGCGTACACAGAGGCGTGGGGTGTAACGGCGGTGATGGCATTGGCCTCGGACCTATCGCCGACCGAGGTCGCGGTCGCGTGTGCATTGACGTGGGCGATGTCTGCGGCCGTGAGTCCGGCGACACGAATTGCTTTCCGCATGGCCCGTGCGGCCCCCTCTCCGTCGTTCGTTGGTGCGACGATGTGGTGGGCGTCGGACGTGATTCCTGCACCGAGAATTCGGGCGTGGATCGGTGCTCGACGGGCTCGTGCATGGCTCTCGCTTTCCAGGATGAGCAATGCCCCTGCTTCGCCGAACACGAATCCGTCGCGGTCTCTGTCGAATGGGCGTGAAGCGCGCTCGGGTTCGGAGTTCCGAGTGCTCATTGCTCGCATCGCGGAGAAACTCGCAATAGGTACCGCGTCGATAGGGCCCTCGAGTCCGCCCGCCACGACGACGTCGGCTTCGCCGTCTGCGATGAGTCGCCAGCCGTGGGCGATCGCCTCGGATCCAGAGGAGCAGGCCGAGACTGCGGTGTGAACCCCTGCTTTCGCACCGGTTTCGAGCCCGATCAGGGCTCCTGGGCCGTTCGGCATAATCATGGGCACCGACATGGGAGACACCTTCCGGTGCCCGTGGGAGCGCATGGTGTCGACTGCGGTCATCAGCGCATCACCTCCACCCAATCCTGTTCCCACCGAAACGGCCAGACGCTCGCCGTCCATCTCCGCGAGCCCGGTGTCGCGCCACAGCCTTCGTACAAGAACGAGAGCCAATTGCTCGACGAAGGACGTCCGGCGTTGCTCGACCCGATTCAAGTGATCAGCGGGGTGCATGTGGAGCTTTCCGCCGATGCGAACCGGTAGGTCGTAGGTGGTGATGAATTCGTCTGTGAGTGACCCGATTCCGCTCGTCCCCTCGAGTAGGAGTCGCCAACTCTCGTTCGCGTCGTCGGCCAGGGAGGTGGTTGCCGAGTATCCGGTCACCACGACGCCGACCCGAGTTTCTGTAGCACTTGCTTCAGTCATGTCATATGAATACCTGTAGCGACCGGTACAGTCAACTGCATGCCAAGACCACTGGATCGTGCACGACGCGAAGAAATACTTGTCGGCGTCGTCGAATTCATCGACAAGTACGGCTTGGCGAATGTGTCACTGCGTCCGCTCGCGGCCGAACTGAACACGAGCTCGCGGATGCTCGTGCACTACTTCGGGACCAAGGAAGAACTCTTGGTGCAGGCGCTGTTCACCCAGCAACCCCGATTCGGCGCAGTGTTCGACGAAGTCCGCGACTCCAAGGCACTGTCGGATGCTTTGTACGGGCTGTGGGCGTCGATGACGACGGGTTCCGACGTGCTGAGCACGCGCATCTTGTTGCAGGCCATGGGTGTCGCGGCAGGTAGGTCCGGGCCGTTCGTCGGATTCGTCGACGAGGCGATCGAGTTGCTGTTGGGTTCTTTGGCGTCCGCTCTGCACCGCTGTGGTCTGCGTGACGAGGATGCCCGAACCGAAGCCACGGTCGCATCTGCCGCATTCAGAGGGTTGTTGCTGGACCGGCTGATCACCGACGACGTTCGGCGAACCGATCGCGCGGCCGCGTTGTTGATCGGGCGGGTTGTGGCGTCGGCAGGTTCGAGTAGCTGAACTCGACTACTTGCGGTTCCACACGCCGAGTTGGCGGGGAATGACGCCCTGGGGGGCGATCTCCAGGCGGTCCGTCGTGGCCTGCACACTGACCTCGTAGATGTCCTTGCCGTCCAGGTGCTCCCGGATGAAGTCGGCGAGCTCGGAGTTTTGCGGATTCCACGGGTCGGCGCCGCGGAGGTTCAGTGCACCTTCGAGACCCCGTGGCTGGTCGGTCAGGCCGTCTTCGCGGGCGATCAGACGCAGTGCGTCAGTGGTGGACAGCTGTACCGCGTATTCCCGGCCCGAAGGAGAGGCGAGTGTGACGTCGTGCTGGGTCTGTGCCCAGTCGAAGTCCTCGGTACGAGCCGTCCAACCTCCGGGCATGGAGCCTTCGTAGGAGAGTGCGCTTTGCGGCGCCAACGTCAGCGACGATTGGTCCCTGGTCGGATCTACTTCGGCGAGTACGGGCTGCTGTAGCGGCCGCTGCGTGGCCGTGAAGTCCCACGCATCGTCGGCGATTGCCTTGTGCCAGTATCCGTTCTGGCCACTGTTGCGACCCTCGACACGCAATACTCGGTCCTCGACGGCGGGACCTGTCTGGCTGATCGAGATGCGGGACGTGATCTCGCCTGGAACTTTCGGCTGGTGCTGCCACCCCTCGGCGGGCAGAGAAATCGCGGCGTACTGCGGATCGACGCGTTCGATCAGTTGGTTGGGCGCCGAGGGTTTGTCGCCCTGCGTCTGCCAGGTGTAGCGCCCAGGAATGTGGTTGGCGCCGGCGATGTCGAGGTCGTACTTGCGCGTGTACATATCGCCGTAGCGGTTGGTCACGAACGTGACCGACCCGGATCCGGATATCGATTCGGAGATGAAGCGGCCGTCCAACGGGCCGCCGATCTCGTAGCTGTGATCGGCCGGTAGCCACGGGTCCTGAAACACGATCCGCGATCCGTCGCCCGCCAGGCTCACCAATTGGACCAGGCCTGCCGTAGTCGGATGCACATGCCCTTCCGCGTCGGTGAAGCTACTCGAGATTCGGTGGCTCAGCGCCCACTTGTCAGGTGCCGCCGCGCCGCTGGGAACGGTCACGCCCGGCCACAGCCAGATGGGTGCGCCGAACGAACGCGTCCAGTTCCACAGCATCGGGCCGGAAAGCAGATTGTCGAGCGAATAGATCCAACCGTCGTGATCGAGAGCGACGAGCATATTGCTGTCGACGGATATCGCCGCTATCCGACCGTCCAGACAACCCGGGGTGTGCACTTTCCCCCAGTGATCGCCCGACTCCCGCGGCCGGGTGTAGATGGAACCGTCACGCAAGGCGAACTCGGCGTAGTCGTTGAAACCTTGAGTGGTGTCGCGGAGGTCGACCGACGTCGGTAGGTCGATTCCGCTCGGTGCAGACGGAAGATCCTCGAATTCGGACAAACCTTTGACGCTCGGCAACGGGAGGAGCAGTCCCGGCAGCGGCACGACGATCTGGTTGGTCCCGATCGCAGGTACGCAATCGAGCGGATGTGAATCTCCCGCACTGGAGCCGGCGCCTGGACCGACGTCGGCAGCTGCGATCGTGTTCGCACTCGAAAGCACGACCACGCTGAGCGCGACGCACAGCGCGTAAACCGACGTTCTTTCGAGTAGATCGGCGACACGCCTCATTGTTCCCCCTCGACTTCCCGGCACGACAGCTTCGTCGGATTATGCATCCTCGAGCGGACCGGGGCGGCCGATCGGCCACGTCCGCAGGGACTCAAAGATTCTCAGATGGACTGGCGGTACCCGAAGAACTCGTGGTCTTCGTTGTAGCCACCGAAACCACCGCCCACTTCGGCGAAGTCGGAAACGAACTCGATGCCGCCTATCCATTTCACCTGTTTGAAGCCGAGTTGGTTCTCGTTGCGTAGCCGGATGGGGGCGCCGTGTCCGTAGGTGAGCGGTGCATCGTTCATGTCGTAGGCGAGCATGACGAGGTGATGGCGCATCTGTTCGATCGGATGCGCGTCGTAGTAGGCCCCGCCGTCGGAACCCTCCGCGAGCGAGTAGAACACGACCCACTTCGCTTCCGGTTTCGGCTGGACCAGGTCGAGAAGTGTTCCCAGCGAAACGCCTTTCCACTTCGCAACTCCGGACCAGCCTTGGATGCAGAAGTGCTGGGTTATCTGCTCGTGGACGGGGAGTCGGTGAATCTCCTCGAGTGACAAGGAGACCGGATTGGTCACCAGGCCGCCCACCTTCAGTCGGTAGTCCCGGAAATCGTTCTCCTGCAATGCCTCGTACTCCGGTGTGTCGGGATACGTCCCGTTGTGCCAGAAGTACGGCGAGATGTCCTTCTCGGTGTATTCGCCGGGGGTGGCGTCCACATGCTCGAACAGCCGCTGGGCGGGCCCGATCAGGGCGAAACCTACACGCTGGACGATTCGTGGGTGACGAAGAGTGAACGGTGTCGCGGCCACCCAACATACGGTGACGAGGAGCAAGGCGATCGAGAAGACGACGAATCCGATCCAGCTGTCGTCGTCTCGGCCGGCGAACATGTGGTTGAGGTTCCGAAGTGCCCCCGTGGTGACGACCAGAGTGACGTGGATGACGATGAAAAGCAGAAACCAGAGCAGCACGAGAAAGTGCAACGATCGCGCAGTCTGAATGCTCAGATACCTGCTCACGAATCGGAAGCGGGTGGACAGTGCCGGCGACATTCCCAGCCCGGTGAGTACGGCAGCGGGCGCGGCGACGAAGACAGTGAAGAAGTACGTGAGCAATTGGAGACTGTTGTACGCGACCCAGCCGTCGGCGGTCGGCCAGTTCAGCGACAGATACTGGATCAGCACCGTGATCGAACCTGGAATCACATCCCAGCTCGTGGGGACGATCCGTCGCCACTGACCCGTGGAGAACAGCAGGATGTAGAAGACGACGCCGTTGAGTAGCCACAGGGTGTCGAGACCCAGATGCCACCATCGAGCGAGCCCGATCGAGTGCCGAATCCCGGGAAGACCGAACTGGCGTGGCAAACCGACCGAATCTTCCTTGGCCGTCCACATGGGGTCCTCGGGAACCGGCTTCGATATCCGAAACCATTCCTTGCCCGGCGTGCTGTTTCGAGTCCAGTACAGCCGCGGGTGATCGGCCAGAATCTGGAGCCCCGCCCGGATCATGAACATCATCAGGAAGAGGTTGAAGAAGTGCTGCCACGCCAACCAGGCAGGTAGGCCGACTGGGGCGTCCGAGGTGACATCACCCGGGTGACGTTGCATGAAGTCTTGCATCGACGGTGAATCGCTCAGCCCCTTCGCGACCGCCACCGCAATGATGAGCAGCACGAATCCGATCGGAATCAGCCACAGCAGGTCGAACCATCTGTTGTGTCCGACCCGGACTCGAGGCGAAATTGCCCGGGTCTCGGGGATTCCGCCCGCCCAGACGGCTCGATCGATGGTGTCCTCACCCGGTTGAAGACGGGACCTGTAGCCGTCGACGCCACCGGTCGGGACGGCAGAGTGATCGTCGCTTCCCATTGCTCACCCCCACGCCGAACATTCGGTTCGCACGTGAACGGCCTACCCCGAAACGACGAATGTCACACCCGTTCGATCGAACTGAACGTGTGTGACATTCGTCGGGGGTGGGAAGGGGGGGGGCTTACTTCACGCTGGCAATGCCAGGCTCGAGGAAGCGCTTACCGTTGACCGCCTCGGAGGTGCCGGTGCGATCCAGGTACGGGGTGATGCCACCGTTCCAGAATCCGAACCCGCCGCCGAGGATGAGGCAGAGATCGATGTCCTCGGCTGCCGCAACCACGCCTTCGTCGAGCATGATCTGGATCTCCTGAGCGAATGCGCGACGCGTGCGCTCGAGGACTTCCTCGGCTGTCGACGCCTTGTCGCCCTGCTTCCACAGCGACGCGACCTCGGGGTCGACTTCCTGCTTGCCGCTGTCCCAGCTCCATACCGCGGACTTCTTGGCCTCGACGAGAGCCTCGAGTCCGGGGGAGTTGTGGAACCGCTCCGGGTACGCCTCGGCCAGCGTCTCACCGGTGTGCAGTGCGACGGCCGGGCCCACCAGACCGAGCAGCGTGAACGGCGTCATCGGCATGCCGAGTTCGGCGATCGCGTTGTCGGCGACCTCGAACGGGGTGCCCTCGTCCACTGCGTTCATGACCTCGCCCAGGGTGCGAATCAGGAGACGGTTGAACACGAAGCCGGGCAGATCCGCAGAACCCACGGCCGACTTCTTGAGTGCCTTGGCGGTGGCGAAAGCCGTTGCCAGGGTTGCATCGTCGGTCTTCTCGCCCTTGATGACCTCGAGGAGGGGAAGAACGGCCACGGGGTTGAAGAAGTGGAAGCCGACGACCCGCTCCGGGTGCTTCAGATCCGCAGCCATCTTCGTGATCGACAGCGAGGAGGTGTTGGTCGCGAGGATCGTCTCCGGGGCGATGAACTCCTCGAGCTCGGCGAAGATCTTCTTCTTCAGGTCCAGGTTCTCGAAGACGGCCTCGATGACGAAGTCGGTCTTCGCGAAGGCGGACTTGTCCAGCGAGCCGGACACCAGGCCCTTGAGACGGTTCGCGGCGTCGGGGGAGAGGCGGCCCTTGCCCTGCAGCTTGTCGATCTCGCTGTGGACGTATCCGACACCCTTGTCGATGCGCTCCTGATCGATGTCGGTGAGGATCACCGGCACCTTCAGCTGGCGCACGAACAGCATCGCGAGCTGGCTCGCCATCAGACCGGCGCCCACGATGCCGACACCGGTGATCTTGCGGGCCAGCGACTTGTCCGGAGCCCCGGCAGGACGCTTCGCACGCTTGTTCACCAGATCGAATGCGTACAGACCGGCACGCAGTTCGTCGGTGAGCAGAAGGTCGGCGAGAGCCGCATCCTCTGCTGCGAATCCCTTGTCCAACGACGCCGGATCCGTAAGGTCCGTGCCCTTGGCCAGTTCGAGCAGCTCGACGGCCTTCACGGCGCCGGGTGCGTAGTTCTTCGTCTTGCCGTCGACAACAGCCTTGGCGCGGGCGATGGCATCGTCCCACGCCTGGCCCTTGTCGATCTCGGGGCGTTCGGGAGTGATCTCACCGGCAAGAACCTTGGCTGCCCAGGCGAAAGACTGCTCGAGGAAGTCGGCGGAACCGAACACGGCGTCGACGACACCGAGCTCGAGGGCCTTCTTCGGGTTGAGTGTCTTGTTCTGGTTCAGTGCGTTCTCGAGAACCACGGTGACCGCGTTCGAGGCGCCGATCAGGTTGGGCAGCAGCTGCGTTCCACCCCAGCCGGGCACCAGACCGAGGAAGGCCTCGGGCAGGCCGAGAGCGCCGGCGCTCGAGGAGACGGTGCGGTAGTGGCTGTGCAGCGCGACCTCGAGGCCACCGCCGAGGGCCACACCGTTGACGAATGCGAACGTCGGGATGGTGGACTCACGCAGACGGCGGAACACCTTGTGGCCCAGCTGCCCGAGCTCGAGGCCCTGCTCGCGGGCCGTGATGCTGGGGACACCCTTGAGGTCGGCGCCCGCAGCGAAGATGAACGGCTTACCGGTGATCGCGATGGCGGTCGGCTTCGCGTCGAAAGCCTCGTCGAGTGCCGCGTTCAGCGACTCGAGTCCGCCGGGGCCGAAGGACGACGGCTTGGTGTGATCGAACCCGTTGTCGAGGGTGACCAGTGCGACCTGGCCGTCGATTCCCGGAACGGAGACGAGCTTGGTGTACGCGTTGGTCACCACTTCGTCGGTGAATGCATTGGCGATGTCGGACATGATTACTTGGCTCCCGAGTTGTAGTCGGCGTGGTTCGGGTTCTCCCAGATGACGCTGCCGCCCATGCCGAGACCGATGCACATGCTGGTCAGGCCGTAGCGGACGTCGGGACGCTGCGCGAACTGGCGGGACAGCTGGGTCATCAGGCGGACGCCCGAGGAAGCGAGCGGGTGGCCGCACGCGATGGCGCCGCCCCACTGGTTGACGCGCTCGTCGTCGTCGGCGATTCCGTAGTGCTCGAGGAATGCGATGACCTGCACGGCGAACGCCTCGTTGAGCTCGAAAAGTCCGATGTCCTCGATCTTCAGGCCGGTGCGAGCGAGCAGCTTCTCGGTGGCCGGGACGGGGCCGTAGCCCATGATCGCCGGGTCGACGCCCTGGTAGGCGAATCCGACCATGCGCATGCCGACGGGAAGGTCGAGCTCCTTGGCGGTGTCCTCACCCGCGAGGATGGCGGCGGTCGCGCCGTCGTTGAGGCCGGCGGCGTTGCCTGCCGTGATGCGACCTGCGGGGCGGAACGGCGTCTTGAGGCCCGCAAGATTCTCTAGGGTCGTGCCGGGGCGAGGCGGCTCGTCCTCGGTGGCGAGGCCCCAGCCGGCGTCCGAACGGGTGGCGACGGGGACGAGGGTGTCGGCGATGTGGCCGGCCTTCTTCGCTGCGTCGTACTTGTTCTGACTGTTCACCGCGTAGGCGTCGGTGCGCTCCTTGGTGATGCTCGGGAACCGGTCGTGCAGGTTCTCGGCGGTGTTACCCATGACCAGAGCGCTCTGATCGACGAGCCGGTCCGCGAGGAAACGGGGGTTCGGGTCTGCGCCCTCACCCATCGGGTGATGACCCATGTGCTCGACACCGCCGGCGATCACGACGTCGTACTGACCGAAACCGATGCCGGATCCGGTGGTGGTGACGGCGGTCATCGCGCCGGCACACATGCGGTCGATGGCGAATCCGGGGACCGTCTCGGGCAGGCCGGCAAGGATTCCGGCGGTGCGTCCGATGGTCAGACCCTGGTCGCCGGTCTGAGTGGTGGCGGCGATAGCGACCTCGTCGATACGAGCGGGGTCGAGCTGCGGGTTACGGCGCAGCAGTTCGCGGATGGTCTTGACGACGAGGTCGTCCGCACGAGTCTCGGCGTACATGCCCTTCGGTCCGGCTTTGCCGAACGGGGTGCGGATGCCGTCGACGAAAACGACGTTGCGTTGGGTGGATGAAGCCACGCGAATTCCTCCTGATGGAGCTGTTTGGTTCCGGATCACGGCCAGGCGTCCGGCCTCGCGGCTCAGACTACTCCTTGCGTTACCCGTGGGTAACTTAACCGTCGTGATGCCTGTCCGAGCAGCAACTCGCCGCTCCCATCAGGAGACGAAGCCCACTCCGCTACTCCGGTCGGAGTGCAGCGCTCAGCACCGGGACCGTCAGCGTTCGTTGCCAGGGGCGGGCGCCGGCCGCGGTGAGGGTCTCGTCCACGACGGACTCGATGCGGTCCGGCTCCACAGGTGACCACTCCCAGCAGAGGCGGCGGACCAGCTCCGGGGTGAGGAGGTTTTCCACCGGTACCGAAACCTGCTCGCCGAGGTCGGTCAGTGCCGCCCGCGCGGCAGTGAGGCGTTCGGCGGCCTCGGGGTCGACCCGTGCCCACTTGTTCGCGGGCGGCGGGCCTGTGGTGACTGGGCGCTTCGTCGGTAGCTCCTCCTCCGGAAGTGCGCGAGCGAACTCGATGGCCTGCAGCCAGTGTCGGGAATGTCGGCGCTGACGCGGCCCGCCGAAGACCGGCAGTGCGCGCAGTTTCTCGATCGTGACCGGGATTTCGTGCGCCGCGGCGATTATCGCCGAATCCGGAAGCACGCGATTGGGGGAGACATCTCTCTTGCGGGCGAGATCCTCACGGGCTTGCCACAGCGACCGGGCAACGGCCAGCTGCCGCGTGTTGTTCAAGGTGGTGACGTGTGAGAGTCGGCGCCAGCGGTCGGGTTTCGGTTTCGGTGGACCGGCGAGCCGGATGTGCTCGAACTCTTGGGCCGCCCACTCCGTCTTGCCCTGACGTTCGAGTTCCGCCGCCATCTCGGCACGCAACTCCACGAGAACCTCGACGTCCAAAGCTGCGTAGTTGAGCCATGACTCGGGTAACGGTCTGGTGGACCAGTCCGCTGCCCCGTGGCCCTTGCGAAGTTCGAATCCGAGCGTGCGCTCGACGATGGCGGCGAGGCCGACCCGGTCGAAGCCTGCCAATCGGCCGGCCAACTCCGTGTCGTAGAGGCGGTCCGGTTCGAGACCTAGTTCCGCGAGGCCGGGGAGATCCTGGTCTGCCGAGTGCAGAATCCACTCGAGGGGGTTGATCGCGGCGGCGAGGGCAGCGAGATCCTCACTGGTGGGGATGGGGTCGAGAAGGACCGTCCCGGAGCCGTTCCTGCGTAGCTGAACCAGATATGCGCGGGCGGAATAGCGAAATCCCGAGGCGCGCTCGGCGTCGACGGCGAGGGGGCCGTCACCGGCTGCCAGGGCCGCGGCAGCCTTGACCACACCTTCCGCCGTGGTGACCACGTCGGGAACTCCGTCCCGTGGGGCGAGAAGCGGAACTACGGGACGATCGTCTTCGCCGTCGGTGACATCGGACATGGTCATCGACTCTACGTCCGTTCGTGATCCTTCGATGAACCGAATCCCCACTCGGACTGGAACAGGTTGCAGAATTGTTGAAACATGTTCTAATTGGGCGTTGTTTGTCCTGGATCAGGCTCCACCGAGGAACAAGATGAAACTCGCATCCGTTGCGCCCGTTCGTGAACTTCCCGCAGGTCGAACGATCGAGATACCCGGGCGGGGCAGCACCTTCGTCGTGGACACGGGGCCGTCGGAGGGCCCCACGTTCATCCTGCTTCACGCCTTGGCCTGCACCGGAATGCTCACTTGGTATCCGTCCATAGCCGAGCTCGCAAGCAAGGGTCGCGTAGTCGTTCTCGATCAGCGCTGGCACGGCAGGGGTATTCGGTCCCCGCGCTTCGAACTCGACGACTGTGCGGACGATGTCGTCGCCCTCGCCGACGTACTCGGCATCGATCGCTTCGTTCCGGTCGGCTATTCGATGGGCTCGATAGTGGCCCAGCTCGTCTGGAAACGTCATCGCGATCGCGTCGAGGGACTGGTCCTGTGTGCGGCCACGGCGCACTTTCAACGGGCATCGCGGGAGAAGATGGCGATGGCAACCATCAACGTGGGTATGGGCGCACTGCGTCCCAAGGCGGGCCCGATTCCGGAGCCGACTCGAACCGAGAGTGATCGGCTGTGGGCGCTGCGCGAGTTCACTTCGACGAGCTACGGCGCCATGGGCCGCGCCATCGCCGAGATCGGGAAGTTCGACTCGACGCATTGGGTGGGGGACATCGACGTACCCACCGCGGTGGTCGTGCCGACTCGTGACCGGGTGATCCCGCCCCGCCGTCAACGGTGGTTGGCCCGGCAGATCGCCGGGGCCGCCACCTACGAGATCGACGGCGGGCACTCGTCGTGTGTGATGCAGGCTCAGCAGTTCACCGAAGGTCTGTCGGCCGCGACTACTTCGGTGCTTGCGCGCGTGCGGCCTCGAGAAGCTCGTCGAGAGCCGTAGGGAAGGCGTCCGCGAGGTCCCACAGCTCGGGCGCAAGTTCGCTGCAGCTGACCAGTCCGACGTCGAGTTTTCCGTCAAGCGACATCACCGTGATGTTGAGTCCGGCACCGTGAAAGACGGGGCCCAACGGGAACATTCCCGTGATCAGCGCGCCCAGGAAGTACAGCGGGACCGGCGGGCCGGGGATGTTCGAGATCACGAGATTGTGGACGACAGGGTGGCGTTCCGCGAGTCGGAGTCGTGCGTAGACCCGCATCGCAGCACCGAACACCGCCGGCGCAGCAAACTGCGACCAGTCCTGCAGAAGGTTCGCGCCGAGGGCCTCGTTGTGACTCTTGACGATCGGGTTTCGCTCGCCGATCGTGCGGAGCCGTTCGGCGGGATCGGAGATCTGGGTGGCCAGCTCGGTGAACATCCCGGACACCTGGTTGGTTCCGGGGCGATCGGACTTGTCGTGGACCGACACGGGCACCATCGCAACGAGCGACTTGTCGGGGAGTTCGCCACGACCGTCGAGATACTCGCGCAGGGCGCCGGCGCACAGTGCGAGCACCACGTCGTTGACCTTCACGCCGAATGCGTTCTTCACCTCTTTGACCTTCTCGAGGTCGAGCGTCGTGTACGCGATCTTTCGGTGGCCGGTGATCGTGCCGTTCAGTGATGTTCGCGGAGCGGTGAACGGTGCCGGCATCGCCTGGCCCTGGCGGGCTCGGCCGATCCATTCGGGGAGGACTGCCAGACTGTCCGGCACCAGGCGGGCCAATCTGGCCGGGCGGGCCGCCACCTTGAGTAATCCGCCGACTGCGATCTCCACACTGCTGGCCTTACCCGCTCCCTCGGGGATCGTCGCCGGGTCACGCCGTGGCGCATCGGGTTCGAGGCCGCAGAGCTCGGACATCATGTTGGCGCCGGTCACGCCGTCGACCCCCGCATGATGCATCTTGGACATGACGGCGACCCGTCCGTTGTCGAGTCCTTCGATGATCCACATCTCCCACAGCGGCCGAGAACGATCGAGCGGCTGACTGGCGATGTGGCCGCAGAGGTCTGCCAATGCGTCGCGCCCACCCGGAGCCGGCACTGCGACGAGGTGGCAGTGCCGGTCGATGTCGAAATCCGAGTCCTCCACCCACACCGGGTGATCCAGATTGAAGCGCGAGTCCTGTAGCTTGCGACGGAATCCGGGCATCGCCTTCGTTCTGGCGGCCAGTTCGGCCTTCAACTTCTCGAACTCGTACCCACCGGGGACCGTCGACCCGTCGAGTTCGATGAGCCCGCAGACGTGAAGGAGTTGCGTGGAAGTTTCCAGGTAGAGGAATGAGGCATCGAGGCCGCTGAGACGCTGCATGACGCAATACTAGAACATGTTCTAGTATTGCGTGCAACGGAATGTCGAAATGGAGTTTTCGATCAGGAATGGAGTGTCTCACATGACTCGATCTTTCGTGCTCAGGCAGGCTGCGAGTGCGGTTCTCGCTGCCAATGCCGTGCGTCCCGTCCCCGGGATGCCGCTGTCGGTGCCCGTGTTCATGTCGGGGTGGCTCACCGCGGAGCTTGCACCTCAGTTGCTGGCGCTGACCGCAACGGACAGCGCCGTACACGTCGCACGGCACGGCCTTCGATCGCGGAGCGACAAGCTGGGCCTGGCGTTGTCTGCGGCAGCGATCGCCACATTGAGCAGCGTGATTGCGACGGGCCGAGGGGCGGCGCACGAATGCGAATCGGCATTGCGCGAGGAATTGGGCGACGACTACGCGGAACGTGACGGCAAGATCGCTTCTGCGGGAGTGCCTGCGTGGCGGCGGATCTACGATCCGTTCTGGATGCGTCGCAAGGGGGTCACGCGTGTACGGGACCTTCGATATGCACCCGGCGGCCGACGATTCCGGTTGAACATCTACCACCGTGACGACGTCCCGTCCGACGCACCCGTGCTGTTCCAGATTCACGGCGGCGGTTGGGTGATCGGCAACAAGGACCAGCAGGGCATCCCGTTGATGCTCGAAATGGCGTCCCGAGGGTGGGTGTGTGTATCGATCAATTATCCGTTGTCGCCGCGGGCGAT
This sequence comes from Rhodococcus huquni, assembly GCF_055231055.1. Classification (NCBI taxonomy): domain Bacteria; kingdom Bacillati; phylum Actinomycetota; class Actinomycetes; order Mycobacteriales; family Nocardiaceae; genus Rhodococcus; species Rhodococcus huquni. The sequence goes on from NZ_JBUYWE010000001.1 coordinate 331,152, forward strand.
CTGGCCTGCCCACCTGATCGCAGCGAAGCAGGCGCTGGCGTGGGTTCGGGAGAACATCGGCAGATACGGCGGCGACCCGGACTTCGTCGCTGTGACGGGCGGATCGGCGGGTGGACATCTCACGGCGATGCTGGGACTCACGGCCGACGCCCCCGAGTTGCAGCCCGGGTTCGAGAACACGTCGACCGCGGTGCAGGCCTGCGTTCCGCACTACGGCGTCTACGACATCGCGGGGGACACCGGCATCAAGCCGGTCCTGCAGCGGGTGAAGTCCGGACTCATGCCCATGCTCCTCGGTAAGAATGCGAAGTTTCCCGAGGACTACCGGGCCGCGTCCCCACTGGCGCATCTGCGTTCCGATGCGCCACCGTTCTTCGTGATCCACGGACGCGCCGACTCGTTCATTCCCGTGGCCGAGGCGCGCGTGTTCGTGAACGAACTGCGGGAGGTGTCGGACAACCCTGTCGCATATGCGGAACTGCGCGGCGCCCAGCACGCGTTCGACGTGTTTCCGTCGATTCGCAGCGCGGCCGTGGTGCAGGCGGTGGGGCGGTTTCTCGAGTGGGCATACCGCACCCGCGACGAGCGGGCGGTGGGTGGAGCGTCAGTCTCCGAGACCGTGTAGCGCGGTGACTCCGACCGGTGGCAGGCCCGCTGCGTAGGCGAGCACCTCGCAGAATGCTTCGACATGACCGGCAAGGTCGGAGGATGTCGCAGTCCAGGAGGCGCGCAGCTCCAGTTGGTGTGCGCGCGGCGGCCCCGCGATGTCGCCGTACCGCACCGAACTGGTCGCGGTCACGGTTCCACCGAGCGCCGTGATGGGCTCGGTCTGGGCCTCGAGCGCGTCGACCAACCAACTCCAGGCCACCTCGGGCAAGAGTGGGTCGCCGGCGACGGAGGCGTCGAGATCGGCCTGGATGTAGGCGACCAACCGCATGGTGCCGTTCCAGGCGTCGTCACCCTCGGGGTCGTGGAGCAGGATCAGACGCCCGAACGCATCACCTTCCGACTGCTCGGGTACGTCGGCGGACTCGTCGTGAGTCACCTCGGCGCCGACGGCATAGCTGTACGGCGCCAATCGCTGCGGCGGGCGGATCGGCCCGAGCTCGATGTCACCACGTACCCGCGCCGCGCCCATCGAATCGACGGCGGCGCGGAACTCTGCAGGGGCTACAGCAGATCCGGAAGACGTCACGTTTTCGGACGGTAGACCCCAATTCGGACAGGGTGAAGGAGGCGCGCCGATGTCGCCCCATCGCCTCGCACAGGTGTGTGGCCCGAGCCGGGTTCCGGACATGGCAGCATGAGAGGCGGTCGAAACTAGCCGGTAGGAGCGCGGGAACCGATGAGCGGTATGGAGAGTACGAACGCAGGAATGACCGAACGGGCGGATTACGCTGCTCGGCGAGTGTTGCCGGACGCGCCTTTGCTGGCTGCAGCGACAGGCCGTACGCCGGCGCGTCGGCCGGTGTGGTTCATGCGTCAGGCGGGACGATCGCTGCCGGAGTACCGCGAGATCAGGTCGGGTATCGGGATGCTCGAGTCCTGTTTCGATCCGGCCCTCGTCTGTGAGATCACGATGCAGCCGGTCCGGCGCCATGACGTCGACGCCGCGATTCTTTTCTCCGACATCGTGGTTCCCCTCAAAGCCTCGGGAATCGACCTGGACATCGTTCCCGGCACAGGCCCAGTGGTTGCCGACCCGATCCGCAGCGTCGCCGACGTTTCCGCGCTGCCGAGGCTGGAGGTGGACGAGGTCGGCGCGGTGTCGCAGGCAGTTCGGCTCCTCACCGCCGAACTCGGGGACACACCGTTGATCGGTTTCGCAGGTGCGCCGTTCACGCTGGCGTCGTACCTCGTGGAGGGCGGTCCCAGTCGCAACCACGAGCGGACCAAGGCGCTGATGCACTCGGACGCCAAGACGTGGCACGCCCTGCTCGGCGCACTGGCCGACACCACCATCACGTTCCTGCAGACGCAATTGCACGCAGGTGTCGACGCGGTGCAGCTGTTCGATTCGTGGGCCGGGGCGCTCACCGCTGCCGAATACCGGGAGTTCGTGCTGCCGCACTCCGAGCGGGTGCTTTCCGAGGTCGAGGGTGCGGGCGTCCCTCGGATCCATTTCGGCGTCGGAACCGGTGAGCTGCTCGGTCTGATGGGAGACGCGGGCGCCGACGTGGTGGGCGTCGACTGGCGGGTTCCGCTCGACGAAGCAGTTCGACGCGTCGGCCCGGGCAAGACGCTTCAGGGAAACCTCGATCCGGCAGTGCTGTTCGCAGGCGCCGACGCTGTCGAGAAGCAGGCACGCAGAATCGTCGCGGAAGGCGACCGCGCCGTCGCGGCGGGCGCGGCCGGACACATCTTCAATCTCGGGCACGGAGTGCTGCCGGATACCGACCCGGGCGCGCTGACTGCGCTGGTGGAGCTGGTGCATTCCTTGTGACGGCTCGGGTCGCCGTGGTCGGAGGTGGAATTTCCGGGCTCGTATCGGCGTACCGGCTCAGGCAGCAGCTCGGCCGGGACGCGGAAATCCTTCTCGTCGACGACTCGGACAGGCCAGGTGGGAAGCTCAGGACGACCGACCTGGCCGGTGGTCCTCTCGATGTGGGCGCCGAGGCGTTCCTCGTCCGCCGTCCGGAAGTGCCGGACCTCGCGACCGAGCTCGGTTTGAGCAGTCGAATCGTGCACCCCGGGGTGCGGCGCCCGCTGATCTGGTCGGGCGGGCGATCTCACGATCTGCCCGCACGAACGTTGATGGGAATCCCGTCGGACCCGGATTCGGTGGCGGATCTCGTCGACGAGCGGACCAGGGAGTACATCGCAACAGAGCCGGATCGGCCGTTCGAGTGGCAGCCGGGCTCCGATGTCTCGGTCGCGGAACTGGTGGGTGAGCGCTTCGGTGAGCAGGTCGTGCGCCGCTCGGTGGATCCGCTGCTCGGCGGTGTCTACTCCGGGACGGCCGACACCATCGGAGTCCGTGCGGCACTCCCGACCCTGGCAGAGGCGCTCGATCGCGGCGCCGCGACTCTGTCTGCTGCCGTCGCCGAGGCCATGCCTTCGCCGCGCGAGGGTCCGGTGTTCGGGGCGTTCCGGGACGGCTACGCCGAATTGGTGCGGGCGCTGACCGCCGCCACGCAGGCCGGGTTAGTGAAGGGACGCGCATCCGGGCTTAGGCGCGAGGGTGGCCAGTGGACGCTCGACCCGGTGGGTCGTGTGGACTGTGTCGTTCTCGCCGTGTCGGCGCCGCGTCTCGCCGAACTGCTGGAAGGTGTGGCGCCCGTTTCCTCGGAGATCGCGGGCGGTATCGAGACGGCCTCGTCCGCGGTGGTGGCGTTGGCCTTCTCCGACGAAGCGGTATTGCCGGAGAACTCGGGAATTCTCGTGGCGACGGGGGAGGACCTCACCGCCAAGGCGTTCACGCTGTCGAGTCGGAAGTGGCCGCACCTGGCCGAGCGTGGGGTGCAGACCGTCCGCGTCTCGTTCGGCCGGTTCGGAGACTCCGAGGTCGTGAATCTGCCGGACTCCGAACTGATCGAGTCGGCACGACGCGATCTCGGACACGTCGCCGGTGTCACCGCGAAACCGCTCGACGTGGGCGTTGTCCGATGGCGGGACGGACTGCCGCAGTACGGGCCGGGGCACACGTCGCAGATCGACAAGCTCGAGGCAGATCTGGCAGGTCTGGACGGACTGGAGGTCGCCGGCGCGATCCTGCACGGCGTGGGAGTACCCGCCTGTGTTCGTAGCGCGACGACGGCGGTGACACGGCTGCTTTCCGGAGTGGCAGGATAGGGCCATGGCACGCCTCGACTACGCATCCCTGAATTCGGAAATCCGCTACCTGATGTTCTCTGCCTTCCAGGTGGAGCCGGGTGTTCTCGGCGACGACCGCGAGGCGGCGATCAAAGAGGCCAAGGAGTTCTTCGACGGCCTCGCCGACAAGGGCGTGACCGTCCGCGGTCTGTACGACGTCGCCGGTTTGCGAGCCGATGCGGACTTCATGTTCTGGAATCATTCCGCGAGCATCGAGGCACTGCAGGCCGCGTACGCAGATTTTCGCCGGACCACCGCCCTGGGTCGTGCGAGCGCGCCGGTGTGGAGCAACGTCGCCGTGCACCGTCCGGCCGAGTTCAACAAGAGTCACATTCCGGCCTTCATCGCGGGCGAAGAGCCCGGCAACTACATCTGCGTGTACCCGTTCGTGCGCTCCTACGAGTGGTATCTCCTGCCCGACGACGAACGTCGGAAGATGCTCGCGGATCACGGCAAGGAAGCACGTGACTACCCGGACGTGCGCGCCAACACGGTCCCCGCGTTCGCGCTCGGCGACTACGAGTGGATCCTCGCGTTCGAGGCGCCCGAACTTCACCGCATCGTCGACCTGATGCGTGACCTGAGGGCCACCGAGGCGCGACTGCACGTCCGCGAGGAGGTCCCCTTCTTCACCGGACCCCGTGTCGACGTCGAGAAGCTCGTCAGTTCCCTGCCCTGAGTCGGTCATGACCTCGTCGGTGAACGGACCAGGGGGCGGCCGGCGCTATCGGCACATGGCCCACTGGGGCATGTACGAGGCGGAAGTACGCGACGGTGACGTCGTGGCAGTGCATCCGCACGAGGGCGACTCCGATCCGTCTCCGATCCTGGCCAACATCACCGGTTCGGTGCGGTCGAAATCGCGAGTTTCGGGACCGATGGTCCGGCGCGGGTGGTTGGAGAACGGTCCGGGTCCGAGTACCGACAGAGGCTCCGATTCGTTCGTGTCGGTCGAATGGGACGAGCTGACGCAGATCGTCGGCGACGAACTCGGCCGAGTGGTGGACGAATTCGGCAACAGTGCGATCTTCGGCGGCTCCTACGGCTGGGCCAGTGCCGGCCGATTTCATCACGCGCAGAGCCAGGTTCACCGATTTCTGAACACTATCGGCGGATACACGCGCTCACGGAACAGCTATTCGCTGGGCGCGACGGCGGTCATCATGCCCCGGGTCGTCGGTACCCATTCGACGTTGTTCGAACGGTCCACCTCGTGGCCTGTCATTGCGCGCGAGACCGAACTGATGGTCTGTTTCGGTGGGGTGCCGGTCAAGAACACCGCGGTGAACGCCGGCGGCAACAGCATGCATCCGACGCGAGACGGGCTCGACGCGGTGCGCCGGCGTGGCGGTTCCGTGGTGTCGATCAGCCCGCTACGCGACGACGTCCATGGGCCGTGCGAATGGATCGACCCGATACCGGGCACGGACGTCGCCCTCATGTTGGGTCTGGCGCATGTTCTCGTGTCGAACGGGCTGCACGACAAAGGATTTCTGAGTTCGCATTGCGTGGGGTACCCGACGTTCGAGAAGTATCTGCTCGGCGCCGAGGACGGGGTACCGAAGTCCGCGGCGTGGGCTGCCCGTATCTCGGGAGTCGCCGAGTCGACGATCGTGTCGCTCGCGCGGCGGGTGGCGGCCAAACGCACCCTCGTGACCGTGACATGGTCCTTGCAGCGCGTACGGCACGGTGAGCAAGCGCCGTGGATGGGTGTGACGCTTGCCGCGATCCTCGGCCAGATCGGCATTCCCGGAGGCGGTTTCGGACACGGGTACGGGTCGATGAACGAGCCGGGTCTCGCCCCGGTGCCGTATCGGCTGCCGACGTTTCCGCAGGGCATCAACGCGGTGGACGACTTCATTCCGGTGGCTGCTGTCACCGATCTTCTGTCGAAGCCGGGGGAGATGTTCGACTACGACGGAAATCGGTTCACCTACCCCGACATCAGGCTCGTGTACTGGGCAGGGGGAAATCCGTTCCATCACCACCAGGACATCCCACGACTGCGGCGCGCGCTGGCTCGACCGGACACGATCGTGGTTCACGAGCCGTATTGGACTCCGATGGCGCGTCACGCCGACATCGTGGTGCCGTCCACGACCTCTCTCGAACGAAGCGATCTGAGCTGCACCAGAAACGATCCACTTCTGGTCGCGATGCAGGCCGCGGTGCCGGCGTTCGAGGGTGCCCGTGACGACTACGACACTTTCGCCGCCATTGCGCGACACATGGGCAAGGGGCAGGAGTTCACCGAGGGGCGGACCTCGCAGGAGTGGATCGAGCATCTGTACGGGCAGTGGCGTGAGGCCGTGCGGGTGGACGACCCGGAGGTTCCCGACTTCGAGGACTTCTGGGCGCTGGGCAAGTGGCCCATGCGCACCGAGGACGATCTGGTGCTGTTCGGTGAGTTCCGGGCGGATCCCGTCGCGCATCCGCTGAATACGCCGAGTGGGCGGATCGAAGTCTTTTCCGAGGACATCGAAAGCTTCGGCTACGACGATTGCCGCGGACATCCGCGCTGGTACGAACCGGACGAGTGGTTGGGCGGATCGCGCGCCGCCGCGTTCCCGCTCCATCTGATCGCGAATCAGCCTCGGACCCGTCTACACGGCCAACTCGATCACGGGGCCACCAGCCGGCAGTCCAAGGTGCAGGACCGCGAGCCGGTGAGGATGAATCCGGTCGATGCTGCTGCGCGGCGCGTCGCGGCGGGCGACGTGGTGCGCGTGTTCAACGATCGAGGTGCCTGCCTTGCAGGCGTGGTGGTGGACGCAGACGTCCGCGTCGGCGTCGTTCAGTTGTCCACCGGGGCTTGGTACGACCCTCTCGATCCCGCCGACCCGGACTCGCTGTGTGTTCACGGCAATCCGAACGTCCTGACTGCCGACGTCGGTGCGTCCAAGTTGTCGCACGGTTGCACTGGGCAGCACGTGCTCGTCCAGATCGAACGGTTCGAGGGGGACCTACCGCCGATCAAGGCGTTCGATCCGCCGCGCATCGTGATCCGCTAGGACTCGTCCAGAACGAGACTGACCGAATTGATGCAGTAGCGCTGATCCGTGGGCGTGGGGTAACCCTCACCCTCGAAGACGTGACCGAGGTGGCTGTGGCATTTCTTGCAGACCACTTCGACTCGGCGCATGCCCAACGACACGTCCTCCCGAAGAATCACGGCATCCGAATCGGCAGGGTCGAAGAACGACGGCCATCCGCAGTGCGAGTGGAACTTCTCGGTGCTGCGGAACAGTTCGGCGTCACACGCCCGGCAGCGATAGCTGCCGGCTGTCTCCGTATCCGTGTACTCGCCGGTGAACGGGCGTTCCGTGCCCGCCTCACGGAGCACGGCGTACTCCTCGGGGCTGAGCTTGTTGCGCCACTCGTCTTCGGTGCGGACGACTTCGGGTACGGCCTCTTCACGCGAACTCATGGCTCCACGCTAATACGTTCCTCAAGTCTTGGCAGGAGTCGGATCGTCGTGCGGGGTGATCGTCGTGGTGACGGCGTCGTCACCCGCGCCGTCTGGATCCGGACGGCGCGGCTCCCGCTCCTGGGTCAGGAGGAAGCTCGGGTCGATTCCCTGATCCAAGCGCCCCTCGCGGCGAGCTACCAGGTAGCGGTAGCCGAGAACACCGAAGATGACGATGATCATCAGGCTCCAGCCGAGCGTGGACCGCATGTATTCGGCTGCTCTACCACCGGTGATGAATCGACTCGAGAGCCAACTGTCGTAACTCATGAAGCCGTAGACGGCAAGCCAGGCCGGCCAGTTCCGCATGACCGAATTCTTGAGGACCACCGTCATGATCAGGGGGAAGATCATCATCGAGTAGTACATCTGCCCGAGCGACCCGAGCAGGAAGGACGCTGTGAGCACGAGACCGGTCGTCGTGGCGACGAAGAAGAGTTCGTCCTTGCGGTAGTAGCGGTACAGCAGCCACAGCGACGCCAGCACCATGGCCCCGAATCCGAGACGCATCGCCCACACCAGTGCCGTCGGGAGACCGTAGTAGCGGCCGTTGCCGACGATGGCGCTGTTGAAGTAGTCGCGGGACTCCGTCAGGTAGGGGACCGTGTGGTGGATGAAGTCCATGGGATCGGCGGACAGCGGCCAGGCGATCGCAGTCAGGACCAGCGGAATGCCGATCGCCGTGACGAAGACCTTCCACTGTCCACGCACCAGGGGAAGTATCAGAAGTGGCGCCAGAATCGGTTTGACGGCAAAGGTGAGGCCGATGGCCACGCCCGACCAGAGGTCACGGCGGCGTAGCAGCAGGAGCAGGAACGCCATTTCGCCGAGCAGCACGAGCCCGTTGATGTTGGTGAACACCAAGGTGTTGGTGATTGTCTCGGAACTGAACGTGGCCGCCACCAGAATCGGGGCCGCGATCGACTTGATCCCGAGGTCGAACATCTTCAGCAACAGGTACAGCGCGATCAGAATGGCCGCGGCGTTCGCGATGATGAACAGCCATCGCGACTTCTCGGGGTCGATGACGGCGATGGGGGCCATAAGCAGCGTGCCGGACGGCGGATAGAGGTAGTGCGGGTCCACCCAGTCGAAGTTCGCTGTGTAGACCGGCTTGCCGTTGAGGAAGGCAAGGGCGGCCCGGTAGACGGGACGGTAGTCGTCCGTGATGTTTCCGTTGACGGCCTTGATGACCACGCGGTGCAACACCGTCATCACTGCGATCGGCCACAACGCAAAGTTGATGACCTCGGAGGTGGTGCGCCCAGTGCGCGGCTCGAGTTGTCGAAGGAACACTACGGCACGGTACCCCGAAACGACTCTGCCGGTGACCGGCGACCCGCCCTTACGTCGGAGGTCAGCCAGGGCAGGCGTTGCCGTCGGCTGGTAGTACACCCTCGGCCGCATACGCGGCGATGGACTTTCTCGCGCAGCCGGTGCTCATCACGGGGTGACCGGCGCCGTGCCAGGTGACGGTGGAGGTGGGCGCACCCGCCGCCTCGACTGCGCCAGTGGCCGATCCGACACCGGCGTTTCCGGTGACAGGGTCCGCGACGCCCGAGAGAACGAGCACGGGGGCCGCCAGATCGGTGGGCAGTGCAGGGGGAGCGGTCGCCGGCCACGCACCGCACGCGAGCATTCCCAGCGCATTCTCCGGCCCGAAGACCGGATAGGTGTCCTGCCAGGTTCGGTGGAGTTCGCGCACCCTGTCCGGAGCGGGCCATTGCTGTCCGTCGGAGCATCGAGCAACGAGTTGGCCGTCGCGATGTGTTGCGCTCATGGCGCGCGCGGCCAGACCGGCAAGAGCGCCGGTGTCACCGCCACGAGCGGCGGACAACGTGTCGGCGAGGTCCCGGACTCTCGCCTGATCGTCTGCGGTGGGCGATCCCAGCGTCGCGGCGATCGCCGTCGACACCGCGTTCGCCGATACTCCCGGCAGCGCGCCTTCGCGTGCAGATTCGACGATGCCGGTGACCGCAGCACGTGGATCCGGGCCCAGCGAGCAACCGAGGGCCGCGCATTGACGGGCGAAGACGTCGAGTGCGGCCTCCTGGCCCTGTACCCGCTGCTCGGTGACCGTCACGGCGTCCGCGGTGGCCGCTGTCGGCGAATCCAGAACGAGCCGACCGACCCGGTCCGGGTACTTCGAGGCGAAGCTCAACGCAACCGCGGTTCCGTTACCGGTCCCGATCAGCCCGATTGCAGGCACCTGCCACAGCTCCCGCAACGTTTCGATGTCGTCAGCGGCGTGAGTCGTGTCGAACGCGAGTTCCTGGGGCTGGAGGTAGTCGGTGCACGCGATCGTCGCCTCGCGCCCCAATGCCGCCATTGCGGCCACGCGGTCGCCGCCGTTTGCTGCGCCCGCCGGGGTCAGGTCGGCGATGTCCTTGCGTTCGGCTTCCGTGAGGCACTCGATCTCGAGGGAAGTCCCGATTCCGCGTCGATCCACGGCGACCACCGGGTTGGTGGCGAGCAGATCTTTTCCGCCGGTCGTCATCAGTGTGGCCAATTGGTCGGTGGATGCTCTGTCTGAGCCCGACGTCATGACGAGCGGTGCCGCGTCCGCAGGGGTTTCGGGGGCACTCGCACGGAGCAGGCCGACCTGGAACGACCCGGGCAGTGAGCCGGATTTGTCGATCGGGGACTCGTACTGCCCGCATTCGAGGACGACTCCGTCGGGAAGGGGCCCGAGGCCGGCCCGGTCGAGCACCTGTCGACCGCACTCCGTCCAGGTCACGTCCGCGTGAGGGGCCTCGAGGGCGGGTGGGGGTGCGTCCGGGTTCTCGACCTCGGTGGGTTCCGGCGCCCCTCCGCCCTCGCGTTCCACGGCCACGTGCGGACGTGTGGACGGCCCGGCACCGCACGCACAACACACAGCGAGAACCATTGCGAGCAACACCGATCTGCGCATGCCGCACAGCCTGCCAGGTTCACGTGGCGTACAGCACACGGCCTCGGACGTGCCGCGATCTCACCGACCGATGTGGGTGGACCGTACCCAGCGAAAGAGCAGCGTGCCGTCGTCGTCGGCGAGGATGTGTCGCGGCGTCATGTCGCGTGGGTGCGCGGACTGGGACATGGAGATTCGACCGGCCTGTCCACCGACAAGAACGGGGGAGACGGTGGTACACAGCTCGTCCACGCCGTCGTCGGTACACAATTGCCCGAACAATCCCGGCCCGCCTTCGCAGAGGGCTCGTAGCCAGCCCCGTGCGGCCAGCAGGTCGAGCAGTGATGCCGTGGTGACGTGCGTGTCACCCGTCCGCACGACGTCCGCGCCGGCGGCTCCGAGTCGTTCGAGGACCCCGTCGGCGGCGTCGCGCCCGGTGAGAACGACGGTCGGCACACTCGTCTCGGAGAACAAGCGGGCATCCGGATCGAGATCACCGTGACTCGTGACGACGACTATCGGTGGAACCGGTGCGGCGCCCCGCTCGGATCGTCGCAGCCGAGCGGCCTCGTCGAGGCTCACCCCGCCGTAGTTCTCGGCGCGGGCTGTCCCGGCCCCGACCACCACGACGTCCGCGAGTTCCCGCAAGACGGTGAAGACCCGGTGGTCTGCAGGTGTCCCGAGACCGCCGCTCTTGCCGTCGACGGTCACTGCACCGTCGATGCTGGACACGAAGTTGGCGCGCATCCATGGACGCTCGCTCACCGGGGGATATGCGTAGAGTTCACGGAGAGAGTCGTCCGTGATGTCCGGAGACGCCCCGGTGTCATCCGGTGTGAAGTAGGTCCCATTATCGACACGTCGCACATGAGATATCACAACACGTCGATACCCTCGGTGCATGTCTGCGCGTCTTGTCGATCGAAGCCCCGTGGTGCCCGCCGACCAATTGGTGGGGCAAATGGTGCCGCCGGCGATGTTCGACGAGGTGAGTTTCGCCTCGTACATCCCGGACCCGGCCGAGCCCAGCCAGGCCGAGGCTGTGCAGAAGGCAGAGGACTTCGCGAAGAAGGTCACCAAGATCCGCGGTGGCGGCCGCCGAGGACTGTTCGGTAAGAAGTCGCAGTCGACGGGCATCGGCCTGTACCTCGACGGCGGGTTCGGTGTCGGCAAGACCCACCTGCTCGCGTCGATCTACCACAGCGTCCCCTCGCCGAAGGCGTTCGGAACCTTCGTGGAACTCACCCATGTGGTGGGAGCGCTCGGCTTCAACAAGGCCGTCGAGGAATTGTCCGAGCACAGCGTGCTCTGCATCGACGAGTTCGAGCTCGACGATCCGGGTGACACCATGCTCGTCTCACGTTTGCTGTCGGAGTTGTCCGCGCGTGGAGTGTCGATCGTGGCAACCTCGAACACCCTTCCGGGACAGCTCGGAGAAGGGCGATTCGCGGCTCAGGACTTCCTGCGGGAGATCAAGAAGCTCGGCTCGATCTTCGAGACGATTCGGGTGGACGGGCCGGACTACCGACACCGCGATCTGCCGCCCGCACCGGAGCCGATCTCTTCGGAGGAATTGGCGGAACGTGCCGAATCCGTCCCCGGTGCAACGCTGGACGATTTCGACGATCTGTGCGCCCACCTGAGCACATTGCATCCCTCGCGCTACAACAAGCTCGTCGAGGGGATTCCTGCGGTGTTCCTCGACGGGGTGCATCCGGCGGAGGATCAGTCGGTGGCGCTGCGCATCGTGGTGCTTGCGGACCGTCTGTACGACGCCAGCATTCCGGTGACGGTGTCGGGTGCTCGCCTCGACGAGATCTTCACGCCCGAGATGCTCGCGGGTGGCTACAAGAAGAAGTACCTGCGCGCAATGTCGCGCCTGTTGGCATTGTCGCGTTTCGAGGTTGCGGCCGGCTAGGTCGTTTCCGACGCCTCGTCGGGCGACAGTGATCGCTGCATCACGAAGTCGTGGTGCACCTGTGAGCCGACGTGGAACGTCTTGGTGCCGACTCGTTCGAATCCGTGCTTCGCATAGAAGCGCTGAGCACGCTCGTTGAGCTGGTTGACGCCCAGCCACAGGCTTCGGCGACCGTCCGCGCTCGCTCGGTCGACGATCGACTGCATCAGCGCGGACGAGACGCCGGTTCCATGCTTGCCCGGCACGACATAGAGCTTGCTGACTTCGGTGGTCGGACGCACAGTGATCAGGTTCGCCACCTCGAGATCCGAAGGCTCGGAGTTCACGAGCATGGCATAGCCCACGAGTCCGCCGTGGTTGGTGACCTTGAGAACCGTGCGGGTGGGGTCGGTGAGGTACTCGGAGAAGCGTTCTGCCGACAACACTTCGTCGACGAATGCTGCGATGTCGTCCTGCGTCGCGTCGGGCGGACAAGCCAATGGAAACGTTGCGGCGGCAACGTCGGCTATTGCTTCCGAATCCCAGATTCCGGCGGAATCCACCTGCACGTTCACGCGTCTTCCACTCTGCCTTTCGGTCTTCCCGCCGTATTGCGAGACTCGGCCCCAGGGCCCGGGACCCGTAGCGCGGTTCGAGTTCCATTGTGCGCATCGCTCGGCGATGTCCGCGGGTGATCGGATGTTACCGCTGGTGAGCGCGGCGCAAATGCGGGCGCGAGGAAGAACAGCGCGACGACGAAGACCAGCGGGACCACGAATCCCACTCGGAGGTCCGTTGCGGCGCCGACGGCACCGACCACACCGCCACCCACGAGGGTTCCCAGGTAGTTGAACAGGTTGAGCCGTGCGATCGCAGCATCGGCCCGGCCTGGGGCTGCGGCCCTTCCTGCGGCGCTGAAACACAACGGAACCACCACGGGGGCACCCACTCCCACTATCAGGAATCCGGTGATTGCGACCGCCGGAGACTGGGCGACAACCACGAGCGAGAGACCGACGAGTCCGATCGCAGCACCGGACCTCACAACCGCGACCTCGCCGTATCGGCGCACCCACCAGTCGCCCGTCGACCGCGACGCCAAGGCGGCGCACTGGTATGCGGCCAGGCCGAGCGCCGCTGTTCCCGCGTCGGCGAACAGAACGTCCTTCAGGTACAGCGCGGACCAGTTCGCGACGCCGAAATCGACCGCGTAGAACAGGGCCATCGCGGCCCCGAGCGCGAGGAGCAGTTGGACGGGGACGATCGGGCCGGTCTGTGCGGCGCGGGAAGTGGTGGGCGCCGCTGCGCCGGGTGGGGCCGAGCGAAGGAAGCTGTTCGCGGCGCCGACGAGTCCGGCAGCCACGATCAGTCCTGCGCACGCCTGTGTGAGTGTCACCGAGACGCCCAGTGCTGCGGTTGCGGCAACGAACAGTGCTCCGACGATGGCTCCGGCACTCCACGCGGCGTGAAACGACGAGAGGATGAACCGCCCGTAGAGGTGCTGCAACTCCACTGCCTGCATGTTCGCGGCGGCGTCGATGATCCCGAGTCCGGCGCCGTAGACGGCAAGAAGGGTCAGGAACACCCATGTCGACTGTGCGACACCGATTGCAGCGCCGGCGACCGAGATGACCGTGAGCCCGATGACCAGGGAGTATCGGCTAGACGTCCGTCGTGCGAGCAGTTCGGCGAGAACGCTGCCGACGCCGGCGATCGCCGACACGGTCACCACCGCAATCACCACGATGCTGTCCGGGAGACCGAAGCGATCCTTGTACTGGGGGAGTTGGGTGAGGATGGCGGCGAGCAAGAACCCCTGCATCGCGAATGCACACGCAACCGCGATGCGTGCCGAGCGGAGTGGGATCGCGTCGCTCATGTGCCCCTGCGTTTTCTCGTTGGTCTTCGGTTGTCGGTCCGAACAGCTCTCGCCGGCGGAAGTTTGTCAGGGACATCCCCGCTCGTCTATAGTTCAACGCTATGTCGCGCATTCTCGTAGTTCGCCGCCGTAGCGGGGTCTGATTCGGACCGACCCCTCGCTGCGGGTCGAGCTATGAGTTGGTCCTCCCTTCGTTCGGAAGACCAGATCGATGAACAGTACGACTCTCGCGCACAACACATCCCGTGAAGCATTTCCTCGTCACGATTTTCCCCGGATACCCGCGTGCCTTCGTAGCATTGCAGCCGGTATGTCGTGGACCGACTTCTGTGCGGCGTACGCACCACAGTCCGGTCCGATCAGGCTCGGGGCATTCACGTTCGAGCGGGTGGGCCTCGGCCGCTTCGACTTTCGGGCCACGCTGGCGATCGACAACACGATCTCGCAGTACGCGACCACGGCAACCGGGCCGGTGTCGGCGATGACCCACATGCTGGCTGACGCCGGCGTCAATCTCGAGATACGTGCCTTCCACCAGTTCCAAGAGGACGACCGCGCATACACCTTCGCGCTCGTCGAACGGCGCGGCCGGTCGTGGTGGGCGATGGGCATCGGTGCGGACGGCACGGAATCGGCGTGCCGGGCGATGATCGCCGGGGCCAATCGCTCTTTCGCCTGAACATTCCGGAGAACTACGACACCCAGACACGGCGAAGGCGCCCCGGTTCGAGCCGGGGCGCCTTCGCCGTACTGATGGTGATGCAGTTGGTGCGCGATACTGGGATTGAACCAGTGACCTCTTCCGTGTCAGGGAAGCGCTCTCCCGCTGAGCTAATCGCGCGAGAGGGAGACGAGTCTCCCGAAAAAATGGAGCGGACGACGGGATTCGAACCCGCGACCCCAACCTTGGCAAGGTTGTGCGCTACCAGCTGCGCCACGTCCGCATGCGAAGAACCCTGCTCCGGAACGAACCGGCCTCGGGAACTTCATTGTCTAGATGTCCAACTTGGTGCGCGATACTGGGATTGAACCAGTGACCTCTTCCGTGTCAGGGAAGCGCTCTCCCGCTGAGCTAATCGCGCGAGGTGGAGACGGGAATCGAACCCGTGTGCACGGCTTTGCAGGCCGTTGCCTCACCACTCGGCCACTCCACCGCGAAGGTTGAGTCCAACCTCTCGAGCGGACGACGGGATTCGAACCCGCGACCCCAACCTTGGCAAGGTTGTGCGCTACCAGCTGCGCCACGTCCGCATGCACCGTTCAACCGGAGTCAATTGCTCTCCGTGGTGCGGTTGAGAACACTAGCCGACCATCGTTGATAGTTACAAATCAGCTGGTCAGTGCCCACTGGAGTGAACAGCATGTGAACGCTCCTGCGTACGGACACGTGGTGTGGGCGGCCACCGTCGAATGCCACGGAGGTGATTCGTATTCGGTCCGGGCGTCGTGTTAGTGTTCCAAATCGTTCGAGCGAGTCTTCATGTTCATCGCTCGGTCGGTCCCGTGGCTCAGTGGAAGAGCGTCCCGTTCACACCGGGAAGGTCGCTGGTTCGATCCCAGCCGGGACCACGTAGATCCCCTCGTCCTCTCGGACGAGGGGATTTTTCGTCCGGCAGGGCTCCGGATCGGGCCGATGAATCGAGCGAAGGCCGAGGTATCGGTACTCTGAGGGCGGTAGCTGCCCACGCGCGACCGAAACAGGTGGATCCCCTGAGTACCGACGAGATTCGTTCCGAAGACTCCCGAGCGGGCAAATCCGACGATTCCGAGACGAGCCGGTTGGGTCAACTGGCCGATCGCTGGCGAGAGAAGCGCGAGAAGATCGCGCAGAACCGGACGTTGGATCTCACGTATCGCATCGCGGTAGGCGTCGTCGGAACACTCGTCCTCGCTGCCGGGATCGTGGCCATTCCCTACCCCGGGCCCGGCTGGTTGATCGTCTTCGCCGGCCTCGGCATTCTCGCCTCCGAATTCGAATGGGCGCACCGGGTCCTTCGTTGGGTGCGTAAACGCTACGACGCGTTCATGGACTGGTTCGGGAAGCAGAACCTGTTTGTTCGTGGCCTAGGGGTGGTCTTCACCTGCGCCGTCGTGATCGCCACACTGTGGCTCCTCGGCGCACTCGGTCTGGTGGCGTCCTGGGTGGGCCTCGACTGGGAGTGGCTCCAGAGTCCGCTCTGAGTACGCCCCGGCACTGCCGATAGCATGGTGAGGAACCATGTCTTGCGTCGTACGGAACACCTGTGCCCGCACGACAGTCTGTAGGTAGTACTTCGTCTCACCTAGGAGAACATCGCCGTGACCACGCCCGTACCCGAAGCCCCAGTCGCTCTCCTCAGGGTGCCAGCAGGGACGACGGCCGGAACTGCGGTCCGCGAGGCCGGCTACCCGTCGAAGGGTCCCGATGTAGTGGTGGTCGTGCGGGACGGCGAAGGTCACCTTCGTGACCTGTCCTGGACCCCCGAGACGGACGAGGACGTCGAACCGGTCGCTGCGAATACCGACGACGGGCGAAACGTGATCAGGCACTCGGCGGCCCACGTGCTCGCGCAAGCGGTACAGCAGGAGTTCCCGGACGCGAAGCTCGGCATCGGCCCGCCGATCAAGGACGGCTTCTACTACGACTTCTCGGTCGACCGTCCGTTCACTCCCGAGGATCTCGCGACCCTCGAAAAGCGTATGAAGAAGATCATCAAGGGTTCGCAGCGCTTTTCGCGTCGAGTCGTCGATTCGATCGAGGATGCGCGTACCGAACTGGCGAACGAGCCGTTCAAGCTCGAGCTGATCGACGACAAGTCCGGTATCGACGATCCCGAGGTCATGGAGGTGGGCGGCAAAGAGCTCACCATCTACGACAACCTGGATCCGCGAACCGGCGAGAAAGTGTGGGGGGACCTGTGCCGGGGACCGCACATTCCCACGACCAAGCACATTCCCGCGTTCAAGCTGACCCGCAGTTCCGCCGCCTACTGGCGCGGCGATCAGAACAACGCAGATCTCCAGCGTGTCTACGGAACCGCCTGGGAGTCGACCGAGGCGCAGGACGAGTACCTGGAGCTGCTCGCCGAGGCCGAGCGCCGCGACCACCGCAAGCTGGGTGCCGAGCTCGATCTGTTCAGCTTCCCCGACGAACTGGGCTCCGGTCTGCCGGTGTTCCATCCCAAGGGCGGCATCATCCGCACCGAGATGGAGAACTACTCGCGCTCGCGTCACGTCGAAGAGGGATACGAGTTCGTCAACACCCCGCACATCACCAAGGGGCATCTCTACGAGGTGTCGGGCCACCTCGACTGGTACCGCGACGGCATGTTCCCGGCCATGCACATCGACGAGGAACTGGACGAGGACGGCAACGTCCGCAAGCCCGGCCAGGACTACTACCTCAAGCCCATGAACTGCCCCATGCACAACCTGATCTTCAGGTCGCGTGGGCGGTCGTACCGGGAACTGCCGCTGCGTTTGTTCGAGTTCGGTTCCGTGTACCGGTACGAGAAGTCCGGTGTGGTCCACGGTCTCACCCGCGTGCGCGGAATGACTCAGGACGACGCCCACATCTACTGCACCCGCGATCAGATGCGCGACGAGCTCGCGACGACGCTCGAGTTCGTGCTTGCCCTGCTGAAGGACTACGGGCTCGACGACTTCTACCTCGAACTGTCGACGAAGAACCCGGACAAGTTCGTCGGCGACGACGATGTGTGGGAAGAAGCGACCAACACCCTGGCCGAGGTCGCTGCGGAGTCGGGTCTGAATCTGGTCCCCGACCCCGGCGGCGCCGCGTTCTACGGCCCCAAGATTTCGGTCCAGGTCCAGGATGCGCTCGGGCGGACCTGGCAGATGTCGACCATTCAGCTCGACTTCAACCTGCCGGAACGTTTCGATCTGCAGTACACGGCGTCCGATGGAACGAAGCAGCGCCCGGTGATGATTCACCGCGCGTTGTTCGGCTCGATCGAGCGCTTCTTCGGTGTCCTCACCGAGCACTACGCGGGCGCGTTTCCGGCGTGGCTGGCCCCGGTTCAGGTGGTCGGCATTCCGGTGGCCGAGGCGTTCGAGGACCATCTTTTCGACGTCGTGAAGAAGCTGAAGTCCGCAGGTGTGCGGGCGGAAGTGGACGCGAGCGACGACCGGATGCAGAAGAAGATTCGCAACCACACCACTCAGAAGGTGCCGTTCATGCTGCTCGCCGGTGAGCGTGATGTGGAAGCCGGAGCGGTCAGCTTCCGATTCCGCGACGGCACCCAGGTCAACGGCGTTCCGGTCGAGCGGGCAGTTCAGATCGTGACCGACTGGATCGCCCGTCGGGAAAACACGTCGCCGACCGCGGAGTCAGTCCAGGCGGGGGAGGCCTGAAGACAATGACCGACCGCGACAATGCGCCGGAGCCGCTCGTGGATCGCGGCCCCGGTGATCCGGACCATCTGCAGAGAATCTGGTCTCCGCACCGAATGTCCTACATCGCCGAGGCCCCGCGGACCGAGGGGGCGACGGGCGAGCCGTTCATCGACATCCCCAAGATGTCCGACGAGGACGGTCTCGTGGTGGCACGTGGCGAGCACGTATTCGCGGTGCTGAACCTGTATCCGTACAACCCCGGCCACCTGATGGTCGTGCCTTATCGAAAGGTCGCGGCGCTCGAGGATCTGACGGCGGGGGAGAGCGCCGAACTGATGGCCTTCACTCAACAGTCGTTGCGGGTCATCAAGGGCGTGTCGAATCCCGACGGATTCAACGTGGGGCTCAACCTCGGCGCGGCCGCCGGCGGATCACTGTCCGAGCATCTGCACCAGCATGTCGTCCCGAGATGGGGCGGCGACGCCAACTTCATCACCATCCTCGGTGGCGTGAAGGTGATGCCCCAACTGTTGCGTGAAACTCGAAGCTTGCTCGCGAAGGCGTGGCATGAGTGAGGCCGTGGTGGGGATGTCGTGGCACCATTCACTGGTGATCGCTGACATGAATCGGGTTTCCACGAGGCCGAAGGGGGACGGCCGGTGTTGAGCTTCTTCGGCAGGGATGCAGTGTCGAAAGTGACGCTGCCGATGGGAAAGGCCCTCGTGAAGACGGGTCTGACTCCGGACTCGGTGACGGTGATCGGCACCGTGGCGAGTATTGCCGGCGCGGTGACCTTGTTCCCGTCGGGCCATCTGCTCATCGGAGCGCTCGTCATCTGGCTCTTCGTGATGTTCGACATGCTCGACGGCGCAATGGCGCGGGCACGTGGTGGTGGAACGCGATTCGGAGCCGTACTCGACGCAACTTGTGATCGTCTGGCGGACGGCGCGATCTTCGCAGGCCTGGGCTGGTGGGCCGTGTACCACGAAGAGAGCAAGCCGCTCTTCGTTGCGACGATGATCTGTCTGGTTGCCTCGCAGGTCATCTCGTACGCAAAGGCGCGCGCCGAGGCGAGCGGATTGTCGGCGGACGGCGGCCTGATCGAGCGCCCGGATCGTCTGATCATCGTGCTCGCCGGCGCCGGTTTCACCGGTATGGGATTGCCCTGGGCGATTCATATCGCGATGTGGTTGCTGGCAGCCGGCAGCATCGTCACCGTCTTCCAGCGAGTCTTCGCAGTGCGGTCTTCGCCGGGCGCGCGGGATCTGCTCCCGCTCACCTCGCCGCGCGACGACGGTGAGGCGAACACGCAGTGAGCATTTCGGCCCGGGCCACCGATCTGGGGTATGCCGCCGGGTGGCGTGTGGTCAGAGCACTGCCGGACGGTGTGGCCAAGGTGCTGTTCGACCGCGGTGCCGATTTCGCCGCTCGTGACGGCGGACCGGATCAGTTGCGCCGCAACCTTGCCCGAGTGCTGGGCGTGCCTCCTGCCGAGGTGCCCGACGATCTGATGCGTCAGTCGATGCGTTCGTATGCCCGGTATTGGCGTGAGGCGTTCCGCTTGCCGTCCATGGACCTCGTCGAGACGGCACGAAGCCTCGACGATCTGATCGAGGGAAGAGAGCACGTCGAGAAGGCGTTGGGCGAGGGACGTGGAGCGGTTGTCGCGCTCCCGCACAGCGGGAACTGGGACATGGCAGGCGTGTGGTGTGCCCAGGAGTGGGGCGGCTTCGCCACCGTCGCCGAACGTTTGAAGCCGGAATCGCTGTACCAGCGCTTCGTCGAATACCGCGAAGGCCTCGGCTTCGAGATATTTCCGTTGAGCGGCGGTGAGCAGCCGCCGTTCGTCGAGCTGTCTCGGCGCCTACACGAGAACAAGGTGGTGTGCCTCCTCGGTGAGCGAGATCTCGCGAGCAAGGGGGTTCCGGTGACTTTCTTCGGCGAGCAGACCCGGATGCCTGCCGGTCCCGCGAAGCTGGCAATCGAAACCGGCGCAGCCCTGCTGCCGACCCACTGCTGGTTCACCGACGGCGGGTGGGGATTCCGCGTCGGCCCCGCACTCGACACCGAGGGTGGTGTGTCGGCGACGACCCAACGTCTGGCGGATCGGTTCCAAGCGAACATCGCGGAGCACCCCGCGGATTGGCACATGCTCCAACCGCTGTGGCGTTCCGATCTGTCCGAGGCGCGAATCTCCCGCATGGAGGGCTCGTGAACATCGGCATGGTCTGTCCGTACTCGTTCGATGTACCGGGCGGCGTGCAGGCCCATGTGGTGGACCTCGCAGAGGTGCTGATCGAGCGCGGACACAAGGTGAGCGTTCTCGCACCGGCGTCCGAGGGGATCGAACTCCCGGACTTCGTGGTGTCGGCGGGCAAGGCACTGGCCATCCCGTACAACGGGTCGGTCGCACGCTTGAGCTTCGGTCCGGCGGCCAGTGCCCGAGTGCGACGCTGGATCTCGGACAACGATTTCGACGTGCTCCACATTCACGAGCCCAATGCGCCGAGTCTGTCGATGCTGGCCTTGCGTGTGGCTCAGGGGCCGATCGTGGCAACGTTCCACACTTCGACGACGAAATCGTTGGTGCTCAGCACATTCCAGAGTGTTCTGCAGCCGTACCTCGAGAAGATTCGTGGACGAATCGCGGTCTCCGAGCTTGCTCGCAGGTGGCAGATGGAATCGTTGGGGTCGGACGCCGTGGAGATTCCGAACGGCGTCGACGTCGGTGCGTTCGCGCATGCGCAGCGGCTGGACGGCTATCCGCGTTCGGGCCCCACGATCCTTTTCCTCGGCAGGTACGACGAACCACGCAAAGGTATGGCGGTGCTCATGGGCGCATTGCCGAAGGTCGTGGAGAAGCACCCGGATCTCGAGGTCTTGGTGGTGGGCAGAGGCGACGAACAGCGGCTTCGACGCGAAGCGGGTCCGCTCGCTCGGCACTTCCGGTTCCTCGGGCAGGTCACCGACGGGCAGAAGGCGTCGGCGCTACGCAGCGCCGACGTGTATTGCGCCCCGAACCTGGGCGGCGAAAGCTTCGGAATCGTGCTCGTCGAGGCGATGGCGGCGGGCACCGCGGTGGTGGCCAGCGAGCTGGACGCATTCAGGCGGGTATTGCGCGACGGTGAGGCCGGAGTCCTGGTGCCGGTAGGAGACTCCGCGGCATACGGCGACGCCGTGCTGCGGGTGCTCGACGACGACGCGTACCGGCAGCGGCTCGTGACCGCGGGAACCGGCGTGGTGGCCGAGTACGACTGGCCGGTGGTCGCGGAGCAGATTCTGCGGGTGTACGAGACCGTGACGGTGGGCGCACCTGGTGTGACCGAGGTGGGCTCGTGACTTTCTCGGCACTCACGATCTTCGTCATGGCGCTCGTGGCGGCTTTCGTCTTCATTCTGGGTCTGTGGGCGTACAGCACCGCCAACCGGCTCGACCGATTGCACGTGCGTTCGGATCTTTCCTGGCACGCACTCGACGCCGCACTCGCGAGGCGGGCCGTCGTGGTTCGCGCGATCGCAGCAGGTCTCGGATCGCAGGGTTCACGTCGCCTGGTGAACCTGGCCGACCACGCCGAGCGTGCCGAGCGCGGTGAGCGCGAGGTCGCCGAGAACGCGGTGTCCGGAGCGCTGGCCACCATCGACGTCGAACTCGTCCGTCCACAGTTGGTGGCCGAACTCGCCGACGCGGAGGCACGTGTTCTGATCGCGCGGCGGTTCCACAACGACGCTGTCCGCGACACTCTGGCGTTGCGCACCAGACGACCGGTTCGCTGGCTCCATCTCGGTGGCACAGCGCCGCTGCCGACGTACTTCGAGATCACGGAACGGACCACTGCGGCGGCTCTGTCGGAGGGTCTCACTCTGGACACCACACGAACGTCTGCTCGCGTAGTGATGCTCGACGACGAAGGCAGGGTTCTGCTGCTTCGAGGTCACGACCCTGCGGACCCCGAGACGTTCTACTGGTTCACGGTCGGTGGGGGAGTCGAGAAGGGAGAGAACCTGCGCTCGGCAGCGGTCCGTGAGATCCGCGAGGAGACGGGTCTGTCCGTCGATACCACCCAATTGCGTGGGCCGATGTGGCGACGGGTTGCCACATTCTCGTGGGACAGCCGGATGATTCGTTCGGAAGAGTTGTTCTTCGCTGTCGGCACCGGTGCATTCGAACCGAACTACGATGGCTTCACCGAACTCGAACGGCGTACCGTGACCGGCCATCGCTGGTGCTCCAGCGGCGATATCGCAGATTTGGTCGAGTCGGGCGAGGCCGTCTATCCGCTGGATCTCCCAGGTCTGCTCACCGAAGCTCAATCGATTGCACAGCAGGCCGGCGCACCAGAGGTGCGGTCGATTCGGTGACAGCGGGCCAGCAAAACCGGACTGGATACGGCGCCGGTACTGCTGTCGTCATAGAATCGACCACTGCGGCGTTCGCCGGAAGGCTACGTTCGCGCATTCTAGAAGTCATATTTCAGCCACTACCCAGGAGTTCGCTGTGAGCACCCCCGAGACCACCCCTACCACCGGTACTGCACGCGTCAAGCGGGGCATGGCCGAGATGCTCAAGGGCGGGGTCATCATGGACGTCGTCACTCCGGACCAGGCGAAGATCGCCGAGGACGCGGGCGCGGTGGCGGTCATGGCACTCGAGCGCGTTCCCGCCGACATCCGCGCCCAGGGCGGCGTATCGCGTATGAGCGACCCGGACATGATCGACGGCATCATCTCCGCGGTCAGCATCCCGGTGATGGCCAAGGCGCGCATCGGTCATTTCGTCGAGGCGCAGATTCTCCAGAGTCTCGGTGTCGACTACATCGACGAGTCGGAGGTTCTCACTCCCGCCGATTACGCCAACCACATCGACAAGTGGAAGTTCACCGTTCCGTTCGTGTGCGGCGCCACCAACCTCGGTGAGGCGCTCCGTCGTATCACCGAAGGTGCGGCGATGATCCGTTCGAAGGGTGAGGCCGGTACCGGAGACGTCTCCAACGCCACCACCCACATGCGCACCATCGGCGGCGAGATCCGTCGGCTGACGTCGTTGAGCGAGGACGAGCTGTACGTCGCGGCCAAGGAACTGCAGGCGCCGTACGACCTCGTGGTCGAGGTGGCGAAGGCCGGCAAGCTTCCCGTCACGATGTTCACCGCGGGCGGCATCGCGACGCCCGCAGACGCGGCGATGATGATGCAGCTCGGCGCCGAGGGCGTGTTCGTCGGTTCCGGCATCTTCAAGTCCGGTAACCCGGCAGAGCGCGCAGCGGCCATCGTGAAGGCCACCACCTTCTTCGACGACCCGGACGTGCTCGCGAAGGTCTCGCGCGGACTGGGTGAAGCGATGGTCGGTATCAACGTCGACGACATCCCGGTGCCGCATCGCCTCGCAGAGCGCGGCTGGTAATCGCTGAACTACCAAGCGAAACAGGGCTCACGCTGCAGAAATCGGCAGCGTGAGCCCGCGCTCAGCGGTCGCGTGTGTCCGGGCCTGCGGAGTGGAAGGCATCGAGCACCGCCTTGGGTCGTGACAGGGCGATCTCCCGAAACCAGTTGCGTACGGTGAGGTAGACGCCGGCGTCCGAATCCGCTTCTGCGCCGACTGCGTCGATGCCCTCCGTGCGGCACAGCGCAACCGCGCGACGCAGATGGAAGTCCTGCGTTACCAGGACGGCTCCTTCGATCTCGAAGACAGATTTCGCCCGTGCGCAGGTCTGGTAGGTCGTCACTCCGAAGCGGTCGTCGGTGATCGCGCCGGCGTCGACTCCGCGTTCGACCAGGTAGTCGCGCATGGCCGATACCTCGTCGCCCTTCGTCGAGCCCGCGTGGCCCGACAGGAGCACGCGCTGGGCTCGGTTCTCTCGCAGGATCGTGAACGTCGTCTCGAGTCGTTCCTGCAGATATACCGATGGCTTGCCGTCGCGCACACGATCGCCGAGCACGATCACCCATTGCCGAGCTGCGTCCGGCGTGATGTGGGACCTGCTCTCCCAGTGCACCCAGCCACTGGAAAATGTAACGATGATGGCGATTGCAATCGCGCCGATCCGGATCAGGCGACGCGACAATGTCAACATCAGATGGAGCTTACTGGTGGTACCGAGGCTCTGAATTCGCCGAGAGGGGCGTGCTATGGCATCGATCGAGGAGATCCTCGAACTGGAGCGTCTCGAGAGGGACATCTACCGCGGGATCGCGTCCGAGACGACGCTGCCACGCACTTTCGGCGGTCAGGTCGCTGGGCAGGCGCTGGTCTCGGCCGTCCGCACGGTGGACCCGCAGTTCGCGGTCCACTCTCTCCACGGCTACTTCCTGCGTCCGGGTAATCCGGAGCAGCCGATCGTGTATCTCGTCGATCGTGTGCGCGACGGACGCTCGTTCGTGACGAGGCGGGTCAGCGCGGTTCAGGACGGCCGGTCGATCTTCACGATGTCGGCGTCGTTCCATGTCGGCGACCACGGCATCGAACACGAGGACACGATGCCGAGCGTGCCCGACCCGGAATCACTTCCGCACGCCAGGGATTCCGACGACGAGGAAACTGCGTGGTTGGCACGGGAATGGTCGGACTGGGATCTGCGGCTGGTCGACGATTCGAAGGTCGACCGCAGAGCGGGTGTCGCTGCGCAGCAGCAGGTGTGGTTTCGGTCGAGCAGGAAGCTGCCCGACGATCCGCTCTTTCACGTCTGTGCGCTTGCCTACATGAGCGACATGACCCTTTTGGGGTCGGCTCGAACAATTCATCGTGATGTACCGATGCAGAGTGCCTCGCTCGATCACGCTCTCTGGTTCCTGCGGCCGTTCCGGGCCGACGAGTGGTTGTTGTACGACCAGGCGTCGCCGTCAGCAGGCTTCGGCCGTGCATTCACGCAGGGCCGCATCTTCGATCGCCGCGGAAATCTCGTAGCGGCTGTGGTGCAAGAGGGGCTCGCGAGGCAGTTGCGGGACGACTGATGTCCAGATCGTGTCTTCGGCCTGGTGAATAGTGGCAATCCGACACCCGATAACCTGGGGTGACACTTAGGAGGCGCGGATGGCGCGTATCGAGGACATTCTCGAACTCGAACCGTTGGAGAGAGACATCTTCAGAGGTGCGGTTCACCCGACCATCCTGCAGCGGACGTTCGGTGGACAGGTTGCGGGTCAATCGCTGGTATCGGCGGTGCGCACCGTCGACGACGAGTTCCGGGTGCATTCGCTACACGGATACTTCCTGCGTCCGGGCAATCCGAAGGAGCCGACGGTGTTCCTGGTGGACCGAATCCGGGACGGCCGGTCCTTCTGTACCCGCAGGGTGACCGGGGTTCAGAACGGAGAGGCCATCTTCACGATGTCGGCCTCGTTCCATCACTCCGACGAGGGAATCGAGCACCAGGACGCGATGCCGAAGGTTCCGGCACCGGAGGATCTCCCGGACACGGCGGATTCGGCAGAGGTCGCGTCGATGAAGTTGTACCAGGAGTGGAAGGAGTGGGACGTCCGGATCGTGCCCGACGACGACACCCGGAAGATTCCGGGAATCGCGGCGCGGCAACAAGTGTGGTTCCGCTATCGCAACGCTCTGCCGGACGATCAGGTCTTCCACATCTGCACGCTCGCCTACATGAGCGACATGACTCTTCTCGGCGCATCGAAGGTGCCTCATCGTGATGTGGTCACGCAGACGGCCTCCTTGGATCACGCCATGTGGTTCCTCAGGCCGTTCCGGGCGGACGAATGGTTGCTCTACGACCAGACGTCACCTTCGGCGGGGTTCGGCCGTGCGCTGACGCAGGGTCGAATCTTCGACAGCGCAGGAAATCTGGTTGCCGCCGTGGTTCAGGAAGGACTGACGCGAATACCGCGCGAGTCGGCCAAGACCGGGATCGAGACAGGAACTTTCGCATGACACGTCCCCTCGTCGGAGTTCTCGCACTGCAGGGTGATGTGCGTGAACATATTGCGGCACTGAGTGATGCCGGTGCGGATGCGATCGGTGTTCGCCGGCCGGAAGAGCTCGACAAGGTGGATGGAATCGTCCTCCCCGGCGGTGAGTCGACCACGATGAGCAAGTTGCTCGAGATCTTCGAGCTGCTCGACCCCCTCCGGGAGAGACTGAGAGAGGGACTCCCCGCATACGGGTCGTGTGCGGGCATGATTCTGTTGGCGAGCGAAGTGCTCGACACCAGGCCCGACGCGAAGCATCTGAACGCGATCGACATGACCGTGCGCCGCAATGCATTCGGGCGACAGGTGGATTCATTCGAATCCGATCTGGATTTCTCCGGCATCGACGGTGACCCTGTGCGAGCGGTGTTCATCAGGGCGCCCTGGGTGGAGCGGGTGGGCGACGACGTGGAGGTGCTCGCACGTGTGCCGAGCACCGCTGGCGATGCGGCCGATCGTATCGTCGCGGTACGCCAGGGTTCGGTGGTCGCGACTTCCTTCCACCCCGAGGTGACCGGTGATCGCCGCGTCCACGATCTGTTCGTCGACGTCGTGCGTGGACGAGTCTGATCGCCTGGATCAGGCAGCGGCGACCAGCGAGTTCAACAGCGCCGCACCGTCCTCGGCGTCGTCGACCGTGACTGCGAACGGTCGCCCGTTCTTCTTCGTCAGGACGATTCCTTCGCCGCCGCGAACCACGACTGCGGTGCCACGCGGAGTGAAGCGATATCCCCAGCCGCCCCACTGAAGCGGAACGATGGTCGTTGCTGTTGCAGCTTCGATGGTGTCGAGGGGCACGCGCTTCCAACGCAGTCCCCACGAGGACAGGCTGACTCCGCGTCGATCGACGTGCACGGTGACCGACGAGAAGGCCCCGGCCACGATCACGAGCACCGCGAAGAGGAGCGCTATCCACCACTGGCCCATCAGTAGTGAGGCGAGGGCCCCGATGGTCATGCCGATCGCGAGAGCCACTGCCCATCGGCCTCGCACGCGCTGGGTCCAGGACGCACGTTCGGTGGGGGAGAGCGGTGTGTCGAGGGTCGGGTTGCTCCCGGACGGAATGGTCGGAGCAGCAGGTGCGAGTGCGAACGCGAGCAGCGCCCACGCGACTCCCAGCAGAGGGACCGCGATCCAGAATCCGATTCGTGAGTCCTGTGGGCTGTCCGCATCGAGGGTGAGGGACACGCTCATGATCCAGACGGATGCGGCGGTCCAGGACATCAGTGCGGTCGCGGGCAACCACAGGCGGTCGTCGGCGCTCCTGCGCAGTGCCACGACTGCCGCAGCGACCGTGGACGCCAGTGCGACTGCGAGCGCGAACCAGAGATAGGTGGTCGTATCGCCGAAACGGTCCGGAGTGGTCCCCGACCAGTGCACCGCGATCACCGGCGGGAGTTCGCCCGCCCACACCGCGACGGCGCCGAGCAGTACGAACAGGGGTAGCGCGGTCAGCGCGGCCGACGCAGTACGTCTCTGCGTGGATGTATTCCGGGGTGTGGACGTCATGATCTTGCGGCCTCCTCGACCAGGCGAATCATCTGTTCTGTGCCGAGGCCCCACGACCTGGCCTCCCGTACGAACTTCTTCGCTGCCTGCTCGAGCGCGGTTCGTGACGGCGTGGTGTCCGTGCGGACGATGGCCCCGCGTCCGCGGCGCAGTTCGATCAGCCCCTCGTCGCGGAGGGTGGCGTAGGCCCGGAGCACCGTATGGAGGTTCACGTCGATCGAGTCCGCCAAAGCGCGGGCGGAGGGCAGACGATCGCCCGGCTGCACGTCGCCGCGTAGGAATGCTCCTCGTACGTTGGCGGCGATCTGCTCGCCGAGGGGAGTGCTCGACCCGTGATCCACACGCATCAACATGTTTGTATTGTATGCAAACAATCAAACAAATGGCCAATAGTCCGCCTACAGAAATGGTGGCGGTAGCGTCGGGTGACCACGACGTGCAGGTAACATCGGCAAAGCTGTCAATGCGCATACCGGCGTGTCGAATGCAGCGTGAAAGGGGTTCGAAACGCATGAGCGGCCACTCCAAATGGGCCACCACCAAGCACAAGAAGGCAGCGATCGACGCCAAGCGTGGCAAGGCGTTCGCGAAGCTGGTCAAGAACATCGAGGTGGCGGCTCGTACCGGCGGTGGCGACCCGGCGGGCAATCCCACTTTGTACGACGCCATTCAGAAGGCGAAGAAGACGTCGGTTCCCAACGACAACATCGAGCGTGCCCGCAAGCGCGGTGCAGGCGAGGAAGCCGGCGGCGCCGACTGGCAGACCATCATGTACGAGGGCTACGGCCCCAGCGGGGTGGCGGTTCTGATCGAGTGCCTGACGGACAATCGCAACCGCGCGGCCGGCGAAGTCCGCACCGCGATGACTCGCAACGGCGGCAACATGGCCGATCCCGGCTCGGTGGCGTACCTGTTCACCCGCAAGGGTGTCGTCACCCTGGAGAAGGGTGAGCAGTCCGAGGACGATGTGCTCAGTGCGGTCCTCGACGCCGGCGCCGAAGAGGTCACCGACCTCGGTGAGGCTTTCGAGATCGTCAGTGAGCCCGGCGACCTCGTCGCAGTGCGTACTGCCCTGCAGGAGTCCGGTATCGACTACGACTCCGCCGACGCGGATTTCCGTGCATCTGTCGAGGTTCCGCTCGATGCCGACGGTGCTCGCAAGGTGTTCAAGCTCGTGGATGCCCTCGAGGATTCGGACGACGTGCAGAACGTGTACACGAACATCGACCTGTCGGACGACGTGCTCGCCGAGTTGGACGAAGACTGACGTACCGCGAAGATTCCTGAGGCGCCGAAGCGTCCGAAGCGAGAGGGTGGACCGGTTGCCGGTTCACCCTCTCGCTCGCATCTGTGCCGTTGGATTCCGTGTCGTGTCGGTTCGTCTCATCTTCACGGCACACCGCTAGGCTGTCGAACAGCTGTTCGGTATCGAGAGGGGTTCGTGTGCGGGTGTTGGGAGTTGATCCCGGACTCACGAGGTGCGGTCTGGGTGTGGTCGACGGCGGCACCGGCCGCGCGGTCAAGCCGGTGGCCGTCGACGTCGTTCGGACGCCGCCCGATCTCGATCTCGCGCTGAGGCTGTTGAAGGTGTCGGAAGCGGCAGAGTCCTGGCTCGATCGCTACCGTCCGGAAGTCGTGGCGGTCGAGCGGGTGTTCTCGCAACACAACGTCCGAACCGCGATGGGGACCGCGCAGGCGGGTGGCGTGGTGGCGCTTGCGGCGGCCCGGCGCGGAATTCCCGTTCGATTTCACACCCCCAGCGAGGTCAAGGCCGCCGTCACCGGAAGCGGAACAGCAGACAAGTCGCAGGTCACCGCGATGGTGACCCGCATCCTCGCCTTGGCTGAAGCTCCCAAGCCTGCCGATGCCGCCGACGCGCTCGCGCTTGCGATCTGTCATTGTTGGCGCGCACCGATGATCGAGCGGATGGAACGCGCAGAAGCGGCGGCCGCCGAACAGAAGCGTCGGTATCAGGCCCGACTGGCCCAGGCCAGCACTCGAGTGAAGAAGGCAGGTACCCGATGATCGCGTCCGTCCGAGGCGAAGTTCTCGACATCGCGCTCGATCACGTGGTCATCGAGGCGTCGGGGGTCGGGTACCGAATCAACGCCACGCCGACCACTCTCGGGTCGCTGAAGCGGGGCACCGATGCCCGACTCGTGACGGCGATGATCGTGCGCGAGGATTCGATGACGCTCTACGGCTTCGGGGACGCCGAATCCAAGGAGCTGTTCGGCCTTCTGCAGACGGTCTCCGGGGTCGGCCCTCGCCTCGCGATGGCTACTCTGGCCGTTCTCGATCCCGATGCGCTGCGCGGTGCACTCGCCGAGGGGAACGTATCGGCGCTCACCCGTGTGCCGGGGATCGGCAAGCGGGGAGCGGAGCGAATGGTCGTGGAGCTCAGAGACAAAGTCGACGCGGTGGCGACCACGGCGGGGCCCACCCCCACACCGGGCGCCGCACCCGGATCGGTCCGCGAACAGATCATCGAAGCCCTGGTCGGTCTCGGGTTCACCCTGAAACAGGCCGAACCGGCAACCGACGCCGTGCTCGCTGCCGAGCCCGAGGCCGATACCTCGGGTGCCCTGCGGTCGGCACTCTCGTACCTCGGGCGTTCGCGATGACGCCGGATCACGAAGAATCGTTCGACGACGAATCGCAAGTCTCGGCCGAGCTGGTCACCGGCGACGGCGACGTGGAGGGGAGTCTTCGACCCAAGTCGCTCGGTGACTTCATCGGACAGCCCCGAGTGCGGGAACAGCTGCAGCTCGTGCTGTCGGGCGCCAAGCAGCGCGGTGGCACCCCCGACCACATCTTGTTGTCCGGCCCGCCCGGCCTCGGCAAGACCAGCATGGCAATGATCATCGCGGCCGAACTCGGTACGTCCCTTCGGCTGACGTCGGGGCCTGCGTTGGAGCGAGCGGGTGACCTGGCGGCCATGCTCAGCAACCTCGTAGAGGGGGACGTGCTCTTCATCGACGAGATTCACCGGATCGCGCGCCCTGCAGAGGAGATGCTGTATCTCGCGATGGAGGACTTCAGAGTCGACGTAGTGGTCGGGAAAGGGCCGGGTGCCACGTCGATCCCCCTGGAGGTCGCTCCGTTCACTCTGGTCGGCGCAACCACCCGTTCCGGGGCGCTCACGGGTCCATTGCGTGACAGATTCGGCTTCACGGCGCACATGGACTTCTACGAGCCGGCGGAACTCCAACAGATCCTGCTGCGCTCCGCCGGCATTCTCGGGATCGAACTGGGCGACGAGGCCGGTTCGGAGATCGCCGGCCGCTCACGTGGCACACCGCGTATCGCGAACCGATTGCTCCGCCGCGTCCGTGACTACGCGGAGGTTCGTGAGGACGGTGTGGTGACCCGCGACATCGCGCGCGCCGCCCTGAGCGTGTACGACGTCGACGATCTCGGGCTCGATCGTTTGGACCGGGCGGTGCTCAGCGCTCTGGTTCGTAGTTTCGGTGGCGGTCCGGTCGGTGTGTCGACATTGGCCGTGGCCGTCGGCGAGGAACCAGCGACCGTCGAGGAAGTGTGTGAGCCCTTCCTGGTTCGCGCCGGATTGGTGGCGCGGACGCCGCGAGGTCGAGTGGCGACGGCAGCAGCGTGGTCACAGCTGGGTCTGACACCGCCTCCGGATGCCACTGCCAGCGGAATCGAGGTCCGTGTGAACGAGCCGCAGTCACCGTTGTTCTGAGGGATGGCACACTGGTGTACTGCGTCGGTCCATCCGGGATCAGCGCCGAGCCGAACCCTGCAACTCTCCCGAGGTTGACTTTCAGATGGATTTTCTCTTTCCGCTCCTGATCCTTGCACTGCTGGTGCCCATGTTCCTGGGTATGCGCCGACAGAAGAAGGCCATGGCCGCGGCCACTGCACTGCAGGACTCGCTGCAGGTCGGAGACCGGATTCTGACCACCGCAGGTCTGCACGGAACGGTGGCGGGCCTCACCGACACCACCATGGATCTCGAGATCGCGCCGGGCGTCGTGACCACTTGGTCACGGGCCGTTGTGCGTGAGCAGATCGTCGACGAGGACAACGCCGACGAGGATCGAGCCGGCGACACTGCGAGCGGCGAGCGCGCCGACTACACGGAAACGTCGATCGTCGAGGAGACCGGGTCGTCGGTTGTGGAGCACGGTGCGGAAGGCTCGCGCTCGACCAAGGAATGATCCACGTACGTTCGGACACGCGTTCGGCGTGATCGACCGCGCCTAGCGGCAACACGCTGCCTGCCGGTGGACGTACCAGCAATTACCTTCGAATCGTCAGTACCGAGGAGACATAGAGATCGTGGCACCTTCCACCGGATCGGTGCATCCCGCCCGGTACCTCACCGTTTTCGCGGTGCTGGTCGCGGCGTTGTATGCCCTGGTGTTCTTCACTGGAGACAAGTCCCCGACGCCGAAACTCGGCATCGACCTGCAAGGTGGAACGCGAGTCACACTGACCGCGCGCACACCGGACGGCAGTGCGCCCTCACAGGACAGTCTTCGTCAGGCTCAGGAAATTATCGAGACGCGTGTGAACGGTCTCGGTGTGTCGGGTTCCGAGGTCGTCATCGACGGCGACAACCTCGTGATCACGGTGCCCGGCGACGACAGTGCGCAGGCACGGTCGCTCGGTCAGACCGCCCGGCTGTACGTCCGGCCCGTGGTGACCACCCAACCGGTCGGCGGCGGCGCACCGGCACCCGGACAGGCCCCGGCCGGCGGATCGCCCGCGCCGGCAGCTCCGGCGGAGCAGCCCGCTCCCGAACCCCAGAACAGTCCGTTCCCGGCACAGGATCCCAGTTCGCCCGAGAACCCCGCTCCGGCGCAGGAGGAACAACCCGCCGAAGCCTTCGACGAGAATCCGGATGCGTCGGACGAGATCGAGCAAGCCCGCGCGCTGCGACAGAGCACCGATCCAGCGGTCCAGCAGCAGGCACTGGCCTCTATGGACTGTTCGGTCCCCGATCCGCTGCGCGGTAACGACGATCCGGCATTGCCGCTCGTCGCATGTGACACCGAGGGGCAGGCTGTGTATCTGCTTGCTCCCTCGATCATCGACGGCCAGCAGATCGCGGACGCATCGTCCGGATACAACAGTCAGTCGTCCCGGCACGAGGTGAGCCTCGAATTCGATTCCGCGGGTGGCGACACTTGGGCGAAGTTCACCAGTGAGAACATCGGTAAGCAGGCCGCTTTCACACTCGACTCGAAGGTCGTCAGCGCACCTCAGGTGCAGGGAGCGACCCCTGCCGGTAGCGCAACGTCCATCACCGGGTCCTTCAACGCGGACTCGGCGAAGGAGCTCGCCAACACGCTGAAGTACGGCTCGCTGCCGCTGTCGTTCGCCTCCTCCGAGGCGGAGACCGTGTCGGCCACCCTGGGTCTCGCGTCGCTCGAGGCGGGCCTCATCGCCGGCGCCGTCGGACTGATCCTCGTATTGATCTACTGCCTCGTCTACTACCGGATGCTCGGAGTGCTGACGGCGTTGTCGCTCGTGCTCTCCGGTATCGCGGTGTACGCGATCATGGTTCTGCTCGGTCGCTACATCAGCTTCACTCTCGACCTTGCCGGTATCGCGGGTCTGATCATCGGTATCGGTATGACAGCGGACTCGTTCGTCGTGTTCTTCGAGAGAATCAAGGACGAGATGCGTGAGGGCCGAAGTTTCCGTTCGGCCGTTCCTCGAGGTTGGGCACGCGCCCGCCGCACCATCCTGTCCGGTAACGCGGTGAGCTTCATCGCTGCCGCAGTTCTCTACGTACTGGCAGTCGGTCAGGTTCGCGGATTCGCGTTCACCCTGGGTCTCACGACCATTCTCGACGTCGTCGTCGTGTTCCTGGTGACCTGGCCGCTGGTGCACCTCGCTTCCCGGTCGGCTTTCTGGTCCAAGCCAGGAGTCAACGGGTTGGGGGCAGTGCAACAGATTGCCAAGGAACGCAAGGTTGCCGCTGCGTCGGCGAAGGAGTCACGAGCATGAGTGAACCGACCAACAGCACTTCCGAGTACGAGGTGAAGTCGAGCGTCTCGGACTCCGGCGTCGACCAGAAATCCATGCCCAAGCACGGTCTGCTTTCCCGCCTGTACACAGGAACGGGTGCATTCCAGGTCGTGGGGCGCCGACGTTTCTATTACACCCTCACCGGGGTCATCGTTCTGATCGCGATCCTCAGCATCGCCATTCGTGGCTTCACCCTCGGTATCGATTTCGAGGGTGGTTCACGTGTGCAGTTCCCGGCCGCCGGAGACGTGGATACCGCCCAGGTCGAATCCACCTACTCGGACGCGCTCGGGATGGAATCCGAGGCGGTCCAGGTGGTCGGTAGCGGATCGTCGGCGACCGTGCAGATCCGCTCAGAGACCCTCGACGCCAACCAGATCGTCGCGCTGCAGGATGCGCTTTTCGATCAGTTCCAGCCGAAGGACAGCAACGGCAACCCCAGCAAGAACGCCATCAGTGTCGCGGATGTGAGTGAGACGTGGGGCGGTCAGATCACCAACAAGGCACTGATCGCGTTGCTGGTCTTCCTCGTGATCGTCAGTGTGTACATCGCTGTCCGATTCGAACGGGACATGGCGATCGCTGCGATCGTCGCCCTGTTCTTCGACATGATCGTCACCGCAGGCGTGTATTCGCTGGTCGGCTTCGAGGTCACGCCGGCAACAGTCATCGGCTTCCTGACAATTCTGGGATTCTCGCTCTACGACTCGGTCGTGGTGTTCGACAAGGTCGAGGAGAACACGCGCGGAATCCTTCACCTGAACCGGCGTACGTACGCGGAGCAGGCCAACCTTGCGGTGAATCAGACCTTGATGCGGTCGATCAACACCACGGTGATCTCGGTCCTTCCAGTCATCGCGCTGATGGTCGTGGCGGTCTGGATGCTCGGGGTAGGAACACTCAAGGACCTCGCGCTCGTCCAGTTGGTGGGCATCATCGTCGGCGCCTACTCGTCGATCTTCTTCGCGACGCCGTTGCTCGTGTCCCTCAAGGAACGCTGGGGCCCGGTTGCGGCGCACACCCGCAAGGTTCTTGCGAAACGCGAGGCGGCAACATCGCGCGGAGCAGAGCGCACCCCGGTAGCGTCGAGTGGCCCGCGGATCGGATCCGATTCGGGTTCGGCACCGGCGCGGTCCGCTTCGGGCGCGCCGACCCCAGGTTCGCGTCCCACCGGAAAGCGTCACAAGAGAAGGCACTGACATATGCCCGAATCGCAGGTCCGCTCGTCTTCAGATATCGGCCGTGTCGCTCGTCGCCGGAGTGGAGGATTGGTCACGGCGGCGGGTCTCGCGGTCACTGCGCTGGTCGCAGGACTGATGACATCGTGTTCTTCCGAAGGTGAGCAGATTCCCTCCATCGGGTACGCGATCGACAACACCGTGACGACGTACAACGCAGGGACGGTCGACGGTGCGGCTTCGGGCGCCCGACAGGCCTTCGGTCGGGTGCTGCCCGGATTCACGTTCACCGGACCCGAAGGTGGGCCGGTTGCCGATTCCGACATCGGTAGTGCCGATCCTGTCCCCGGTGACTCCCTGACGGTCGCGTACACGATCAACCAGTCGGCCGTGTACTCCGACGGTGTTCCTGTGACCTGCGACGACCTGGTGCTGGCATGGGCAGCGAACAGTGGCCGATTCACCGGAGACGGCGGCCCCCTCTTCGATTCTGCGAGCACGGCGGGATACTCCGATATCCAGAGCATCGATTGCCGACCGGGAGCAAAGGATGCCCGAGTGGTGTTCGAACCGGGTCGGACGTTCTCGGACTGGCGGTCGTTGTTCGGTGCGACGGCGCTCATGCCTTCGCACGTGATTCAGACGGCCACCGGTGCGAACGTCGTCGACGCCGTACAGAACTCGGATACCGACGCGATGCAACGTATTGCCGAGTTCTGGAACACGGGGTGGAACCTGACGCCCGGTGAGGTCGATACCGCGCTGTTCCCGGCCTCCGGTCCGTACAAGATCGAGTCCTACACCGAAGACGACGGTCTGGTGCTCGTGGCGAACGATCAGTGGTGGGGAAACAAGCCGGCGACCTCGAGAATCGTGGTGTGGCCCAAGTCGGACGACTTGACTTCTCGGGTCGGCGACGGCGACGTCCAGGTTGTGGATGTCGCTGCGGGTTCGGTCGACGATCTGAATCTCGAAGGCTTCGAGGAAGTCGAGTTGGCGTCGCGAAATCTCGAGCAGTTCGTGCTCTCGACCAAGGGCGAATTCGAGTCGGAGGCAGCGAGGCGGGCTTTCGCTGCGTGCCTTCCGCGTGAGCAGCTGGCCTTCGATTTCGGATCACCGAGCGATCCCGAGGCGCAGCCGGTCGGTGTCGAGGGTCCCGTCGACACGCGCTTCACGGCGCCCGACACGTTGATCTATCCGCAGGTGGCTGCCACAGCGGGCGGACGATTCCGCCAGCCGAATTCGGAGGCCGTCGGTGCAGCGCTGTCGGAGGCAGGGACGGAGAACCTGACGGTGCGCGTCGGTTACCTCGGGCCGGATGCCCGAAGGTCGGCGATCGTGTCGGCCGCTGCGGCTGCGTGTGGCCCGATGGGAATCACCGTCGAGGATGCCGGTTCACCGGACTTTCGTCCTGCCGCCCTGCGTGACGGTCAGGTCGATGCCGTCCTGGGTGGGACTGCATCGGTGCAGGGGGCTGGTGGAACTGCTACCTCCACCACCGCGGCGTATGCGCTGCGGGCCGGGATCGGGTCCAATTTCGGAGGGTACGACAACGGCCGCATCAATCAGATCATCGACCAGTTGGCTGTCGACCCGGGAACCGGGACCCAGCTGACGCTCTCGACCGAAGCCGAGAACATTCTGTGGAACCAGGTGCCGACCGTGCCGCTGTTCGAACAGGTGCGAATCAACGCCTTCGACACGGGTATGAGTGTGGTTCAGGCCAACGGAACTCGTTCGGGTGCCGGTTGGAACATGGACAGATGGGTGTTGCGCGGATGACCGAACGCGTCGACGAGTCCGCAATCGACTCCGTTCGGCGGCTCACCCGGTGGGCCGAGGACTTCCCCGAACCTGGTGTCAGCTTCGCCGATCTCACACCGGTATTCGCGGATGCCGACGCATTTCGAGTCGTAGTGGACGAACTGTCCGCGGTAGCGCCAGACGCCGACACGATCGCAGCAGTGGACGCCCGTGGGTTTCTCCTCGGTGGGGGAGTCGGGCTGACTCTCGGCGCCGGGGTCGTCGCGGTTCGGAAGTCCGGGAAACTGCCACCGCCTGTGCTGTCCGAGTCTTATCAGCTCGAATACGGCGCGTCGACGCTGGAAATACCGGCCGATGCCATCGACCTGACCGGACGGCGAGTGCTCGTCGTCGACGACGTGCTGGCAACCGGGGGAACGTTGGAAGCAACTGCGCGTCTCGTGGAGGCGGCGGGCGCCGAAGTGGTGGCGGTGTGCGTAGTGCTCGAAATCGAGGCGCTCGGCGGACGCCGGAGGCTCGAAAAGTATCCGCTGTCGTCCGTGCTCAGGGTGTGAGTATTACTGTTGAACCCGGAATCATCGGTTGTTCGAGGAGGTGACGGTATGACGCAGAATCCGGTCTCTCGGAATCCGGGGTCCCAGAGTTCGGTGTCGGAGAACCCTGCTCCACAGGAGACGCCGGCGCCATCCGAAGGTTCGTCGCCGAGCAAGCCCACCGCTGGTGTGCCCACTTCCGCCTCGCGGCGGGTCCGTGCGAGGCTCGCCCGTCGTATCACCGGTCAACGGAACACGACGATTCGTCCGGTGCTCGAACCACTGGTCAGCCTGCACCGGGAGCTGTACCCCAAGGCGGATCTCGCGCTTCTGCAGCGCGCCTACGACGTCGCCGAGGAACGTCATGCCAGTCAGCGCCGCAAGTCGGGCGACCCGTACATCACCCACCCGCTTGCGGTGGCGAGCATTCTCGCCGAGTTGGGCATGGACACCACCACACTGGTGGCGGCGCTTCTGCACGACACGGTCGAGGACACCGGGTATTCCCTCGAACAACTGACGAGTGAGTTCGGTGACGAGGTCGCGCACCTCGTGGACGGGGTGACGAAGCTCGACAAGGTCGTGCTCGGCAACGCCGCCGAGGGCGAAACCATCCGCAAGATGATCATCGCGATGGCGCGTGATCCTCGCGTACTCGTGATCAAGGTCGCCGACCGGCTCCACAACATGCGGACCATGCGCTTCCTGCCACCGGAAAAGCAGGCGCGGAAGGCCCGCGAGACTCTCGAAGTGATTGCCCCGCTTGCACATCGGCTGGGAATGGCCACGGTGAAGTGGGAACTGGAAGACCTCTCGTTCGCGATTCTCCACCCGAAGAAGTACGACGAGATCGTGCGTCTGGTCGCCGATCGGGCTCCGTCGCGAGACACGTACCTGGCGAAGGTGCGCGCCGAAATCAACGCAACGCTGAACGCCTCGCGGATCGATGCACTTGTCGAGGGTCGCCCGAAGCACTACTGGTCGATCTATCAGAAGATGATCGTGAAGGGCCGAGACTTCGACGACATCCACGATCTGGTCGGCGTAAGGATTCTCTGCGACGAAGTGCGGGACTGTTATGCCGCGGTGGGCGTCGTGCACTCCTTGTGGCAGCCGATGGCGGGTCGCTTCAAGGACTACATCGCCCAGCCTCGATACGGCGTGTACCAGTCGCTGCACACCACGGTCGTCGGTCCGGAAGGGAAGCCGCTCGAGGTGCAGATCCGCACCCACGAGATGCATCGCACCGCCGAGTTCGGCATCGCGGCGCACTGGCGGTACAAGGAGACCAAGGGTCGGCATTCCAGTGATGTCGCCGAGGTCGACGACATGGCGTGGATGCGGCAACTGCTCGATTGGCAGCGTGAGGCGGCAGATCCCGGGGAGTTCCTCGAATCACTGCGCTACGACCTCGCGGTCAAGGAGATCTTCGTATTCACCCCCAAGGGTGACGTCGTCACTCTGCCTGCCGGATCGACTCCCGTGGACTTCGCGTACGCGGTCCACACGGAAGTCGGCCACCGGTGCATCGGTGCGCGGGTCAACGGGCGGCTCGTCGCGTTGGAACGCAAACTCGACAACGGCGAGGTCGTCGAGGTCTTCACCTCCAAAGCGGTCAACGCGGGTCCCAGTCGTGACTGGCAGACGTTCGTCGTGTCACCGCGCGCGAAGACCAAGATCCGTCAGTGGTTCGCCAAGGAACGTCGTGAAGAGGCCCTGGAGAACGGAAAAGACGCGATAGCAAAGGAAGTCCGTCGAGTCGGGCTGCCGTTGCAACGTCTCATGAGTGCTGAATCGGTCGCGGCGATCTCGCACGAACTGCGGTACGCGGATGTGTCGGCTCTCTACGCCGCGGTAGGGGAAAGTCACGTTTCCGCTCAGCACGTCGTGCAGCGACTCGTTGCGCACCTCGGCGGTGTGGGTGACGTCGAGGAGGAGTTGGCCGAGCGGTCCACCCCCTCGACCATTCCGATGCGGCCGCGCACCACGGGAGACGCCGGGGTGCTCGTCCCGGGAGCAGCGGGCACGGTCGCGAAACTCGCGAAGTGTTGCACGCCGGTTCCGGGCGACGAGATCATGGGCTTCGTGACGCGGGGCGGTGCGGTGAGCGTGCACCGCACCGACTGTACGAATGCAGAGTCGCTGCAGGAACAGTCGGAGCGCATCATCGACGTCGAGTGGGCGCCGTCTCCGTCTTCGGTGTTCCTCGTCGCGATCCAGATCGAGGCACTCGATCGTCATCGGTTGTTGTCCGACGTGACGAAGGTGCTCGCCGACGAGAAGGTGAACATTCTGTCCGCGTCGGTGACGACCTCGGGTGATCGGGTCGCCGTCAGCAAGTTCACATTCGAGATGGGTGATCCCAAGCATCTCGGTCACGTTCTCAACGTGGTGCGCAATGTCGAGGGAGTCTACGACGTGTATCGAGTCACCTCGGCTGCGTGACCCGAAGCGCACCGAGCATACGAAAACAGCTGCCCCCGACCGAAGTCGGGGGCAGCTGTTCTACGTCGAGAGTCAGGCGACGGTCGCGGTCTCGATCTGGACCGCAGTGTTGGGCTTTCCGCCACCGGCCGGCATCGAGCCGTCGTCACCGTCTGCGGCGACCTTCTCGATGGTCGCGAGGCCGTCCTCGGAGATGGTGCCGAAGACCGTGTACGTGGGCGGCAGGACGGAATCCTCGTACACCAGGAAGAACTGGCTGCCGTTGCTGCCGGGCTGGCCGGTGTTGGCCATCGCGATGGTGCCGCGCGGGTACACCATCGGCTCCTGCAAGGCGGGATCACCTGGCGCAAAGGCAGTCTCGGGGTACTCGGTGGCGTACTGGTAGCCCGGTCCGCCCGAACCACTTCCGGTCGGATCGCCGCACTGCAGAACCTGTAGACCCTGGCTGGTCACCAGTCGGTGGCACGGCGTGTCGTCGAAATAGCCCTGCTCTGCGAGACCGGCGACGCTGTTGACGGTGCAGGGAGCCTGATCGCGGGACAACTCCATGCCGATCGGCCCGGCGCTGGTGCTCAGGTCGACGTTCACCGTGCCCTGGCCGGGAACGTTCTCGGCCGACGGCGGGGTGACGTCCTTTGCTGCGGGCTGGCCCGGCTGGTACGCGCAGGAGACCGACTCGGCTCCGGCGGGGACCGCGGGGAGGGCGGCGAACTGCGAAGTGTCGATCGGCGCCTCCTCTGCGGCGGAGGAGGCAGCGCTCGATGCCGGGCTCGAGGACGTGGCCTCGGAGCTCCCGGAATCGTCCGAACAGGCGGTGAGCGCGAGTGCCAAGCTGATGCCGGCGACCAGCAGTGGGGTGCGTTTCATCAGTCCATCCTCACAGAGGTGATGTCGATCGGAAGATTGGGCTTGCCGCCGCCGGCCTGGATGGATCCGTCGTCGCCCCCGGCAGCGACCTTCTCGAGGGTCGCGAGCCCGGTGTCGTCGATGGTGCCGAACGAGGTGTACTGCGGCGGGAGCTGCGAATCTCCGTACACCAGGAAGAACTGGCTGCCGTTGCTGCCGGGCTGGCCGCTGTTGGCCATGGCGATCGTGCCGCGCGGGTACGTGACGGGCTGCTGTCCCGCCGGATCCTCGGGGGAGTACTGATCGGTGGGGAACTCGTTGTCGAAGCCGTAACCGGGTCCGCCCGTTCCACTGCCCGTCGGATCGCCGCACTGCAGCACCTTCAGGCCTTCGGTGACCAGTCGGTGGCACGGCGTGTTGTCGAAGTACCCCTGGCCGGTCAGGCTCAGGAAGCTGTTGACCGTGCACGGTGAGTCGGCGTTGTCGAGGGTGAGACCGATGTTGCCCTGGGTGGTCTCCATGCTGACGCTGACGTCTTCGACGGTGGTGTCGATGCCCTCGGTGCGTGGCGGATCGACCTGCTTGGCTGCGGGTTCCTGAGCGGCCGGGTAGGAGCAGTTCACCTTGTCGGGCAGTGGCTCGGACCGGCCGGCGGGCATGACCCCTGCCTCGGGAGCGGCTGTCGTGGCGGTGTCGGAGTCGTCGCCCTGGGTGACGCTGAATGCGATCGCGCCGATGGCAACGACGACAACGACGCCCACCACGGCTCCTGCGATGGCCAACTGCTTTCGCTTGCGCGCCCGCTGTGCGCGGTTTTCGAGTTGGCGCTCGAGTTTCCGTTTGGCAGCTTCCCTGCGTTGCTCGTTGCTCGGCACAGCGTGGTCCTCCCGTGATGGTTCGATGTACTTGTGCGGGCCGCGCCCACCCCCGGCGCATTCGGCATTCGAGTCTGCCACCCCAACCTGAGAAGATGCTGCGGGGGCGGCAGCATAGGCTGTATCGACCGTAGAGAAACCACCAACTAGGAGCGACACTGGTGCTCGTCACAGGATTTCCGGCCGGGATGTTTCAGACGAACTGTTACATCCTCGCATTACCGAACACCACCGAATGCGTGGTTGTCGACCCCGGCCAGGATGCGACGGAACCGCTGGTGGAATTCCTGACGCAATCGAATCTGACGCCTGTTGCCGTTCTCCTCACGCATGGCCATCTCGACCATGTGTGGTCGGTGAAGCCGGTATGCGACAAGTACGGAGTGCCGGCATACATCCACCCGGAGGATCGATACATGCTGTCCGATCCTGGGCGGGGGATCGGTCCGCAGATGAAGCAGCTCATCGACGGAATCGAGTTCTCCGAGCCGGACACGGTGGTGGAGCTGTCCGACGGGGACGTACTCGAGCATGCGGGCATGACGTTCACCGTGATTCATACCCCCGGCCATACCGGTGGCTCGGTGGTGTTCCAGACGGTCGCCGAGACCGAAGACGGACCGCTGGACGTCGCCTTGACCGGCGACACGCTCTTTCAGGGCTCGGTCGGGCGCTCGGACCTCCCCGGCGGCAACCATCAGCAATTGCTCGACTCGATCGCCGAGAAATTGCTTCCGTTGCCCGACGCGACGGCCGTCCTGCCCGGTCACGGTGGGTCGACCTCCATCGGCGCCGAGCGCCAGTCGAATCCGTTTCTGCTCGACATGCAGAGCGCGAACAAGGGAAACTAGACGATCGTGAGTAAAGCCAGCGCCTTTTCCGCCCCCAAGGGCGTACCCGATTACCTGCCGCCGCAGTCGGTCGAATTCGTTGCGGTCCGTGACGGATTGACCCGGGCTGCACGGCTGGCCGGCTACGGACATATCGAGCTGCCGATCTTCGAGGACACCGGACTGTTCGCCCGCGGTGTCGGTGAGTCGACGGACGTCGTCAGCAAAGAGATGTACACCTTCGCGGATCGGGGCGACAGGTCCGTCACGCTGCGTCCCGAGGGCACTGCGGGTGTGATGCGAGCGGTGATCGAACACGGTCTCGATCGGGGGCAACTCCCGGTCAAGCTCAGCTACAACGGACCGTTCTTCCGTTACGAGCGTCCGCAGGCCGGTCGCTACCGCCAGCTTCAGCAGGTGGGCGTCGAGGCGATCGGTGTCGACGATCCGGCGCTCGATGCCGAGGTGATCGCCATTGCCGACGCGGGCTTCCGTGGTCTGGGCCTCGACGGCTTCCGCCTGGAGATCACCTCGCTGGGTGACGACACGTGCCGTCCGCAGTACCGCGAGAAGCTTCAGAAGTTCCTGTTCGCCCTTCCGCTGGACGAGGACACGCGGCGACGTGCAGAGATCAATCCGCTGCGCGTCCTGGACGACAAGCGCCCGGCCGTACGTGAGATGACGGCAGATGCACCGTTGATGCTCGATCATCTCTCCGACTCGGCGAAGGCTCACTTCGACGAGGTACTTGCACATCTCGACGCTCTCGGTGTTCCCTACGTGGTGAATCCGCGGATGGTGCGGGGGCTCGACTACTACACCAAAACGACGTTCGAGTTCGTCCACGACGGTCTCGGTGCACAGTCCGGTATCGGTGGTGGCGGACGATACGACGGTCTGATGGCTCAACTCGGCGGGCAGGAGCTGTCGGGTATCGGGTTCGGCCTGGGCGTCGACCGGACCATTCTCGCGCTGGCTGCCGAAGGTAAGTCGGCTTCGACGCCTGCGCGGTGCGAGGTGTACGGCGTGCCGCTGGGATCCGAGGCCAAGGCGAAGCTCGTGGTGATCGCCAAGCAACTGCGGGACGCCGGTATTCGGGTGGACCTTGCATACGGCGACCGCAGCGCGAAGGCGGGAATGAAGCTCGCCGACCGTTCGGGGGCGCAGGTGGCGTTGATGCTGGGGGAGCGCGAACTCGCCGAGGGATCGATCGTCCTGAAGAACCTCGGAAACGGTGAGCAGGAAACGCGGGCGCTCGCCGATGTGGTCGCCGACGTGAAGGCCATCGTCGGTGTCTGACGGAGAACCTCGGGTCTCTCTCGACCTGGTACCGATCTCGCTGATCGCTCCGCGTCTGAAGAAGGTGGCGGCGGGCGCGGTCGCACTGGGGCTGGTCGTCGGAGTCGTCGTCGCGCTGTTCACCAGCGTAGGGATCGGCGTCGCTGTATTCGTTGTGGTGGCTGTTCCGACCGCCACCACGGCCCTGGTCGCACTGCGGCGAGGAATTTCGCTGGACGGCAACGTGATCCGATCGACCGGAGGATTGCGGGAGCGGCACGTGGACGTGAGCTCTGCCGTGGGCGCCGAGATTCTCGTTCGCTCCGGTCGAGTCAGTGAAGTGAGCGTGCGCGTGACGACGCCTGCGGCAGCGGTCGCCGTGCCTGTTGCGCTGTACACCGAGGACGGCGGACGAGAGCTCGAGATCCTCGGACTGCGTGGCCTGGCAGATGCATTGTCGCGCAGTGAATCCGTTGCGGCCGTGGCGATCGCGTCGGTGCTCATCGACCAGTTGCGCGCCGAAGCTCGTGGCGCAGGACTGCCGGAGCGCCCGCTCTATCGGGCTGTTGCACTGGTCAAGTCGACCGGCCGTTCACCCCGAACCACGCTCACCGATCACGAGGTGTCAGAGCTCTCGACATGACGAACGCGGTGCGCCCATAGGTCGCACCGCGTTCGTCACGGCTTTGTTCAGTTGGGTGCGGAGAACGGATCCTCGTCGAGGTCTTCGCCACCGATGACCGAGGGTGCAACCATCGGCAGGTCGCTGACGAACGCATTCTTGTCGACGGCGTTGACGAGGTAACTCGGTGTACTGCGGCCCGATTCGTCGTCGCCGCCACCGCGGGCGCCGGCACCCATTGCGCCCATGCCACCCATTCCGCCCATAGGTGCGCCGCCGGGCGTGGATGCTGAAGCCCCACCACTGCCGCCACCGGGCGCAGCCGGAGCGGCTGAACCGGGTGTGGGTGCAGGGGGAGCGGCGATTCCGGGGGTGCGCGCAGCGGCACCGCCGCCTGCAGCTGCCGCGCCGCCGCCGGCCATCATGCCGCCGACGCCACCAGCCATAGCGGCACCGCCGCCGCCACCGCCGCCGCCGCCGGAGCCGAGATGGGCAGTCGACGAGGGAGAAGTTCTTGCGGCCGAATCGGAGCCGCCCGGAAGGTCGCCGGAGATGCCGGCCGCCTGAGTGCTTGCGGTCGCCATTTCACCGATGCCCTCGGTCACGGTGGACATCATCGGCTGGCCGACGTTCTCGATGACGCTACTGGCGATGGAGAACGGGGAAGTGCCTGCAGCTGCGCCGCCGCCGGCCGGTGCGGGCGGGACGGGTACCTCGGAGGCAAGTCCGTTCATCGTCAGCGTCTGTTCGTTGAGCTCGGTCCGCGTGTTGGTCACGACGCCGATCGCGGCCTTCATGTGTTCGGCCGCCGATGCGAGAAGCATGGCCTGCCCGGGTG
Organism: Rhodococcus huquni; assembly: GCF_055231055.1. Taxonomy (NCBI): domain Bacteria; kingdom Bacillati; phylum Actinomycetota; class Actinomycetes; order Mycobacteriales; family Nocardiaceae; genus Rhodococcus; species Rhodococcus huquni. The sequence continues at coordinate 376,066 of NZ_JBUYWE010000001.1, forward strand.
GCGTGAGAATCATCGGTGCGGCCGCGGTCGCGGTGGCGGCGAACGACTCCGAAATGGTGGCCAGATTGGCGTTGCCACGAGCGACCGATGCGGCTGCCGTCTGGGTCGTGGTCGAAATGTTCTGGCCGCGTTCGCTGAGTTCGGCGCCGGATGTCTGTGCCTGTTGGCCCTGCGCCTGCGCCTGCTGGGCGGCGTCGCTCTGCCACACCTGGTCGAGAACCTTCAGACCGCTCATGCTCATCGACATGGCCTGATCGATCATTCCGGAGGAAGCGCTCAGGATCGACGTCGGATCGAACCCGCCGAGTGAACCGGTTCCGAACGATCCCGCGAGATCGGCGAGGGGCTTGAACAACTCGTCGATTCCGGGCAGACCGGGAAGTGGCTGACCCTGCAGGATCGCGTCGATCGGGTTGGGCGGCAGCGGCGGCAACGAGGGCAGCGGCGGCAGTTCCGGCAATTGCGGGAACTCTCCACCAGCAGGCGCGGCGCCGTCCACCGGCGTGTTCAAAAGCGGGCCGAGTGGCGAACTCTGAAGTGCTTCCATGGGAGTGGCCGGCAACGGCGCGTTGAGCACCTCGGCGGCCGGGCCGCCCTGAAGGAGATCCATGACCGTTTGCGGGGGAGTGGAATTCGGGTCGCTCATACCTCTCCTCCCAGTCCCTGACCGACCGTTCCGAGCGCGGAGCCCGTGCTCGAATCGGTGGAGTCGTAGGACTCGGCAGCGGTGTGCGCGGCGACCGCAGTCTGTGCGTAGTGATTCGCCAGTTCGGCAACGGACTTGGCATGAGTGGTTTGCGCGTTCGCGAAGGACGCGAGGAAGTCGGCGCCGATCGGGCCGAGAACCGGTGCGAGTGCTGCAAGGTTGGCAGCGAGATCGATCGCCCCCGCGCTGCCGACCTGCTCCGCAGCCTGCGCCGCTGTGTTGCCGTAGTTCCGAATGCCGTCGGTGACGACGAATAGTTCGCTCAAGTTGACCCCCCAAGGTGGTAAGCGTTCGGAAGGACTTTATCGCACCGCTTCTCAATCGGTACGCGAGTACCGCACGGCGTGCCGCGGTGGTCGAAAGGGGCGACAGCGATGGTGTGTTCGGGCTACTGATGCCTCATGGGTGCCAGCCCGACACAGTCGAACGCGATTCGTTCGGACCCACTGTCGACGGCTGGTCGCGAATGGGTCGTCTCCGAGTAGCGAACCCCTCCTCCTGCTCGAACTCGGATCAACACACCTGTCGACACGATGCGCCCGTAGGTTTCCTGCGCAAGGCTCGGGTAGACGTCGCGCATGTGTCGATCCCACTCGAGACAGCCCGTCACTGAAAGCTTTCCTTCGTGAAACCAACTCGGAGGATCCGATACGAGTGCATTGACCAGACCGGACTCGAGGTGAAGTGAATACTGCGAGTGGCCCGTCGGTACGGCCGTTGCCGACAGATCCCGTGACGTGATCTCGTCTGGCAACCAGTCGTCGAAGACCCATTCCGTGGTCGCCCGAACCAGTGCCCCGACCCGTAAGTCCTCGTATCCGGGTTCACGATCCACAAGCATGTAGATCATTGCGCGAGTCAGCTCTGCGTACTCGGCCTCACTGCTCAACGCCAGTCCCGGCACGGAGGTTCTTGAATCGTTGCGGGTGTATCCAGTGGCAAAGCTGACCGGTTCGTTCTCGAAACCGAACCAATTGACACGAATGTGTTGGGGACTTGAATCGAAGATGCGTCCAGGATGGCCTGAATGAAGGATGTGGTCGGACTTCGGGGCATAGTCGACTGGAGTGGCGGGCCCCTCGTACAGGACGGGCTGACCTGCCACGATTAATTTGGCGGGGAGTGGCTTTCGACTGGCACGCACATCTCTATTGTTCCTGGAAATTTCCAGACGGTGAGGTATTAGCGCCGCGCAGTTCGTGGGGTCCAACATTTCGTTGTGGCGCTGGAGGGGATGTCGAGGACCGCGTGACCCCGGCCGATCAGTAATGGGTCAGATGGCGACATCGAGTCCGGGGCGTATTCGAGGGCCAAGAACCGGTCGAATCGCTGTCGCGAGACCGCGAACCCATACAAGTCGGAAGCGGGTCTCGCGGTTGACAGCCGTTAGAACACATGTTCGCATTGGGGTATGCGATGGAACGGGCAGACGTTAGGCGTCGACGACGGTGCGCTGCCCGGATACGACCGCTCGAAGTTCGTCGAGACGATCCGCACTCCGGACTTCGACGGCGTCACCTTTCACGAAGTCCTCTGCAAGAGCGCTCTCAATGAAGTCCCGGACGGGGCGGCGCTGCCGTTCCGATACACGGTCAACACGTTTCGCGGCTGCTCGCACGCTTGCAAGTACTGCTTCGCTCGGCCTACCCACGAATACCTCGATCTCGATGCGGGAGCAGATTTCGACAAGGAAATCGTCGTCAAGACCAATGTGGCTGCCGTATTGAGGAAGGAGCTCGGGCGCAGGTCGTGGCGACGCGAACACGTCGCGCTCGGCACCAACACCGACCCGTATCAACGGGCCGAGGGTCGATACCGACTGATGCCCGGCGTGATTCGGGCACTGGTCGACACCCGTACGCCCTTTTCCATCCTCACCAAGGGGACTCTTCTGCGGCGCGACCTGCCGTTGCTCGCTCTGGCGGCGCAGCATGTTCCCGTGAGCATCGGGATCTCGCTCGCGGTGCACGACGAAGACCTACGGAAGTCGGTCGAGCCGGGCGTACCGTCCACGCGGGCGCGGCTCGATCTGATCCGGGCGGTGGTGGATGCCGGCCTGCCGTGCAACGTGATGGTCGCACCGGTCATCCCGTTCCTCACAGATTCCGAACGCCACCTGGACGGACTCCTCGGTGCCATTGCGGATGCCGACGGCGGCTCGGTGACGGCCTTTCCGATGCATCTGCGGGGGAGTACCAAGGGGTGGTTTCTCAGCTGGCTGGCAGAAGAGCATCCGGCCCTGATCCGGCAGTACCGCCAGCTCTACGGCCGGGGCGCCTACGTGAGTCCCGAATACAAGGCGTGGCTGAAGCGACGAGTCGATCCGTTGATCGAGCGGCATGGTCTCGGCCATGAGTCGCATCGACCGGAGCCGGAGCCCGCGAACGAGCCAGAACAGATGAGCTCGCCGCGTGGGGACCTTCTCACGCTCTTCTGAGGTCTGCCGGTCTCAGCGCAGTGCAGGCGGATTGTCCAGGTCGCGAGCCGAATACGTGTTGCATGCGTCGACCTGACCCGTCCGGTATCCGGTGAGGAACCAACTCTGGCGCTGTTCCGAGGAGCCGTGCGTCCACCCCTCGGGATTCACGGAGCCACCCGCGGACTGCTGGATGCGGTCGTCTCCCACCGCCGATGCCGCCGAGAGGGCGTCACGGATGTCCTGCTCGGTGAGTGGCTGCAGGATCGGTTCGCCTCCGCCCGGCCCGGGGGTCTTGTCCGCATAGTGCGCCCAGATGCCCGCGTAACAGTCGGCTTGCAGTTCGGTACGCACCGCGTCCGACTCAGCGCCTTGCGGGTCGGCCTGCGCACGGCCGATGTCGCCGAGTTGGTTCTGGATGTGGTGGCCGACCTCGTGGGCGACGACGTACTCCTGGGCCAATGGTCCGCCACTCGACCCGTACTGGTCGACGAGAAGCTGGAAGAAGCTGGTGTCGAAGTAGCCGGTGGAATCGGCGGGACAGTAGAACGGCCCCACTTCGCTCGTGGCATTGCCGCACCCCGTGGCGACAGATCCGGAGAACAAGGTGATGCCCGGCTCGACGTAGTCGGTGCCGGTCTGGGTGGGCAACTCCTGCCCCCACACCGCATCGAGACTCTCCGCGGTGAATGCCACCCGACAATTGACGTCACGGTTGGCGTCGGCACCGGTCTGGCATCCCTCCAAGCTGGAGCCACCGGACTGACCGGAGTACTCCGTGTTGCCGCTGACACCACCGAGCAGGCTGCCCGGATCTCCGCCGAAAAGCAGTGCAAGCACGAGCACGACCAAGCCGCCGGCGCCGCCGCCCATCGCGAGCCTGCCGCCTCCTCCGCCGCGTCCACCCCCGACCGAAACCCGGCCTGGATCCATCTGGGCACCCTCGTTGAAGGTCATGGCAGGTCGCTTTCTCCTCGGTGAACCGAACGCTGGTTGCTCGAGCTTTCCACAAGAACCGGGTGCGCGTTTCCACTCTGACCATGTGTCTCCGTAGGATCGCAGCCAACAAAGTTGCTTGCTTTATGTTTCGAAAGGAATCTCGTGCTGCGCACACATCTCGCCGGTTCTCTGAGGCCCGAGCATGCCGAGCAATCCGTCACCCTGACCGGGTGGGTTGCCAGGCGCCGCGATCACGGCGGAGTGGTGTTCATCGACCTCCGTGATGCCTCCGGGGTCTCGCAGGTCGTGTTCCGCGAGGGTGCGGCAGCCGAGCAAGCTCACCGTCTCCGCGCCGAGTACTGCGTGAAGGTGACGGGACTCGTCGAGGTTCGCCCGCAGGGCAACCGCAACTTCGAGATCCCAACCGGTGCGATCGAGGTCAACGCCACCGAGCTCGAGGTCCTGAACGAGAGCGCGCCGCTTCCGTTCCAGCTCGACGATCAGGCCGGCGAAGAGGCACGCCTCAAGTACCGCTACCTGGACCTGCGCCGCGAGGGCCCCGGCCAGACGATCCGGTTGCGCTCCAAGGTGAACGCGGCCGCACGCGGAGTGTTGGCTCAGCACGAGTTCATCGAGGTCGAAACTCCGACGCTCACCCGTTCCACCCCTGAGGGCGCACGCGACTTCCTGGTGCCTGCCCGCCTGCAGCCAGGCAGTTTCTACGCGCTCCCGCAGAGCCCTCAGCTGTTCAAGCAGCTGCTGATGGTCGGCGGCATCGAGCGGTACTACCAGATCGCGCGCTGCTACCGCGACGAAGACTTCCGTGCAGACCGTCAGCCCGAGTTCACCCAGCTCGACATCGAGATGAGCTTCGTCAGCCAGGACGACGTGATCCTGCTGGCCGAGGAGATCCTCGCCTCGCTGTGGCGCCTCGTCGGCCACGAGATCACCGAACCGATTCCGCGCATGACCTACGCCGAGGCGATGCGTCGCTACGGCTCGGACAAGCCCGACCTTCGCTTCGACATCGAACTCGTCGAGTGCACCGAGTACTTCGCAGAGACCCCGTTCCGTGTGTTCCGTGCGCCGTACGTCGGTGCCGTCGTCATGCCCGGCGGTGGGAGCCAGCCTCGCCGTCAGCTCGACGCCTGGCAGGAATGGGCGAAGCAGCGCGGGGCGAAGGGACTTGCCTACGTCCTCGTCGGGGACGACGGCGAGCTGGCCGGCCCGGTCGCCAAGAACCTGTCCGACGACGAGCGTGCGGGGCTCGCCGCCCACGTCGGTGCGAAGCCCGGCGACTGCATCTTCTTCGCCGCCGGTCCGACGAAGGCGATGCGTGCTCTCCTGGGTGCTGCCCGCGGTGAGATCGCCCGTAAGCAAGGGCTGATCGACGAGAACGCGTGGGCCTTCCTCTGGGTCGTCGACGCGCCGATGTTCGAGCCCACCGCGGATGCCACCGCCAGCGGCGACGTCGCCCTCGGCTACAGCGCCTGGACGGCCGTGCACCACGCCTTCACCTCGCCGAAGCCCGAGTCGATGGACACCTTCGACAGCGATCCGGGTTCGGCGCTCGCCTACGCCTACGACATCGTCTGCAACGGAAACGAGATCGGCGGCGGAAGTATCCGTATCCACCGCAAGGACGTGCAGGAGCGCGTGTTCTCCGTCATGGGCATCTCCGAGGACGAAGCTCAGGAGAAGTTCGGCTTCCTCCTCGATGCGTTCGCATTCGGTGCGCCGCCGCACGGCGGCATCGCATTCGGGTGGGACCGGATCACCGCCCTGCTCGCCGGGGTGGATTCGATCCGTGAGGTGATCGCCTTCCCGAAGTCCGGTGGTGGCGTGGACCCACTGACCGACGCGCCGGCTCCGATCACGAAGCAGCAACGCAAGGAATCCGGAATCGATGCCAAGCCGGTACGAAAGGACGACTCGGCGGCCGCGCCTTCGGGGGATGCTGGAACGACCGAGGTCGGAGAGGTAGCCGAGCCGAACGATGTGGGGGACTCCACATCCCGTTGATGCCGTGAGACGACCCGGAGTCCGCAACGCGGCGAGGGAAGGTCGATGACGTGCGTCACGAACGGGTAGGTTGGTAGCCGATGATCGCAATTCTGGCAGACCCTGTGTCCGAGGTCGTTGCGGCAGCCGAGAAGCTGCTTACTCGCCGCACCGGCGCACCGGTGACCTTGGCGGATCCGGTGGATCTCGGGGGTAGTGGGCGGACGATCGTGCTGCGGGTGCGGGTTGCGGAAAATCCGTTCTCGCTGCCTCGCACTCTCATCGTCAAGCAGGTTCGTGAAGACGCGCACGATGCGGACTCACCCCTGTTCGACGCGGACCCACTCGCCGGGGATTCGAACAGTGCCTTCCTCCGCGAGGCGGTGTCGTACCAGTTCGCCACGGCTCTGCACACCGATGTGCGCCCGGGCGCGGAGCTGATCGCCTCCGATCTGGAGGCGCGGCTCCTGGTGCTGAGCGACCTGGGTGATTCCACGTCGATCAGTCACCTCCTGGAGCGCTCCGATTCGGACACCGCCACCAACACGCTGATGGCGACTGCGCAGGCTCTGGGGCGGATGCACGCGGCGACGGTGGGCCGCGAAGAAGACTTCACGGCCCTGTTGCGGCGCGCCGACGTCGCACAGTGCGACGACTACATTTCGCAGCAGGTCGACAAAGCTGTTCCTCAGGTTCCAGCCCTGTTGGCAGAGCACCTCGGCGTCGAGGTGTCCGAGGAGGTCGAGGTGCAGATCGCACAGGCCGCCAAACTGTTCGAGAGCGGACGGTTCCGTGCGTTCAGTCCCTCCGATCTCTGCCCGGACAACATCATCGTCAACGACGAAGGCGTCCGCTTCCTCGATTACGAATGGGGCGGATTCCGCGATGCAATGCTCGACGTGGCGTACGCGCTGGTGTCGTTCCCCGGCTGCCTGTGCAGCATCGACCTCTCCGAAGAACGCACACAGGCCATGATCGAGGCCTGGCGTGCCGAAGTGGTCGGTATGTGGCCGACGCTGGCGGACGACTCCGTTCTTGCGGCGCGGGTGGTCGAAGCTCAGTTGATCTGGGTGTGGATCAGCACGTACCTGTTCATGCCCGAGAACCACACCCGTATCGCGGCCGTCCGGGAGCATGCACTTTCGGTCCCGCGCACCGTCGCGCTGCACCGTCGGTGGGAGCAGTTGGCCCGATCGGCAGCGAGCGCAGGCAACACGGTGATCGCCGATCACGCCCGCGCCGTCGCGGACCAGCTTGCACTTACCGCAGGCTGAAGGCCTGCATTCTGGCTTTGCCGTCCCAGCCGCCGTTCGGCGCACGTAAGCCGAACAGAGCTGCGACCGTCGGCGCGACGTCGATCGTGCGTGCCCCCTCCGAAACTGTCTTTCCGGCGGCGACCTGGGGATGGCCACCGGACACGAAGAACGGAATCGGTAGCGTCGAACGATGCCCATGGTTGCCCGGAATGGGATTCGACAGTGGCGTGGGATCGCTGAAACGCCAGCCGGGATGGCAGAACGCGACGACGTCACCTGCTCGTGATCCCAGATCGAAGTCCGCGGGCAGAGCTGTCGACTCGACTCCGTCGAGACCCTCCACGATCTGACGGATACGGGCCACGGCGGCGTCGTGTTCGGCGGGTTCCCCGGTCCAGTAGATGAGGTCGGCTCCGCCGTTCTGGCAGATCTCCACCTTCCCCTCCAGCAGCGGGTCGGCGTTGAGCGGGCGGGTCAGTCCGATCAACTTCGCAGGCTCCGACCAGTCCATCGAGTGATCTGCCAACACGATGACCACGGATCGCGACCACGCGCCCGTGTCGCGTAGGTGCGCGACGAACTTCTCGACCTGCCTGTCCGTGTTGCGAAGAGCCTCGGTCCGGGCGATACGCAGCGACACCCCGGACAGATCGAGATGGCCGACGCGGTCGACGTCGCCGAGGTTGGTGAACGTCAGACGGGGAGCGTGCCGCTCGATCGTGTCGATGAGGGCGCGCATCGTGTAGATGTCGGGGGCATGTTCGGTGCCGGGCATCAACGGCGCCGGATCCCACACCACCGAGGCGCGGTCACCGAACAGGCCGTGAAGGTATCTCTTGGACAGGACACTGGCAGTGACCAACCCGAGTTCGTCGCGCACCCGATCGAGAACGGTGGATGTCTGCAGATCGGTCGGGCGATCGAGATCGCGGGTGTCACCCTCTTCGGGATCGAAGATCGCATTGGACGGCACCCCACTGCGCGACGGCAGCACGCCCGTCATCATTGCGGCGTGGTTGGGAAGAGTCTCCGCGACCATGATGGCCGAGGCATCCGAGTAGGTGGTGCCCTCGGCTGCGAGGCGGGTGAGCGTCGGAGTCAGGTCGGAGGTGAGCTCGTCCGGGCGCATACCGTCGATCACGAGTACGTGAACGTCGATATCGGGCAACGCGGGTGCGGCGAACGCGCGCGGTGGACCGGCGAGTACACCCGCCGTCAGCGCGACACCACTTCCGATGAGGACTTGGCGGCGGTTCGGCTGGCGAGACGTCATGGGCATCCGATCGGTGAGGGGTGAGGTGCTGGTCAGGGTGTGTCAGGTGAGCGGCGGAGCGACTTCGACCCGGCTGCCGTCGGCACCGACGCGGTAGCCGACGGCGCGGCGCACACCGGTCGCAGGATTCGTGCGGTCGTCGAGGTAGTACCAGTCCATCTGCGCCGCTTGTCTGTTCACCTCGAGCACGGCGTAACCGTGCGAATCGAGTTCCACGTACTTGATGTGGTGATTCGCTGCTTTGAAAGCTTCCTCGGCCGCGACGGCGACCGTCCGCGGCGGGACCCCCACGATGTCGTCGACGTTGTCCGACGTGACCGACGGAACCACCAGCTCGGCGCCGACCGTGGGCGATGCCGGATAGTTGGCGGGATCGACGGGGAGGTCGCAGGCCCACGAAGAATGAATGTCGCCGGTGATGAACACGGCATTGCGCACATCGCTGGCGAGAAGCGCGTCGAACAAGGTCCTGCGGTCGGCTGTGTAGCCGTCCCACTGGTCGGCGTTGTACGGGATACCACCGGCCGGTACTCCGAGCATTTCGGTGACAGCCGCGGTGGTCCGCGGCTCGAGCGGCGGGAACAGGCACGGCGTGATCATCACCGGGTTGCCGATCACCTTCCACTTGGCGTCCGCGGACACCAGACCCTTTCGGAGCCACTCCATCTGCTCCGGTCCGGTGATGGACCGCTCGGTTGCATCGGCCTCGTGCGAGACCGGCGACACCTGCTTGCTGCGATACGAGCGGAGATCGAGCATCGAGAGTTCCATCAGGTTGCCGAACTGCAGGCGTCGGTAGAGGTGAGGCTTAGACGTGGTCCCGCCGGCCCGCACCGGCATCCATTCCAGGTATGCCTGCATGGCAGCGGCGCGCCGGTCCTGCCACGCGCCCTGCGTTGCCGGGTCGTGATTCTCCGCGCCGCCGTCGTATGCGTCGTTGGCGGTCTCGTGGTCGTCCCACGTGACGATCCATGGAAGCTTCGCGTGCAATGCCGCGAGGTCGGGATCGGTCTTGTACTGCGCGTGCCGCTGCCGGTAGTCCGCAAGGGTGACGATGTCGTGAGCCGGCTCGTGCGTACGGATCACCTTCGACCCGGCCGCGAACTCGCCGGTCCCGTACTCGTAGATGTAGTCGCCCAGATGAATGATCGCGTCCAGATCGCCGCGAGCTGCGAGGTGACGATAGGCCCCGAAGTAGCCTGCTTCCCAGTTCGAGCACGAGACCACACCGAATCGAAGCCGATCGAGGTCGGCGTCCAGTGCGGGCGCCGTACGGGTGATCCCGGTCGGCGACGTCTGCCCCTCGGACACGAATCGGTAGTGGTAGCCGGTACTCGGTGACAGCCCGGTCACGTCGACCTTCGCAGTGTGGTCGGACGCCGGAGATGCGTCGACGGAACCCGAGCGCACGACGTTCGCGAACTCCGCATCCGTGGCGACTTCCCACGTCACTGCGAGGTTCGGGCCGACACCGGAACCCGGTGTCGCGTCGGGGGTAGGGGAGATGCGAGTCCACAGGATCACCGCGTCCGGCAGCGGATCTCCGGAAGCGACGCCGTGCGCGAATCGTGGGGTACCGCCAGCCGGTTGTGCTCCGGCAGTGGCCCCGCGGAGGGTCGTGGCTCCGGCCGCGATGCCGACTCCGGCGACCGTGGCGCCCGCCCGAAGCACTGTCCGACGGCGGACAGAAAATTCTTCGGGCCTCCGGATGATGGGCTGTCGCTCTGTGGTCACCCGTAGATCAGAACTCGAGTCGGTCATCCGTTCAACTCCGACTCGGTCCATCGAGGCAAGTTCACCGAATGTTCAATCGTCGGGCTGCAAGTCAGGAGAATCTCCTGTCGGAGCCACCGGGTGCGCGACACGGTAGCGTCGAACGGGTGAGCGATCTCTTCGGTTCGGAACTGAGCGACGACGCGGCCGACGTCGAACCCGCACCTCTACACGAGGCCGCCGCGGCTCGTACTCGAGTACACGACGCACCGCTCGCCGTGCGCATGCGCCCACGCACGCTCGGCGAGGTTGTGGGTCAGCAACATCTACTCGGACAGGGTGCTCCGCTGCGTCGACTGGTCGAGGGTTCGGGTGCCGCGTCGGTACTTCTCTACGGTCCCCCCGGCACCGGCAAGACCACACTCGCGTCGTTGATCTCGGGCGCCACCGGCCGAAAGTTCGAAGCCTTGTCGGCGCTCTCCGCCGGAGTGAAGGAAGTCCGCGGAGTCATCGAACTCGCCAGGCGGCGACTGCTGGCGGGCGAGCAGACGGTCCTGTTCATCGACGAGGTGCACCGCTTCTCGAAGACACAGCAGGATGCCCTGCTTTCGGCCGTGGAGAACCGCGTCGTCCTTCTGGTCGCCGCGACCACCGAGAACCCCTCGTTCTCCGTGGTGTCGCCGCTGTTGTCTCGCTCACTCGTACTGCAGTTGACGTCTCTGACTTCCGAGGACATCAGAGAGGTCATCGAGCGGGCGCGAACCGAGGAGCGGGGACTGAACGGCGCGGTCACAATCACGGACGAAGCGCTCGAGCATCTCGTTCGGCTGGCGTCGGGGGACGCGCGACGAGGATTGACGGCGCTCGAAGCGGCTGCGGGAAGCGCCCTGGATCGTGGCGGAGCCGAGCCGGCCGTCGTGGACCTCGAGACGGTCGAGGAAAGTGTGGACAAGGCTGCCGTCCGGTACGACCGCGACGGCGATCAGCACTACGACGTGATCAGTGCCTTCATCAAGTCCATCCGCGGATCCGATGTGGATGCTGCGCTGCACTACCTGGCACGGATGATCACGGCCGGTGAGGATCCACGATTCATCGCCAGGCGTCTCGTCGTTCATGCGAGCGAAGACATCGGCATGGCGGACCCCACCGCACTCCAGACCGCGACTGCGGCCGCGCAGGCCGTGCAGCTGATCGGCATGCCGGAGGCGCGCCTCGCCCTGGCGCAGGCAACGATTCACCTGGCCACGGCACCCAAATCCGGTGCCGTCATCGCTGCGCTGGGGGCAGCGATGGCCGACGTGTCGGCCGGAAAATCGGGCCTGGTCCCGCCCCACCTGCGCGACGGCCACTACAAAGGCGCAGAAGCGCTGGGCAACGCCGTGGGATACCGCTATCCACACAGTCACCAGGACGGAGTACTCCCTCAGCAGTACCCGCCGGACGAGCTGGTCGGCGTCGACTATTACGAGCCGACCAACCACGGCGGGGAGCGCGAGCTTTCCCAGCGCGTTCCGAAGCTGCGTCGCATCGTCCGGGGCTGAACAACCGAGTTGTGACGGGCCTATAAGCTGAAGGACGGTCGGCGCACCTGCACCTGCGGTGTCGTCGATTGCCCCATCCGTCCATATGTGAAGGACCAGACGTGCAGACTCACGAGATTCGTCGGCGATTTCTCGACCATTTCGTCAAGGCCGGCCACACCGAGGTGCCCAGCGCCTCGCTGCTTCTCGACGACCCGAATCTGCTTTTCGTGAATGCCGGCATGGTGCAGTTCGTCCCCTTCTTCCTCGGCCAGCAGACGCCGCCCTACGCGACTGCCACGAGCGTGCAGAAGTGCGTCCGCACCCTCGACATCGAAAACGTCGGGATCACCACGCGCCACAACACGTTCTTCCAGATGGCGGGCAACTTCTCGTTCGGTGACTACTTCAAGCGTGCAGCGATCAAGAACGCATGGTCGTTGCTGACCGATTCGGTCGACGACGGTGGCTACGGTTTCGATCCGGAACGAGTCTGGGTGACCGTCTACCTCGACGACGACGAGGCGCGCGACATCTGGCGCGACGAGGTCGGTGTCCCCGAAACTCGAATTCAGCGCCGTGGCATGGCCGACAACTACTGGTCGATGGGAATCCCCGGCCCCTGTGGTCCGTGCTCCGAGATCTACTACGACCGTGGACCCGAATACGGTGCGCCGGGTGGACCCGAGGCCGACGAGGATCGCTACATCGAGATCTGGAATCTCGTGTTCATGCAGAACGAGCGCGGCCTCGGAACCAGCAAGGACGACTACGAGATCCTGGGTCCGCTGCCGAGGAAGAACATCGACACGGGCATGGGCGTCGAGCGTGTCGCTTTCCTGTTGCAAGGTGTCGACAACGTCTACGAAACCGACCTGGTTCGCCCGGTCATCCAGAAGGCGGAGGAGCTCTCCGGCCGCAAGTACGGCGACGACAACGAATCGGACATTCGTTTCCGCGTGATCGCCGACCATGCGCGCACCGCGGCGATGCTGATCTCGGACGGCGTGAACCCGGGCAACGACGGCCGCGGCTACGTCCTGCGTCGTCTGCTGCGCCGCATCGTGCGCTCGGCCAAACTGCTCGGCGCCGACAAACCGAGCATGCGCGAGTTCATGGTCGTCGTCCGCGACACGATGGCACAGTCCTACCCCGTTCTCGCAACGGACTTCGAGCGCATCGAGAACGTGGCGGTCGGTGAGGAGTCGGCGTTCCTCAAGACGCTCAGCTCCGGATCGAAGTTGTTCGAAGGCGCGGCCGAGACCGTGAAGGCGTCGGGCAAGAGCGTGATCGGCGGCGATCAGGCGTTCGCGTTGCACGACACCTACGGGTTCCCGATCGATCTCACCCTGGAGATGGCCTCCGAGGCCGGACTGTCCGTCGACGAGGACGGATTCCGGGCACTGATGGCGGAGCAGCGGAAGCGCGCAAAGGACGACGCGCAAGCGCGCAAGCACGCCCACGCCGACCTCACCGTCTACAAGGAGTTGCTCGACCGCGGCCCCACCGAGTTCACCGGGTTCGACGAGCTGGTGTCCGAGGCGCATGTGATCGCTGTGCTGGCAGATGGGCAACGAGTGCCCGCCGCGACGGCAGGACAGAACGTGGAGATCGTTCTCGACCGCACACCGCTGTATGCCGAGGCAGGCGGACAGATCGCCGATCTGGGTTCGCTCTCGGCCACCGGAATGCGCGCGAAGGTGAACGACGTCCAGAAGATCGCGAAGCAGCTGTGGGTGCACAAGGTGACGGTCGGCGAAGGCCAGATCACCGAGGGTGATGTCGTGCTGGCTCAAGTCGATTCGGAGTGGCGCAAGGGCGCCACCCAAGGGCATTCCGGCACGCACATGGTCCACGCGGCACTGCGCGAGGTGCTCGGATCCAACGCCGTCCAGGCCGGCTCGTTGAACAAGCCGGGTTACCTGCGCTTCGACTTCTCGTGGCAGGGCGCCCTGACCGACGCGCAGAAGCAGGACATCGAGGCAGTCGCGAACGAGGCGGTAGCCGAGAACTACGCCGTCAACACTTTCGTCACCGACCTCGAGAAGGCGAAGTCGATGGGCGCGATGGCGCTCTTCGGCGAGAACTACGGGGACGAGGTGCGCGTCGTGGAGATCGGCGGACCGTTCTCGATGGAGCTGTGTGGCGGTACGCACGTGGCGAGTTCCGCGCAGATCGGCAACATCACGTTGCTCGGCGAGCAGTCGGTGGGCTCGGGAGTGCGACGTGTCGAGGCGTACGTCGGCCTCGACTCCTACCGGTACCTGGCGAAGGAACGTGCCCTGCTCGCCGGTCTCTCGTCGAGCCTCAAGGTTCCTTCGGAAGAGGTACCGGCCCGAGTCGAAGCACTTGTGGATCGCTTGAAGGTGGCGGAGAAGGAGCTCGAGCAGACCAAGGCGCAGGCAGTGCTTGCCTCGGCCGGGTCGTTCGTGGAGAAGGCCCATCGGATCGGTTCGGTCCGACTGGTTGCGGAGCCCGCTCCTGCCGGTGTCGGTGGCAACGACCTGCGCTCCCTCGTCCAGGACGTGCGCGGCCGACTAGGGAGCGAGCCCGCTGTCGTCGTGCTGTTCGGTGACGTGGACGGCAAGGTGCCCTTCGTCGTGGCAGCCAACAAGGCTGCGCAAGATGCGGGCGTCAAGGCCGGCGAACTCGTCGCCAGCTTCGGACCGGCGATCGGCGGCCGGGGCGGCGGCAAGGCGGACATGGCGCAAGGCTCCGGCTCCGACGCGAGCGGAATCGCAGTGGCCCTGGACGGGGTGCGTGGCCGGGTCGCGGAACTGGTGGGGAACAAGTAGCGGTGCCGATACCCGAAGCCGGGCCGGATCGACCGTCCGAGGACGATCCGGGCCGTGGTCGCCGCATAGGTGTCGACGTCGGAAGCGTCCGTATCGGCGTTGCATCCTGCGATCCGGACGGCATTCTGGCAACGCCCGTCGAAACCGTCCCGAGGTCCAAGGAACGCGGACCCGACGCGCCCGACATCAGGCGTATTGCCGCCATTGTCGCGGAATACGAGGCGGTTGAGGTTATCGTCGGTCTGCCGCAAACGCTGCGAGGTGAACGTGGAAAGGCTGCCTCGATCGCTGCGGCGTTCGCGAAACGATTGGGTCGGCAGGTGGATCCGATACCGGTACGGCTGGCAGACGAGCGTCTGACGACCGTGACCGCGGCACGGGCGCTTCGCGAAAGTGGTGTCAGTGCGAGAGGGCAACGCCCGGTCATCGACCAGGCTGCGGCGGTGGCGATCTTGCAGGGATGGTTGGACGAGCGGAGCAGATCGGGTGTGGCTACGAATGCAGGCGGGGATGCAGATCAGCAGCCGGAGGTCGGCGAGTGAGTGACGACAGACGCCCCTTCGGCGAAGACGGATTCGTGGAGAGCCGGTTCGCGGAGTCTCGCTTCACGCAACCAGCGGAGCGCGAAGAGCCGGGGCACGGCGGGTACGGAGACGGCTATGGACAGGATCCGTATGCCGGCGGCGGCTACGGCCAGGACTCGTATGCCGGGGGCGGGGCGTACGACGAGCAGAACCAATCGCATCATTACGCGGACGACGGGTATCAGACCCCGCAATACCGGGACCCGCAATACCAGGACCCGCAGTACGGCGACGGGTATGCTGCGCCGGATTATCACGATGCGGAGTACTACGAGCGTCCCCGCTACGAAGACGCAGGCTACGGGGACCCCGGGTACGAGGATGCACGCGCTGACGACGACCTGACCGGCTCGGACTTCGATCGTCCGGAGCCCGAGGCGATTCCAGCGACGGGAACCAGGGCGCAGTCTCGGCGCCGCAGTGCGAAGGGTCGCCGCGCCCGACGGGGCAAGTGGTTCGGTCTCGCGGCCGCCGCCGTAGTTCTCGTCGTACTCGCAGGTCTTGTCGTGGTGGGAGGTAAGGCGTTCTTCGGCGGACCGGACCTTCCGGACGACTACGCCGGCCCCGGCGGGCCCGACGTCGTAGTCGAGGTCAAGTCCGGCGATACGGCAGAAGAGATAGCCGAGTCGATGGTCGACAAGGGCGTCGTCGCGAGCTCGGCGGCTTTCTACAACGCCGCTGTGCAGGACACGGGCATGAATTCGATGCAGCCGGGCTTCTACAGCATCTCGTCCGAGATTTCCGGTGTGGATGCGGTCTCGCAGTTGGTCGACCCGACCTCCCGCGTGGGTCAGATGGTGATCTCCGAAGGTCGCCAGCTGCACGACAACAGCGATGTGCAGACGGGTGCTGTGAAGAAGGGCATCTACACGCTGATCTCGGAAGCAAGCTGCACAGGTGCAGGCGAGACGAAGTCCTGCATTTCGTACGACGACTTGGACAAGGCGGGCGCGAGTACCGACCTGGACTCGCTCGGGGTGCCGGATTGGGCCAAGACCGAGGTCGCCAACGTCCCCGATCACGATCGACAGCTCGAGGGTCTGATCGCCGCCGGAAGCTGGAACTTCGACCCGAGTGCGAGTCCCGCCGAGATTCTGAAGCACCTCGTGACCCAGAGCGCCGCCAGCTACGAGGAGACGGGTATCCGTACCGCCGGCGACGCGGTCGGACTCACGCCGTACAAGATGTTGGTTGCTGCGTCGTTGATCGAGCGCGAAGCCATGCCGGACGACTTCGCGAAGGTGGCCCGGGTCATCGTCAACCGGTTGGCCGTCGATCAGCCGCTGCAGTTCGACTCGACGGTGAACTACGCACTCGACACCACGGAGCTCGCCACTACCGATGCGGACCGGGCGAAGGTCACCCCGTGGAACACCTACGCGAGTCCAGGTCTGCCGGCGACACCGATCGCTGCACCGAGCATCGGTGCGCTCGAGGCGACGGAATCTCCCGAACCCGGCGACTGGATCTACTTCGTGACGATCGATGCGGAGGGCACGACTCTTTTCACCAAGAGTTACGACGAACATCTGTCGAACATCGACCAGGCCCTCAACAGCGGAATTCTGACCAGTGGTCGCTGACAGTGGGCGTAAAGCTGCGGTCCTCGGGAGTCCGATCGAGCACTCTCGTTCGCCGCAGCTTCACCTGGCCGCGTATCGGACGCTGGGCCTGACCGACTGGACGTACGAGCGAGTCGAGTGCGACGCCGAGCAGCTGCCCGGGCTCGTGTCGAGTCTCGGTCCGGAATGGGTGGGCCTGTCGGTCACGATGCCGGGGAAGTTGGCGGCTCTCGATTTCGCCGACGAACGCACCGATCGCGCAGTTGCGGTCGGATCGGCGAACACCTTGCTGCGCACGGAGCGCGGGTGGCGCGCCGATTGCACCGACGTCGACGGTGTGGAAGGCGCACTGATCGCGGGCGGTGTGGGTGACCTCACGGGGGCATCGGCCGTGGTTGTCGGCGCTGGAGGCACAGCCCGTCCGGCATTGATCGCGTTGGCTGGAATGGGTGCCCGTCAGGTAGCCCTCGTCGCGCGTAGTCGAGAACGTGCGGACGGCGCCATGCGATGTGGCTCGAGCGCGGGCCTCGACATGAGGTTCGTCGCAATGGACGATCCGGAGCTCGGTGCGGTCACGGCTGACTGTGCGGCACTGGTGAGCACGGTGCCTGCTGCAGGTGCCCAGCCGTACGCCGATGCGCTCGGACGGGCGCCTTTCGTGTTGGACGCGATCTACGATCCCTGGCCGACGCCACTTGCGGAAGCGGTCCACGCTGCGGGCGGCACTGTGATCGGCGGACTCGAAATGTTGTTGAACCAGGCGTTCGGCCAGGTGACGCAGTTTACCGGGATGGCGGCTCCGAGAGAGGCGATGCGCGCGGCGCTGGACTGACTTGTCCACAGGCCGCGAGGTCGTCTACAGGCGTGTTTTCGCCCTGGTTTTCTGTGGTCGTGACGTGTGGATGGCCATGCATGCTCGCTGCCATGGGGTGGATTCAGTTGTGCGGGCTCGTCTGGGGCTTCGGTGTCGGCATCGGAATCGGTCGTGCGGCGCGGTGCGGCGCGCATCGGTTCACGGCGCCGCAGACGATCGCGGCCGGGTGGTGCGAGTGGATCGGTGGCGTCCTGTGTGCCGGTATCGGCTGGTGGGGTGCCGGCAATCAGGTGACTGCCGAGGCATTCGGATCGATGGTGGCTCTCACAGTCCTGATCGGGTGGTCGATTGCCGTCGGGGCGACGGACGTCGCTGTGCGTCGGCTGCCGAACGTCCTGACAGCAGTCGGCTTCTCGGCGGCGCTCGTCCACGGCATCGTCATCGGCAGTGTCATGACGCCGCTCGCGGGGGCAGTGCTGCTGGCGGCCCCGTATCTGACGGCGTTCGCCTGTGCACCGGGTTCGGTCGGCGCCGGTGATGTGAAGTTGGCGTTCGGTATGGGCGGCGTCGCCGCGTTCGGGGGCGCAGAGTGCTGGCTCGCCGCGGCGGTCGCGGCTCCGGTGATCACCGCATTCGTGGGAATCGGCCTCGCAATGTTCCGCTCGAGGCCGGTGTCGTCGTCTCTTCCGCACGGCGCGTCGATGTGTGTGGCAACCGTGTCTGCCGTCCTCGCAGCTGCCGTGTGAACCTATCGGGTGGGTCCGCGCGGGCAGGGGACGTGCACCACTGTCCGACTGTCGGCGGGCGGCATGGAAGGATATTGGTGTGCTGCGCTGGATAACTGCCGGAGAATCTCATGGTCCCGCCCTCGTTGCGATGCTCGAGGGGATGGTCGCGGGCGTCGAGGTGACGTCCGAGGACATCTCTACTCAACTTGCGCGCCGTCGCCTCGGATACGGGCGTGGGGCGCGGATGAAGTTCGAGGCCGACAAGGTCACCATCGTGGGCGGCGTCCGTCACGGGCGCACGCTCGGCGGTCCCGTCGCCATCGAGGTGGGCAACACCGAGTGGCCCAAGTGGGAAACCATCATGTCAGCGGACCCGGTCGATCCGGCCGAGCTGGCCGACCAGGCGCGCAACGCGCCTCTCACGCGCCCGCGTCCCGGTCATGCCGACTACTCGGGGATGCTCAAGTACGGGTTCGACGACGCCAGGCCGGTGCTCGAGCGTGCGAGTGCTCGGGAGACTGCGGCCAGGGTCGCGGCTGCCACGGTCGCACGCGGATTCCTGCGCCAGGTATTCGGTGTCGAGGTGTTGTCCCACGTGGTCTCCATCGGTGCATCCGAGCCGTACGTCGGCCCCGAGCCGGTGGCCGGTGACCTCGACGCGATCGATGCGAGCCCGGTCCGCGCCTTCGACAAGGCGGCCGAAGAATCGATGATCAGCGAGATCGAGTCCGCGAAGAAGGACGGCGACACCCTCGGCGGTGTGGTCGAGGTGGTCGTGCACGGGTTGCCGGTGGGAATCGGGTCGTTCGTGTCGGGTGCGGAGCGGTTGGACTCGCGACTTGCCGCGGCGCTCATGGGAATTCAGGCCATCAAGGGCGTCGAGGTGGGAGACGGTTTCGAGACCGCCAGACGTCGCGGCAGCCAGGCACACGACGAGATTCTTCCCGGGCCGGACGGCATCGAGCGTTCCACCAACCGGGCTGGTGGCATCGAAGGCGGAATGACCAACGGCGAGGCACTGCGTGTCCGTGCCGCGATGAAGCCGATCTCCACGGTGCCGAGGGCGCTGGCAACGGTGGACATGTCCACCGGTGAGGAAGCCGTCGCCATTCACCAGCGATCCGATGTCTGTGCGGTGCCCGCAGCGGGCGTCGTGGCCGAGGCGATGGTCGCACTCGTCGTCGCCCAGACGGCTCTCGAGAAGTTCGGTGGCGATTCGATCGCCGAGACCACGGACAACTACCGGCGTTACCGCGACGGCATCGCTGCCCGTCCGCCGCGGTGACAGATGGCACCCGTCGCCGTGCTCGTCGGTCCGCCGGGCGCAGGTAAGTCGACCATCGGTCGACGGCTCGCGCAGGCACTGGATCTATCGCTGTTCGATACCGATGCGGCGATCGAGAAGGAATCCGGGCGAGTCATCAAGGACATCTTCGCGCAGGACGGCGAACCCGCTTTTCGTGCGATGGAAGAAGAGATGGTCGCCAGGGCCGTCGAGAGCGAGACGGGCATCGTCTCACTCGGTGGTGGTGCGATCCTGTCCGACCGGACGCGGTCGCTACTTCGGGGGCATACGGTGATCTATCTGGAGATCAGTGTCGCCGAGGGACTCAAACGTACTGGGAACAACACGGCAAGGCCGTTGTTGGTCGGCGACGACCCCAAGAAGAAGTACGAAGAACTGATGCGGCGGCGTCGACCGCTGTATCGAAGGGTTTCCACGATTCGCATCAGAACGGACGGACGCAGTCCGTCGCGTGTCGTGCAACAGTTGGTGGCGAAACTCGGCAGGTGACGTGCCGAGATCTATGAGCAGTCGGGTGACGACGGAGCGGAGCAGAACGAAGTGACCGAACCGGTACGCGTTGAAGTACGTACGGCCGATCCCTACCCGGTCGTGATCGGGCGAGGCCTGCTGGGCGACCTCGTCGACGAGCTCGCCGGTACACGTACGGTGGCGATCTTTCACCAGCCGCCACTTGCCGCCACTGCCGAAGCCGTGCGGGAGGCGTTGGCAGAAAAAGGGATCGACGCTCACCGTATCGAGATCCCGGATGCCGAGGACGGCAAGGACCTCGCTGTGGCGGGGTTCTGCTGGGAGGTGCTCGGGCGGATCGGTCTGACCCGAAGCGATGCAATCGTCAGTCTCGGTGGCGGAGCCGCAACGGACCTCACCGGCTTCGTGGCAGCCACCTGGATGCGTGGCGTTCGAGTGGTTCACGTCCCCACCACGTTGTTGGCGATGGTGGATGCCGCGGTTGGTGGGAAGACCGGAATCAACACCGAGGCGGGCAAGAACCTGGTCGGGTCCTTCCACGAACCTTCTGCGGTGTTCGTGGACCTCGCGACGTTGGAGACGGTCCCGCGCAACGAGATCGTGGCGGGCATGGCGGAGGTCATCAAGACCGGATTCATCGCTGACCCGGTCATCCTCGATCTGATCGAGCAGGATCCCGAGGCAGCCCTCGATCCGGCGGGCACGGTGCTACCCGAACTGATTCAGCGGTCGGTGGAGGTGAAGGCGAAAGTGGTCGCTGCCGACCTGCGCGAGTCCGATCTGCGGGAGATCCTCAACTACGGCCACACCATGGGTCACGCAATCGAGCGGCGAGAGCGGTACCGGTGGCGTCACGGTGCAGCCGTCTCCGTCGGACTCGTGTTCGCGGCGGAACTCGGTCGACTTGCGGGCCGTCTCGACGACGAGACGGCTACGCGGCACAGAAGCATTCTCGAGGCGGTGGGCCTTCCGACCACCTACGACGGCGATGCGTTCTCGCAGCTGCTCGAGGGCATGCAGACCGACAAGAAGAACCGAGCAGGCTTGCTGCGTTTCGTTGTTCTGGATGGGCTCGGAAAGCCCGGCCGGCTCGAAGGGCCGGACCCGTCGCTGTTGGTGGCCGCGTATTCGGCGATCGCACGGGACGAGCCGACACCCGGCGGTGCCGTCCTGCTCTGAGGCGGATGCCCGCGCGGTGAAATACTGAACGAACAGAAAGGCGGGGCGCGGTTTCGAAGGAAACCGCGCCCCGCCTTTCTGTTGCGAGTCAGTCCTGCTTACGAAGGTCGTCCGGGTCGGTGAACTGGGACGTGCTCGCATTCTGGTCCAGGTCGAGGTCCGACGTGTCCTCGCGGTAGCTGGCGGGCACGGCATCGAACACCGTCGTATCGGCATCAGCATCGCCGTTCCCGTACTCCTCACCGGCCGGGTAGTCGCTGCCGGTGTAATCGGAGCCGGTGTACTCCTCGGCCGCTGAGCCGTCGTGCTGCTGATCCAGGCTGAGAACCTCACTGCCGAGCCCCGAGTCCGAGGCCGGACGACTGGCCACCGCCGCCGGGGCCGCGGCGGCAGCAGTCTTTGCCTTCGCACTGTTCTTACCGTCGTCGTCCGAGTCTTCGGAGTCGTTGCGGTTCTGCAGCAAGCGGGTCACGCCGATCGCCAGCATCGTGGGAACGAAGATCAGCAACACGGTGAACGCAGCACCGGAGGTCAGTTCGAAGAACAGAGGATTCTGGGTGACATTGAAGTCGGGGACGAGATTGACCAGCCAGCTACCGAGCCCGGCCACCAGGCCACCGAGAACCGCCGCCTTCAACCACCTCATCGTGAGGTCTGCGCCGTGGTCGGGGTCAGGGTTCTTTCGACGATCCCGCACCGCGTCGAACCAGCCCCACAGCAGCGCGGCGAGCACGACGAGCACCAGTGCGACCATCCTCAGGGCACTTCCGTGCAGCGGCCACTGAGTGATCGCGATCCCGAGAATCGTACGGAGGACAATATGTATCAGGGCCATCCCGAGGCCGCGCACCACCCACGCATTCATGGGCACAGCGTAGCCAGACGGCTCGGGCGGTATGTGCTCTACCCCACAGGTAGCCCCCTCCGGGTGGCCCGGCGAGGTCGGCTCGTACCGACGCGGGCGCTGTCGCCGGGGCGGTAGGTTGGACGCCATGCCAGTCGACCATGCTGCTCGTCGCGCAGCGCTGCGCGCCTCGTTGACCTCGGAGGGAATATCGACCCTCCTGGTCACCGACCTCCTGAACATTCGATATCTGACCGGCTTCACCGGCTCGAACGCAGCCCTTCTGGTGGATGCTCGTGACGGTGCCGACAGTGAGGGGGCCACCGTCATCTGTACCGACGGGCGCTATCTGACCCAGGTGGGGGAGCAGGTGCCGGATCTGCGCGCCGAGATCGATCGGGCGAGTGCACGACGTCTGGTCGAATCTGCCGACGCGCCGGACCTCGGGTTCGAGAGTCACGTCGTGACGGTCGCGCAACATGCTGCGTGGACCGACGCTGCGCCGGCACTTCGACTGGTCGCCACCTCGGGACTCGTCGAGCAGTTGCGGATAGTGAAGGACGAACACGAGATCGGGCTGTTGCGCTCTGCATGCGCTGCCGCAGATGCAGCGCTCGCCGCCCTCGTCGAGGAAGGTGGCCTGCGCCCCGGACTCACCGAACGCGAGGTGGGTCGTCGACTCGAGGCCCTCATGCTCGACCACGGGGCGGACGGCATCTCGTTCGAGACGATCGTGGCCTGCGGCGCCAATTCGGCTGTTCCGCACCATCGGCCGACCGATGCGGTGCTCGCGACGGGTGACTTCGTCAAAATGGATTTCGGTGCCGAGGTCGGTGGCTATCACTCGGACATGACGCGCACGTTCGTCCTGGACAGGGCTGCCGACTGGCAACGCGAGGTGTACGACCTGGTAGCCCGCTCTCAGGCAGCGGGCCGGGCGGCGTTGACGCCCGGCGTGGAAGTGGCTTCGGTGGACGCCGCTGCCCGTCGTGTCATCGAGGATGCGGGCTACGGCGAGTTGTTTCTGCACGGTCTCGGGCACGGGGTAGGACTCGAAATCCACGAAGCACCCGGAATCGGCCAGCTGGGCACCGGTACACTTCTGTGCGGTGCGGCGGTGACCGTCGAGCCGGGCGTGTACTTCTCCGGTCGCGGAGGTGTGCGGATCGAGGACACGCTCGTGGTTCGTGAGCAGGGTCCGGAGTTGCTCACTCTCACCACCAAAGACCTGACTGTCGTCTAGACGGTTTCGAACCGAACGTATCTGAGGAGACGCGAAGCAAGTGGCTTCAACCAGCGATTTCAAGAACGGCCTTGTCCTGAAGATCGAAGGACAGCTGTGGGCGATCATCGAGTTCCAGCACGTCAAGCCGGGCAAGGGCCCTGCTTTCGTGCGGACGAAGCTCAAGAACGTCGTGTCCGGCAAGACCGTGGACAAGACGTTCAACGCCGGCGTCAAGGTGGAGACCGCGACAGTCGATCGCCGTGACATGACGTACCTGTACCACGACGGTTCGGACTTCGTGTTCATGGACGGCGAGACCTTCGATCAGATTCCGGTGTCCTCGGCGGTCGTCGGTGACGGAGCGAAGTTCATGCTCGAGAACATGGGCGTCCAGGTCGCCGTTCACGAGGAGATCCCGCTGTTCGTCGAGCTCCCCGTGACGGTCGAACTCGTCGTCAAGCAGACCGATCCGGGCCTGCAGGGTGACCGCTCGACCGGTGGAACCAAGCCCGCGATTCTCGAGACGGATGCCGAGATCCAGGTGCCGCTGTTCATCAACACCGGTGACAAGTTGAAGGTCGATTCGCGTGACGGCAACTACCTCGGGCGTGTGAATTCCTGAGTGTCCGGTACGCATAAGAAGCTCGGTGCCCGCCACAAGGCGCGCAAGCGGGCGGTCGACTTTCTCTTCGAGGCCGAGGCGCGTGACCTCGATCCGGTGAACCTTGCGTCGGAGCGGGCCGAGCTCGCCGGCAAGGACGACACCGTCGCACCCGTGCCGTCGTACACGGTGACCGTGGTAAGCGGCGTGGCCGAGAATCTCGACCGGTTGGACCAGGTCATCGCGTCACACCTGCAGGACTGGACGCTCGAACGTCTTCCCGCCGTCGATCGCGCGATTCTGCGAATCGCGGTGTGGGAACTCTTCCATGCTGTCGACGTGCCACCCGTGGTGGCCGTCGACGAGGCGGTCGAGTTGGCGAAGCAACTGTCCACCGACGATTCGCCCGGCTTCGTGAACGGTGTTCTCGGCCAGGTCGTGCTGGTGGCGCCCCAGGTACGTTCCGCCGCAGCGGCCACCTCGTCGCGTCCGTCGGACGAGTCCACGGAGAGTTCCGAGTCGGCCGAATAGCGCCCTCACACATCCGGCATCGCACCGAACACCGCACCGGTGTTCGGTGCGTTCTCGTATCCGGGGTCGGTACGCCGTTCCGATGTGCGCACGGTCACGGGCAAGGTGTTCGGCTCGCCTGTGAACCGCTGATAAAGTGTGGTCGTCAGACATCCTTTAACGATCCGTCCCGTGAGGCGGAGAAGGAGGTCGTTGAATGAGCGAACCCGAAGGGTCTCGCCCCGTCGACGAATCATCGTCCGCGCAACAGCCTGCCCGTGAGCTGCTGTCTGCTGCCGACGTCAGTCGCACCATCGCCCGTATCGCGCATCAGATCATCGAGAAGACTGCGCTCGATTCGGTGGACGGAGAGAGTGCGCGCGTCGTTCTCATCGGCATTCCCACCCGTGGCACCACCCTTGCGCACAGATTGTGCGACCGGATCGAGGAATTCTCCGGTGTGCGGCCGGCAACCGGATCACTCGACATCACGCTCTACCGCGACGACTTGCGGAACAAGCCGCACCGCCCGCTCGAGCGCACCTCGGTGCCCGAAGGCGGTGTGGACAACGCACTGGTCGTGCTGGTCGACGACGTGCTGTTCTCAGGGCGCACCGTGCGGTCTGCGCTGGATGCCTTGCGGGATCTGGGTCGACCCAAGGCCGTGCAGCTCGCAGTGCTCGTCGACCGCGGCCATCGGGAGCTTCCGCTTCGGGCCGACTACGTCGGCAAGAACGTACCCACCGCCCGTAGCGAGGACGTGAATGTGCTCCTCGAAGAACACGACGGCCGCGATGCGGTCATGATCTCCGGGGGAAAGCACCTGTGAAGCATCTGCTGTCGATCGCCGACCTGAACAAGGAAAGCGCGATCGGTCTTCTCGACGAGGCGGAGAGATTCGAACAGGCCCTTCTCGGGCGTGAGGTGCGCAAACTGCCCACGCTGCGCGGGCGCACCGTGATGACCGTGTTCTTCGAGAACTCGACACGAACGAGGGTGTCGTTCGAAGTTGCCGGCAAATGGATGAGCGCGGATGTCATCAACGTCAGCGCCTCCAGTTCGTCGGTGTCGAAGGGCGAGTCCCTGCGCGACACCGCGATGACCCTGCGTGCCGCTGGTGCGGACGCGCTGATCGTTCGGCATCCGGCCTCCGGCGCCGCGCACCAGATCGCCGCGTGGACGGGTGCGCACGAAGACGGTGGCCCTGCCGTGATCAACGCGGGTGACGGAACGCACGAACACCCGACCCAGGCTCTGCTCGACGCGCTCACGTTGCGTCAGCGGCTCGGAGACATCGAGGGCAAACGAGTCGCGATCGTCGGCGACATTCTGCACAGTCGAGTGGCGCGCTCGAACGCCTTGTTGCTGTCGATGCTCGGTGCGGAGGTCGTCCTGGTAGCGCCGCCGACTCTTCTGCCGGTGGGTGTGTCGACGTGGCCGGTGACGGTGGCCCACTCGCTGGATGCGGAACTTCCCGGGCTGGACGCGGTGCTCGTGCTGCGGGTCCAGGCCGAGCGTATGAACGGTGGATTCTTCCCCTCCCAGCGTGAGTACTCGATCAACTACGGGTTGTCCGAGCGTCGTATGGCTTTGCTTCCCGAGCACGCGGTGGTGCTGCATCCGGGACCGATGCTGCGGGGTATGGAAATTGCGTCCGCGGTGGCCGATTCGTCCCGCACTGCGGTCCTTCAGCAGGTGACCAACGGCGTGCACATGCGCATGGCCGTGCTGTTCGGTCTGCTCGTGGGCTCGGAGGATGTGGCCGGATGACCAGCGGGGACACTGAAACAGGAGATGTGTGGGTGGCTGATCGAAGTTCTGCCGTGTTGATTCGGAACGTACTGCTGTACGGAGAGGGCGAGCCGACCGATGTGTTGGTCCGCGGCGGCGTGATCACCGAGATCGGCGCCGAACTCTCGGCGTCGGATGCCCAGATCGTCGCGGGTGACCGGCAGGTTCTGCTGCCCGGCTTCGTTGATATGCACACCCACTTGCGTGAGCCGGGACGTGAGGACACCGAGACGGTGGACTCCGGCTCGGCGGCCGCCGCGATCGGGGGCTACACAGCGGTGTTCGCGATGGCCAACACGAGTCCGGTCGCGGACTCGGTCGTGGTGACCGACCACGTCTGGCGGCGTGGCCAGGAAGTCGGACTGGTCGACGTACATCCGGTCGGTGCGGTGACGGTGGGACTCGAAGGCAAGCAACTCGCCGAGATGGCGACGATGGCCGGGGGAGTCGGCCGCGTCCGCATGTTCTCCGACGACGGTCATTGCGTGCACGACCCGCTCATCATGCGTCGCGCTCTCGAGTACTCGAGTTCACTGGGTGTGCTCATCGCGCAGCATGCGGAGGAGCCGCGACTGACGGTGGGTGCGGTCGCTCACGAGGGGCCCACAGCTGCCCGACTGGGTCTCGCGGGGTGGCCCAGAGCCGCCGAGGAGTCCATCGTGGCGCGTGATGCTCTCCTCGCGCGTGACGCCGGTGCACGCGTGCACATCTGCCACGCTTCGACTGCAGGCACGGTCGAGCTGGTGAAATGGGCCAGGACGCAGGGTATTTCGATCAGCGCGGAAGTTACCCCGCATCATCTGCTGCTCGACGACTCGCGACTCGAGACGTACGACGCCGTGAACAAGGTCAATCCGCCGCTCCGCGAGAAGAGCGACGTCGAGGCGCTGCGCCGCGGCCTGGCCGAAGGCACGATCGACTGTGTCGCGACCGATCACGCACCGCATGCCGAGCAGGACAAATGCTGTGAGTTCGCCGCTGCGCGTCCCGGCATGCTGGGGCTCGAGACTGCACTGTCGATCATCGTCGAGACGATGGTGCGTCCAGGACTGCTCGACTGGCGCGGCGTCGCACGGGTCATGAGCGAGCGGCCCGCGGAGATCGTCGGTCTCGAGGATCAAGGCCGGCCGTTGGCCGTGGGCGAACCCGCCAATCTGGTGCTGGTCGATCCCGACGCGGAGTGGACGGTCCACGGGCCGGACCTCGCGAGCATTGCATCCAACACACCGTTCGAATCGATGACGCTGCCCGGCAAGGTCACCGCCACGCTTCTGCGCGGACGAATCACCGCTCGCGACGGCGTCGCGCAGCAACGCGAAGGAGCGTGATCGACATGGATCGAGCGTTGTGGGTCATCGGACTCGCCATCTTCTGGGTGGCGGTCATCGGATTGATGTATTGGGGTTGGCGTGGACGCGCACGCCGTCAGACCGATCGCATCGGCGACCTGCCGCCGGTGCCGAACGAGCTGGGCGAGCAGACGGTGGCTCCGGTCACCGGTTTGTACGTCGGCAGCACCATCGCACCGAGCTGGCAGGACCGGATCGCAGTGGGGGACCTCGGTTTCCGTGCTGCCGGTGAGATCGTCCGATACACCGCCGGGATCCTGCTCGAACGCGACGGCGCCACCCCGATCTGGATTCCGGAGTCGTCGATTCGAGCGGTGCGCACGGAGCGAGGCCTCGCGGGCAAGGTCATGACCAAGGACGGCGTGCTCGTCATCCGATGGGAATTGCCCACCGGAACCGAGGTGGACACCGGTTTTCGTGCCGACGACAAGTCGGTGTATCCGAATTGGGTTCGGGACGCCGGGAGCGCCGACAAAGACATCAGCACCGACACTGAAGATTCATCGAATGCGACCGGCTCGGGCCAGGTCGAGCAGAACGGAGAGAGTGCGTGAGCGGCGCAGCGACGACAACGAGCACCCCGATGGGTACGGGACCGGCGGTCCTCGTCCTCGAAGACGGACGGACGTTCCGGGGAACCACGTTCGGAGCATCAGGACAGACCCTCGGCGAGGCCGTGTTCAGCACGGGAATGACCGGGTATCAGGAAACGCTCACCGACCCGAGCTATCACCGCCAGATCGTGGTCTCGACGGCGCCGCAGATCGGCAACACCGGCTGGAATCAGGAGGACGACGAATCGGTCGGTCCTACCGGAAGCAGCGCGGAGGCGAAGATCTGGGTCGCCGGTTTCGTGGTCCGCGACCCGTCACGCCGCACTTCGAGCTGGCGAGCCACCGGTTCGCTGCAGGACGAGCTCGTGCGTCAGAACGTGGTCGGAATCGCCGAGATCGACACGCGGGCCCTCGTCCGGCATCTCCGATCACGCGGGTCGATGCGTGCCGGAGTGTTCTCCGGTGACGCGATCGCCTGGACGGGAGACGCGATCGATACCGAGACGTTGGTCGATCGGGTACGTCAGCAGCCGTCGATGCTCGGCGCCGATCTTGCCGGCGAAGTGACCACGAGCAGCGGGTACGTCGTGGAGCCGGCCGGGGGAGAGGCTCGGTTCACCGTCGCTGCCATCGATCTGGGTATCAAGACGAACACCCCGAGAATGTTCGCCGAGCGAGGTGTTCGAGTACACGTCCTCCCGTCGAACGCGACCCTCGAACAGATCGTGGACCTGAAGGCGGACGGTGTCTTCCTGTCCAACGGACCCGGCGACCCGGCCACCGCGGACGGTGCGGTCCACCTGACGAAGGAGATCCTGGGCAAGGGGCTGCCATTGTTCGGCATCTGCTTCGGCAACCAGATCCTCGGCCGCGCACTCGGGCTCAGCACCTACAAGATGAAGTTCGGACACCGCGGCATCAACATTCCGGTGGTCGAGCACGAGTCCGGCAGGATCGCGATCACGGCCCAGAACCACGGCTTCGCGCTGGAAGGTGAGGCCGGTCAGGAATTCGACACCCCCTTCGGGAGGGGCGTCGTCAGCCATACCTGCGCCAACGACGGAACCGTCGAGGGCGTCCGTCTGCTCGACGGCAGCGCGTTCTCGGTCCAGTACCACCCGGAGGCGGCGGCGGGCCCCCATGACGCCGCCTACCTGTTCGATCGTTTCGCCAGCCTGCTCGAGGGAGAGAAGAAGTAATGCCACGTCGTGAAGATCTCTCGCACATCCTGGTGATCGGATCCGGTCCGATCGTGATCGGTCAGGCCTGCGAATTCGACTACTCGGGAACGCAGGCGTGCCGGGTGCTGCGCGAGGAGGGGCTGCGCGTCAGCCTCGTGAACTCCAACCCGGCGACGATCATGACCGACCCCGAGTTCGCCGACGCCACCTACGTCGAGCCGATCACCGCCGAATTCGTAGAGAAGGTCATCGCGCTCGAGGCCGAGAAAGGCCACCCGATCGACGCGGTGCTCGCGACGCTCGGTGGGCAGACGGCACTCAACACCGCGGTCGATCTGCACGAGCAGGGAATTCTCGAGAAGTACGATGTCGAACTGATCGGCGCCGACTTCGAAGCCATCCAGCGCGGTGAGGATCGGCAGAAATTCAAGGACATCGTCGCGAAGGTCGGTGGCGAATCGGCACGTTCACGGGTCTGCTACACCATGGACGAAGTGCGGGACACGGTGTCGGAACTCGGATTCCCGGTGGTCGTGCGTCCGTCGTTCACGATGGGCGGCCTCGGTTCGGGTATGGCCTACGACGACACCGACCTCGACCGGATCGCGGGCGGCGGCCTGGCTGCGTCGCCCACGGCCAACGTGCTCATCGAGGAGTCGATCCTCGGCTGGAAGGAGTACGAGCTCGAGTTGATGCGCGACGGGCGCGACAACGTCGTGATCGTTTGCTCGATCGAGAACGTAGACCCGGTGGGCGTGCACACCGGCGACTCCGTGACCGTGGCTCCGGCGATGACATTGACCGACCGCGAGTACCAGGCCATGCGGGACCTCTCCATCGACATCCTGCGTGAGGTCGGTGTCGACACCGGCGGTTGCAACATTCAGTTCGCCATGGATCCGACCGACGGGCGCCTCGTCGTCATCGAGATGAATCCGCGCGTGTCGCGGTCGTCGGCCCTGGCGTCCAAGGCGACCGGCTACCCGATCGCCAAGATGGCGGCGAAGTTGGCCATCGGCTACACGCTCGACGAGATCGTCAACGACATCACCAAGGAGACCCCGGCCTGCTTCGAGCCGACTCTCGACTACGTGGTCGTGAAGGCGCCTCGGTTCGCGTTCGAGAAGTTCCCGGGTGCGGACGGCACACTGACGACGACGATGAAGTCCGTCGGTGAGGCCATGTCGATCGGCCGAAACTTCACCGAGGCGCTCGGCAAGGTGATGCGTTCGCTCGAGACCAAGAAGTCGGGATTCTGGACGGGTGCTCCTGTCGAGGGCGACCTCGGAGAGGTGCTCGAGTCGCTGCGTACGCCGCACGACGGTCGGCTGTACGGCATCGAGCGGGCTCTGACACTCGGCGCCACCGTCGAGCAGCTCTTCGAGGCCACCGCGATCGACCCCTGGTTCCTCGATCAGTTCGAGCAGATCCACGAACTGGGGGAGCGGATCCGGGACGCCGGCGACATGTCGGAGGAGCTGCTGCGTCGCGCGAAGCACCACGGTCTGTCGGACCGTCAGTTGGCCGTGTTGCGCCCGGAGCTGGGTTCCGAATCGGCAGTTCGTGCGCTGCGCGAGTCGCTCGGCGTGCACCCGGTCTACAAGACGGTCGACACCTGCGCTGCCGAGTTCGAGGCCAAGACGCCGTACCACTACTCGACGTACGAGCTCGACCCCGAGGCAGAGTCCGAGGTCGCACCGCAGGCCGAGCGCCCGAAGGTGCTGATCCTCGGTTCCGGACCGAACCGCATCGGACAGGGCATCGAGTTCGACTACTCGTGCGTCCATGCTGCGCAGACGTTGTCCGAGGCCGGGTACGAGACCGTCATGGTCAACTGCAACCCCGAAACGGTATCCACCGACTACGACACCGCCGATCGGCTGTACTTCGAGCCGCTGACCTTCGAGGACGTACTCGAGGTCTACCGGGCCGAGTCGGAGTCCGGAACCGTGGCAGGCGTGATCGTGCAGTTGGGTGGTCAGACACCCCTCGGCCTCGCGCACGCGCTGCAGAACGCGGGTGTCCCGATCGTCGGTACCAGCCCGGAGGCCATCGACCTGGCCGAGGATCGCGGTGAGTTCGGCAAGGTGCTGGTGGAGGCCGGCCTGCCGGCGCCGAAGTTCGGTACCGCGACCTCGTTCGAGGGTGCGCGCGACATCGCGAGCCGGATCGGCTACCCGGTGCTGGTTCGCCCGTCGTACGTGCTCGGTGGCCGCGGCATGGAGATCGTCTACGACGAGCCCTCTCTCGAGAGCTACATCTCGCGCGCGACCGAGATCTCCGACGACCGCCCGGTGCTGGTCGATCGCTTCCTCGAAGACGCCATCGAGATCGACGTCGACGCCCTGTGCGACGGAACAGAGGTGTACCTCGGTGGGATCATGGAGCACATCGAGGAGGCCGGTATCCACTCCGGCGACTCGGCTTGTGCCTTGCCGCCCATCACATTGGGCAGGGCGGACATCGAGAACGTCCGTCGCTCGACGGAGGCGCTCGCCAAGGGCATCGGAGTCAAGGGGCTGCTGAACGTGCAGTACGCGCTCAAGGACGACGTTCTCTACGTGCTCGAGGCGAACCCGCGTGCGAGCCGCACGGTGCCCTTCGTGTCGAAGGCGACGGCGGTGCAGCTGGCCAAGGCGTGTGCACGGGTCATGCTGGGCGAGAGTATTGCGGATCTTCGTGCGAGCGGGCTGCTGCCGGCCGAGGGTGACGGTGGAACCGTGCCCCAGGGCGCACCGGTTGCGGTGAAGGAAGCGGTTCTTCCGTTCAACCGGTTCCGGCGTGCCGACGGCACCGGTGTCGACACGCTGCTGAGCCCCGAGATGAAGTCGACGGGCGAGGTCATGGGAATCGACGCCGACTTCGGCACCGCTTTCGCCAAGAGTCAGGCTGCTGCCTACGGGTCGCTGCCGACCTCCGGGTCCGTCTTCGTCTCCGTCGCGAACAAGGACAAGCGCTCACTGATCTTCCCCGTCAAGCGTCTCGCGGATCTCGGATTCACGATTCTTGCGACCGAGGGCACGGCGGACGTGCTCCGACGCAACGGAATCGCGTGCGAGCAGGTGCACAAGCACTCCGGCGAGGAACTCGAGGAAGGTGCCCGCACCATCGTCGAACAGATTCGTGACGGCGAGGTGGACATGGTGATCAACACTCCGTACGGCAACTCCGGTCCACGCGTGGACGGCTACGAGATTCGCAGCGCCGCAGTGTCGGCGACCATTCCGTGTGTGACCACCGTGCAGGGTGCTTCCGCAGCCGTACAGGGCATCGAGGCGGCCATCCGAGGGGACATCGGTGTCCAGTCGCTGCAGGACCTGCATGCGCGACTGCGCGAGCCGGTGAAGGCCGCGAAGTCGTGACGGCAGGGCATACCTGGGGGCAGCGGCTGCGTGGCGCCGTTGCCCACCGGGGCCGCCTGTGCGTGGGGATCGATCCGCATCCCGAGCTGATGCAGGCCTGGGGCCTGCCGCTGTCGGCCGACGGCCTCGAAACCTTCGCCGAGATCTGTGTCGAGGCGTTCGTCGGCGAGGTGGCCCTCGTCAAGCCTCAGGTGGCCTTCTTCGAGGCCTACGGGTCCGCTGGGTACGCGGTCCTCGAACGCACGATCTCGGTGCTTCGCGATGCCGGCACCTTGGTGGTGGCGGACGCCAAGCGTGGCGACATCGGCTCGACCATGGCGGCATACGCGCAGTCGTGGCTGGGTGACGGCGCACCGCTGGCTGCGGACGCCGTGACCGTCTCGCCCTACCTCGGGTACGGGTCGCTGGAACCTGCGCTCTCGCTGGCGCGAGAGAACCACCGTGGCCTGTTCGTGCTCGCCCGCACCTCGAATCCCGAGGGCGGCGTCGTTCAACAGGCCCAGACCGCCTCCGGAGTGGCCGTCGCGCAGTCGATCGTCGACGAATCGGCGGCGGTCAACGCGGGTGAACCGGACATTGCAGGGCTGGTGGTGGGCGCGACACGCGGACACGGCTTGGATTTGTCGAAATTTTCCGGACCGATTCTTGCGCCCGGTCTCGGCGCCCAGGGCGCGACCGTCGCC
Source organism: Rhodococcus huquni (assembly GCF_055231055.1). Taxonomy (NCBI): domain Bacteria; kingdom Bacillati; phylum Actinomycetota; class Actinomycetes; order Mycobacteriales; family Nocardiaceae; genus Rhodococcus; species Rhodococcus huquni. The sequence goes on from NZ_JBUYWE010000001.1 coordinate 409,432, forward strand.
GACCTCGCGGATATTTTTCCGCATTCACGAGAGCTGTTGCTTCCCAACACATCTCGCGGAGTTCTCCGCCACGGCCCCTCGGTGGAATCGCTCCGTGAGTCTGTGATGAAGGTTCGCGACGAGATCGAAGCCGGACTCGCATAGCCCACCCGAATCCGCGTCTGACCTTGGGGGGTGGGTTCGCAATCGGCGCCAAGCCTGAGTACGGTCGCTATCGCCGCTGGTTAACCAGTGGTTTGGACTGTTTGCCAACGATGAGACGGAGGAACCGTGGCCCTTCCCCAGTTGACTGATGAGCAGCGCGCCGCTGCTTTGGAGAAGGCGGCTGCTGCCCGTCGTGCCAGGGCTGAGCTCAAAGATCGCCTCAAGCGCGGCGGCACGGACCTGAAGCAGGTTCTGGCCGACGCCGAGAAGGACGAGATCCTCGGCAAGATGAAGGTGTCGGCGCTGCTCGAGGCCCTGCCCAAGGTGGGCAAGGTCAAGGCGCAGGAGATCATGACCGAGCTGGAGATCGCTCCGACCCGTCGCCTTCGTGGCCTCGGTGATCGGCAGCGCAAGGCTCTGCTCGCCAGGTTCGATTTCGAGGCCTGAGTACGACAGTGGTGGCTGACGCACAAGTGTCAGAGCGCAAGACCGCAGTGCGGAGGGGTCGGCTGGTTGTTCTGGCCGGCCCCTCGGCTGTCGGTAAGTCGAGTGTGGTGCGGATGCTGCGTGAGCGGCTTCCGGAATTGATGTTCAGTGTGTCCGCGACGACGCGGGCACCCCGCCCCGGTGAGGTCGACGGCGTCGACTACAGATTCATCTCCGGTGCGGAGTTCCAGCAGATGATCGACGACGGAGACCTGCTCGAGTGGGCCGAGATCCACGGCGGCCTGCAGCGGTCCGGAACGCCGGCCGAGCCGGTCGAGGAAGCTCTCGGAGCCGGTAGGCCGGTGCTGGTGGAGGTCGATCTGGCGGGCGCGCGCGCGGTGCGGGCGGCGATGCCGGAAGCGGTGCTGGTCTTCATGGCACCGCCGAGCTGGGACGTTCTCGTCGACCGACTGACCGGCCGAGGCACCGAGCCGCCCGAGGTCGTCGAGCGTCGGCTCGAGACCGCACGCGTCGAATTGGCGGCTCGAGACGAGTTCGACCAGGTGGTTGTGAACGAGGATGTCAGCCGTTCGTGCGACGAGTTGGTATCCTTGTTGGTCGGACGGCTGTGACCGCCGCCCAGTAAGCACTGTTCGTTCCTGTCGAATCGCGAATCGTCGCAGGTCGAACAACCCGAACCTAGATCCAATTCAGGAGATACCGAGTGAGCAGCACCCCCGCAGCAGCGTCCGCAGCCGAGGCCCACGGCCTGCCTGCATACGACACCCCGCTCGGCATCACCAACCCGCCCATCGACGAGCTCCTCGACCGGACCTCCTCGAAGTACGCGCTGGTGATCTACTCGGCGAAGCGAGCTCGCCAGATCAACGACTACTACAACCAGCTCGGTGACGGCATCCTCGAGTACGTCGGCCCCTTGGTGGAGCCGGGTCTGCAGGAGAAGCCCCTCTCGATCGCACTCCGCGAGATCCACTCCGACCTGCTCGAGCACACCGAAGGCGAGTGAGCGGAGGAGTCGCGATGCCCGAGCATGCATCCGATTCGTTCGATACCCCGGTGCGTGGGTCGACGCCGTCGGTTCGTAAACGGATCATCGTCGGTGTCGGCGGCGGAATCGCGGCCTACAAGAGTTGCGCGATCATCCGGAGTTTCACCGAGAGCGGCCATCACGTCCGGGTGATCCCCACCGAGTCCGCGCTCGAATTCGTCGGCCGCGCGACGTTCGAGGCACTCTCCGGAAATCCGGTGCAGACCGGCGTGTTCGCCGACGTGCCCCAGGTCCCGCATGTTCGCCTCGGGCAGGAAGCCGACCTTGTCGTCATCGCACCCGCAACGGCGGACCTGATGGCGCGTGCCGCCACCGGACGTGCCGACGACCTGCTGACCGCGACTCTGCTCACGGCGCGGTGCCCGGTCGTGTTCGCCCCGGCAATGCACACCGAGATGTGGGAACACTCCGCAACCGTTGCCAACGTCGCCACTCTGCGCGAGCGCGGTGTCACCGTCATCGAACCCGCATCCGGCCGATTGACCGGCAAGGACACCGGCGCAGGACGCCTTCCGGAGCCGGAAGAGATCGTCGGTTTGGCATCGTTGCTGCTCGAACGTGCCGACGCACTACCTCGTGACCTCGTCGGGATGCGGATCGTCGTGTCTGCCGGCGGCACTCGCGAGCCCCTCGACCCGGTGCGTTTCCTCGGAAACCGCAGCTCCGGCAAACAGGGGTACGCGATCGCGCGTCTCGCGGCTCAGCGCGGCGCCCACGTCACTCTTGTCGCTGGATACACCGCAGGCCTCGATGCGCCCGCCGCAGTCGATGTGGTGGACGTCAAGACGGCAGAAGACATGCGCGTAGCGGTCGACAAGCAGGCGTCGGCGTGTGACGCGGTGATCATGGCGGCCGCCGTCGCGGACTTCAGGCCCACGACGGTAGTGGCCAGCAAGATCAAGAAGGGCGCGGACGAACCGAATGCCATCGCGCTCACTCGGAACGAGGACATCCTCGCGGGGTTGGTCCAGTCACGGGCGTCCGGCGACATCGACGCATCCACCGTCATCGTGGGGTTCGCCGCGGAAACCGGCGATGCTGACGGCGACGTCCTGTCTTATGCGCGCGCGAAACTGCGCCGAAAGGGCTGCGACCTTCTGGTCGTGAACGCAGTGGGGGAGGGCAAGGCTTTCGAGGTCGATCACAACGACGGGTGGTTGCTGGGCGCGGACGGATCCGAATCCGCCCTCGAACACGGGTCGAAGGCTCTGATGGCGAGTCGAGTGCTCGATTCGTTGACGCCGCTGCTCGCAGCAGGTCGATAACCCACGATCTCAGCTGAAAGTAAGTCTGTCCCCGGTCGGATGCGGGCGCTAAGGTCGTCCGCGATGCGTCGTGACTAAGCTGAGTCACGAGGGTGGGAATCACTTTCCGCCACTGACCGTTCCTACAAGAACACGTCGTCGAGAGGGTATGTCTGTGAGCAAGTCCGGTAGTCGGCTATTCACCAGTGAGTCCGTGACGGAAGGTCACCCGGACAAGATCTGTGACGCGATCAGCGACTCGATTCTCGATGCGCTTCTTGCCGACGACCCCCGTGCCCGCGTGGCGGTCGAGACCATGGTCACCACCGGCCAGGTTCACGTTGCCGGTGAGGTCACCACCACCGCGTGGGCAGACATCCCGAAGATCGTGCGCGACACCGTCCTCGAGATCGGATACGACTCGTCGGCGAAGGGCTTCGACGGAAACTCGTGTGGCGTCAACGTCGCGATCGGCGCACAGTCGCCGGAGATCGCCCAGGGCGTCGATCACTCGCACGAGGTGCGTACCGGCGAGCTGAGCGACGACGAGGTGGAGCGTCAAGGCGCCGGCGACCAGGGCCTGATGTTCGGTTACGCGAACAAGGACACCCCCGAACTGATGCCGCTGCCGATCGCGCTCGCGCATCGGTTGTCGCGCCGGCTCACCGAAGTCCGTAAGTCGGGTGTGCTGCCTTACCTGCGTCCGGACGGCAAGACCCAGGTCACCATCGAGTACGACGGTGACAAGCCGGTCCGGCTGGACACAGTGGTCATCTCCACCCAGCACGCTGCCGATATCGATCTCGACAATCTGCTCACCCCCGACCTTCGCGAGAAGGTGCTGGGCCACGTGCTCGGCGAGCTGAACCTTCCGGATCTGGACACGTCCGAGGTGCGCCTTCTGGTCAATCCGACCGGCAAGTTCGTGCTCGGTGGTCCGATGGGCGACGCCGGTTTGACGGGCCGCAAGATCATCGTCGACACCTATGGCGGTATGGCTCGGCACGGCGGCGGCGCCTTCTCCGGCAAGGACCCCTCCAAGGTCGACCGGTCGGCCGCATACGCCATGCGTTGGGTTGCCAAGAATGCTGTCGCCGCCGGGCTTGCGGACCGCATCGAGGTGCAGGTCGCGTACGCGATCGGCAAGGCCGCACCGGTGGGTCTGTTCGTCGAGACCTTCGGGACCGAACACACCGATACGGCGCGCATTCAGCAAGCCATCTCGGACACGTTCGACCTCCGTCCGGGCGCGATCATTCGGGACCTGGACCTGCTTCGCCCGATCTATGCGCAGACTTCCGCGTACGGGCATTTCGGTCGCACGGACATCGACCTTCCCTGGGAGAACACCGATCGCGCGGAGAAGCTCCGAGCTGCCGCCGGCCTCTAGATCGGAGAAGTCCGTAGCCCGCACCAACGTGGCCAAGGAGAGAACAGCAGCGGCGGAGAATCCCGTCGCGCGGGTTCTGCCGATGCTTCCCCTGGCTCACCTCGACCGTGAGTTCGACTACCTAGTTCCGGAGGAGTCGGGCGAGGAGGCGCAGCCCGGCGCCCGCGTCCGGGTGCGGTTCGCTGGTCGTCTCGTGGATGGGTTCGTGGTTTCGCGAGCCGCGAGCAGTGACCACCAAGGCAAGTTCGGCTGGATAGAGCGGGTCGTGTCTGCCGAAGTTGTCCTCACACCCGAGATCGCGAAGCTCGTGGATGCGGTTGCGGACCGCTACGCCGGCACTCGTGCCGACGTGTTGCGTCTCGCGATCCCACCGCGGCACGCGCGAGCGGAGTCGGAGAAGACGTCGGATGGGGGCTCGCCGGAGGTCACCGGCGAGGTGGACGTCGCGGGGTGGAATCGGTACGTCCACGGCGGCGCATTCGTCGACGCGCTGGCAGACGGGCGGATGCCGCGAGCGGCGTGGCAGGCTCTGCCCGGTGAGGATTGGCCGCGGCGCCTCGCCGAACTGGCGGCCGTGACTGCGGCAGGCGGCCGCAGCGCGGTTCTGGTCGTCCCGGATCAGCGTGATCTCGATCGGTTGGTCGAGGCATGCTCGGCGGCTGTCGGTGGTGACCGTGTAGTCGGCCTGTCGGCAGGACTGGGGCCTGCTGCCCGGTATCGGAGATGGCTCGCCGCACTGAGAGGTACCGCGAAGGTCGTCGTGGGAACGCGAGCCGCTGTCTTCGCCCCTACGCCGAACATCGGTCTGATCGCGCTGTGGGACGACGGCGACGACAATCTGGCCGAGCCGCGCGCCCCGTATCCCCACGCGCGCGAGGTCGCCCTCCTGCGTGCACACGGCTCGGGATGTGCGCTGGTGCTCGCCGGCCACTCGAGGACTGCGGAGGCACAAGCCCTCGTCGATTCGGGATGGGCGCACGACCTGGTCGCCACACGCGAGACGATTCGATCCTGTTCGCCGAAGATCACCGCCCTCGCCGACAGCGATCAGGCACTGGCGCGCGATCCCGGTGCTCGTGCGGCGCGCCTGCCCGCCATTGCGTTCGCTGCCGCACGTGAGGCGCTGAAGGCCGGCATGCCGGTGTTGGTTCAAGTTCCACGTCGGGGCTATGTGCCCAGCCTGGCGTGCGGGAAGTGCCGCGCGCCGGCGCGTTGTCGCCGTTGCAACGGGCCGCTCGCTCTTCCGGCCGCCGCCGGTGCGGACGGTGCCGTCACGCCTGCGTGCAAATGGTGCGGGATCTCGGACCCGGCGCACAGGTGTCACGCCTGCGGCACTCGAAAGCTGCGTGCTGTGGTGGTGGGCGCGGGCCGGACGGCCGAAGAATTGGGGCGTGCGTTCGCGGGTGTGACGGTGCGAACGTCGGGGGGACAAGATGTTCTGTCGGAGGTGCCTGCGGGCCCGGCGCTTGTCGTGGCGACTGTGGGGGCAGAGCCGCCCGCGCACGGGGGATACGGCGCGGCGCTGCTTCTCGACGGTTGGGCGCTCCTCGGCCGCGCCGATCTGCGGGCGGCGGAGGAGACGATGCGCCGATGGATGACTGCTGCGGCGCTTGTGGTGCCGTTCGACTCCGGCGGTCAGGTCGTTGTTGTCGCCGACTCGGGAATCCCCACAGTTCAGGCGTTGGTCCGGTGGGATCCGGTGGGGCATGCGCGTTCTCAAGTCGAGGAACGCGCAGAGGTGGGGTTTCCTCCGATGGTGCATCTGGCCGCGATCGACGGCAGTTCCGAGGCGATCGGTGAGTTGGTGGCTGCGGCCGACCTCCCGCCCGGGGCCGAAGTGCTCGGCCCGGTGGACCTGCCGGTCGGTGCCAGGCTGCCGTTTGCCGAGGACAGTGCTGAACCCGAAGAGGTGCTGCGGATGCTGGTGCGCGTTCCGCGCACACAGGGACGCGAAGTGGCGAGAGCGCTCTCGGCTGCTCGAGCAGCGCGGAGTGCACGGCGTTCGTCGCAGCCAGTGCGCATTCAGATCGATCCATCGCGCATCGGCTAGGACGGCAGCGGGGTCAGGACTGCGTGGAGGTCGGGCGCCTTGTCGTATCCGAATTGGCGATATATCGTTGATGCATCACCAATACGTCAATCAAGGAGAGTGACATGGAAGGATTCGAACGCGGCAGAGGTCCGCGACAGGGTCAAGGAGCCGGACACCCCCGGTTCACGAACAGCGAAGGGCCGTATCGCCGCGGACCGCGGCGAGAACGCTTCGGTTTCGACGACGGCATGCACGGTCCCGGAGGCCACTTCGGTCGAGGCCGTGGCCGGGGCGGAAGAGGTCGGCGCGGCGACGTCCGCGCGGCAATCCTCCTTCTGCTCGGAGAGAGTCCGATGCATGGCTACGAACTGATCCAGCAGATCGTCGGGCGCAGCGAAGGGGTGTGGAAGCCAAGTCCTGGTTCGATCTACCCCGCTCTCGCCCAGTTGGAAGACGAGGGGCTGGTAGTCATCGAGAAGGTGAAGGGACGCAAGACCGCACGCCTGACCGAAGAGGGAACCACCTATGTGGAGACGAACCGTGACGACCTGGGATCTCCCTGGGACGATGTCCGGGACACGGTGGGCCGGTCGGCTCAGGACCTCCGCAGTCTCATCGGTTTGCTGATGGGTGCTGCAGGACAGGTGGCAGCAGTCGGGGACGACGAGCAGAATCGTCGCGCTGCCGACGTTCTCGCAGAGGCACGTCGATCGTTGTACCGCATCCTGGCCGAGGAGCCCGACTCCACAGGCGCGGACACGTCCGATGCCGAGGGGCAGTCGGGCGACGCCGAGAGATAGCGGCGCGATCGCAGGGTGCTCACACCGAGCATCGTCGATATCGAATGGACGTGGTTCCGCTACGCAAACGTGATCGTGGCGCGCCATCTTTCACTCCCGACGGAGGGCAGGCTCGAAGAGTCCGCCGGTACGGATCGGAGAGGAAGTGGTGTGCATGGAACGGTGCCGAAAGACGAAGTCGCCGAGTCGGCTGGCATGTATCTGTGTCGGCGTGACGATCGCCTGCGGAGGTCATGTCGCAGTCGCGAATTCGCAGCCCGCCCAGACGGTGCAAGGACCGGTTCAGGAGACTCGGAGTGCAGCGGTCGCGTATGCGGAATCGCATCCGGGAAACTCACCGAGCGGTGCCAACGACTTCGGATGCACACCGTCTCCTGAGCACCCTGATCCGGTCGTGCTGGCTCACGGCACCGATTCGAGTGCATACCGGGACTGGGCGAAGTTGTCGCCGATGTTGGTGGAAGACGGCTACTGCGTCTTCGCTCTCGATTACGGCGGCGATCCGAGCGATCGATCGGGTGAGGAATCCTTCGGCACTGGCGATCTCGTCACGAGCGCACACCAGTTCGGCGGATTCGTCGACGAAGTCCGCCGCGCGACCGGGGCGTCACACGTCGATGTGGTCGGGTATTCGCAGGGCGCGAACGTCTCGCGGTACTACGTGAACAAGCTGGGCGGATCGGCCCATGTGCGGGAGTGGGTCGGGCTGGCTTCGCCGACTTACGGCGGCACCATGTACGGCCTGGGGCCGGCGCTCCACGCCCTGCCGGGCGGAGACGGCGTCGTCGTGAAGGCCACCTCGGTCGCGGTGTTGGAGCAATTGCAAGGTTCGCCGTTTCTGAACGAGCTGAACAGTCCGGACGACACCGTGCCGGGCGTTGCGTACACCACCATCGGCTCGCGTTACGACGAGATGATCCAGCCGTACACGAACCAGGCGCTACGGAATCCGGACGCGACGAACGTACTCGTACAGGACGTCTGTCCACAGAACGCGTCCGGCCACTTCCGGGCCCCCTACGATCCGTTCACTCTGGATCTGGTGCGGACCGCTCTCGACGCGAAGGCGAAGCCGAAGGCGCAATGCGCTTTCGTGCCGCTCGGCGCGGACATTCCGCAGGTGATCATCGACAGCAATTCGTGAGGGCGGCAGGACACTCGAGTGTCCTGCCGCCCTCACGGTGTGCTTGTTGCCGGTGTGTCTACTCGGCGAGCTTCGCCACCGCCTGCGCCCACAGGAAGAACTTGTTGGTGCCCAGATCCTTGACGGTCTTGATGTTGAACGCTGCCTTCAGGTGCTCGGCGTCCGAATCGCTGACACCCTGCAGGGCCTCGACCGGTGCGTTCACCAGTTCCTCGATCGGCTTGGTCTCGTACGCCTTGTCGAACTTGTTCTCGATTCCTGCCATGTGTTGTCTCCAAACCTCGGGGTTTCGGGTACCGGCCCGACCGTAAGCGTCGATAACGGGCCGTGCAACAGTCGACACGCCGCGAGGCGGGTGTTGCGGAAGGCGCGCCGGTGGACGCCCGTCGTTTGCCGAATGTTCTCGTAGACGCCGAGTCCTTAGACTGGTCCTCGCGCCGGGCAGTCCGGCGCCGATCTGTCGAGGGAGTCTTCTTGGTGTCGGAGCATGTGCCCGCGTTCGCCGTTGCCGCGATGGGGTGGTCCGAGTGCGCATAGTCTTCGCCGGTACCCCGGACGCGGCAGTACCCTCCCTCGAGCGTCTGATCGGGTCGACCAGGCACGACGTCGTCGCCGTGGTGACGAGGCCGGACGCAGCGGCGGGACGCGGCCGCAAAGTGGTGCGGTCACCGATCGGCGCCCTCGCCGACTCCCACGGCATCGAGGTACTCACCCCGAATCGTCCGTCGGACCCCGAATTCGTCGACCGCCTGAGTGCATTGGCGCCGGACTGTGCTCCCGTCGTCGCATACGGCGCACTGCTGCCCGAGAACGTTCTCGAGATTCCCGTCCACGGCTGGGTGAACCTGCACTTCTCGCTGCTACCCGCCTGGCGTGGGGCGGCACCGGTTCAGGCTGCGATCGGCGCCGGCGACGACATGACGGGTGCGAGCGCCTTTCGCCTCGAGGCCGGTTTGGACACCGGACCGGTGTACGGAGTCGTGACGGAACGGATCCGCGACACCGACACGTCGGGGGAGCTGTTGGCTCGCTTGGCCACCGGTGGCGCGATTCTTCTCGACTCCGTACTGGACGGCATCGAGGAAGGGGCACTGTCGGCTGTTCCGCAGTCGTCGGACGGAGTGTCGTACGCACCCAAGGTGACCGTGGATGCTGCGCGCATACGGTGGGATCTGTCCGGCGCGGCGATCGATCGTCACATTCGGTCGGTCACACCGGCGCCGGGTGCGTGGACGACGATCGGCGATCTGCGGGTGAAGATCGGGCCGGTGACCTTTGCGGAGGATCGACTCGAGCCAGGACGGATAGCGGTGTCGAAGGCCGGCATGTTGGTGGGCACGGCCACGAACGCGGTACGACTCGATCGAGTACAGCCGCAAGGCAAGAAGGAAATGGCTGCGCTCGATTGGGCACGCGGCGCACGACTCGACGCGGAGGTACGAGCACAGTGAGCGAATCCAGACGACCGTCGAGGCCGGGCCGCGGTTCCGGGGCGCGGGACGACAAGACGTCCCGCGGCAACAGAGGATCGCGCGGTAACCGCGCTCGGAACGACCGGCCGAAGCAACCCGGGCGTCCCGACGCTTCGCAGGCCGGCCTGGATCAGCCACGCCTGGCCGCGCGCGATGTTCTGCGGGCGGTTCGCGAACGCGATGCGTACGCGAACCTCGTACTGCCGGGGCTGCTTCGCGAGCGTCGCCTCGACGGGCGTGATGCGGCGCTGGCCACGGAACTCGCCTACGGGGCCTCGCGTGCCCAGGGGTTGCTCGACGCGGTGATCACGGAATGCGCAGGCCGACCGATTGCGGAGGTCGACGGCGAACTGCTCGATGTTCTACGCCTCGGCGCCTATCAGTTGCTGCGGACCCGAGTCGCACCCCATGCCGCAGTGGCCACCTCGGTCGATCTGGCTCGGGCGGAAGCCGGGCCGGGAAAGTCGGGATTCGTGAACGCCGTTCTGCGACGGGTGTCGGAGAAATCCCAGAAGGAGTGGGTCGATCAACTGGCTCCCGCCGACCCGGTGGGACGGATCGCTTTCGAGCACGCACATCCCACCTGGATCGCGCAGGCCTTCGCCGACGCGCTCGGTGCGGATGCGGGGGAGCTAGAGGACGCACTGGTCGCCGACGATGCGCGGCCGGCAGTTCATCTGGTCGCCCGTCCAGGGGAGATCTCGGCCGAGGAGCTCGCGCTCGTCACCGGGGGAGAGATCGGCCGGTATTCGCCGTACGCCGTGTATCTCGACGGCGGTGACCCCGGCCTGCTGGACGCCGTGCGTGAAGGGCTGGCGGGCGTGCAGGACGAAGGTAGCCAGCTCGTCGCCCGTACGCTCGCCGAGGCTCCGGTCGAAGGCCCCGATACTGGTCGCTGGCTTGATCTGTGTGCCGGGCCGGGCGGTAAAGCGGCCCTCCTCGGTGCGCTCGCCGGAATCGAGGGTGGACGACTCGATGCGGTGGAACCGGTGGAACATCGCGCCGAACTCGTCCGTAAGACGACCCGTGAACTTCCGGTGGACGTGCGGGTGGCGGACGGGCGTGAGTCCGGTCTCGATCCCGGCTACGACCGGATTCTGGTCGATGCGCCGTGCACCGGCCTCGGCGCACTTCGGCGTCGACCGGAAGCGCGGTGGCGCCGACAGCCGTCGGACGTCGCCGGTCTCGCGAAGCTGCAGCGGGAACTGCTGGCGGCCGCGATCGAACTGGTGCGCCCCGGCGGTGTCGTGCTCTATTCGACGTGTTCACCCCATCTGTCCGAGACCGTGACGGTTGTCGCGGACGCGGTTCGCCGGTACGGGATGGAGCAGCTGGACACACCGAGTCTGCTGCCGAACGTGCCGAACCTCGGCTCGGGGCCGGGCGTGCAGCTGTGGCCGCATCGGCACGGCACCGATGCGATGTTCCTCGCAGCGCTGCGGAAGCCGATCGAGTAGTCCGTCATTTCTGGAACGTGTTCCAGAAAATGCTAAAACGTGTTCTACTTCCAGTCTCGTCATGCATCACACCGACTGGAGGATTTCGATGAATCGCGTTGCCGGCAAGGTCGTCCTCATCACCGGAGCTGCCCGCGGACAGGGGCGTAGTCACGCAGTGCACCTCGCGGACGAGGGCGCTGACATCATTGCGTTCGATCTGTGCGAGAACATCGCGTCCAACGAGTATCCGCTCGCGACGGAAGCGGATCTCGAGGAGACGAAGAAGCTGGTCGAGAAGTCCGGTCAGCGAATCGTCACCGCGAAGGTCGACGTTCGCGACCGGGCCGCGCTGAAGGCCGCACTGGATTCGGCAGTGGCGGAGTTGGGCAAACTCGACGTCGTGGTCGCGAATGCAGGAATCGCGCCGCTCGGTCCCGAGGTTCCCGTCGAAGGATTCGTCGACGCGTTCGACGTCGACTTCATGGGCGTGATCAACACGATCCACGTGGCGATTCCGCACCTCGACGAAGGTGCGTCGATCATCGCCACCGGTTCGGTCGCGGGACTCGTTCCCCAAACGGGGCTCAACGGGCAGCAGGCGCTGCAGGGTCCGGGCGGCGACGGCTACGGGCTCGCCAAGAAGATGATCTGGACCTACACGAACTCACTTGCCCTGACCTTGGGGCCCAAGTCGATCCGGGTCAACGCCGTTCACCCGACCAACTGCAACACGGACATGCTGCAGAGCGCCCCGATGTACCGCACGTTCCGTCCCGATCTGCCGAACCCCACGGCCGAGGACGCAAAGGTCACCTTCCCGTTCATGCAGTCCATGCCGACCCCGTGGGTCGAGCCGTCGGACGTCTCGCACGCCGTCGTCTTCCTCGCCTCGGACGAGTCACGGTTCGTGACGGGCCAGCAGCTTCGGATCGACGCCGGTGCAGGATTGAAACTGGGAGTCTGATCTACGGATGCGATCGCGGCTCGTCGTCGAGGAGTGCGACGAGTCGCGCGGGCGCCTTCGCACGCCAGGCGTCCTCCACGAGTTCGGCGAGCCGACGCTCGTCGGCCTGTTCGAGATTCACGAGGATTGCGCCGTAACCGTCGTAGTGGGGCGTGGTGTAGAACGGTGCGCCCTCGGCGAGGAGTGCCTGCTTCTCGTCGAGGGCGCACATCAACACCAGTCCATCGTCCGATTCGGTGCGCAGGCGCGCGAACGTCTTGCCGCGCACCTTCAGTGCAGGAGTTCGGTAGGACGTGCTCTCTTCGACCTCCGGAAACCTCCCGGCGACCGCCACGACCTGTTTCCACGTCGACATCCCTCCATTATCGCGGTGGGTCGCCGAACGTGTAGGTCCAACCGACTAAACTTCCCCGCGTGGCACATCCGATGATCGCACCGTCCATTCTGTCCGCCGATTTTGCGCGCCTGGCCGACGAGGCCGCCGCCGTCGCGGGATCCGACTGGCTACACGTGGACGTCATGGACGCACACTTCGTACCGAACCTCACCCTGGGTCTACCGGTGGTGGAGAGCCTGCTGAAGGCCACCGACATTCCACTCGACTGCCACCTGATGATCGAGAATCCCGGCCGCTGGGCGCCGCCGTACGCCGAGGCCGGCGCCCACAACGTGACGATCCACGCCGAGGCGACCGACGACCCGCGTGCGGTCGCCCGTGATATTCGGGCGGCGGGCGCAAAGGCCGGTCTCAGCGTGAAGCCGGGTACCCCCATCGAGCCCTATCTCGAAATCCTGAAGGACTTCGACACACTTCTCGTCATGAGCGTCGAGCCTGGATTCGGTGGTCAGTCGTTCATGGCCGAGGTGCTCGACAAAGCACGCGCCGTCCGCAAACTCGTCGATTCCGGTGAATTGACCCTCCTCGTGGAGATCGACGGCGGCATCAACACGAACACGGTCGAGCAAGCAGCAGAGGCCGGAATCGACTGCTTCGTCGCCGGATCGGCTGTCTACGGTACGGAGGATCCCGCAGAGGCCGTCCGCTCCCTGCGCCGGCAGGCAGCGAAGTCGTCACCGCACCTGACGCTGGCGATCTGACAGATTCGTGGCCCACACCAACAGTCGCGCCGACATCGAGGCGTCGATGGCGATCGCGATCGAGGCCGCCGAGTCGGCCCGTGGGTTCAGCACGCCGAATCCTCCCGTGGGAGCTGTGATCCTGGCGACGGACGGCACGATCGCCGGCGTCGGCATGACGCAACCGCCGGGTGGCCCGCATGCGGAGATCGTCGCGCTCCGACAGGCCGGTGATGCTGCCCGTGGTGGAACTGCCGTGGTGACGCTGGAGCCGTGCAACCATCAAGGCCGAACGGGACCGTGCGCCCGCGCGCTGGTGGACGCCGGTGTGAAAGTGGTCCACTACGCGGTCGCGGACCCCAACCCGACCGCAGCGGGGGGCGCCGCCACTCTGGAGGACGCAGGGGTCCAGGTCACGGCCGGCATCGGCGCCGACGCAGCTTCCAGGGGAGCGTTGCGAGCGTGGTTGCACAGGCAGCGCACCGGTCGCCCCCACATCACCTGGAAGTACGCCGCGACCCTCGACGGGCGAAGTGCGGCTGCGGACGGAACGAGTCGATGGATCAGCGGACCTGCCGCCCGGGCCCGGGTGCACGAGGACCGCGCGAAACTCGATGCCATCGTGGTGGGCACCGGAACGGTGATCGCCGACGATCCGTGGCTCACGGCGCGGATGCCGGACGGATCTCTCGCGGCCAGACAACCGTTGCGCGTGGTCGTCGGTACCCGCGACATTCCGGCAGGTTCGCGCATTCTCGACGACGTGGCTCCCACTCTGCACCTGCGAACGAGAGATGTCCGTGAGGTCATCGACACGCTCGTAGATCTCACCGATGTGCTGGTCGAAGGCGGCCCGAAGCTGGCCGGCGCCTTTCTCGCGGCCGATGGCGTCGACCGCATCCAGGCGTTCGTCGCGCCGAAGATTCTCGGTGCGGGCGTACCCGCCGTGGGCGACGCAGGTGTGCAGACGATTGCGGACGCTCGCGTGTTCACGCGCGAATCGGTGGAATCTATCGGGCCCGACATCATGTTGAGCTTGATACGGGACGAGAACTAGCTTGATTCGGGATCAGAACTAGGGAGTAGCCGAACGTGTTCACTGGAATTGTCGAAGAACTGGGTGAGGTAGTCGCCAAGGAAGAGTTGGTCGATGCCGCGCGCTTCACGGTTCGTGGTCCGTTGGTGACCTCCGACGCGTCCCACGGTGATTCGATCGCCGTCAACGGGGTCTGCCTGACCGTCGTGGACGTGCTCGCCGACGGTTCTTTCACCGCCGATGTGATGAAAGAGACTCTCGACCGGTCGAGCCTCGCGGGTATCGATGCCGGTAGCCGAGTGAATCTCGAGCGTGCGGCGGCCCTGGGGAGCCGGCTCGGTGGTCACCTCGTACAGGGGCATGTCGACGGAACCGGTCACGTCGTCAGCCGCAGTCCGTCCGAGAACTGGGAAGTGGTTCGAATCGGTCTGCCCGACACCGTCTCTCGGTACGTCGTCGAGAAGGGGTCGATCACCGTCGACGGAGTATCGCTGACGGTGTCTGCGTTGGGCGGCGAGAAGGGAGCCGAGTATTTCGAGATCTCGCTGATTCCCACCACGCTCGAGATGACGACACTCGGTGGTGCCGAAGTGGGCTCTCCGGTGAATCTGGAGGTCGACGTGATCGCGAAGTACGTGGAGCGACTGAATGCCGCCTCCGGCTAGGTCGTACTGTTGGGTTGCATCCCTGGGATGCGTCCGCATGTATTCGTAGATGCTCTAGTGAAGACTTTGGAGACCGAGCACGTGACCAGGTTCGACAGCATCGAGCGCGCAGTCGCCGATATCGCCGCAGGCAAGGCGGTCGTCGTCGTGGACGACGAGGATCGCGAGAACGAGGGCGACCTCATCTTCGCGGCCGAGATGGCAACGCCGGAACTCGTGGCGTTCATGGTCCGATACACCTCGGGCTACCTGTGTGTTCCGCTCGACGGTGCGGATTGCGACCGTCTCGGATTGCCGCCGATGTACGCGACCAATCAGGACAAGCACGGAACCGCGTACACCGTGACCGTCGATGCGCGCGAGGGCATCGGAACCGGTATTTCGGCGTCCGATCGGGCCGCCACGATGAAGCTGCTGGCCGACCCGTCGACCGGTGCCCAGGACTTCACCCGGCCCGGCCACGTCGTCCCGCTGCGTGCGAAGGAAGGCGGAGTGCTCCGTCGTCCAGGACATACCGAGGCCGCCGTCGACCTTGCGCGGATGGCAGATCTGCGTCCCGCCGGAGTCATCTGCGAGATCGTCAGTCAGAAGGACGAAGGCGCGATGGCGCAGACGGACGAGCTGCGCGTGTTCGCCGACGATCACGATCTGGCCCTCATCTCCATTGCCGATCTGATCGCGTGGCGTCGTAAGCACGAGAAGCACGTCGAGCGCATCGCCCAAGCCAGAATTCCCACCAGGCACGGCGAGTTCACGGCCGTCGGATACCGGAGCATCTACGACGATGTGGAGCATGTGGCTCTGGTTCGTGGCGACATCCCGGGGACCGACGGCGACGGCAGCGACGTCCTGGTGCGCGTGCACTCGGAGTGCCTGACCGGCGACGTGTTCGGTTCGCTGCGCTGCGACTGCGGACCGCAACTCGATGCGGCGCTCGACATGGTGGCGCAGGAAGGTCGCGGGGTCGTGCTCTACATGCGCGGTCACGAGGGACGCGGCATCGGGTTGATGCACAAATTGCAGGCCTACCAGCTACAGGACGCAGGCTCCGACACCGTCGACGCCAACCTCGAACTCGGCCTCCCGGCCGACGCCCGTGACTACGGCATCGGAGCCCAGATCCTCGTCGACCTCGGAATCTCGTCGATGCGGCTCCTGACCAACAACCCGGCGAAGCGGGTCGGTCTCGACGGCTACGGACTGCACATCACCGAACGGGTATCGATGCCCTTGAGGGCGAACGCGGAGAACCTGACGTACCTGCGCACGAAGCGCGACCGGATGGGGCACGACCTGATCGGGCTCGACGAATACGAGGCCGGTGAAGTGCGGTGAGTGGTGAGGGAGTCCCACAGCTTGCCGTCACCGATGCGAAGGACCTCAAGCTGGCGATCGTCGCCGGTCGTTGGCACACCGACATCTCGGACGCACTTGTCGCGGGCGCCCACCGGGTCGCCGCGGAAGCCGGGATCGAAGAGGTGACCTTCGTGAGGGTCGCCGGTGCCATCGAGTTGCCGGTGGTCGCGCAGACGCTGGCGCGGTCCCACGATGCAGTGGTCGCACTCGGGGTCGTCATTCGCGGTGGAACGCCGCATTTCGAGTACGTGTGCGACGCGGTCACCGCCGGCCTCACCCGGGTCTCGCTCGACGAGAGCAC
The DNA here is from genome assembly GCF_055231055.1 of Rhodococcus huquni. Classification (NCBI taxonomy): domain Bacteria; kingdom Bacillati; phylum Actinomycetota; class Actinomycetes; order Mycobacteriales; family Nocardiaceae; genus Rhodococcus; species Rhodococcus huquni. Next base: position 425,991 of record NZ_JBUYWE010000001.1, read on the forward strand.
CCCGGTCGGCAACGGCGTTCTGACGACCGACACAGAGCAGCAGGCTCTCGATCGCGCGGGCCTCGTCGATTCCAAAGAAGACAAGGGTGCCGAGGCGTGTGCGGCCGCCCTCGACGCAGCAGTGACCTTGAAGCACCTGCGTCAGCCGTGGACGGAAGAGTCGTTCCGGTGACGCGCGACGACAACGACGGGGCCGCCGACGGTCCGTGGGAGCTGATCGCTCGTCCACGCAAGTCGAGAAATGCCGCGATAGCAGTCGCCGTACTGTTGGTGGTGATCCATGTGACGTTGGGCATCCTGCTGCGTACCGAGCAGACAGGGGTGTTCTTCCAACGGTCCGATCAGCTCGCGATGGCCGGGCTCGGATGCATCCTGGCTGCCGGCGTACTGCTGCTCACACGGCCCCGCCTGCGCGTAGGGCCTCAGGGCATCGCCGTCCGAAACGTACTGGGCGAGAAGATCGTCGACTGGGATCTCGCCCAGGGTCTCTCCTTTCCCGACGGTGCGGCCTGGGCCCGAATCGAACTTCCCGACGACGAATACATCCCTGTGATGGCCATACAGGCGAACGATCGTGGGTACGCCGTCGACGCGGTGCGTCGCTTCCGTGCCGTGGAGGCGGAACAGACGTCGTCCTGAGATCGGTTGCGTCGGTAGCTGCCGCTAACGTGGTGGTGTGCCTGATCCCTCGACCTACCGACCGGCAACCGGAACCATCCCTGTCGCGCCAGGGGTGTACAAGTTCCGGGACCCGCACGGTCGCGTGGTCTACGTAGGAAAGGCGAAGAGTCTCCGTTCGCGGCTCAACTCGTACTTCGCCGACATCACCGGCCTTCATCCGCGGACTCGCCAGATGGTCACCACCGCTGCCAGCGTCGAATGGACGGTGGTGAGCACCGAGGTCGAGGCACTGCAACTCGAGTACAACTGGATCAAAGAATTCGATCCTCGCTTCAACGTCCGATACCGGGACGACAAGACCTATCCGGTGCTGGCCGTCACTTTGGGTGAGGAGTTTCCGCGCCTGTTCGTGTACCGGGGCCCGCGTCGCAAGGGGGTCCGCTACTTCGGTCCCTATTCGCATGCCTGGGCGATCAGGGAAACCCTCGACCTGCTGCTGCGGGTGTTTCCCGCCCGAACCTGCTCGGCGGGCGTGTTCAAGCGACACCAGCAGATCGGGCGCCCGTGCCTGCTCGGGTACATCGACAAGTGTTCGGCACCCTGTGTGGGACGCGTGTCGCCGGCCGAACATCGGCAGATCGTGGAGGACTTCTGCGACTTCCTGGCCGGACGGACGGATCGCCTCGTCCGCGAAGTGGAACGTCGCATGCAGAACGCGGCGGAAGAACTCGACTTCGAACTGGCCGCGCGGTTGCGAGACGACCTCGGCGCTCTGAAGAAGGCGCTCGAGAAGCAGGCGGTCGTGCTGGGCGACGGCACGGATGCAGACCTCGTCGCCTTTGCCTCGGACGATCTCGAGGCGGCGGTCCAGGTGTTCCACGTCCGCGGCGGTCGTGTGCGCGGTCAGCGCGGCTGGGTGGTCGAGAAGTCCGGTGACGTGGCCGACGCAGCAGCAGACGAACGCCGCGGCGAGTCGGATCTGCCCGCGCTCGTCGAGCAGTTCCTGACCCAGTTCTACGGCGAACAGGCTGCGTTGTCCGGCGACAGTGGGGCGGAGTCGCCCACCAACGCAGTGCCTCGCGAGGTACTGGTCCCGGTTCTACCGGACGGCGCTCCGGAGATTGCGGAGTGGCTGAGCGAACTTCGGGGATCTGCAGTGCAGTTGCGGGTCCCACAGCGCGGCGACAAGAAAGCGCTGGCAGAGACCGTACAGCGCAATGCCCACGAGGCGCTCACTCAACACAAGCTGCGGAGGGCAGGGGACTTCACCTCCAGAACCGCTGCTCTACAGGGGATACAAGAAGCCCTGGATCTGGATTCCGCACCGCTGCGGATCGAGTGCGTCGACATCAGCCATGTCCAGGGAACCGATGTGGTCGCATCGCTCGTCGTATTCGAGGACGGATTGCCCAAGAAGTCGGACTACCGCCACTACGGGATCAAGGAGGCTGCGGGGGACGGGCACTCCGACGACGTCGCGAGCATCGCAGAAGTCACGCGGCGCCGATTTCTGCGTCACAACAAAGACGTCGCGATTTCTGCCGACGACAACGCCGGCGTGGGGACCGAGGGCGGAGACGGCGGCGATCTGGCGCCGGAGGCGGCCCTGGACCCGCAGACCGGTAGACCAAGGCGGTTCGCGTACCCCCCGAACCTCTACGTGGTCGACGGCGGTCTGCCTCAAGTGAACGCGGCGGCCGCGGTCATGGACGAACTGGGCGTGACGGATGTCGCCGTCATCGGTCTCGCGAAGCGGCTCGAAGAGGTATGGGTGCCCGGCGAAGAAGATCCCGTCATCCTTCCGCGTGCGAGCGAGTCTCTGTATCTGCTGCAACGGGTGCGCGACGAGGCGCACCGATTCGCCATCACGTTTCACCGCAGCAAGCGTTCGCGGCGCATGACCGCGTCGGCTCTCGACTCGGTGCGGGGCCTCGGGGAGACCAGGAGGAACGCACTGGTGACGCACTTCGGTTCGGTGGCGAAGCTGAAGGAAGCCACCATCGAGGAGATCACCGCTGTGCCGGGTGTCGGCGCGGCCACCGCACGCGCCGTACTGGACGCTCTCGCGCCTGGCGAGGCGCACACCAATGAACAGTCCGAAGCTGCGGGGGAGTCGGCTGCGCCGGTGATGCCCGTAAGGGATGATGAAAACGGTGGACGGCCAGTGGACGGACCGTCCGGTATGCAAGATCCACACACCCGAACACAACGAACAGGGCAGAGTGTCGAGTGAGCGATCAACAGGGGCAGGGTGCGGCAGATCAGGATGTGGACGTGCAGGCGGACATAGACGAGACCACCGACGAGATCACGATGGAGTTCCTTCTCGTCACCGGGCTCTCCGGCGCCGGCCTGCAGACCTCTGCGAAGGTGCTCGAGGACCTCGGGTGGTACGTCGCGGACAACCTCCCGCCGGAGCTGATCTCGAGGATGGTGGACCTGTCGCTCGAGTCGGACTCGCGTATCGAGCGGTTGGCGGTCGTGATCGATGTTCGGAGCCGGCTGTTCACCGGTGACTTCGGTTGGGTGCTCACCGAACTCTCGTCGAAGCCGATCCGTACGCGGGTTCTCTACCTCGACGCATCGGACGATGTGTTGGTCCGCAGGTTCGAACAGGTTCGGCGCAGCCACCCGCTGCAGAGCGACGGAATCGACGGCACGCTCTCGGAGGGGATCGCGGCCGAGCGAGATCAACTGGCGACCGTCAAGGCCGCCGCCGATCTGGTGATCGACACTTCGGCACTCGCGGCACATCATCTGCGTCAGAAGATCGAGGACGCGTTCGGTGGCGATGCGAACAGCACCGTCCAGGTGACCGTTCAATCCTTCGGATTCAAGTACGGTCTGCCGATGGACGCGGACGTGGTCTGCGACGTCCGGTTCCTGCCGAATCCACATTGGATACCGGAATTGCGCGAACACACCGGACAGTCGGCGGGCGTGCGTGACTACGTATTGGCGCAGGCGGGCGCTGTCGACTACCTGACTACCTACCATCATTTGATGGAGCTGACGATCGCAGGCTACCGGCGGGAGGGTAAGCGCTACATGACGATTGCGGTGGGTTGCACCGGTGGTAAACATCGGAGTGTGGCCATGTCCGAAGCCCTGGCAAGTCGTCTGGGGACCGACGCGGGTCTGAACGTGCGCGTCGTACATCGTGACCTGGGGCGCGAATGACGTCGGCCGATTCCGCGGTGACAGCGCCGCGCACGGTGGCCCTGGGTGGGGGACACGGACTCTTCGCGACGCTGAGCGCAGCGCGGCGGCTCAGCCGGGACGTCACCGCCGTCGTGACCGTGGCCGACGACGGCGGATCCTCCGGGCGACTGCGGTCCGAACTGGGAGTGTTGCCGCCCGGTGACCTTCGCATGGCGCTCGCGGCGCTGGCCGCGGACGACCCCGATGTTGCCGACTGGACCGAGACCATTCAGCACCGCTTCGGAGGAATCGGCGCCCTGGCGGGACATTCTGTCGGGAACCTGATGCTGGCCGGGCTCACCGAGGTGCTCGGAGATCCGGTTGCGGCGCTCGACGAACTTGCAAAGCTACTGCGGATCGACGGACGCGTGCTGCCGATGTCACCTATCGCGCTGGACATCGAAGCGGACGTGCAGGGATTGGAAGCCGATCCGCGGGTGAGTCGGTGCATTCGAGGGCAGGTGGCAGTCGCGACCACACCGGGCAAGGTTCGTCGCGTTCGACTGTTGCCCTCCGGACCACCTGCCTGCCCGGACGCAGTGGACGCGATCGAGCGCGCGGACGTAGTCGTTCTCGGTCCCGGGTCCTGGTTCTCCAGTGTGATCCCGCATGTCCTCGTGCCCGAGGTTCTCGAAGCGCTTGCCGGCACTCGGGCTCGCAAGGTGCTGGTTCTCAATCTTGCGCCGGAGCCGGGTGAGACCGCCGGATTCTCTGCAGAACGCCATTTGCACGTACTCTCCCAACACGCACCGGACTTGAAAGTCGATGATGTCGTAGTCGATTCCGGCTCGGTGCCGGCCGGGCGCGAACGCGAACACCTCGACCGTGCCGCACGTAAGTTCGGTGCACGGACGCTGTACGCCGACGTGGCGAGGAACGGCACTCACACGCACCATGCAGACAAACTGGCCGCAGTGTTCGAACGGCTCTGGATCGAAACCTCCTCGGCGGTTCCGGTCGGCGCCGACAGCGAGCATGCGGTGAACGAGAGGGAGAGCGCTTCGTGGCAATGACACCGGAGGTTTCGTCGTGGCAATGACAGCAGAAGTCAAGGACGAACTCAGCCGTCTGGTGGTCAGCCAGGTGAGCTGCCGAAAGGCCGAGGTGTCGGCCCTGCTCCGGTTCGCCGGGGGACTGCACATCGTCGGTGGGCGCGTGGTGGTCGAGGCCGAACTCGATCTCGGAAACACGGCACGCCGGCTGCGTCGTGAGATCTTCGACCTCTTCACCTACAGCTCGGAAGTTCACGTCCTCAGTGCCGGTGGCCTCCGCAAGTCGTCGAGATACATCGTCCGGGTCGCGAAGGACGGTGAGGCACTTGCGCGACAGACCGGGTTGCTCGACCTTCGCGGTCGACCGGTTCGCGGACTTCCTGCGCAGGTCGTGGGCGGTAGCGTTGCCGATGCAGAGGCTGCGTGGCGTGGAGCGTTCCTGGCGCACGGTTCACTCACGGAACCGGGACGGTCGTCGGCGCTCGAGGTCAGTTGCCCGGGCCCGGAGGCTGCCCTCGCCCTCGTCGGTGCGGCGCGGCGGCTCGGTATTTCGGCGAAGGCCCGAGAAGTTCGTGGAACGGATCGAGTTGTGATCCGCGACGGCGAGGCGATCGGTGCACTCCTCACTCGCATGGGTGCCCAGGACACCCGCCTCGTGTGGGAAGAACGCCGCATGCGCCGCGAGGTCAGGGCGACGGCGAACCGCCTCGCGAACTTCGACGACGCGAACCTACGTCGGTCGGCGCGAGCGGCCGTGGCAGCGGCGGCGAGGGTCGAGCGGGCATTGCACATCCTGGGAGAGGACGTGCCCGATCACCTGGCAGCGGCGGGCCACCTCCGCGTCGAGCATCGGCAGGCTTCGCTCGAGGAACTCGGCCAGTTGGCCGACCCGCCGATGACGAAGGATGCCGTCGCAGGGCGTATACGCCGGCTCCTGTCGATGGCGGACCGCAAGGCGAAGGAGACCGGGGTCCCTGACACCGAGTCCGCGGTGACGGCGGATCTGCTCGACGACGCCTGAACGACGGCTTTGCCCGAAGTGCGGGATCGCGCGGTGGCCACACCTGCAAGGGTGGGCTTCGCACTGCTCGGCCTCGCGCATTAGGGTATGGAACACATCGACCGATGAACCGTGTCCGACCGATCACTCACACGTGTTCGGTGTACGGGCGCGAAAGAGCTGCACCACAGATGATGATGGGCAAAGGAGCTAATTGTGACTGTCCGGGTTGGCGTAAACGGTTTCGGCCGTATCGGACGTAACTTCTTCAGGGCGGTGGATGCGCAGAAGGCGCTGGGAACCACCGACATCGAGATTGTGGCGGTCAACGACCTCACGGACAACGCTTCGCTGGCTCACCTGCTGAAGTACGACTCGATCCTCGGTCGTCTGCCGTACGACGTCTCGCTCGAGGGCGACGACACGATCGTCGTCGGCGATCAGAAGATCAAGGCGCTCTCGCTGCGGGAAGGCCCCTCCGCACTTCCGTGGGGCGACCTGGGTGTCGACGTCGTCGTCGAATCCACCGGTATCTTCACCGACGCCACCAAGGCGAAGGGGCACCTCGACGCAGGCGCCAAGAAGGTCATCATCTCCGCGCCCGCCAAGGGCGAGGACATCACCATCGTGATGGGCGTCAACGACGACAAGTACGACGGCAGCCAGAACATCATCTCCAACGCTTCGTGCACCACCAACTGCCTCGGCCCCATCGCCAAGGTTCTCGACGACGAGTTCGGCATCGTCAAGGGCCTAATGACGACGATTCACGCATACACGCAGGATCAGAACCTGCAGGACGGCCCGCACAGCGACCTGCGTCGTGCTCGTGCTGCCGCACTGAACGTCGTGCCCACCGGAACCGGCGCAGCCAAGGCCATCGGCCTCGTGCTCCCGCAGCTCCTCGGCAAGCTGGACGGCTACGCACTGCGCGTGCCGATCCCCACGGGTTCGGTCACCGACCTCACGGCGAACCTGACGAAGTCGGCTTCGGTCGAGGACATCAACGCCGCGATGAAGGCTGCTGCCGAGGGACCGCTCAAGGGCATCCTCAAGTACACGGATGCGCCGATCGTCTCCTCCGACATCGTCACCGACCCGCACTCCTCGATCTTCGACTCGGGACTCACCAAGGTCATCGACGACCAGGTCAAGATCGTGTCCTGGTACGACAACGAGTGGGGCTACTCCAACCGCCTGGCCGATCTCATCGGTCTCGTGTCCAAGTCTCTCTGAGCGAAGGTTCGATTACCGTGGCAGTTCAGACACTGAAGGATCTGCTGGACGCTGGGGTGGAGGGGCGCACCGTACTTGTGCGCTCCGACCTCAACGTCCCGCTGGACGGTCCGAATATCACCGATCCCGGACGCATCATCGCTTCCGCGCCGACGCTGAGCGCGTTGGCCGAAGCCGGTGCGAAGGTCGTCGTCACCGCCCATCTCGGTCGCCCGAAGGGTGAGCCGGATCCCAAGTTCTCGCTCGCCCCGGTGGCGGCGAAGCTCGCAGAGGTGCTCGGACGTAACGTCCAGCTCGCCGGCGACGTGGTGGGCCAGGACGCGTTGGCGCGTTCCGAAGGGCTCACCGACGGCGACGTTCTCCTCCTCGAGAACATCCGTTTCGACCCCCGTGAGACCAGCAAGGACGAGGCCGAGCGAACCAAGCTCGCAAAGGCGCTCGTGGAGCTGGTGGGAGACGACGGCGCCTTCGTGTCCGACGGTTTCGGTGTGGTTCATCGCGCTCAGGCGTCGGTGTACGACGTCGCCAAGTTGCTCCCGCACTACGCGGGCAACCTGGTTGCAGCCGAGGTCGACGTACTCACCCGATTGACGGAGGACGCCGAGCGCCCGTACGCGGTCGTGCTCGGTGGCTCGAAGGTGTCGGACAAACTCGCAGTGATCGAGGCGTTGGCTCCCAAGGTCGACACCCTCGTCATCGGCGGCGGAATGTTCTACACGTTCCTCGCTGCCCAGGGCCTTTCGGTCGGCAACTCGCTCTGCGAGGAGTCGATGATCGACACCTGCAAGGATCTGCTCGACCGGTATGCAGACGTGCTGCACATTCCGCAGGACGTCGTGATCGGCGACTCGTTCTCCGCCGACGCGGAAGCGAAGACGGTGCCCGTCTTCGAGATTCCCGACGGGTGGATGGGTCTCGACATCGGACCCGAATCCGTGAAGCGTTTCGGACACATCCTGAGGGGTGCCAAGACGATCTTCTGGAACGGACCGATGGGTGTCTTCGAGTTCGAGAAGTTCGCGGCCGGCACCAAGGGTGTGGCCGAGGCGATCGTGGAGGCGACCGGCAAGGGTGCGTTCAGTGTCGTCGGCGGAGGTGACTCCGCTGCGGCGGTTCGCCAGCTGGGGCTTCCGGACGACGGGTTCTCCCACATCTCCACCGGTGGTGGAGCGTCGCTGGAATACCTCGAGGGCAAGCAGCTTCCGGGCATCTCGGTTCTGGAGGGATGAGGGTGGCAAGGAAACCGCTCATCGCGGGCAACTGGAAGATGAATCTGAACCACTTCGAGGCCATCGCCTTGGTTCAGAAGATTGCCTTCTCGCTCCCGCCGAAGTACTTCGACAAGGTCGATGTCACGGTGATCCCGCCGTTCACCGACATTCGTAGTGTGCAAACGCTGGTCGAGGGCGACAAACTGCTACTCACGTACGGTGCCCAGGATGTGTCCGCGAACGACTCCGGTGCGTTCACCGGTGAGATCAGCGGAGCCATGTTGGCGAAGCTGGGGTGCACCTTCGCAGTGGTGGGGCACTCCGAGCGACGGACACTCCACGGGGAGACCGACGAGACGGTGCTCGCGAAGGCGAAGGCTGCCTTGAAGCACGGTCTCACCCCGATCGTGTGCATCGGTGAGGGACTCGAGGTCCGCGAAGCAGGCGAGCACGTCGCATACAACGTCGAGCAGCTTCGTGGGTCGCTGGCCGGCCTGTCTGCCGACGAGATCGCAAAGGTCGTCATCGCCTACGAGCCGGTGTGGGCCATCGGTACCGGCAAGGTCGCGTCCGCTGCCGATGCGCAGGAGGTGTGTGCGGCCATTCGTGGCGAGCTAGCCACCTTGGCCTCGCCGGAGGTCGCGCAGTCGGTGCGGGTGTTGTACGGCGGTAGTGTGAGTGCCAAGAACGTCGGCGAGATCGTCGGGCAGACCGACGTCGACGGTGCGCTGGTCGGCGGCGCGTCACTGAAGGCGGACGAGTTCTCGACGCTGTCGGCTATCGCCGCCGGCGGTCCGCTGCCCTGACATGCCGCTGTTCTGACATCCTGCATCCCGCGGGTACGCTTCCTCTGTCGCTTCGGCGACCAGAGCGGCGCGCCCGCGGGACGCGTCTGTAATGTGGACATGATTGTCGTACCGTATTTGTCGTTATCGGATGGGTGGACGTAAACAGACATGGCACTGTTCCTCGATATCTTGCTGGTTGTGACCAGTCTGTTGCTGATCGTTCTGGTACTGCTGCACCGTGCCAAGGGCGGCGGTCTGTCGAGCCTGTTCGGTGGCGGCGTGCAGTCGAGCCTCTCGGGCTCGACCGTTGTCGAGAAGAACCTCGACCGCCTCACCGTGTTCACTGCTGCGGTCTGGGTGATCGCCATTGTCGGTATCGGCTTGGAGATCAAGTTCGGCTGATCCAGCCCCGCGTGGATCTGTGAATCGGATCCAGCCCCGCGTGGATCGAAGCCCGTGGTGCCGCTGTGTCGCCATGCATGTCGGGCGGCTCCGGTCGATACTGGGGAGATGACCGATACGGAATACGGCGCTTCTTCTGCCAGCCTCGGCGACAGCGATGAACAGCGGGAGCTCACAGAGCCGCTACGCGACGATATTCGCCTACTGGGCGGCATCCTCGGACAGATCGTCCGCGAGCAGGCCGGCGAGGATATTTTCGACCTCGTAGAGAAGGCGCGGGTCGAATCCTTTCGGGTGCGCAGGTCGGAAATCGATCGCGCGGATCTGGCTCGATTGTTCGACACGATTTCGACCGGTGATGCGATCCCGATCATTCGTGCGTTCAGCCACTTCGCGTTGCTCGCGAACCTCGCCGAGGACATTCACCGCGAGCGCCGCCGCGCCGCTCACATCGACGCCGGCGAATCACCACCGGACAGCACTCTTGCCGCAACCTTCGCAAAGCTCGACGCTGCGCAACTGAGTTCGGACACCGTGCGCGATGCCTTGCGCGGTGCACTCGTGGCGCCGGTGATCACCGCTCATCCCACGGAGACCCGCCGCAGAACCGTGTTCGAGACGCAAACTCGTATCACCGAACTCATGCGGTTCCGTGAGCGAACGGCATTGAACGGCGACGAACTCGCCGAGGTGGACGTGAAGCTCCGCCGGCAGATTCTGACGTTGTGGCAGACGGCGCTGATTCGGTTGTCTCGACTGCGGATCCAGGACGAGATCGACGTCGGACTGCGCTATTACGACATGTCGCTCTTCGAGGTCATCCCACAGATCAACGCCGATATTCGCCGCGCCTTGCGGTCACGGTGGCCGGATGCAGAGCTACTCGACGAGCCGATTCTTCGTCCCGGTTCGTGGATCGGCGGTGACCGCGACGGCAACCCGAACGTCACCGCTGAGGTGGTGCGCGCCGCGACCACACGAGCAGCAGGCACCGCGTTCGCGCACTATCTGGGTGAGTTGGAGGTTCTCGAACGCGAACTCTCCATGTCGGAGCGGCTGGTTCGCGTCACGCCCGCCCTGGACCTGTTGGCGGCAGCGTCGGGCGACGAGTCGCCGTTTCGGGCGGACGAGCCGTATCGGCGTGCCGTACGGGGCATTCGCGGGCGGATGACCGCGACGGCAGCGTCGATGCTCGAGCAGATGCCGGTATCGGGCCTCGACGTGGGACTGGAACCGTATGCGGGGCCGGGCGAGTTGTCGGAAGACCTCGCGATCGTCGACGAGTCGCTACGGTACGGCGGCGACGCCAGTATCGCGGACGATGGTCTGGCTCGTCTGCGTGACGGGGTGGAGGCATTCGGGTTCCATCTTTCGAGCCTGGATATGCGGCAGAACTCGGACGTGCACGAGAGCGTGATCGCGGAGTTGTTCGCATGGTCGGGTGTGCATGCCGACTACACGTCGTTGAGTGAAAGCGAACGGGTCGAATTGCTGACCGCCGAATTGTCGACGCGGCGGCCACTGACGTCGCCCGACGCGGAGTTCGACGAACTGACCACCAAGGAACTCGGGATCCTGAGGGCAGACGCCGAAGCCGTGCACAACTTCGGTGCGGGCGCCGTGCCCAACTACATCATCAGTATGTGCACGTCGGTGAGTGACATGCTCGAGGCAGCCGTACTCCTCAAGGAGGTCGGACTGCTCGATCCAGGTGTCGGGGACGCGCCGCCCTCGTGCCCGATGGGAATCGTGCCGCTGTTCGAGACGATCGAGGACCTGCAACAGGGGGCCGCGACTCTCACGGCGATACTCGACGTGCCCGTCTATCGTGCGCTCGTGTCGTCGCGTGGCGACTCGCAGGAGGTCATGCTCGGCTACTCGGATTCAAACAAGGACGGCGGGTATCTGGCCGCGAACTGGGCCCTCTACCGCGCAGAACTCGATCTCGTCGAGGTGGCCCGAGAGACGAACATTCGCCTACGGCTTTTCCACGGACGTGGTGGCACGGTGGGGCGCGGCGGCGGCCCCAGCTACGACGCGATTCTCGCTCAGCCTCCCGGCGCAGTCACGGGTTCGCTGCGCATCACCGAACAGGGCGAAGTGATTGCTGCCAAGTATGCCGAGCCGCGATCTGCACGCCGAAACCTCGAGACGCTTCTGGCGGCGACGCTGGAATCGACCCTCCTGGACGTGGAGGGACTCGGTGAGTCCGCCGACGAGGCGTACGAGATCTTCGACGCGCTGGCGGCGTCGTCTCGGCGGGTCTATTCCGACCTGGTGCACGACACACCAGGATTCGTCGAATACTTCGAGACGTCGACTCCGGTGGCAGAGATCGGTGCTCTCAACATCGGCAGTCGGCCCACTTCCCGCAAGCAGACGAAGTCGATCTCGGATCTACGTGCGATTCCGTGGGTGTTGTCCTGGAGTCAGTCTCGGGTGATGCTGCCCGGCTGGTACGGGACGGGCGCTGCGCTGGAGGAATGGATCGGGGACGACCCGGCGCGCGTTGCGACTCTGACGAGGCTGTACGAGACATGGCCCTTCTTCCGGACAGTGTTGTCGAATCTGGCGATGGTCATGGTGAAGTCGGACATGGGTTTGGCGGCCCGCTACTCGGAACTGGTTCCCGATGTGGCCCTGCGCGAGCGCGTGTTCGGAAAGATCGCTGCGGAGCACGAGCGGACCGTGCGGATGTACCGTCTCGTCACCGGTAACGATTCGCTGTTCGCCGACAACCCAGGCCTCGGGCGGTCCGTTCACAACAGATTCCCGTACCTGGAGCCGCTCAATCACCTTCAGGTGGAGCTTCTTCGGCGTTTCCGTGCCGGTGACGACAGTGATCAGGTCCGTCGCGGCATCCAACTCACCATGAACGGTCTCGCGACGGCTCTGCGCAACAGCGGTTAGACCGGAGGGAACCGAATCGTGCCGTCGTGCGTCGTATTGGACAGATGGATCATTTGTCCGATACCGAGGGGGTCGCATGACGAAGAGCAGGGGAGGCCGTCGCCAGTGCTACCGCGGTTTCGGTCGCGGCGGGTCGGTCCGGGGCAGTGGGTCGGGCCGGGTGCCGGTGCCGTGCGTCGTCACCCGAACTCCTCGGGTCTCGGACGATTCTCCGCCGCTGCCGTTCGACGATCGCGAGCGGTAGCCGCTGTTGAGCGGATCAGTCGGTGCGCGGGAGATCCTTCGCGGCAGCGTCGTCGAGCAGCCAACGGGTAGCGGCACGTCCGCGTGCACCCGCGGCCGGGATGTCGACCGACTCGGCACCGCCTATTGCTGCCGCAACAGCCTCGGCCTTGGCTTCGCCGGACACGACGAGCCAGACCTCTTCGGAATGCCGAACAGCAGGCAGAGTGAGCGTGATTCTCACCGGGGGCGGCTTGGGGGAGTCGATCACGGCGACGACGTTCGACTCGGTCTCGCGCACCGCATCGGTATGAGGGAAGAGGGAATTGACGTGTCCCTCACCGCCCATGCCGAGCAGGTGGACATCGAAGGTCGGAAGGGACTCGCCATCGGCGGCGCGTGACGCCAGCATCTGAGCGTAGGCGCCCGCGGCCGCGTCGGGGTTCCCCTCGTAGATTCCGTCGGAGGTCGGCATGGCATGTACCCGGTCCGGATCGACGCCGATGTGATCGAGGAGGGCTGCGCGCGCCTGCACCTCGTTTCGTTCGGGATCACCGGCCGGAAGGAAGCGCTCGTCGCCGAAGTAGATGTCGATCGCCTGCCAGTCGATCTCGCCGGGTTCTGCGTGGACCCTTTCCAGAATCCCGATCCCGGTTCCACCGCCGGTCAGCACGACGGCTGCGGTGCCGCGAGCCCGCTGTGCCGACACCACCGCAGCAACGAACTTTCGGGCAACGGCGGCCACCAGTGTGTCGGCGTCGGCGTGAATTTCGACGATCGGGTCACTCATACGTCACCTTGGTCAGTCCTGTGAGTGCGGCCTCGTAGATCTCGTCCGGATCGAGCCGACGCAGCTCCTCCGCCAGGCAGTCGCTGGTTTCGCGGCGTCCCAATGACACCCGAGAATCAGGCATCCCGGTGCGGCTGAGTGTTGCCGTGGTCTCCGTTTGCGGACGAGAGATGCGGATCGAGTTGCCGTCTACGAATCGCACTTCGACGTAGAGCGGGCCGGTGTGCCTCGTGACGGGGGCGTCGAGGCAGCTTGCAAGCCACCCCGCGATCATGTCGACGGCGGGTTCGTCGATCAAGCCGGACACAGTGACGGATTCGACGGTGGGGTGCGGCGGCACATCGAGGGCTGCGGCGATCAGCGCTCGCCAGTAGGTGACGCGACTCCACGCGAGATCCGTGTCTCCCTCGGCGTAGGACGAGAGTCGACTCTTGATCTCCTCGACCGGATTCACGCGACCGGTCGCGTCGGTGATACGCCGGATCGCGAGCTTGCCGACCGGGTCCTTCGACGGGACGGCCGGAGCCTCCTCGGGCCACCACGCGACGACGGGCGTGTCCGGGAGAAGGAACGGGACCACCACACTGCTCTCGTGATCCGCCAATGCGCCGTACAGGCGCAGAACCACCACCTCGGACGCTCCCGCGTCGCCACCGACGCGGATCTGCGCATCGAGACGCGAAGTCGCTTCACGGGGCCCACGGGCCACGACGATGACACGGCAGGGGTGCTCCCGGCTGGCTTCGTTGGCCGCATCGATGATGGCTTCGGCGTTCTCGCTGTCGTGGGTGCAGATGACGAGGGTCAGCACACGGCCCAGGGTGACGGCGCCGCCGGTCTTTCGTAGTTCCACCAGCTTCTTGCTGACTGCGGTGGTGGTCGTCGAAGGAATGTCGATGATCATCGCTACGGTCTCCTCCATTCGCGCCCGGTGCGGTGCATCATCTCGTCCGCAGCGGGGGGACCCCAGGTTCCGGCCTCGTACGCTTCCGGCGTGCCGCCCTCTGCCCAGTGTTCGAGAACCGGATCGAGGATCTCCCAGGACAATTCGACCTCCGCGTTGACCGGGAACAGTGAAGGCTCGCCGAGAAGCACGTCCAGGATGAGTCGTTCGTACGCCTCGGGGGACGACTCGGTGAACGCCTGGCCGTAACTGAAGTCCATGTTGACGTCGCGGACCTCCATACTCGAACCCGGGACCTTCGAACCGAACCGCATGGTGACGCCCTCGTCGGGCTGGACACGGATGACGAGTGCGTTCTGGCCGAGTTCTTCGGTCATCGTCTGATCGAAGGGGAGGTGCGGCGCGCGCTTGAAGACGACCGCGATCTCGGTCACGCGCCGTCCGAGCCGCTTGCCCGTCCGCAAGTAGAAGGGAACCCCGGCCCACCGTCGAGTGTCGACTTCGAGCGTGATGGCTGCGAAGGTCTCGGTGGTCGAGTCCGACGCGAAACCTTCTTCCTCGAGCAGCCCGCACACTTGCTCGCCGCCCTGCCAGCCGCCGGCGTACTGACCCCGGGCGGTGGTTTCGTCGAGAGGCTCTGCGAGGCGAGTCGCCGAAAGCACCTTGATCTTTTCGGCCTGCAGTTCGGACGGCTCGAAACTGATCGGCTCCTCCATCGCAGTGAAGGCCAACAGCTGAAGGAGATGGTTCTGGATGACGTCCCGAGCGGCGCCGATTCCGTCGTAGTATCCGGCACGGCCGCCGAGCCCGATGTCCTCGGCCATGGTGATCTGGACGTGATCGACGTAGTGCGCGTTCCAGATCGGGTCGAACAGTTGGTTCGCGAAACGGAGCGCCAGAATGTTCTGGACGGTTTCCTTACCCAGGTAGTGGTCGATCCGAAAGACGGTGTCTTCGGGAAAGACTTCGTTGACCACTGCATTCAGTTCGCGGGCACTGGACAGGTCGTGGCCGAAAGGCTTCTCGATCACCACCCGCCGCCACTGGCCGTCCTCGGACTGGGCCAGTCCGGCCTCCGAGAGTTGCTTGAGCACGACCGGGAACGCGTTCGGCGGGATCGCCAGATAGAACCCGTGATTGCCGCTGGTGCCACGCTCGGCATCCAATTCCTCGAGTGTCGAGGCCAGCTCGGCGAACGAGTCGGGATCGTCGAACGATCCCTTGACGAAGCGAAGCCCCTCCGCCAGCCGATCCCACACGTCCTGACGAAACGGAGTGCGGGAGTGGTCGCGGACGGCGTCGTGGACCACTTGGCCGAAATCCTCCGTCGCCCAGTCGCGCCGGGCGAAGCCGACGAGCGAGAACCCGGGTGGCAGAAGTCCACGATTGGCGAGATCGTAGATTGCCGGCATCAACTTGCGGCGCGCCAAGTCGCCTGTCACACCGAAGATCACCAGAGCACACGGTCCCGCGATGCGCGGAAGCCGTTTGTCCCTGCTGTCTCGGAGTGGATTGACCCAGTTGTCCGACACCTCGGGGTCGCTCACCGGATCAGCTCTTCTGGCCCGCTGCGCGCAGCTGTTCGGCTGTCGCGTCCAACAACTCGTTCCAGGCGACCTCGAATTTCTCGACGCCTTCGCGCTCGAGAACGGTGAAGACGTCCGGAATGTCGATGCCGACCTCGGCGAGTTGGTCGAAGACGACCTGTGACGCCGCAGCCGTTCCCGACACCGTGTCGCCGCTGATCTCGCCGTGATCGCCGACGGCGTCGAGGGTCTTCTCCGGGATGGTGTTGACGGTGTTCGGCGCAACCAGCTCGGTGACGTAGAGCGTGTCCGGGTAGTCGGGATTCTTCACGCCCGTCGACGCCCACAGCGCGCGCTGGGGGAGTGCCCCGGCCTCGAGGAGAGTCTGGAAACGCGGCTCGACCTCGAACGCCCGCTGGTACGACGCATAGGCGAGGCGTGCGTTGGCCAGTGCTGCCTTGCCGCGCAGAGCGAGTGCGTCCGGTGTGCCGATCTTCGTGAGCCGGTCGTCGATCTCGGTGTCGACCCGGGATACGAAGAAGGAGGCCACCGAGTGGATCTTCGACAGATCGTGGCCCGCCGTCTTCGCAGTCTCGAGACCTTCGAGGTAAGCGTCGATGACGGCCTCGTACCGCTCGACCGAGAAGATCAGCGTCACGTTCACGCTGATTCCCTCGCCGATGACCTTGGCGATCGCCGGAACACCCTTCTGGGTCGCAGGAATCTTGATGAACAGGTTCGGGCGATCGACGATCTTCCACAGCTCGACCGCCTGGGCGACGGTCTTCTCGGTCTCGTGAGCGAGCCGCGGATCGACCTCGATGGACACTCGTCCGTCGACGCCGTTGCTCGCCTCGAACTGTGGGGCGAGGACGTCGCACGCATCGCGGACGTCGTCCGTCGTGACGGTGCGGATGGTGGATTCGACGTCCGCACCGCGCTCGGCGAGTTCCTGAACCTGCGCGTCGTAGGCGGTGCCCTTGCTGAGTGCACTCTGGAAGATCGACGGGTTGGTCGTGACACCGACGATGCTCTTCGTGGCGATCAGCTCGGCGAGGTTTCCCGACTTGATCCGATCACGGGACAGGTCGTCGAGCCAGACCGATACCCCGGCCTTGGAGAGCTTCTCGAGGTTGGCGTTCTGAGTCATAGCTTCATCCCTTCACGTGTGTGAGCGAGCGCTGTGCGGCCGAAACGACGGCCTCGGCGGTGATGCCGAACTCGCGGAACAGGGTCTTGTAGTCGGCCGATGCGCCGAAGTGCTCGATGGAGACGACTTCACCCGCATCTCCGACGAAACGCTGCCACGGCATCGCGATGCCGGCCTCGACCGCGACACGTGCCTTGACGGCCGGCGGAAGAACGCTGTCGCGGTAGGACTGGTCCTGGGCGTCGAACCACTCCACACACGGCATCGACACGACGCGCGTCGGGTGACCGTCTGCCTCGAGCGTCTCGCGTGCCGCAACCGCCAACTGCAGTTCCGAACCGGTGCCGATGAGAACGATCTCGGGAGTGCCGGAGGAGGCCTCGGCGAGGACGTAGCCACCGCGGGAAACACCCTCGTAGTCGGTGCCTTCGAGGACCGGCAGGTTCTGGCGAGTCAAGGCGAGCCCGGCCGGTGCGCGAGTGGCTTCGTCCGAACCCTTCTCGAGCACGGCGCGCCATGCGTGCGCCGTCTCGTTGGCGTCGCCGGGTCGGAGCACGTAGAGGCCGGGAATGGCGCGGAGCGCAGCAAGGTGCTCGATCGGTTGGTGAGTCGGACCGTCCTCGCCGAGACCGATCGAATCGTGAGTCCACACGTAGGTGACGGGCGTCTTCATGATGGCGGCGAGTCGCACGGCGGGGCGCATGTAATCGCTGAACACCAGGAAGGTTCCGCCGTACGGACGGGTGGGCCCGTGCAATGCGATGCCGTTGAGGATCGACCCCATCGCGTGCTCACGAACACCGAAGTGCAGGGTGCGGCCGTAGGGAGTGGCGGTCCACATGTCGGTGGAAATGGATTCCGGGCCGAACGACTGCGAACCCTTGATGGTCGTGTTGTTGCTCTCCGCGAGGTCGGCGGAACCGCCCCACAGCTCGGGCAGCACCGGACCGGCAGCGTTGAGAACCGCGGCCGATGCCTTGCGGGTCGCGATCTCGTCGCCGCCCGGCTCCCACGTGGGCAGCGTGTCGGCCCATCCGGCCGGCAGGTCGCGACCGGTGAGGCGCTCGAGCAGTGCCTTGCCCTCCGTGGACCGAGCGGACCACTCGTCGAACGACGTCTGCCATGCCTTGTGCGCCTGCGCGCCGCGATCGAGTGCCTTGCGGGTGTGGGCGATGACCTCGTCCGTCACCTCGAAAGTCTTTTCCGGGTCGAAGCCGAGGGCCTTCTTGATGCCGGCGACCTCGTCGTCACCGAGCGCGGCACCGTGTGCTGCGCCCGTGTTCATCTTCTTCGGCGCGGGGTAGCCGATGATGGTGCGCAGCAGGATCAGCGAAGGGCGAGCGGTCTCCGCGTTGGCAGCCTTCAAAGCATCCTCGATGGCGACGACGTCCTCGCCCCCTTCCACTACCTGAACGTGCCACCCGTAGGCCTCGTAGCGAGCCGCAGTGTCCTCGGACAGTGCGATGGCGGTGTCGTCCTCGATCGAGATCTTGTTGTCGTCGTAGATCAGCGTGAGGTTGCCGAGCTGCTGCGTGCCCGCGATGGACGACGCCTCCGAGGTGACGCCCTCCTCGATGTCGCCGTCCGACGCGATGACGTAGACGTGATGGTCGAACGGACTCTGTCCGGCAGCGGCGTCCGGGTCGAACAGGCCGCGCTCGCGGCGTGCTGCCATTGCCATGCCGACCGCCGAGGCGAGTCCCTGACCCAGTGGGCCGGTGGTGATCTCGACACCACGGGTATGACCGTGCTCGGGGTGCCCGGGCGTCTTCGAGCCCCACTGTCGAAGGGACTGCAGATCTTCCAACTCCAGGCCGTAACCGGCGAGGTAGAGCTGGATGTAGAGCGTCAGGCTCGAGTGTCCGCACGAGAGGACGAAGCGATCACGGCCGATCCAGTCGGCATCGTTGGGGTCGTGCCGCATCACGCGCTGGAAGAGTGTGTAGGCGAGGGGAGCAAGGCTCATCGCAGTGCCGGGGTGGCCGTTTCCGGCCTTCTGTACTGCATCGGCGGCGAGCACACGGATGGTGTCGACGGCCTTGGTGTCCAGCTCCGTCCAGTCCTCTGGATGAACCGGTTGCGTGAGGGCGCGGATCTCGTCTGTGATCGACACGGGCAGAAGTCTCCTGACATGGGTGAACGTGGAGCCTGAGGATGCGTGAACCTCTTGTGCATCCCCAGCCTAGTGTGCGGTCCTATCCGGGTCGATTCGGTTCGCGCATATCGGCGGTCTACCATCGTCTGTAGTAGTGAGAGCGCGACGTCGTGTTCGACGGCGACAGTAACGAGCAAGTGGTGCGAGGAGAGAACGTGCGGACAGGGCATCAGCCGAGCGGTCACGGTCTCGGTAGCTCGAGCACCACACCACGCGCCACCTCCGACACCCCGGTGGGACGTGCTACCGCGAAGGTTCTCGCCTACGTCGCGCTCACCAAGCCGCGGGTGATCGAGCTTCTTCTGGTCGCCACCATTCCGTCGATGCTTCTCGCTGCCCGCGGAACCGTCGACATC
Source organism: Rhodococcus huquni (assembly GCF_055231055.1). Classification (NCBI taxonomy): domain Bacteria; kingdom Bacillati; phylum Actinomycetota; class Actinomycetes; order Mycobacteriales; family Nocardiaceae; genus Rhodococcus; species Rhodococcus huquni. The sequence continues at coordinate 445,455 of NZ_JBUYWE010000001.1, forward strand.
GTGCTGATTCTCAGCACGCTCTTCGGTGGCTGGATGGGCGCGGCAAGCGCCAACTCGCTCAACTGCGTCGTCGACGCCGACATCGACAAGGTCATGAAACGCACGGCGCGCCGCCCGCTGGCGCGTGAAGCGGTACCTACCTCCCACGCCTTCGTCTTCGGCATGGTGCTCGGTGTCGCCTCGTTCGCCTGGCTGTGGTGGCGAGCGAACCTGCTGGCGGGTGCGCTGGTCGTTCTCACGATCGCGTTCTACGTGCTCGTCTACACGATGGTCCTCAAACGCCGCACCTGGCAGAACGTCGTATGGGGCGGCGCCGCCGGATGCATGCCGGTGATGGTCGGTTGGGCTGCAGTGACAGGCTCGCTCAGCTGGCAGCCGCTCGTCCTCTTCCTCGTCATCTTCTTCTGGACTCCGCCGCATACGTGGGCACTCGCGATGCGCTACAAGGAGGACTACAAAGCCGCCGGGGTGCCGATGCTTCCGGTCATCGCGACCGAAGAGCACGTCACCAAGCAGATCGTTCTGTACAGCTGGGCGATGGTGATCACTTCACTCGCCCTCGTCCCGGCAGCAGGCCTCGTGTACCTGGTCGTTGCGCTCCTCTCCGGAGCGTGGTTCCTGGTGCTGTCGCACCAGCTGTACCGCGGAGTTCGCGGCGGAGCGACCGTGAAGCCGCTCCGCCTGTTCCTGCAGTCGAACAACTACCTGTCGGTGCTGTTCGTCGGACTTGCGATCGATTCCGTGCTCGGCCTCCAGACCGTGACCGATATGTTCGGCTGATCTGGTCTCAGGGAATCAGCACGATCGAGCCCGTGGTGGCGCGGCCTTCCAGATCTCGATGCGCTCTCTCTGCTGCGTCCAATGGATATTCGGCACCCACCGTCAACTGAAGCGAACCGTCGGCGAGCGCGGTGAACACGTCGCCGGCGCGCCATTCGAGCTCTTCTCTGGTGCGTATGTGGTGCGCGAGAGTGGGCCTCGTGAGGAAGAGCGAACCCGCTGGGTTGAGGCGTTGTGGATCGAACGGCGGCACCACGCCACTCGCGGCGCCGAACAGGGCGACGGTGCCCCGAATGCGGGTAGCGGCGAGGCTGGCGTCGAACGTCGCAGCGCCGACGCCGTCGTAGACCGCAGCCGCGCCCTCTCCGTCCGTGAGTTCGCGTACGCGCGCGGCAATGTCGTCGTCGTAGCGCAGAACGGTGTGCGCGCCCGCAGCCCGGGACAGCTCCGCCTTGGCATCCGTCGAGACGGTGGTGACCACGCGCGCACCGAGCGAAACAGCCATCTGCGTGAGTAGTAGACCGACACCGCCGGCACCGGCGTGGACGAGGATCGTCTCACCGTTCCGAACCGGATGGGTCGAGTGGAGCAGGTAGTGCGCTGTCATTCCTTGGAGCAGGGCGCTCGCAGCCTGGGGCGCGGCCACCCCCTCGGGGACGGGGACCGCTACGGACGCCGGCACTTGCACGTACTCGGCGTAACTGCCCGGTGCCGCCGTCCACGCGACGCGATCTCCCACCGCGAACTTCGATACTCCCTGTCCCACTTGCTCGACTACACCCGTTCCCTCGTCACCCGGCACGTAGGGGAGAGGTCGGCTGTAGGTACCGGTTCTGAAATATGTGTCGATGTAGTTGATCCCGACGGCGTCGGTACGGACCAGCAGGTCGTGATCGCCGGGGGTGGGAGCATCGATGTCGACGACCTCGAGTACCTCGGGTCCACCGTTCTTCTTCACCTGAATTGCGCGCATGGCGTCCGTTCTACACCCCGGACCGCGATTCCCGGGCTCAGCGGTACACGATCCACCCGAACAGTCCGAATTGCACAACCGAATCGGCGAGACCGCTGTCGATACGGCTCGGGTCCGGGTTCGCGAGGGCTTGGACGGCGTGGTCGCTGTCGGTGCTGCGCATCGCCAGAAGGCCGCGTTGTGCGACGTCCACGTCGATCACGTGCACGGTCCCACCCGTCTCGGTGATCCGTGCCGCCGAGTGGCCGTCCCATTCGTCGACCGTCGCCCAACCGGCGATTGCCGCACCCTCGACGGCCTCCAGGATAATCGCGGCCGACAGTTCGGCATCTTCGTGCGTCCGAGCGACCGACATTCTTTCCTCCACAGCGATGTCACGAAACCGTCCGATGCGGAACCCCGTGGCATCAATTCGTCAGAAGGTCAGTATTCTCGAACCATGAGCACCGACACCACCGAACCGGACAAGAAGGCAGCCGAAACTCCTGCCCCGAAGTTGCCGGAAGCCGCGGTCAAGGCAATCGAGAAGTTCCTGTCCGAACACGGCGAGACGGCGAAAGCAGTGATTCAGCCGGTCGGCGTGTCGAGTGTTCGGATCACCCTCGTCGGCGAGGACGGAATTCTCGGCGATCAGGTCGTCGCAGACGTGGCCACCGCGAACGCAGTCGTGGCGTCCTTCGACAAGATCTCGGTCTCCGAGTGGGACCGGGCCGTCACCAGCATCGTCACGCCGCAGGAAGGTCACTTCGCGAAGATGGCCGGCTGGGTCGCCAAGCAGACGCGCTTCCCGAAGGCGCGCAACGAAGGCTAGACGGTTGCGCTTCGGCTGTCGGCCGAAACTTCTGTGGGCTGTGAGACGGACTCTCGGGTGCGTCCCGCAGCCCACACTGCTGCGGTAGCGGCCGTGCAGAGGCCCGCTCCGGCGACGTGCACGGTGACGAGCGCGGCCGGCACTTCGGTGAAGTACTGCACGACGCCGACAAGTCCCTGAGCGACCACCAGCGCGAGCAGGACCTTCAGTCGCAACTTCACAGCCTGGGTGGCACCGACCGCGTACACACCGAAGGTGAGTCCGACGAGAAGCGCGAGATAGGCGACCAACGTCTGTGAATGCAGGTGCACCAGCGTGACGATGTCGACGTCGAGGCGAGGAACGATCCGGTCCACGCTCTTGTCTCCCGCATGGGGCCCGGCGCCGGTCACGAGCGTGCCTGCGACGAGGGTGCAGGCGAGGGCGACGCCCGACAGCGCCGTCAACCATCGCAAAGGGTTCGGCACAGACCGAGTGACCACACCGTCGTCCGGTTCGCACACCTTCGCGAACATCACGGTCGCGACCCACACCATCGCCATCGAGGCGACGAGGTGGATGGCCACGGTCCACCACAGGAGTCCGGTGAGCACGGTGATGCCACCGATAACGGCCTGTACGACGGTGCCCAGGGGCATCATCCAGGCGTAGACGAGCACTTCCCGGCGACGACGCGCGCGGGTGACTGCCAGCACGATCAATGCGGCCGCGACCACGACGACGAACGTCAGGAGTCTGTTGCCGAACTCGACTACCTGATGGAGAACAGCGACCTCGCCGTGCAGTACAGGCGTGAAACTTCCATCGAAGCACTGCGGCCAGGTGGGGCAGCCGAGTCCCGACGCGGTCACCCGAACCACCGCGCCGGTCACCGCGATTCCGCCTTGGGTCACGATCACGACGAACGCCAGCACACGTTGGAGTCGCACGGAGGGTAGCGGGAGTCGATCGACCAGGCTCAGGAAGCGGCGATATAGCACGCCAACGATGGTAATGGTCGATCAACTACAGCCTGTCGTTGGGCCGGTTCGATCACGGTTTCGGACGGACCTTCAGGAATCCGGTGATGGTGCCCTGCAGGAAGGAGCCGGCCTTCGTGATCAGCCCGGACATCTGAAGCGTGTCGTTCGCGATGGTTCCAGGCAACGGCGTGGCCGAGAGGACCCGACCGTCGACCGGATTCAGGACGGTGAACGCGAAGGTGTCGAGAGGCGTCGTGGACTCCGGTCCGCCGCGTGCCACGGTGTAGAGGTTGCCATCGCCGGTGGACAGATGTGGAACCGCAGAACTTCGGACCGGGGAGTTCCAGACCTGGTGGCAGCCGACCGGGTCGATGTCGACCCGGGTCAGGCCGCCGCCGAAGGGTGCCGATTCGGGTACCGCGGGACCCGCTCCGTCCGGCGTGGCGGGGTACGGGTAGCCGTAGGTGCTTGCGACGTAGACCGAGTTTCCGATACCGATGGGGGAGTTCTCGCTCCCGTTGGGACGGTCGTTGCTGTCGAGAACGGGAATGGTGCACACGTCACGGCCGGACGAGGTCTCGAAGACACGCAACGACACCGTCGGATCGGCGTTGTCCACGATCGCGAGGTAGTCGCTACCGGTGGCCGGGCCGAAGTACGTCGGTGTGGAGCCGGTGCCCCAGCTGAGCTGGCCGGGTTTGCGAGCCGGGCCACGGTTGTACGGCTGCTTCCAATCCATCTCGATCCGGTCGTCGACAAGGCGCAGCTGGTACAGCGCATGGGTGGTGGCGACGGCGGTTCCGGCGGGTGACGTGGAGATGCTGTTCTGCACCTGTTCACCCGGTTCGAGGGTGCGTGATCGCACCTGTCCGTCGCGGTCGACGGCACCCACGACACCGGCCGCCGTAGCGAACCAGACGTTTCCTTCCCAATCGGGGGACAGTCCGGTCACGTTGTCGTCGTCGGCGATCGCGCTGGACAGGTTGACGGTCTCGTCGACGTGCAGAGACCAGCGGCCGGCGGCGTCACGGGTGTGGGCGATTCGCTGCAGATTCTGTTCCCCGTCGACCGCCACGAGCCGATCACGGTTGTCGAGATACGCGTACACACCGCCGAGGAGTGATCCCTTCGCCAGTTCGAGCTGGGCCAGCGATCCGCCGAGCGGCGTCGGGGACTTCGGGTCGAGAAGGTGCACTGTGGGCGTGCGTCCGATGATCGGGGTGCACAGCGCCACCATCATCTCGTCCGTCCCCTCCAAGATCGTGGGGCATGCGGCCGCCAGCGGGCGTGCGTCCACGGAATGCGCCCCCGAACCGGGTCCGGGCAGAGGTGTGACGTCCGACGAGGCCGCGTCACCGTGCATGGTGGCGGTGCCGACCGGGCCCAGATACGGATTCGGCGGAGTCGAAGGTCCCCATTGCGGTACGGCAGACGCCGTCGGAATGCACATCACGAGTACGCCGAGGGCCGCCAGGATCGGTGTGAGCACACGACGCGTGACAACTCCCACGACGAGGCTCGTCGCAACGGCATTTTCCTGGGCGCACTGCCCTTCTCTCGAACGCACTGGACGAGCCTTCTCTCGGAAGTCGACGACGGCCACGGTTCGAATCACACGAACTTGAACGTCTTGGCTGCCGCCGTACCGGCAACGGCTGCCCACACGGCGAGTATCACGACACTGAGCCAGTCGACGCCGCCTGCGAGTGCCGACTGGAGCGCGTGCGCAAGAGCCCCGGACGGAATGAGGCGGGCGCCGGTGTGAAGAGCTGCTGGGACGTCGCCGGTCACGAACACGATGCTGCCGACACCCAGCATCACGAACCACAGAATGTTCGCGAGGGCGAGGACGATGTCTGCGCGGAGTGTGCCGCCGAGAAGGAGACCCATGGCTGCGAACGTGACGGTGCCGAGTGCGAGGACCAGCGCGCCGAGGAGTAGTCCGAGGACGGTGGGCCGCCACCCGAGCGCCAAGCCGATGGCACCGAGGAGCACTGCCTGGAGGGCCACGACGAGCACCACCGCAGCACTCTTACCTGCAATGATTCCCCACTTGGGAAGTGGGGTCGCGCCGAGGCGTTTGAGCGCGCCGTACCGCCGGTCGAAGCCAACCGCGATGGCTTGGCCGGTGAACGCCGTCGACATCACGGCGACCATCATGACCGCGGGAACCACGGTGTCGACACGGGAAGCGCCGAGATCGCCGACCGGCAGAAGGCACAGTCCGATCAGCAGGGTGATCGGGATGAACATCGTGAGGAGCAGTTGCTCGCCGTTGCGCAGTAGGAGCTTGAGTTCGAGTGCCGTCTGGGCCCGCAACATCGCGGACGGTGCACTGGGGCGCGGGTTCGGGGTGAAAGTGCCCGCCTCGAATCGGTTACCCGACAGACGATCTCCGATGGTCACGTTCATCCCCTCAGTTCCTTGCCCGTGAGCTCGAGGAATACGTCTTCGAGGCTCCGCTGGTCGACTCGGATCTCGCCGATCAGAGCGCCGAGATCCGCGCACCAGGACGCGACTGCGCTCACGATCGCTGGATCGATCGAACCTTCGACGACGTAGGTTCCCGGTGTCGATTCGTGGGCCGTGAATCCGCTGGGCAACTTCGCGGCGAGTTGCGCGACATCCAATCCCGGTGGCGCGGTGAGGCGAAGCCGACCCTCGGCGCCGTGGCGAGTGACCTGCGCCGGAGTGCCGGACGCCACGATACGACCGTGGTCGATGATGACGAGCTCGTCGGCGAGTTCCTCTGCTTCGTCCATGAGGTGAGTTGTCAGGAGCACGCTCACACCGTCACGTCGGAGAGCGTCGATGAGCTCCCAGACGAGGAGTCGTGCTTGCGCGTCGAGTCCGGCCGTGGGCTCGTCGAGAAACACCAGTTCCGGCCGTCCGACCAAGGCGCAGGCCAAGGACAGTCGTTGCTGTTGGCCGCCGGACAGCCGTCGGTAGGGCGTGCGCCGGGCGTCGTCGAGTCCGAGGCTGCCCAGCAGCCAGTCGACGTCCAGTGGATCCGCCGAGTAGGAGGCGACGAGTTCGAGCATCTCGCCTGCCTTGGAACCGGGGTACGCGCCGCCGCCTTGGAGCATCACTCCGATACGGCTGCGGAGTTGTGCGGACTCGCTGATCGGATCGAGGCCGAGCACTCGGACACGCCCCGAATCGGGGTGTACGAAGCCTTCGCACATCTCGACGGTGGTGGTCTTGCCGGCGCCGTTCGGTCCGAGCAGAGCGAGAACTTGGGAGCGGTGCACGGTGAGGTCGAGTCCGGCAACAGCGGTCTTCCCGTCGTACGCCTTCGTCACGTTCTCGAGATGAACTGCGGGTGCCGAGGTCCCGCGCGCGTTGGCCGTCACGGGGACTCAGCGTAAGCCTCGGCAGGATCGTCGCGACCGCCTGCCCTGGCTTTGTCGGTGGCGGATTCGACGCGCCACGGAAGTCGGTTACGGGTGATCACGATGAGAGTTCCCACGGTGAACACGGTGGCGATCGCGGCCTGCACGATCACGAACGGCTGTTCCTCACCGCCCTTGGGCATCAGGATCACGCTGACTATGGACGAGAAGATGATGGCCGGGATTCGGAAGGACCGAGCGGTTGCCCATGCGGCCAACGGCAGAATCGCCCACAGCAGGTACCACGGCTGGACCACGGGGAACAGCAGGACGATGGCGCCGACGGCGAGACCGAGTGCGCCGACCGCGTGGATACGCCCGTACAGAACGGCGAACAACATCCGGACGGTGATGTAGGCGGCCACGAGCGAGGCGATCGGTCGAGTGAGACTCAGTACAGCCGTCGTGTGATCGCCCAGCCCCAGCAGGACTCCGCCGAGACCGGTGACCATGCCGAGGAGCGTCGGTATCGACATCCAACTGCGGACTGCGTTGGCCGTACCGAGAGTGTGAATCCATCCGATTCCTAGGCCGCTCCCGATGCTGATCGCCGCGGTGACGAACAGGGCGATCCCGGCAAGCAGCGCGGCAGCGAGCATCACCGCCTTGAACGTGCCACCCCATCTTCGGGCCAGCGCCATACCCACGAATCCCAACGCCAGCAGGGACGGAATCTTGATCGTGGACGACAAGGCGATGAGCACCACCCCGGCAAGGAGGAACCACATGGCCTTGCCCCGCAGCGGACTCGAGCTTTCGATGGCACGCATCGCGAGTTCGATGCCCGCGAGCATCAGACCGAGCATGAGGGCCTCGTTGTGGATTCCGGCCACGAGGTGGAAGAGCACGAGTGGATTCGCCGCTCCCAGCCACAGCGCGGCGACCGAGGAGACGCCGCACCTGCGCGCGAGCCGGGGGAGTGCCCAGACGATCATTGCGACGCCCGCGAGGGCGAGGAGTCGGTGCAGGAAGATGCCCGCGACGATGTTTTCGCCGGTCAGTGCAGTGATTCCCTTGCCCATCCACAGGAAGAGGGGACCGTAGGGCGCGGGGGTGTCACGCCAGATGGTCGGCACGGTCCTGGTCAGGATGTGGTCGACTCCGAGCGCGCCGGCGGGGCCGATCGCGTAGGGGTCGAGTCCACGGGCAGCGATCTCGCTCTGCGCAAGGTACGAGTACGCATCCTTGCTGAACATGGGTGGCGCCACGATCAGCGGCAGGATCCACAACAACAGGGTGCGATCGAGTTGTGAGCGGTTGAGCTGGCGGCGCACCGCGCCGCCCTTGCGTCCCAGATTGCCGACGGCGAACCGTCCGAGGAGGAGCCAGGCCAGGACCACCATGACGGTTCCCGTCATGGTCAAAGTGAGGGCTGCGCTGGGAATTCGTGCGGGTAGCCCGAGTACGCGCAGGCCCTGGACGGGATTCTGTAGGACTGGGTGCGACCCGGCTCCGAGCGATCCGACGAGCATGAGGACGGCTCCGGTGGCCCCGAATCGCCGGATGCCTCGGAACTGCTCGTTCTCCTGTTGGTTCAGGCCCGGTGCATCGTCCACTGCGGTGGGTTCGCCCGCATCTTCGTGCAGTGCGTCTGCCACCGACGGGCGATGCGTGCGACCGTCTATACCGAGGAACCGTCGAACCAATTCGATCGGCTGTCGACGCGGGGTCGATGGTTGCCGATCTGTCGGGGGCGCCGGAACGGTGGATTCCGGTGTCTCGGGAGTCTGCGGCACATGTGGCAGCGTAGTCGGGAGGTCGTATCGGTCCGTAGGGCCGGTACGACGGCGCGAACAACAGTCGTTGTCGGGTTGTTCCCGCGTGTCGGGCAGGTAACCCTTAGTGGACCAGCGTTGGCAATTCCGTCACACTGGTGTTGTGAAAACGGATGCGACGCGAAGTGTGACCGATGAGGGTGCTGGTAGAGCACCGTCCTCGGTGGTGCCGTCCGCTGCGCAGTCACCCGTTGTGATCGGTCACGAAGGCCAGACCCGCGCCGCGGTCGTCAAGCTGCTCCTGGAAGAGGGGCCCATCACCGCGTCCGAGATCGGACGTCGGCTGGGACTCAGTGCTGCCGGGGTCCGGCGACATCTCGATGCGCTTCTCGATTCGGGTGAGGCGAGGGAAGCGTCCACGGTTGCGGTGCGGCACCGCGGGCGTGGGCGGCCGGCCAAGCATTTCCAGATCACCGCGCGTGGCCGCGGACGGCTGGGCCACGCATACGACGACCTCGCGGGCGCTGCGATGCGGCAACTGCGTGAAGTCGGCGGGAACGCGGCGATTGCCGAATTCGCGAAGCGGCGCGTCGACGCCATCGTCGGTGACGTGGAAGCTACCGACGGGCAACGCTCCGACGAGGTGGAGAAGACCGCAGGAGCGATTGCGGACGCATTCACCGAGGCCGGGTTCGCGGCGTCCATCAGGCCGGTCGGTAACGGTGTGCAGATCTGTCAGCACCACTGCCCGGTGTCTCACGTGGCGGAGGAGTTCCCCGAACTCTGCGACGCGGAACGCGATGCGTTCACCGAACTGCTGGGCACCCACGTCCAACGCTTGGCAACCATTGCGAACGGGGATTGTGCCTGCACGACACATGTTCCGCTCGGGCCCGCACCGCCCGAACCACCACCCGGTTCCGGGTCCACCTAGTTCCCGGATCCACACCAACGTCCCCCGGCGAGCAGCCCCTCGCCGACAAAGAATCAAGACTCCGGAAGGAGCTCGCATGACCGTCACTTCGGACCAGGTCGATGCCACTCAGGGCGGCACCGAGCCGCTGACTCAGGAAGAGACCATCGCATCGCTCGGCCACTACGGCTACGGCTGGTCGGACTCGGACGAGGCCGGCGCAGCAGCGCAGCGCGGCTTGTCCGAGGCAGTTGTGCGCGACATCTCGGAGAAGAAGAACGAGCCGGACTGGATGCTCGAGAGCCGCTTGCGCGCACTCAAGACCTTCGACAAGAAGCCCATGCCGAACTGGGGCTCGAATCTCGAAGGCATCCACTTCGACAACATCAAGTACTTCGTCCGCTCGAGCGAGAAGCAGGCCGAGAACTGGGAAGATCTTCCCGAGGACATCAAGAACACCTACGACAAGCTGGGCATCCCCGAAGCGGAGAAGCAGCGCCTCGTCGCAGGTGTGGCCGCGCAGTACGAGTCGGAGGTCGTCTACCACTCGATCCGTGAGGACCTCGAGTCGCAGGGCGTCATCTTCCTCGACACGGATTCGGGTCTGCGTGAGCACCCCGAGCTCTTCAAGGAGTACTTCGGCTCGGTCATTCCGGCAGGCGACAACAAGTTTTCCGCGCTGAACACGGCGGTCTGGTCGGGCGGCTCGTTCATCTACGTTCCTCCGGGCGTCCACGTGGACATCCCGTTGCAGGCGTACTTCCGCATCAACACCGAGAACATGGGCCAGTTCGAGCGCACTCTCATCATCGTCGACGAGGACGCTTCGGTGCACTACGTCGAGGGATGTACCGCGCCCATCTACAAGTCGGACTCCCTGCACTCGGCAGTCGTGGAGATCATCGTGAAGAAGGGCGGCCACTGCCGCTACACGACCATCCAGAACTGGTCGAACAACGTGTACAACCTGGTCACCAAGCGCACCAAGGTCGAGGCCGGCGGATCCATGGAGTGGGTCGACGGCAACATCGGGTCGAAGGTCACCATGAAGTACCCGGCCGTCTGGATGATGGGCGAGCACGCACGTGGCGAGGTTCTCTCGGTGGCTTTCGCAGGTGAGGGCCAGCACCAGGACACCGGCGCGAAGATGCTGCACCTCGCACCCCACACGTCGTCCACGATCATCAGCAAGTCGGTCGCACGTGCCGGCGGCCGGTCGTCGTACCGAGGACTCGTGCAGGTGAACAAGGGCGCCCACGGCTCCAAGTCCACGGTGAAGTGTGACGCGTTGCTCGTGGACCAGATCAGTCGCTCGGACACCTACCCGTACGTCGACATCCGTGAGGACGACGTGACGATGGGGCACGAGGCGACGGTGTCGAAGGTGAGCGACGACCAGTTGTTCTACCTCATGAGTCGCGGATTGACCGAGGACGAGGCAATGGCCACCGTGGTGCGCGGGTTCGTCGAGCCCATCGCCAAGGAACTCCCGATGGAGTACGCGCTCGAACTCAACCGCCTGATCGAACTGCAGATGGAAGGGGCGGTGGGTTAGTGACCACGCCAGAAACCGATGTCAACCGAACCGATGTCGACAAGCTCGGCGTGACGGGAGCCGTCGCGGGGGAGAACCCGACGCGGACCGCAACCGGATCGCCGATCGTCAACAAGGGTGAAGTCTTCACCTCGTACGACGTGAATGCTTTCGAGGTCCCGGGTGGCCGCGACGAGGTGTGGCGATTCACGCCGCTTCGCCGGCTCCGCGGATTGCACGACGGCACCGCCGTGGCGTCCGGGGCAGCGTCCACCGAGGTGAACGGTCCCGACACCGTGAAGGTCGAGACGGTCGCACGTACCGACGAGCGGCTCGGACAGGGCGGCGCTCCCGCCGACCGTATTGCGGCGCAGGCGTACTCGTCCTTCGAGTCGGCCACCGTGGTGACGGTCGGCCGTGAGGTGGAAGTACCCGAGACCGTCAACGTGATCGTGACCGGTCCGGGCAAGGACAAGGTTGCATTCGGGCATCTCCAGATCCGTCTCGAAGAGTTCGCGAACGCGACCGTCGTCCTCGACCATCGCGGGAGCGGAACGTACGCGGAGAACGTCGAATTCGTTCTCGGTGACAGCGCCCGGCTGACTGTCGTCGCTGTCCAGGACTGGGAGGACGACGCCGTTCACGTGACGGCCCACCATGCGCGTCTGGGACGTGACTCCGTTCTGCGGCACACCAACGTGAGCCTCGGCGGCGATCTCGTCCGGCTGACCGGCACGGTGAAGTACACCGGACCCGGTGGTGACGCCGAGTTGCTCGGGCTCTACTTCGCGGACGCGGGTCAACATTTCGAGCAGCGACTGCTCGTCGATCATTCGCAGCCGCACTGCAAGTCCAATGTGGTCTACAAGGGTGCGCTGCAGGGCGATCCCGGTTCCGGCAAGCCGGACGCGCACACCGTCTGGATCGGTGACGTGCTGATCCGTGCAGAGGCGGAGGGGACCGACACGTTCGAGCTCAACCGCAACCTGGTTCTCACCGATGGTGCTCGCGCCGATTCGGTTCCGAACCTCGAGATCGAGACCGGTGAGATCGTCGGCGCCGGCCATGCCAGCGCCACCGGGCGGTTCGACGACGAGCAGCTGTTCTACCTGCGTGCTCGCGGTATTCCAGAGGAGCAGGCTCGCCGCCTGGTCGTCCGCGGCTTCTTCCACGAGATCATCAACAAGATCGCGGTTCCCGAACTGCGTGAACGCCTCGAGGCAGCCGTCGAAACCGAACTGGCCGCCGTCGGCGTCTGACGCCATCCCTTTGCCGGCAATCCTCATAATTTCGAAGGAACAGAATGTCTACTCCTGAAAACTCCCTTCCCGAGAACTCCGTTCTCGAAGTCCGCGATCTCCACGTCGATGTCGCGAACACCGACGTCAATGCCGACCCGATCAACATCCTCAAGGGCGTGAACCTGACGGTTCGCTCGGGCGAGACGCACGCGATCATGGGCCCGAACGGCTCCGGAAAGTCGACGCTGTCGTACGCCATCGCGGGACACCCGAAGTACCAGATCACGTCCGGGTCGATCACTCTCAACGGTGAAGACGTCCTGGAGATGAGCGTCGACGAGCGGGCGCGTGCCGGACTCTTCCTTGCGATGCAGTACCCCGTGGAGGTCCCCGGTGTGTCGATGTCGAACTTCCTTCGTACCGCGGCAACTGCGGTACGCGGTGAAGCGCCCAAGCTCCGTCACTGGGTGAAAGAGGTCAAGGAGTCGCTGAGCGAGCTCGACATCGACCCGTCGTTCGGTGAGCGCAGCGTCAACGAGGGATTTTCCGGTGGCGAGAAGAAGCGTCACGAGATTTTGCAGCTCGGCCTCCTGAAGCCGCGGATCGCGATCCTCGACGAGACCGACTCGGGCTTGGACGTCGATGCGTTGCGGGTCGTCTCCGAGGGAGTCAACCGGTACAAGGATCGTGAAAACGGCGGAATCCTGCTCATCACGCACTACACCCGGATCCTGCGGTACATCACTCCCGATTTCGTTCACGTGTTCGTGGACGGTCGCATCGTCGAGTCCGGTGGGCCCGAGCTTGCCGACGAACTCGAGGCCAACGGCTACGAGCGTTTCACTCAGGCCGCAGCGAACCAGGCCTCCGCAACCCAGGGAGCGTAAACACAGATGACCACTTCGGTGCGCGCACTGGACGTCACCAGGATTCGGGAGGACTTCCCGATCCTGGGGCGCACCGTGCGCGACGGCAAACCGCTCGTCTATCTCGATTCGGGAGCGACTTCGCAGCGCCCGAATCAGGTGCTCGATGCGGAACGCGAGTTTCTGACCACGTGTAATGCGGCGGTTCACCGAGGTGCGCATCAGCTGGCAGAAGAAGCGACGGACGCCTACGAGGGCGCCCGCGAACTGATCGCCGGGTTCGTCGGTGTGGACAGCGACGAGATCGTGTTCACCAAGAACGCGACCGAAGCGCTCAATGTGGTCACCTACGTACTCGGTGACGACCGATTCGACCGGAAAGTCGGACCGGGCGACGAAATCGTGATCACCGAACTGGAGCATCACGCCAACCTCGTGCCGTGGCAGGAACTCGCCCGTCGAACGGGGGCAACCCTGCGGTGGTACGGCGTCACCGACGACGGTCGTATCGATCTCGAGCAGTTGCATGGCGGCGAGTCGCAGGCTCCCGCCGGAGGCGAGCTCTCCGATGCGGTCAAGGTCGTCGCGTTCACGCACCAGTCGAACGTGACAGGTGCCGTGGCTCCGGTGGAGGAGTTGGTTCGCCGCGCGAAGGCCGTCGGTGCTCTGGTGGTCCTCGACGCGTGCCAGTCCGTACCGCACATGTCGGTGGACTTCCACGATCTCGGTGTCGACTACGCGGCCTTCTCCGGGCACAAGATGCTCGGGCCGTCGGGCGTCGGAGTGTTGTACGGCCGGCGTGAGCTGCTGAATGCGATGCCACCGTTCATCACCGGCGGCTCGATGATCGAGACGGTCACGATGGAGGCCACGACGTTCGCGGCGCCGCCGCAACGGTTCGAGGCCGGTGTACCCATGACGTCACAGGTGGTGGGTCTCGGCGCAGCTGTGACCTACCTGAACGACATCGGGATGGACGCTGTCGCCGCGCACGAGCACGCGCTCACGGCGGCCGCTCTGGAGGCACTCTCGTCGATTCCTGGGCTCCGCATCGTCGGACCGACTTCGCCGGAGGACAGAGGCGGCGCGGTGTCGTTCGTCGTCGACGGGATACACGCCCACGATCTCGGTCAGATTCTCGATGACGAGGGTGTGGCCGTCCGTGTCGGACACCACTGCGCCTGGCCGCTGCACAAGCGCTTCGGGGTGGCAGCGACCGCGCGGGCGTCGTTTGCCCTGTACAACACCCTCGACGAGGTGGACGCGCTCGCTGCGGCGATCCGTCGTGCCCGTGACTTCTTCGGGGTGGCCGACTGATGCGTATGGAACAGATGTACCAGGAAGTGATCCTGGACCACTACAAGCATCCGCACGCACGTGGCCTGCGCGAGCCTTACGGGGCCGAAGTTCATCACGTCAATCCGACGTGTGGCGACGAGGTGACGCTCCGTGTCCACATCGCCGACGACGGAACAGTGGGTGACGTCTCGTACGACGGGCAGGGCTGCTCGATCAGCCAGGCCGCCACCTCCGTGCTCACCGATCAGGTGATCGGGATGCCGGTGGACGAGGCTCTCGAGACGGTGGCCGCTTTCAACGAGATGGTGAGCAGCCGCGGCAAGGTGGAGGGCGACGAGGATGTCCTCGGCGACGGGATCGCCTTCGTCGGAGTATCGAAGTACCCGGCCCGCGTGAAATGCGCGTTGCTGGGATGGATGGCATTCAAGGATGCGGTTGTTCGAATAATGGAAGACGAACCCGCACGAATCGGAGGACACGCATCATGAGCGAGACTCAGGCTTCGGAAGCCGAGACGACCACCGAGTCGACGGCCACGTACGACGCGGCCCGTTCGACCGGCACTGTTCCGCCTGCGGAGCGACTGGACGACCTCGAAGAGGCGATGCGCGACGTCGTCGACCCCGAACTCGGCATCAACGTGGTCGATCTGGGACTGGTCTACGGAATCACCGAGGACGACAACACCGTCACCGTCGACATGACCCTGACGTCCGCGGCATGCCCACTCACGGATGTCATCGAGGATCAGGCACGTGGCGCCTTGGTCCGGAGCGGAATCTGCGAAGAACTGAAGATCAACTGGGTCTGGCTGCCGCCGTGGGGCCCGGACAAGATCACCGACGACGGCCGCGAGCAGCTTCGCGCCCTCGGATTCACCGTCTAGCCGGTCTTTCGCGTGGAGCTACGCCCGGTCGCAGCCTTCTTTGCCGACTTGGCGGGCTTCGCGTCGCCCGACTTCGACGACTTTCCTCCCTTGGCGGACTTTCCGGCAGCTTCCACGCTGCGTTGGAGAGCCGCAACGAGATCGACGACCTCGGCGTCCTCTCCGGACGTTTCGGCGGCTTCGACCGGCACGACCTTCTTGCCGCCGGAACTGATCATCTCGTCGAGTAGCTCACGCAGTTGCACCTGATATTCGTCGGTGAACGCGGTCGGATCGAAGTCCTCGGCCATGCTTTCGACGAGAGTGTCGGCCATGGCCAGTTCCTTGGGTTTCGGCTTCTCCGCGCCCTCCAGCGATGGGAACTCGGCCGCGCGTACCTCGTCCGGCCACAGCAGGGTTTGGATCACGAGTACGCCGTCGCGTGATCGCATTGCGGCGAGCCTCGTCCGTTGACGCAACGTGAAATGAACGAGTGCGGTCCGGTCGCTTTCGGCCAAGGTGGTGGACAGCAGCACGTACGCCTTCGGCGAAGTCGAGTCCGGCTCGAGGTAGTAACTCTTCTCGAAGAGAATCGGGTCGATCTGGTCGGTAGGAACGAACTGGAGCACGGGGATTTCGTGTTTTTCAGCGGCCGGAAGTTTGTTGAAATCGTCGTCGTCGAGAATCACGCGGACCCCGTCGTCAGAGTCGTAGGCCTTGTCGATGTCGGCGAACTGGATGACATTTCCGCATTCGGAGCACACGCGGTTGTATTTGATCCGACCGCCGTCCTTGGCGTGGACCTGGTGGAAGCGAATGTCGTGGTCTTCGGTGGCCGAATAGACCTTGACAGGCACATTGACCAATCCGAACGCTATCGAGCCTTTCCATATCGAACGCATGGGTTCCATCATGATCGCAATCGCGCACTTGCGCGAGGTTCATCGCCGAAATACTGCCCGCATGATCAGGTAGCGCAGTCCGCCGGGACACCGCCGAAACACGCTTCCCATGGCGAGGAGAATTCTCCTCGTATCCGTTCGAGACGACAGATATGCGCGTTGTAGTTCGGCTGGACTGGTGAAGAACGCCTCGAAGAAGTCACGTGTCGTGGAGGCATCGAGGTCGAGTAGGACCCGCAGGCCCGCCTGACGCAACGCAGCGACAACGCGAGCGGACGGCGACCACAACGTCGAGGGCGATGCGGTGGCGTCCGCGAGGGCAGCAGACACCTGATCCGCATGAGCGAGGGCAGCAGCGACGCTGTATCCCGTTCCCGGGTGGATCAGGCCACCGCGGGCGCCGTAGGCGAGGCCGGAGCGCCGGCGCCGCGGAGCTTCCACGACGAAGTTCACTACCTCGGTCTCCGGGCTGTCGGAGAGCGAGACGCCTCTCGACACGAGACGCGTGGTCAGCCGTCGCCGAAGCTCTTGGACGGGCAGGGGAGGGGAGCCGACGAGGCAGGTCTCCTCGAGAAGCATTCGACCGGAGGCCGTCGGGACTGCGTAGAGGAACGAGGGAGGCTCGTCGGCCGACGCGCCGTTGTCGGCTTTCCAATCCATGAACCAGGCCGATTGCCCTTCGAGGGCGGGGGCCGCATCACCGCGATCCAGGAAGATGCCGTAGGCACTCTGCCGTGCGAGGTCGCGGCTGTTTCCGGTACCTCGAACGTCGACGACATACCGTGCAGACAGCACCGAGCCATCTTCGAGAGTTACCGAGGTCCCTTCCACGGACACTGCTCTACCTGCGACGACACGTGCTTTGCTGGTGTCGAGTATTGATTGCAGTACAACAGTATCGAATACGCAATAGGTGCGTTCGAGTGTGTGGACACGGTTGGCACGCACGGTGGGGTAGGGGATACGGGAAGCGATCACCGACGCATCGAGCCACTGCGGAATCTCGTCTTCCCATGCGGCGTATGTCGGCGCCCACGCCCGATCAGGGGAGGGGTCGACTGCCACAACGTTCAGTCCTCGGGCAAGGCAACGATGTGCGAGGGCGCGCCCGGCCGGCCCGAGACCGACGATCACGACGTCGGGGAGGTGTGGGTCGTCAACCATCCACAGGACGGTAGTCGCGAGCTTCCTCCGGGCGCAGAAACGCTACTGTTCTTACCTCGGGACGTGACGGAATACCTGGATACCCGGAATAGCGTCGCGTCGCGAAGGTTCCGTTCCCTCCGCTCACCCGACTGTCGACGTTACGAACCACCCGCATCACCACCCGAAAATCATCGAAGTGGGGGTCTCGCGGTTAGCGGAGTCACTCTGTACGTGGTCGGGGAGAGCGCCGATGGGCGGTAAACTCGGTGGTTCTTGTCCTCGACAGGGGGCATTCTGACATCGACCGGTCGACCGACCACGAGGAGTTCTGTTGATTACCGCCACCGACCTGGAAGTTCGTGCAGGTGTGCGGACCTTGCTCACTGCGCCTGGGCCTGCCCTGCGCATTCAGCCAGGGGACCGAATCGGTCTGGTCGGCAGAAACGGTGCGGGAAAGACGACCACGCTGCGCATCCTGGCCGGCGAAGGTGAGCCGTACGCGGGTGCTGTCGTCCGTACCGGTGATCTGGGTTATCTCCCGCAGGACCCGAAAGAGGGCGACCTCGATGTCCTCGCGAAGGACCGAGTTCTGTCCGCGCGTGGGCTCGATGCACTCCTGCGCGACATGGAGAAGCAGCAGATCCTGATGTCCGAGGTCGTCGACGACGATGCACGCGACAAGGCCGTGAAGAAGTACGGCCAGCTCGAAGACCGGTTCTCCGCACTGGGCGGGTACGTTGCCGAGTCCGAGGCCGCCCGAATCTGCAACAGCCTCGGGCTGGCCGATCGCATCCTCGACCAGCAATTGCACACACTTTCCGGCGGTCAGCGTCGCCGTGTGGAGCTCGCTCGAATTCTGTTCGCTGCCTCGGACGGCAGCGGCGGGCGTTCGGACACGACATTGCTCCTCGACGAGCCCACCAACCACCTCGACGCCGACTCGATCACGTGGTTGCGTGGCTTCCTGCAGAGTCACGAGGGTGGCCTGGTGGTCATCAGTCACGACGTCGACCTCCTGAACGACGTCGTCAATCGCGTGTGGTTCCTCGACGCCGTGCGCGGCGAGGCCGACGTCTACAACATGGGCTGGAAGAAGTACCTGGACGCACGCGCAACGGACGAGCAGCGGCGTCGCCGTGAACGCGCCAACGCCGAGAAGAAGGCCGGCGTGCTGCGGGTTCAGGCGGCAAAGATGGGCGCAAAGGCCACGAAGGCCGTCGCTGCCAAGAACATGGCCAAACGTGCCGACAAATTGATGGAAGATCTCGATGCCGAACGGGTGTCGGACAAGGTCGCCCACATCCGGTTCCCGGAACCAGCCGCATGCGGCAAGACCCCGTTGATGGCGAAGAACCTGACGAAGGTCTACGGGTCTCTCGAGATCTTCACCGGCGTCGATCTCGCGATCGATCGCGGGTCGCGTGTGGTCGTGCTGGGACTCAACGGCGCCGGCAAGACCACCTTGCTTCGCCTGCTGGGCGGAACCGAAGAGCCGGACGCGGGCGGGCTGGAACCCGGCCACGGCCTGAAGATCGGTTACTTCGCGCAGGAACACGACACGTTGGACGACAACGCTTCCGTGTGGGAGAACATCCGGCACGCGGCTCCGGACACGGGGGAGCAGGAGCTTCGGTCGCTCCTCGGTGCCTTCATGTTCACCGGCCCGCAGCTCGAACAGCCCGCCGGGACCCTGTCCGGTGGCGAGAAGACTCGACTGGCGCTCGCGGGCCTCGTCTCGTCGGCAGCAAACGTCCTTCTGCTCGACGAGCCCACCAACAACCTTGATCCCATCTCGCGCGAGCAGGTGCTCGACGCACTGCGCAGCTATAAAGGTGCCGTCGTGCTCGTGACTCACGACCCGGGTGCGGCCGAGGCACTCGATCCAGAGCGGGTGATTCTGTTGCCGGACGGAACCGAAGATCATTGGTCGCAGGAGTACCTCGATCTCATCACGCTCGCCTGAGTTCCAGGGCCGGCCGACTGCTTCGCGTCCGTTGATCGGATACACACGCGCGCTCTAGGGTGGAACTACCGTCGCTCGTCGACTGGAGGATCCCATGTCCGACATCGGTGTGTTCGCAAAAAGTGCCCGCGTCACCGGAACATCGCGAATCGACCTTCGGGAGAAGCTGCGCGCAAGGTACGACAAAGGTGCCAGCATCCGGTCCCTGGCAGCGGAGATGGGGCGCTCGTACGGATTCGTCCGCAACGTCCTTGCAGAGGCCGGCGTCGAGTTGCGTGGTCGAGGCGGCGCACACCGATCGGCGTGATCGGTCAGCGGCTGCGCCGGACGGACTCCTCTACGAGGTCGAGCACGGACTGCAGATTGTCACCGGCATGCCCGGACGCGATCCGCGCCACGAGTCCGTCCATGACGAGATCGAGGTAGCCGATCAGCACCTCGGTGGGAACGTCGTCGCGCAGCCGTCCCGCCGACTTCTGACGGGTGAGTCGGGCTGCGGTGGCCTCGGTCAGTTCGGCCGAACGCAACGACCAACTCTTCCGGAACTCCGGGTCCGTACGAAGCCGTCGCGCAATCTCCAACCGGGTACCCAGCCAGTCGAAGTCTTCCGGCTTCGCCAGCATGTCCCGCATCACCTGCACGAGACCTTCTTCTGCAACGACGTCGGCCATCCGCGTCGCATCCTCGTGTGCAAGGGCGAGGAACAGTCCGTCCTTGTCCTTGAAATGGTGGAAGATCGCACCACGCGACATTCCGGTCACCTCTTCGAGACGACGCACCGTAGCGCCGTCGTAACCGAATTCGGCGAAACACCGGCGCGCGCCGGCCAAGATGTGGCTGCGCCGTGCTGCGAGCTGGTCTTCACTGACCTTGGGCACTTCTTCCCGTCCTCGTCTCGCGTTCCGAAAGCACGCGGCGGACTCAGCCCTCGAGCTGAGTCCGCCGCGTGTCGGTTCGGCTGGTGAACTAGCCCTTGATCATGTTGCGAAGCACGAACTGCAGGATGCCACCGTTGCGGTAGTAATCCGCCTCACCGGGGGTATCGATGCGGACCACGGCGTCGAACTCGACCTTGGTGCCGTCGGTCTTGGTTGCTGTCACAGCCATCGTCTTCGGCGTCACGCCTTCGTTCAGCTTCTCGACGCCGACGATGTCGAACGTCTCGGTGCCGTCGAGCTTGAGCGACGTCGCGCTCTCGCCCTCGGGGAACTGAAGGGGGACAACGCCCATGCCGATGAGGTTGGAGCGGTGAATACGCTCGAACGACTCGGTGATGACGGCCTTGACACCCAGGAGCGAAGTGCCCTTGGCTGCCCAGTCACGCGAAGAACCGGAGCCGTACTCCTTGCCGCCCAGCACGACCAGCGGGATGCCGGCCTTCTGGTAGTTCTGCGACGCGTCGTAGATGAAGGACTGCGGTCCACCCTCCTGGGTGAAGTCGCGGGTGTAACCACCCGAGACGTCGTCGAGGAGCTGGTTCCGGAGGCGGATGTTCGCGAACGTTCCGCGAATCATGACCTCGTGGTTACCGCGACGTGAGCCCAAGGAGTTGAAGTCCTTGCGCTCGACACCGTTGGCCTCGAGGTACTGCGCAGCGGGAGTACCCGCCTTGATCGGGCCTGCCGGGCTGATGTGGTCGGTGGTGACCGAGTCGCCGAGCAGAGCGAGGACGCGAGCGCCCTTGATGTCCTCGACCGGAGCCGGCTCCTTGGTCATGCCGTCGAAGTACGGTGGCTTCCGCACGTAGGTGGACTTCTCGTCCCAAGCGAACGTGTCGCCCTCGGGGGTGGAGAGGTTCTGCCAACGGCTGTCACCGGCGAAGATGGTGGCGTAGGACTTGCGGAACATGTCCTGGCTGATCGAGGACTGGATGGTCTCCTCGATCTCCTTCGCGGACGGCCAGATGTCCTTCAGGAACACCTCGTTGCCGTCGGCGTCCTTGCCGAGGGAATCGTGTTCGAAGTCGAAGTCCATGGTGCCGGCGATGCCGTATGCGATGACCAGCGGCGGCGAAGCCAGGTAGTTCATCTTCACGTCGGGGGAGATGCGACCCTCGAAGTTACGGTTACCGGACAGGACTGCAGTGGCGGTCAGGTCGTTGTCGTTGATCGCCTTCGAGATCTCTTCCGGCAGCGGTCCGGTGTTACCGATGCACGTGGTGCAGCCGTAACCACCGAGGTAGTAGCCGAGCTTCTCGAGGTAGGGCCACAGGCCGGCCTTCTCGTAGTAGTCGGTGACGACCTGCGAGC
The DNA here is from genome assembly GCF_055231055.1 of Rhodococcus huquni. Taxonomy (NCBI): domain Bacteria; kingdom Bacillati; phylum Actinomycetota; class Actinomycetes; order Mycobacteriales; family Nocardiaceae; genus Rhodococcus; species Rhodococcus huquni. The sequence continues at coordinate 467,066 of NZ_JBUYWE010000001.1, forward strand.
CGGGTGCCATGTTGGTCTTGACCCACGGCTTGGTGGACAGACCCTTCTCGACTGCGTTGCGAGCCAGGAGAGCCGCACCGAGCATGACGGACGGGTTCGAGGTGTTGGTGCAGGAGGTGATACCCGCGACGACCACGGCACCGTGATCCAGAACGAACTCGCCGTGGGTGTCCGAGAGGACCTTGACCGGCTTGGAGGGGCGTCCCTCGGAGCCGTTGGCCGCCGACTGCACGTTCACTGCGCCGTCGTCGGCGAAGGAGAGGGTGGCCGGATCGCTCGCCGGGAAGGACTCCTCGACAGCCTCGTCGAGCTGGGTGTGCTCGGCCGGGTGGTTCTCCTCCACGTAGTTGTGGATGTCCTTGCGGAATGCCGTCTTGGCATCGGAGAGCAGAATGCGGTCCTGCGGACGCTTCGGGCCGGCGATGGAGGGGACGACCGTGTTGAGATCGAGCTCGATGTACTCCGAGTACACGGGCTCGTTCTCGGGGTTGTGCCACATGCCCTGTTCCTTGGCGTACGCCTCGACGAGCGCGAGCTGCTCGTCGCTGCGGCCGGTGAGGCGCAGGTAGTTGATGGTCTCTTCGTCGATCGGGAAGATCGCGGCGGTGGAACCGAACTCGGGGCTCATGTTGCCGAGGGTGGCGCGGTTCGCGAGCGGAACCTGCGCGACGCCCTTGCCGTAGAACTCGACGAACTTGCCGACGACGCCGTGCTGGCGAAGCATCTCGGTGGCAGTCAGAACGACGTCCGTAGCCGTGACGCCGGGCTGGATCTCACCCGACAGCTTGAAGCCGACGACGCGGGGGATCAGCATCGACACGGGCTGGCCGAGCATGGCCGCCTCTGCCTCGATACCGCCGACGCCCCAACCGAGCACGCCGAGGCCGTTGACCATCGTGGTGTGCGAGTCGGTGCCGACGCAGGTGTCGGGGTACGCCTGACCGTTACGGGTCATGACGGTGGGAGCCAGGTACTCGATGTTCACCTGGTGGACGATGCCCATTCCCGGGGGGACGACCTTGAAGTCGTCGAATGCGCCCTGGCCCCAGCGCAGGAACTGGTAACGCTCGCCGTTGCGCTGGTACTCGAGGTCGACGTTGCGCTCGAGGGCGTCTTCGCTGCCGAACACGTCGAGGATGACGGAGTGGTCGATGACCATGTCGGCAGGGGACAGCGGGTTCACCTTGTCGGCGTCGCCGCCGAGGGTCGTGACCGCTTCACGCATGGTGGCGAGGTCGACGATGCACGGAACGCCGGTGAAGTCCTGCATGATCACGCGCGCCGGCGTGAACTGGATCTCGACGTTGGGTTGTGCCGAGGGATCCCATCCGGAAATGGCGCGGATGTGGTCGGCGGTGATGTTCGCACCGTCTTCGGTGCGGAGAAGGTTCTCGGCGAGGACCTTCAATGCGTAGGGCAATTTTTCGGTGCCGGGCACGGCCGAGAGGCGGAAGATCTCGTAAGAGTTCTCTCCGACCTCGAGGGTTCCCTTGGCGCCGAACGAATCAATACTGGTGCTCACGTCAGCTCCACTCGTGTATGAGGGGTGGCCGCCGACGGGGCTGTGTCGACGGCTGAACGAGACGGTGCGGGAGTCGTGTCGCCGCGGTGTCTCAGTACAAGTCTAACAGTACGCTTGTCCTGTGAGGATTCGGGCAGCGCGTACACACTCAATCTTCACGGAGACGTCGCCCCGCCGCAACGAAACGAGCAACGACACGAGAAGCAGGCGGACGACCCGTGACCTCGTACGGCAACCCTGCCTCACGTAGTGTTCACGGAAGTCTTCACGCGAGACCGACGTTCCTACAGCAATCCGGATGAGAGATGTCTGACCCAATTGCCACTGTGACTCTTACCAGTGCTGTGAACCATGCGCACGACGCATCGCCGTTGTTCGCGCTTCCTGTCGATTCGGTGGTCCGACCGATGGCTGCGGACGTTCCACCCAAGGTGGAGCTGTCGGAGATTCTCGAGGACGTGGCGGACGATTCCGTATCCGCGCCCGACAAGCTGGTCGGCGACCTTGTCGATGTCGTGCACCGGGCAAAGGAACACGACATCGACCTGCGCATCGTGGTTTTGGACAAGGATCCGGGTCGGGATTCTCAATTGCGCGATCTCGCAACCGAAGTGGGCACCGAGGACGGCGGCACGGTTTTGGTCCTGAGTCCGAGCTGGGTCGGCACGTTCAGTGATTCGATCAGCCGTGTTCAACTCGAGGGCGGGCAGGACCGCACGTATACCGACAGTTCGGTCGACGCAGCGAACAACTTCCTCGACGAGATCGTGGAGCCCGGTCCGCCCTGGGCACTCATGACACTCGTCGTGATCTTCGTTGTCGTTGTGGCAGGGGCACTTACGTTGCTTGCGAAGATTCGTAGTGCTCGCACTTCTTCGGCCGTTTCGAAAACGACGGATACGGGTGCAACGAATTCGAGCACTCCCGATTCGGGCGGGACCACGCAATCGGGCAACTCCGACAGTTCCGTACGGGACGTCGACGGGTAACCGCAGAAAACTCGAGTGAAAGTTCGGCCACCGATGCGAATCGGTGGCCGAACTTCTTTGTGTGCGCAGTTGTGCCCGGCCAGTTGGGAATTCACTTCGGATTCACTTTCGGCGAATTACCAGTGTGTTATTTGTGGCCAAAGTTTCCAAAGCGTCCGGAAGTGTCGTACGGTGCATCTGGCGCTTTTGGGGAAGAAGTGTCGCAGTTGGTGATTGTCGTCAGGTGTGGCGACAGTCGTGGTGCGGCGTATCCGTCCACAGGTGGAGCCGACTGCGGTGCGGACCTCCCCGCTCCGGACACGACTCGTCGCGTTCGGTGTCGGAACCGAGGGAGAGATTTGTGAAGCGACAATCGCCGAGCGGCCAGTACCGCTGGAGTCGCTCCCGCCCGAGAAGTCGCGGTGCGCGCCTCTTGATCGGTATCAGCATCGTCGGCGCTCTCGTCGGGAGTACCCCGGGATTGGCGGCAGCAGTGCCGCCCCCGCCACCGAACCCCAGCGACGAACAGATTCAGCACGCCGATACCCAGGTCCACTCCGGTGTCGCTCAGGTGAGCGATCTCATCAACAGGGTGGCCCAGGCAGACGCACAACTCGCGCAGCTCGACAACGCGGTCGCCATCAAGCGTGAGGACGTCAACCGCGCGCTCGTCGACCTGCAGAACGCACGAGGCGTCGTCGACGCGGCAGCACACGCGGTCGATCTGTCGCAGCAGGCACTTCGCGATGCCGGCGCGATGATCGAATTCGCACAGACCGATTTCGACAAGTTCGCCGTGTCGAGCTACACGCAGGGCTCCAACGTCTCGTCGATTTCGACTTACCTCGGCGCGAAGGGTCCGGGTGACGTCCTGGACCGTGCCCAGGTCCTCAAACTGCTCGCCGCAAACCAGAATGCTGTCCTGGACGGATTACAGCGGGCGCGGACCGAGCAGGCCAATCGCAATTCCGAGAACCGCGCGGCCAAGGAAGAGGCGGATGCCGCCGCTTCCGCAGCGGAGTCGAAGAAGGCCGAGGCGGAGGACTCGATTCAGGTAGCCAGGGATGCACTGGCCGAGCAGACGAACAAGAAGGCGGCCATCGAAGCCGACCGCACCGCCGCACAGACACAACTCGATGCAGCCCGCGGCCAGGCCTCCGGCCTACAGGGGCAGCGCGACGCATATGCGTCGTGGGACGAGCAGCGCAGGGTCGAAGAAGCCCAGAATGCAGCGCTTGCCGCAGCGGCCAAGGAAGCCGCTGCGCAGGCCACAGCGCGCCTCGCTGCGAATCAGGAGGCTCGCGACCGTGCCGCCGCGCTCGCTGCCGGACAACGACCGCACACGGCCCTCGAAGAGCCGGCGAGCGGCGAGGTGACCCCGGACGACGAGTACACCGATGACGAGTCTTCGGACGACGAGTGGACCGAGGAAGGATCCGAGACCGAGTCGCCGGGCTCGACGCTCACCGGCGAAGCCGCGATCGAGACCGTGATCGACCGCGGGATGTCACAGATGGGTGTCACCTACGCGTGGGGCGGCGGCGACGAGAACGGGCCGACCAAGGGCATTCGCGACGGCGGTGTCGCCGACAGCTACGGCGACTTCAACAAGGTCGGCTTCGACTGCTCCGGCCTGATGATCTACGCCTTCGCCGGAATCGGAATTTCCCTTCCGCACTACACCGGCTACCAGTACACAGCGGGGGAGCAGATCCCTTCGTCGCAGATGAAGCGTGGCGACATGCTGTTCTATGGGCCCAACGCGAGCCAGCACGTGGCTCTCTATCTCGGCGACGGTGAGATGCTCGAGGCCCCGCAGTCGGGATCGTCCGTGAAGGTCTCTCCGGTGCGATGGGATGGCATGACCCCGTACGCTGTCCGTATGGTGTCGTAGATCATGATGGACACGTCGTGGCGGCATCGTCGGGACGTGTCCGGAAACGACTTGTTCAAGGCGACCGAGGACTCCGTGAAGCGGATCGCGTGTGGTTACGGCGGGGGTTGCTTGCACCTGGAACAGTTGAGCAAGTACGTGACTCGGGCAGAACGATCTAGGTGAAAGCGGTGGATTCTTGGTGACCTCACGTGACGATGCGGGAGCGAACGGTTCGGCAGGGAAGGACTCCGGCTCACCGGATCGCGCCGCGACTGCAGGCCAGACCGGGTCGGGTTCGACAGGGTCGGTAGCGACCAACGGATCCGGTGCGAAGTCGACGCCCACACCGCCGTCGCAGAGCCTCGCGAACGACGTGCAGACCCTCGAGCGGGCGGTCTACGAGGTCAAGCGTGTCATCGTCGGTCAGGACCGTCTGGTCGAACGAATCCTCGTCGGTCTTCTGGCCAAGGGACACGTTCTTCTCGAAGGTGTCCCCGGCGTCGCCAAGACGCTCGCGGTCGAGACTTTCGCGAAGGTTGTCGGTGGCACCTTCTCCCGCGTTCAGTTCACACCGGACCTCGTGCCTACCGACCTGATCGGTACGCGCATCTACCGCCAGGGGCGTGAGGAGTTCGACACCGAGCTCGGCCCGGTGGTCGCCAACTTCGTCCTCGCCGACGAAATCAACCGTGCGCCCGCGAAGGTGCAGTCCGCGCTCCTCGAGGTCATGGCCGAGCGCCACGTCACGATCGGCGGCAAGCGCTACCACATGCCCGATCCCTTTCTCGTGATGGCGACTCAGAACCCCATCGAGAACGAGGGTGTCTACCCGCTGCCCGAGGCACAGCGAGATCGTTTCCTGTTCAAGGTGCTGGTCGACTACCCATCGGTCGAAGAGGAACGCGAGATCGTGTACCGAATGGGCGTGGCCGCTCCGGAACCCCACCAGATCCTGGGCCCGGAAGAATTGGTGCGGCTGCAAAAGGTCGCGAGCCAGGTGTTCGTTCACCACGCGCTCGTCGACTACGTGGTACGCGTCATCTCGGCGACCCGTACTCCGGAAGAATTCGGTCTGCCGGACGTCAAGGGATGGATCGCATACGGTGCGTCTCCGCGTGCCACGCTCGGCATCATCGCCTCCGCTCGTGCGTTGGCACTGCTCCGTGGCCGCGACTACGTCGTGCCCCAGGACGTCCTCGAGGTCGTTCCGGACGTACTGCGTCACCGACTGGTTCTGTCCTACGACGCGCTCGCCGACGAGGTTTCGCCCGACGACGTGATCCAACGGATCCTCCAGACCGTGGGCCTCCCACAGATCGCAGCACAACCGACGCAGACGCCTGCAGGTGCGCCGATTCCGCCCGGAGGACCGGGAGCACCAGGCCAACCGGCGCCCTCCACAGGATCTGCGGCGCTGAGCCAGCAACGGTGAGTGCACGCGCGGCCGGAACGCGAGCGGGTGCGCCGCCACCGTCGTTTCGTTCCGGAGACCTTCGTGACCCACAGTTGTCCGCGGCTCTGCGCACACTGGAACTGACCGTACGGCGGCGGCTCGACGGCGTTCTGCACGGTGATCACCTCGGCCTCATTCCGGGGCCTGGTTCGGAACCGGGCGACGCTCGCGAGTACCAGCCCGGCGACGACGTTCGTCAGATGGATTGGTCGGTGACTGCCCGCACCACGCATCCGCACGTCCGACAGTCCGTCGCGGACCGCGAGCTCGAAACCTGGCTGATCGTCGACTTGTCGGCAAGCCTCGATTTCGGTACCGCCGGATGTGAGAAGCGGGATCTCGCGATCGCCGCAGCGGCGGCGATCACCCACCTCACCAGCGCCGGCGGCAACCGCATCGGCGCAATAGTGTCCACCGGCGAGCGGACGGTACGCATTCCGGCGCGCGGCGGCCGCATGAACGCGCAGGCGATGCTTCGGCGAATCGCGACCACACCGCACGCCGCCGACGGGGTCCGCGGCGATCTGCACGGAGCCATCGAATCGTTGCGACGTCCGCAGCGCAGGCGTGGCCTTGCAGTGGTGATCAGCGACTTCCTCGGTCCGATCGACTGGGAGCGCTCGCTGCGGGCGATTTCCGGTCGACACGACGTCCTCGGGGTGGAGGTCCTCGATCCCCGTGATCTCGAGCTGCCGGACATCGGTGACGTGGTGCTGCACGATCCGGAGTCCGGTAGAACGCGTGAGTTCACGACGACACCGCAGCTGCGTGCCGACTTCGCACGTGCCGCAGCAGAGCACCGGTCGAATGTCGAGCTGGCTCTGCGCCGATGCGGCGCTCCATTGCTGTCGCTCGAAACCGATCGTGATTGGATCGCCGACGTCGTTCGATTCGTGTCCGCCCGTAAACACAGTTATGGCACCGCGATGAATCAGGGGTCGCACAGGTGAGTCTTTCGCAGTTCGCGTCACCGTGGTGGCTTCTCTTCCTCGTGGTGATCGCGGGGCTCGTCGTCGGCTATCTGTGGGTGCAGCGCCAACGTCACAAGCACACTCTCCGGTTCACCAATTTCGCACTGCTCGAGAAAGTTGCACCCGCCAGGCCCGGTAGGTGGCGCCACATTCCGGCGATCCTGATGGTCCTGTCATTGGTGTTCTTCACGGTGGCGCTCGCCGGTCCGACCGACGACAAGCGGGTGCCGAGGAATCGGGCAACGGTGATCCTCGCGATCGACGTGTCGTTGTCGATGCAGGCCACCGACGTCGATCCGAGCCGCCTCGCGGCAGCGCAGGACGCCGCGAAGTCGTTCGCAGAAGGTCTGACGCCGGGGATCAACCTCGGCCTCGTCGCCTTCGCAGGCACCGCGTCGGTTCTCGTATCGCCGACCACCAACCGGGACGCCACGACTGCGGCCATCGACAACCTGCAACTGAGTGAGCGAACGGCGACGGGCGAGGCGGTATTCACCTCGTTGCAGTCGATCGACACGCTTGCGGCCGTTCTCGGCGGTGGGGACCAGGCGCCGCCGGCCCGCATCGTTCTGTTGTCGGACGGCAAGCAGACGGTCCCGGAGAACTCCGACGACCCCCGTGGCGGCTTCACCGCGGCGCGGCAAGCCAAGGACAAGGGAGTGCCGGTGTCGACGATTTCGTTCGGCACCCGATCGGGGTATGTCGATATCGAAGGCCAGCGAATCGGTGTTCCGGTCGACGACCCTTCGTTGCGTGAGATCGCCGATCTGTCCGGTGGCAGCTTCTTCACGGCTTCGAGCCTCGAAGAACTCCGCGCGGTGTACGACACCCTCGAAGAGCAGATCGGATTCGAAACCACCCGCGGTGACGCCAGCCGTCCCTGGCTGATCCTCGGCGTTCTGTTCGCCACGTCGGGCCTCGTTCTCGGCCTGGTCCTTCGACAACGACTGCCCTGATCAGAACATCGATTCATACCGTGGTTCTCACAACCCGGTCCACAACACACTCCGAAAATCGACCAGATAGGTTGAACGCATGTCTCAAGCAGAAACGAACGGCGCGTCCGCACGGTCCGTGGAGAATCCACGCTCGGTCCTCGTCACCGGCGGCAACCGCGGTATCGGTCTGGCAGTGGCGCAACGGTTGGCGGCGGACGGCCACAAGGTAGCCGTCACGCACCGCGGTTCGGGCGCACCGGACGGCCTGTTCGGCGTCCAGTGCGACGTCACCGACGCCGACTCGGTCGACCGTGCCTTCAAAGAGGTCGAAGAACATCAGGGGCCGGTCGAGGTAGTGGTCGCCAACGCCGGGATCACCGACGACACGCTGATCATGCGCATGACCGAGGAACAGTTCACCAAGGTCGTCGACGCGAACCTGACCGGGGCCTTCCGGGTCGCGAAGCGCGCTACCCGGTCGATGTTGCGCGGCCGGTTCGGACGTTTCGTCTTCCTCGGCTCCGTCGTCGGTATGGCCGGCGGCCCCGGTCAGGTCAACTACGCCGCGTCCAAGGCCGGAATCGTGGGCGTCGCCCGCTCTCTGACCCGTGAGCTCGGATCCCGTTCGATCACTGCGAATGTGGTCGCCCCCGGCTTCATCGACACCGACATGACTGCGGCCATGGAGGACAAGTACCGCGATATGGCTGTCCAGGCAATCCCGCTGCAGCGGGTGGGTAAGCCCGAGGACGTCGCGGCGGTCGTCAGCTTCCTCGCTTCGGACGATTCCGCGTACGTGTCCGGCGCGGTCATTCCTGTCGACGGCGGCCTCGGAATGGGGCACTGACCACTCGTCGTACCCGCTTCACCTTCATCGACTTCACTTTCATCACAGGAGGAATCCTCATGGGCGGACTGCTCGAGGGAAAGACCATTCTGGTCACCGGCATCATCACCGACTCGTCGATCGCGTTTCACGTCGCCAAGACCGCTCAGGAGCAGGGCGCGAACGTGATCATCACGGGATTCGAACGTCTGCGACTCATCGACCGAATCGCACAGCGTCTTCCGAAGCCCGTGCAGCCGGCGATCTCGCTCGACGTACAGGACGAGGCAGACCTGGCCTCTCTCGCCGATCGCGTGCGTGAGGTTGCGCCGAACGGGATCGACGGCGTCGTTCACTCGATCGCGTTCGCGCCGCGCTCCTGCCTGGGTAACCCCTTTCTGGACGCACCCTGGTCGGACGTCGGCGTGTCCCTCGAGGTCTCGGCGTACTCGTATGCAGCGTTGGCCAAGGCGCTTCTGCCGGTGATGAACGACAACGCTTCGATCGTCGGAATGGACTTCGACCCGTCACGTGCCGTGCCGTTCTACAACTGGATGGGCGTCTCGAAGGCCACCCTCGAGGCGGTCAACAGGTTCGTCGCCAAGGAGGTCGGTGGGCGCGGCATCCGTTCCAACCTCGTGGCTGCCGGCCCGATCAAGACGCTTGCTGCCAAGGCCATCGCCGGAACGGCAACCGGTCCTGCCGCTGAGATGGACAAGCTCAACACGGCATGGGACGAGCGCGCTCCGATCGGCTGGAACGTCGACGACCCCGAGCCGGTCGCCAAGACCGTCTGCACGGTGCTGTCGGACTGGCTTCCCGGTACCACCGCCTCGATCGTCTACGTCGACGGCGGCGCACACGCGATGGGCGGCTGACACAGCCGAAGCCCCGGACGTCAAGCCCCGAACGACAACACGCAGGATGGACGACATGAACGATGTCGACGCACTTCTGGTGCTGTCGTTCGGGGGTCCGGAGAAGCCCGACGACGTACGCCCGTTCCTCGAGAACGTCACGGCGGGCAGGGGAGTACCACCCGAACGCCTCGATGCCGTCGTCGAGCACTACATGCATTTCGGTGGCGTCTCACCGATCAACGCATTGAACCGCGACATCATTTCGCGCATCGAGGTGGAGTTCTCCTGCGCCCCAAAAGGTTTGCCGGTCTATTTCGGTAATCGCAACTGGCACCCGATGATCGAGGACACCGTCGACCGAATGCGGTCGGACGGCGTGAAGTCGGCGTTGGTGTTTCCGACGTCCGCCTGGGGCGGATATTCCGGTTGTCGGCAGTACCACGAGGACATCCTGCGCGCGCGTGGCGCGGTCGGTAGCGGCGCGCCCCAATTGCAGAAGCTACGTCAGTACTACGACCATCCATTGTTGATCGAGTCGTTCGCCGACGCGGTGCAGGCTGCTCGTTTGAGTCTGCCACCGAACCTCCGCGAGAAGGCGCGTCTCGTGTTCACCGCGCATTCGGTGCCGATCTCGGCCGATGCCGCGGCCGGGCCTCCCGGCGCCGGCGGCCGGCTCTACAGCCGACAGGTGGCCGAGGCCGCCCGGCTCACCGCAGCGGCAGTGGGAGTCGCAGACTACGACCTGGTCTGGCAGTCACGCTCGGGGCCACCACACATCCCGTGGTTGGAGCCGGACATCTGCGACCACCTGGATCGGCTCGCCGAGACACATACAGGGGCCGTCATCGTGTGCCCCGTCGGATTCGTGTCCGATCATCTCGAAGTCGTGTGGGACCTCGACACCGAGGCCGAGGAAAAGGCCCGTGAACTCGGCATCGCATTCACACGAGTTGCCACACCGGGAACGGACGAACGCTTCGCCAGAATGGTTCTGGAACTGGTGGACGAGCAGATTTCGGGTGGTCCGGTTCGTCGACTCGGCACGGAGCCGTTGCTGGGGGCATCGACGAACGGACTTCCGTGCGCCGGTGGGTGCTGCGAGCCGCCGGTCAGGACGTCCGGGCGGCCCTCGTCGTCGAATTGATCGCTGCGGCGCGGGCAAGGCGCACGGATCTCTTCAACGGCCGCAGGGTCTCCGTCAGGGTGCCGGAGCCGACCGCGCTGAGTGGATCGACGGGCGACAGCCGGTCCGCGGTGGCGAGAATGGCGTCGACCCTGTCTGCGGAGTCGAGTACGCGCAGCACCCGCGGTGGTGTGGAACCGGGATAGCGGTGGCGGCCTGCATGTGCGAGATCTTCGGCTATCTGCTTCCGTGGATCGACCGCCGTGCCGTTGCCCACGGTCTGTAACCCCGAAATTGCCGACGCAGCCTCCCTGGTCGTCTCACGCATCAGGTACTCGGCTTCCCCGAGCGGAATTTCGTCGGTGTCGAGGGGAACCTCGGGGATGGTGAACGCGGTCCATCGGAGTACGTCCGGGCCCTCCACTGTGGGAACGAGACCGGTCCCGGTATGTCCAGTCCGGCCGATCAGCACACCTTGACCCGCGGACATGGCTGCCTTCGCGAAAGGCGTGTCGACCGGTAGGCCGCGTACGTCACCCGGCTCCGGGAGAACGAGCCGCACGTCGGATCCGCCGACCGTGTCCTGGCGCAACGTGCGCAGCAGTGCAGCGGCACCCGAGTCCTGCGGGTCGGGCCAGGGGAGCCCGGTACGGCCGGCCGTCACGGCGTTCTCTGCGCACATCAGATGCATCGGCGCCCATTCGTGCAGGGCGTCGACCACGTCGTCGGGTGCGCTCCGGCCGTGGAGCCACGCGGCGGCCCACACGGTCAGAGTTGCGCTCGGAGAAGTCACGATCAACCAGCATATGTCGGCGTGGCGCGATGTGGCGAACGGTGCGCCTGGCATAGCGTGGTCGGCCGTGAGTGGAGGCGACAGGTACAGCGACATCTTTGCAGGGCACCCGCGTAGGCGGAAGGCTCCGGCACCCACCGTTCCGGCGGAACGCGGTGTCGTGGCGGAGGACGCGGCTACGGGGTTCTGTGGTGCGGTAGTGGGGTTCGAGAAGACCTACGACGGTGACTTCGTCCGTCTCGAGGACGGCACGGGACGGACTCGGTTGTTCGCGATGCGCGAGGCGGCATTCCTGATCGACGGTCGTCCCGTGACCTTGACCAAGCCGACTTCGCGTCCGCAGAAGTCTGCCCCCACGCGTTCGGCCTCCGGGTCCACGAAGGTGGAGGGACTACGTGCCCGCACGGCCCGAGCGAGCCGTATCTGGGTCGAGGGCGTGCACGATGCCGCCCTCGTCGAACGGGTATGGGGACACGACCTGCGGGTCGAAGGTGTGGTCGTCGAGCATCTCGAGGGTCTGGACAATCTCGCCGAACGGCTGGCCGAGTTCGCGCCGGGTCCCGGCCGGCGGGTGGGCGTGCTCGTGGATCACCTCGTGACCGGCTCCAAGGAATCGGGTCTCACCACGGGGCTCGGCCCGAACGTGCTCGTGACCGGTCATCCGTACATCGACGTGTGGGAGGCGGTTCGCCCGTCTGCGGTGGGTATCGATGCGTGGCCGAAGATTCCGCGCGGCACGGACTGGAAGACCGGGGTGTGCGAAGAGTTGGGATGGGGCTCACCGCGGGACGGCTGGCGACGCGTGTATTCGGCCGTGAGTTCGTTCCGAGACCTCGAGGCACCACTCATCGGTGCTGTGGAGCAGCTCGTGGACTTCGTCACCGTCGATTCGTCCGTTTCTGGTTAGATGGTGTTGTGGCTGCATTGATTTGGCTGGTAGCGGGGGTGTTGCTCGCCGCAGCGGAAGCGTTGACGGGAGACTTCTTTCTCCTGATGCTTGCGGGCGGTGCGCTCTCTGCGGCCGGGGTCAGCGCCGTCACCGACTTCCCGTTGTGGCTGGATGCAATCGTCTTCGGAGTGATGTCGATCGGACTGCTCGTCGTGGTCCGCCCGATGCTGTTGCGGCGCTACTCACAACAGCCCGCGATTGCCACCGGTATCGACGCGTTGCCGGGCAAGCCCGCTCTGGTTCTCGAAGAGGTGGGCTCCGACACCGGTCAGGTGAAGCTCAACGGTGAAGTCTGGACTGCGCGGCCGATGGATCCCACCGAGGTGTATCCGCCCGGCACAACCGTGACCGTAATGGAAATTGACGGTGCAACCGCCGTCGTATGGAGGGGAATCTAGATGGAAGCACTCATAGTGCTTGTCGTACTCGTACTACTTGTTGCCGTGGTGGTGGCGAAGTCGGTGGCGCTCGTGCCGCAGGCAGAAGCGGCAGTGATCGAACGTCTCGGCCGCTACTCGCGGACCGTGTCCGGCCAGTTGACCTTTCTGATTCCCTTCGCGGACCGCATCCGCGCCAAGGTGGATCTGCGTGAACGCGTGGTGTCGTTCCCGCCTCAGCCGGTGATCACCCAGGACAACCTCACGCTGTCCATCGACACCGTGGTGTATTTCCAGGTCACCAACCCGCAGGCCGCCGTGTACGAGATCAGCAACTACATCGCCGCGGTCGAGCAGTTGACCACGACGACACTGCGTAACGTCGTCGGCGGGATGACACTCGAAGAGACCCTCACCTCGCGTGATTCCATCAACGGTCAACTCCGTGTCGTTCTGGACGAGGCCACCGGGCGTTGGGGGTTGCGTGTCGCGCGCGTCGAGCTGAAGAGCATCGATCCGCCGCCGTCGATTCAGGAGTCGATGGAGAAGCAGATGAAGGCGGACCGTGAGAAGCGGGCAACGATTCTCACGGCCGAGGGCCACCGCGAGTCGTCGATCAAGACTGCCGAAGGTGACAAGCAGAGCCGCATTCTCGCCGCGGAAGGCGCCAAGCAGGCCTCGATCCTGACCGCCGAGGGTGAACGTCAGTCGCAGATCCTGCGTGCACAGGGTGACCGGGCCGCCAAGTACCTGCAGGCGCAGGGTGAAGCGAAGGCGATCGAAAAGGTCTTCGCTGCAATCAAATCGGGTAAGCCGACGCCCGAACTGCTGGCGTACCAGTATCTTCAGACTCTTCCCGAGATGGCGCAGGGCGACGCGAACAAGGTCTGGATGGTGCCCAGCGACTTCGGCGACGCACTGAAGGGATTCGCCAAGACGCTCGGTGCGCCGGGGCAGGACGGTGTGTTCCGCTACGAGCCGTCGACGACGGACGACGACCTCCCGAAGCCGGAGGACGATTCGGAGGAAGTTGCCGAGTGGTTCGAGACCAAATCCGATCCGACCATCGCGGAAGCGGTGCGGGCGGCAGAAGATGTTGCGCGCCAGCCGGTCAACGATCCGGTGAAGTCCGGCGGTTCCAGTCCGGCGACAGCCAAGCCTGCGGAGGACGCCGGTCAGGGCCAGTTGCCGCCTCGCACGGACCAGCCGCAAGGTGGCTGGCAGGGAGTGCCGCAGCAGCAGTACCAGCAGAACCCGCCGCAGCAAGACCCTCAGCAGTAGAGCAGTAGAAGTTCCTCGGGTCGGGCCCTGATCGCGCTACGTGATCAGGGCCCGACCCGTTCCGCATACGGCGAGCGCCCACAGGACGCTCGTGAACGTCCCGATGATGAACTGCTCGGAAGCATTGGGTTCACGCAGTTCCGGGTACCGGGCGAGTCCTTTCACTGCGAGAACCACGGCAATACCCTCCGGCCACGCGGCGAGGATGGCGACAGCGACAGCGGTTCGTTCGAGCAACCCGATGATGCGACCACCGCGGAGCGGTCCGGTGCCGGGGGAGACTTCGCCTTCGCCGTCGGGTTCACCTGCATCGGACTGGTGGCGGGCGATGCGAAACGCAGCCAGCACCAGTGGTGCTCCGCCGGTCGCCGCGGCCGCCACGCACAGGACGAGGGTGGCGGCGAGAGCGAATCCCGTAACCGGGGCAACTCTGGTGGTGGCAAGCGCCGCCACGGCGAGGGAAACCACTGCGACCAGAGGTGACACCCATGCGGGCACCCGTGCGGTGAGTACGAGCGGCGACACGGCTGCGACACCGAGCGCCAGGAGCGCGAGAATAGTCATGAGTCCGCCTCGGCCGCAGCTCGCGATGCACGATCTGCGGCATGTAGGAGTCGTTCGGCAAGTCTTCGACCAGAGGTCTCTGCTTGCCAGGCCGCTGTGGAAAGGCGTTGTGATACTGCCTGCTTGCTGATGCCGAGGGCGCGCGCCGTCTCGGTTTGGGTCATCCCGTCGCGCATGCGAGCAATCGCTTCCCGGCCCTCTTCCGACCGGCGGGCGATCAAGACGGCGACGAGTGTCAGTGCTGCCTCCGCGTCCGCTGCGGTGTCTTCGTCGTGCCCTTCCACCGCGATCCTGCCCGGCATGTTCTTCGCCCTGTCCACTGCGGTGCGGGCGGTCTCGAAGGCGCGGCCTCGGCCGGCCCGAGTTTCTGTGGGTAGTGGATGTTCGACCGGACCGATACCGATGCCGATGCTCCAGTGTCCGCGTTCGACGAGGTCGAGGGCGGTGTTCACGACTGCATGTGGGTCGTCGGCAACGGCTTGCATCTCGTCGCCGGCCGTACGTTGAAAGGGCCGTACGAGCTTGTCGGCCAGCGATGATTCGACGAGGTCCTGTACGCGATCGATGTCGCTACGGCTGCCGCGTTGGTCGACCGTGAGAACGAACATGAGTAAAGGCTAGAAACTGGATATCAACAAGTCAAGGTTTTAGGCTTGATTGTGGTAAATCAACCTTCAGGGCTTGACCTCTACTGATCCCGATTCCGCCGACTCGACAGTCTCCCCGTCGGGTACCGGACGCTTGGAATCGATCACCAGACCGATGATCCCCACCGCGATGCATGCCGCCGACACCATGAGCATCCGAGGATCGGTCTCACCCGTCAGCGCATCGCCGAGCACGACGATTCCGACGGTCCCTGGCAGCGTGCCTATCAGAGTCGCGGCGACGTACGGCACGATCCGTATGGACGACACTCCGCAGCAATAGTTCAGTACCGAGAACGGCACGAAGGCGATGAGTCTCAGCGAGCCGACGGCCAGCCATCCGCGCCGCGCGATGCGCTCGTCCACCCGGCGGACGGCCGGACTCGAGATGTACTGCCACACGACATCGCGGCCTACTGCGCGAACAAGATAGAAGGCCAGGACCGCACTGACCACGGACGCCGACACGGCGATCGTAATTCCCCACACCGCCCCGAACAGCAGCCCAGCACTGAGGGTGAACACCGTTCGCGGGAACGGGAGAACTGTGACCAACGCATGCACCAGGAAGAAGACCAGCGGGAACATCGGCCCCACGGAGTCCGCCCACTCGCGAAACTGCATGACAGACGGAAGTGGTACGAACACGACCACCAGAACGAAGGCGATCGCCAGCACCACGCCGCCGACCACCCTACGGTCGCGGAGGCGTCTGGTCACAGCACCCGAGATTACCTTCTCGAGGCGTCCGCGGCCTCTCGGGGAAACAGTCGACCGCTCCGCCGCGAAAGCCCGCCCTACCTGACCGAATGCAACGTGAGGGGATCCTCATGATGCGGTCATCTGTGATGCAGCTAGCATCACAGAAATAGAACGAGTAGCAGCTCTACGGCCGTGATTCGCCACCGCCGACCCATGACGGAGAGGAAGCCGACACTGTGTCACCCACGCAGAACGTGTCACCAGCTTCGACAACAGCCGACGACACCGCAGCCTACGAACGGTGGCAGCAGGGCGTCGCGGGCGTACTGGCGAAATCGCGACGGGTCGAGCCGTCCGAGCTCGGCCCCGAACCACAGAAGCTTCTGGACACGCTCACCTATGACGGGGTGACGGTCTCACCGCTCTACAGTCCCCGCGACGAACTGCCGGAGTCGCCGCTGCCGGGCTCGTACCCCTATGTACGCGGTGGCAGCAAGACACGAGACGTCAACGCCGGTTGGCAGATCGCAACCGTTTTCGGTGGCGGACGGGTGGCGCCGGCCGACATCAACAATGCTCTTCTCGATTCGCTCGCGAACGGTGTCAGCGCGATTTGGCTGCGCCTCTCCGAGGGCACCGACGACGAGTCTTCTCTCGCCGCGATTCTCGACGGTGTGTACCTCGATCTGGCGCCGATCACCCTCGACGCCGGCACCAGAGCCCCCGAGGCCGCCGCGGCGCTATATTCGGTCCTCGACTCGCGAGCCGCTGCGGGGGATGGGGTGACGAATCGGTCGGCCATCCGAGTCCAGCTCGGGGCCGCGCCGCTGACGAGCAATTTCTCGTCGCGTCCCGACGTAGATCTCGATATCGCAGTCTCGCTCGCGGCCGCCGCTTCGAAGCGCGCCGAGGAGATCCGAGCAATCACGGTCGACGGAACCGTCTTCCACGATCAGGGTGCTTCCGATGCGGAGGAACTCGGCGCGACGATCGCCGCCGGCCTCGCATACCTTCGTTCCCTCACCTCTCGCGGTCTGACCATTTCGGATGCACTGAACCAGGTGGCGTTTCGGTTCTCGGCCACCGACGAGCAGTTCCAGACCATCGCCAAGTTCCGCGCCGCACGAATCGTCTGGGCGCGTATCGCGCAGGCCTGCGGTGCACCCGAGGCGGGCAATGCGCCGCAGCACGCAGTCACCTCGGCGGCGATGATGGCGCAGCGAGACCCCTGGGTGAACATGCTGCGCACGACCCTCGCCGCGTTCGGCGCAGGGGTAGGCGGCGCGGACGTCGTGACCGTGTTGCCCTTCGACTCCGCTCTTCCGGACGGGACGTTGGCGGTGTCCAAATCGTTCGCCGCGCGCATCGCCCGCAACACTCAACTCCTGCTTCTCGAAGAGTCGCACCTCGGCCGAGTGATGGACCCTGCCGCGGGTTCCTGGTACGTCGAGGACCTCACCGCGAAGCTCGCCGAGAAGGCCTGGGAATTCTTCCAGGAGATCGAGGCGGCGGGTGGGTTCGTCGACGCCACGGAGACGATCACAGATCGCATCGCGGCCACTCGCTCCGCGCGCGAACACGACATCGCACACCGAAAGACGACCGTCACGGGGGTGAACGAATTCCCCAATCTGGGCGAGGCACCGCTCCCGTCGGGGGCCGCGGACCACAATTCTTCCGTCCACCGCTACGCCGCCGCGTACGAGCGCCTGCGCGATCGTTCCGATGCGTACCTGTCCGCGCGGGGCTCCCGTCCGAAGGTCGTCCTGATTCCGCTCGGGCCGGTCGCGGAACACAATGTCCGCACCACCTTCAGCGCCAACCTGCTGGCGGCCGGCGGTATCGAAGCGGTCGATCCCGGTCCGGTGCAGATCGGTACGGGTGCGATCGCGACCACCGTGGAGAAGAGCGATGCGCCGATCGCCTTGCTGTGCGGTACCGACAAGCGGTACGCCGAAGAGGCAGCCGCTGCAGTGGAGGAGTTGCGCGCCACCGGGATCGACAGGATCCTTCTCGCCGGACCGGAGAAGATATTCACCGACGTCGAACAGAGCAGGCGCCCCGATGGGTTCGTAACGGCGAAGATCGACGCCGTGTCCGTGCTCTCGGAACTTCTGGACATCATCGCAGGGAGTGAGAAGTGACTACACGAGACGTCTCGCACGTGATCGGCAGCTTTGCCGACGTGCCGCTGGTCGACCCGGACTTTCCGACTCCAGCAGCACCCACGCCCGAGAATGCGGAGTCGTTCGTCGCGGAATCTGCAGCGGCGAACAACTACTCGCCCGAGCAGACGGTCTGGTCCACTCCGGAGGGCATCGACGTCAAGCCGGTCTACACCAAGGCCGACCGCGACTCGGTGGCTGCCGAGGGCTACCCCCTCGGAAGCTTCCCGGGTGCGTCCCCGTATCTGCGCGGGCCGTACCCGACGATGTACGTGAACCAGCCGTGGACGATTCGTCAGTACGCAGGCTTCTCCACCGCCGCCGAATCCAATGCCTTCTACCGCCGCAACCTCGCCGCCGGCCAGAAGGGTCTGTCCGTGGCGTTCGACCTGGCGACCCACCGTGGCTACGACTCCGACCATCCGCGCGTACAGGGCGACGTCGGTATGGCCGGTGTCGCGATCGACTCCATCCTCGACATGCGGCAGCTGTTCGACCACATCCCGCTCGACAAGGTCAGCGTGTCGATGACCATGAACGGTGCGGTGCTGCCGATTCTGGCCCTCTATGTCGTGGCCGCGGAAGAACAGGGTGTTGCACCGGAACAGTTGGCCGGAACCATTCAGAACGACATTCTGAAGGAGTTCATGGTCCGCAACACCTACATCTATCCGCCCAAGCCTTCGATGCGGATCATCTCGGACATTTTCGCCTACACCAGCGCGAAGATGCCGAAGTTCAACTCGATCTCCATCTCGGGATACCACATCCAAGAAGCCGGTGCCACAGCCGATCTCGAGCTGGCATACACCCTCGCCGACGGTGTGGAGTACATCCGGGCGGGCCTCGATGCAGGTATGGAGATCGACAAGTTCGCGCCGCGCCTGTCGTTCTTCTGGGCCATCGGAATGAACTTCTTCATGGAGGTGGCCAAGCTCCGCGCCGGGCGCCTCCTCTGGAGCGAGTTGGTCGCGAAGTTCGAGCCCAAGACCGCCAAGTCGCTGTCACTGCGTACGCATTCGCAGACGTCGGGGTGGTCGTTGACCGCGCAAGATGTCTACAACAACGTCTCGCGCACGTGTGTCGAGGCGATGGCGGCGACCCAGGGACACACGCAGTCGCTCCACACCAACGCTCTCGACGAGGCACTGGCGTTGCCGACCGACTTCTCGGCTCGTATCGCCCGCAACACGCAGCTTCTGCTGCAGCAGGAATCGGGCACGGTCCGACCGATCGACCCGTGGGGTGGATCGCACTACGTCGAGTGGCTCACTCACCAGTTGGCGAACAAGGCCCGCGCGCACATCGCCGAGGTCGAAGAGGCCGGCGGCATGGCGCAGGCGATCAGTGAAGGAATTCCCAAGCTCCGGATCGAGGAGGCCGCCGCACGCACGCAGGCCCGAATCGATTCGGGACGTCAGCCTTTGGTGGGCGTGAACAAGTACGTTCCCGACGAGCCCGACGAGATCGAGGTGCTGAAGGTCGAGAACTCGCGGGTGCGCAAGGAACAGCTCGAGAAACTCGAGCGCCTGCGCGCGGAACGCGACGAGGATGCCACGCAAGCGGCACTTTCCGAGCTGACCCGTGCTGCCGCGTCGACCGAGGGGGGCATGGAGAACAATCTCCTCGCCCTGGCGATCGACGCAGCCCGTGCGAAGGCGACCGGCGGCGAGATCTCCGACGCGCTCGAGAAGGTGTACGGCCGTCACCAGGCCGAGATTCGCACGATCAGCGGTGTGTACCGCGACGAGGCCGGAAAGGTCGACAACATCACGAAGGCAACGGAACTCGTCGAGAAGTTCGCAGAAGAAGAGGGTCGTCGCCCGCGTGTGCTCATCGCGAAGATGGGCCAGGACGGACACGACCGTGGCCAGAAGGTGATCGCCACGGCGTTCGCGGACATCGGATTCGACGTGGACGTCGGACCGCTGTTCCAGACGCCGGAAGAGGTCGCCGCGCAGGCCGCCGACAACGACGTGCACGTGGTCGGTGTGTCGTCGCTGGCTGCCGGCCACCTCACGCTGGTGCCTGCGCTGCGGGAAGCGTTGGCCGGCGTGGGAAGACCCGACATCATGATCGTGGTCGGCGGCGTGATCCCGCCCGGCGACTTCGACGAGCTGTACCGCGCCGGCGCCGCCGCGATCTTCCCGCCGGGAACGGTCATCGCGGACGCGGCCAGCGGCCTGCTCGAGAAGCTGTCCGCACAGCTGGGGCACGACTCGAACGGATCCTCGGACTAGGCATGGGGCGTCCTCCAGTCGACATCGGTGCGCTGGCAGAAGCCGTTCGCGGCAACCAGCGCGCGGGCCTGGCGAAGGCCATCACCCTGCTCGAGTCCACGAGAACCGACCATCGTGATGCGGCACAACAGCTCCTGTTGGAGCTGTTGCCCGAGGCCGGTAACGCCCACCGGATCGGGATCACGGGTGTCCCCGGAGTCGGCAAGTCGACGTTCATCGACGCGCTGGGGATGCACCTGATCGAGAAGGGGCATCGGGTTGCCGTTCTCGCGGTCGATCCGTCGTCCACCCGCACCGGTGGTTCGATACTCGGCGACAAGACGCGCATGGCCCGGCTGACCGTCGAGAAGGACGCGTACATCAGGCCGTCGCCCACCTCGGGGACGTTGGGCGGCGTCGCGAAGGCGACCCGCGAAACCATCGTGCTACTCGAAGCCGCCGGCTTCGACGTGATCCTCGTCGAAACGGTGGGGGTCGGTCAGTCCGAGGTGACAGTCGCCAACATGGTCGACTGCTTCTGCTTCCTCACGTTGGCCCGCACCGGCGACCAACTGCAGGGCATCAAGAAGGGTGTTCTCGAGCTCGCCGACCTCGTCGCGGTCAACAAGGCCGACGGAAAGCACGAGAGGGAGGCGAAGGGTGCGGCCCGCGAGCTGGCAGGCGCACTTCGTCTGATTCACCCACACGACGCTGTCTGGACGCCACCGGTCATCACCATGAGCGGGTTGGAAGGCATCGGCCTCGAGGAGTTCTGGGACACCGTCTGCCGACACCGCGAAGTTCTGTCGGAAGCGGGACAGTTCGAAGAGAACCGCCGACGTCAACAGGTCGACTGGACCTGGACCATGGTGAACGACCAACTGCTACGCCGGCTGTCGTCGAACCCTCGGGTCCGAGAGATCAAAGCCGATGTGGAGCAGCAGGTTCGGGATGGTTCACTCACGGCAGCGCTTGCTGCGGCGGCGATCCTCGACGCATTCGACGGTGCAAAGCACTGAACGATCGGCTGACTACTCGGTAAGTTGCGCATCAGTCGATTGGAGGAGGCCGCATGCTGTCGACGGTATGGGATCAGATCAACACCCCGATTCTCTACGCTCTGCCGGTCTTCATCCTGTCGATGGCAGTCGAAGTGGCAACGCTGCGCGATCGAGGCCACGACGAGGCGACCGGCTATCTGGCCAGGGACGCCCGGACCAGCGTGAGTATGGGACTCGGGTCGTTGGTGTTTTCGCTGATCTTGAAGACGGCGACGCTCGTGGTCTTCGTATTCTTGTGGGAGTACGTTGCGCTCTGGCACATACCCACCGATAACTGGTGGAGTTGGGTACTGCTCACTGTCGTCGTCGATTTCGCCTGGTATTGCAACCACCGCTTCTCCCATCGAGTACGAATCGGATGGGCCGCGCACCAAGCGCATCACTCCAGCGAATACTTCAACCTGGGCACTGCGCTCCGACAGAAGTGGAACCCTTGGTTCGAAGCCGTATTCTGGGCGCCCCTACCGTTGTTGGGCTTTGCGCCTTGGACGATCTACGTCGTGTTCGCGGTCAACTTGATCTACCAGTTCTTCACTCATACGGAGACTGTCGGCAAGTTCCCGCGGCCGATCGAGTTCGTGTTCAACACTCCGTCCCACCACCGCGTCCATCACGGAAGTGACCCGGAATACCTGGACAAGAACTACGGCGGAATCTTCATCGTCTGGGACCGCATGTTCGGCACGTTCCAGCAGGAACTGCATCGACCGAAGTACGGACTGACTACCCCGGTCGGTACGTACAACGTGCTGAAGTTGCAGTACGGCGAGTTCGCCAACATCATTCGCGACGTCCGCGTCACCCCGCGGTTCCGCGACAAGCTCAGCTACATCTTCGCCCCGCCGGGATGGCTGCCACGGCAGGCTCGTGAAGCCGACTCGCCCGGCCCAGGCGCTGTGAAGACGTCGACGGGTGACTCTGTCGCGCAGACTCAGCCGACTGATCGGGCGTAGCGGCCGACTCGGTCGATCAGGTCCGCAAAGAAGGCCGCCGGATCGGTCCGGATCGCGACGTCCACGTTGGCGGGGCGGCCCCAGTGGCCCGTCCAGTCCGCGATGGTCGTGCCACGGGTGAGCCGGCCATCGAGTTCCACGTCGACGGTGGCGGGCCGGGTGGTCACGATCGACGGGTTCAACGCCACGGCTGCGGCGAACGGGTCGTGCATGTGCGCGAGGAACCCTTGGTCATTGGCCCGATGAAAGTCCATGTAGAAGCGGATCGCATCCGACAGATGACGAACGACGGTGTTGCTCGCGGTCGAGCGCACGTCGTGGTCGTCGTCCGGTGAAATGACCTCGTCCGGTGCGCTCCCTGCTGTTTCGGCAAGGCGACGAACGTGGGCGGGGGTCATCTCGATCGTTTCCGTCACGTCGAGACCGCACACGATCGGCCGCCGCTCCTCGGGCAGCCCGGTGAACGCGTCGAACACCTCCTTCGCGGCCTCGGGATCGACCGCCACGTTCCATTCGGACGTCGGGGTCGTATTGCCCGGATGGTTGAAAGCGCCGCCCATCACCACGAGCCGCTTCAACAGGTGGGGGAGACGGGGCTCTTCACGCACTGCGAGTGCAAGATTCGTCAGCGGACCGGTGACCAGTCCGACGAGTTCTCCGGGGTGGCGACGTACCAGGTCGACCCACATCTCGGTGGCGTTCCGATCGGACCGTCGACGACCTGATTCGGGGAGTACCGCATGCCCGATGCCTTGCGGGCCGTGCGTCTCCTCCGTCGTCTGCAACGGGCACGCCAGCGGTACTCGCGCTCCTACTGCGACCTCGACCTCCGGCGCGCTGCACACCCCGAGCCAGTTGAGGTTGTTCGCGACCACCTGTTCCACCGGGACATTGCCTGCGGTGCAGGCAATTCCCACGATCTCCGCTTCGGGGCTGGCCAGAAGGTAGAGCAAGGCCAACGAGTCGTCGATACCGGTGTCGACATCGAGAATCAGACGGGTGCCGCTCACTGCACCTCCACCGTCGCGCGATGATG
Organism: Rhodococcus huquni; assembly: GCF_055231055.1. NCBI lineage: Bacteria > Bacillati > Actinomycetota > Actinomycetes > Mycobacteriales > Nocardiaceae > Rhodococcus > Rhodococcus huquni. The sequence continues at coordinate 490,350 of NZ_JBUYWE010000001.1, forward strand.
CACCGGGAACTTCACCGAGCGAGCAATGAAGCACTTGGCGTGAGCTTTCGCGTGCAACGTCTCCGCAGCAGCCACCATCGACTCGTCCGCGACGGTGACGACAGGCTGCAGGACCGCTTCGGTGAATTCGCCCGAACCATCCGGGTTCTCGGACATCGCGGCGGTCGGATTGTCGGTGTACGCCACGACCACTACACCCGAGGCAGCGGCGATCCCGAGGTACCACAGCATGTGGCACTGCGAGAGGGCAGCGAGGAGTAGCTCCTCGGGATTCCACCGTTCCAGGTCACCGAGGAACGAGGGATCCGCACTACCTGCAAGATCGGGCTTCCCGGCGGCGTAGACGACGTGATCACGGCCGTAGCTGCGATATCCGTCGGTTCCGGTACCGCGATCGCCGGTCCAGGCAACGTCGACCGAATAGGTATGTGACTTCACGCGTCCATACTGCCCGACGCGGGGCACCTTCCGTGGAATCGTGTTCGTATGTGGACTGCTGCGGATCTTTCGACCCAGGTGTCGGCTGGCGAGTGGATCGGTCCACTCCTCGAGGCTCATGGTGACCACGGGGTGGGGTCGATTCTTCCCGACACCTTCGACGCCTATGCACGGATCCTTCACCCTGCGTATCGCCGCCGAGATGGTTCCGGCCCGTCTCGTGAACGTGTCCGGTGGGCCGAGGTCGCTGGGGCGAACGCCCGCACCATGCACCCGTTGGTCGAATGGGGTTTCCTGATCCCGAACGAATCCGATGTTCGTGGACAACCAGGCATCTGGGACAGGGAGCCATCCATCGGGGATATCGACGCGGTCGACGAGGCAACCACGAGTTCCATACTCGCCCGGCACACCAGCACACCGCAGTCGTGCTGGTACGCCCTCTGGGAGGGGCACACAGCGCTCGACGATCTACGCGAGGCCGGTGGACGTCTGCACGCCCGCAACCGCGAGTACTTCGTTGTGGTCGACGAGGTCACGGCCACCGACAAGGAGCTCAACGACATCTCACCCTCGATGTGGTGGCCGGAGGACCGTGCATGGTGTGTCTCGAGCGACGAGGACCTGATGGCCACGTACGTGGGCGGGGCCGAAGAGTGCATAGCTGCGATCGTCGACAACCCGGATCTGGAAGCCTTCCGAGTCCACGCCGACGATGGAATCGCCTGGGACAGCGACAAGGTCAACCCGAAACCGCCCAATTATCTTCGGAGATTCTGATCGACTCCCACATAAGGAATCGGCGCGACTAGTCTCCGATGATCGATCGGCACCGCTGTAGGAGCGATTCGCGCAGACCGGCGGACATGCCGGCGAGTTCGGTTTGCCGACGCACGTATTCGGCACGACCGGCGGGCGTCTCGATCGCAATCGGTTCGTACCCGTAGGCCAGCAGGTCGTAAGGACTCGCCCGCATGTCCAGTTCACGGGCACGCAGCGCATGTTCGAAGCAATCCATGATCAACTCCGAGCCGACGAGCGGTGCCAGCTTGTACGCCCATTTGTAGAGGTCCATGCCGGCGTGCAAGCACCCAGGCTGTTCCCGCTCGATCTGATCGGCACGCTCGAGGGGTAGGGCGTTGCGCGGCGCCGCCTCGTCTGTGAAGAAGCGAAATGCGTCGTAGTGGGTGCAACGAAGGTTCATCGACTCTACTACCGCGTCAGTGCCCTCGTGACCGAGGCGGAGGGGCACTCGTTCGTGCCGAATCTCCTCGTCCGCCCGGTACACCATGGCCCATTCGTGCAGTCCGAAGCAGCCGAGATTCGGCGAGCGCTGCGCCGTCGCAGTCAGCAGATCACGCACGAATCGCACCGTCGAGAGCCGCCGGTCACGCATCTCGGATCCGACCGTGACTGTATCGCCGTCCGCGACGTAGCCGCCGTAGCGCAGATAGTCCTGCGCGCTGTCGCCGGCGAGGGCGTAGCCGTAACCCGGATGCCATCGCCGGAGCTGGTTGGGGCGGTAGCTGTAGTAGGTGAAGAGGAAGTCGTGCACCGGGTGAGTTGCCCCGGCGGCGCGCCGTTCGAGGAACGGCCCGATGACCGAGGCCACCCTGGCGCGGTGACGATCTCGACGAGCCATCCACTCGTCGTCACCGAGCACCAAGGTGGCCTCGCGGGAACTACTGGTCATCAGTTCGGTGTGCTGTTCCCCGGATTCACACCCTTGACGCGGTGCGTTCCGTCGCGGACGGTTCCGACGTACTCCTCGACCAGGTCCTCCAACGCGATGATGCCGACGACCGCCTTTGTCGAAGCGTCGGTCACCGCACCCAGGTGCGCACTGGCGCGCCGAAGCCCGGCCAACGCATCCGACATCGGCAATGCAGACGACAACCGGGGGAGAGGTCGGATATCGGATGTGGGTATCACCGTGTCCGGACCCGCCGACTCGTCGAGGATGTCGTCGAGCACGTCCTTGAGGTGCAGATAGCCCACCGGCAGGTCGTTCTCGTCCCGCACCGGGTACCTCGAGTAGCCGGTTTCGATGACGGCCTGTTCGATGTCACCGAGCCTCGTTCCGCCGCCCACGAGGGGCACGGTCCGAACCTCCGAGAGCGGAATCATCACCTCGCCGACCGTGCGGTCGGTCGTGTCCAGCGCCTGCGTCAGCCGCCGATGCTCCTCCGCGTCTATCAGGCCCTCGGACCGGGATTCACCGATCATCTCGGACAGTTCGACGGTCGAGACAGTCACGTCCAGCTCGTCCTTGGGCTCCACCCGGAACATGCGCAGGGTGAGGTTCGCGGCGAGGTTGTAGAACGCGATGATCGGACGCGCGATCTTGATGAACATAAGGTGCACCGGCACCAGCAGCATCGCTGCCTTCTCCGGCCCTGCCAACGCGATGTTCTTGGGAACCATCTCGCCGAGCAGAATGTGCAACACCACGACCAACGAGATCGCGACGGTGAACGACACCGGATGCAGGAAGCTGTCGGGCAACCCGATCGCATGCAAGGGCACTTCGAGCAGGTGCGCGATCGCCGGTTCGGCGACCTTGCCGAGCAGAATCGAGCAGATCGTGATGCCGAGCTGCGCTGCCGCCAGCATCAGCGACAGGTTCTCGCCTGCCTTGATGACCGCGACGGCTCGCTTCTTGCCCTGCGCGACGAGGGCTTCGAGTCGGTCACGCCGAGCAGAGATCAGAGCGAACTCGGCCCCCACGAAGAAGGCGTTTCCGGCGAGCAACACGAAGGTGAGGAGAACTCCGAACAGGTTATTCATCGGAGTCTCCCGATTCGTCGGACGACGGCGGTAGCGGGATCAGAATCACCCGGTCGATACGGCGGCCGTCCATGTGGGTGACGGTCGCGACCCAGCGGCCCGCCCGTGAACCCTGGTCGACGGTGGGCAGCTCGACGCTGTCCCCTTCGTCCGGGATCCGGCCCAGGTGCGTCAGCACCAGGCCGCCCAAGGTGTCGTACTCGCCTTCGGGTGCGGTGTACCCGGTGGTGTCGGACACCTCGTCGATGCGAAGCAGCCCGGAGCAGGACCAGCCGTCGCCGGCGCGCTGCACGTCGACTTCCGGTTCGTCGTGCTCGTCGCGGACGTCACCGAGGATCTCCTCGATCAGGTCCTCCATGGTGACCATGCCGGCGGTGCCGCCGTACTCGTCGACGACGAGCGCCACCTGCATGCCGTCCGCTCGCACTCGTTCCATGACGGAATCGCCGTCGAGACTCGAGGGCACGATCGGGACCTTCTGCGCCAGCGTGTTCAGCCGGGCGGTGCGTCGACGCTCTGCGGACACCGTGAACGCGTGCTTGATGTGCACCACGCCGACCGTGTCGTCCAGATCCCCGTCCACGACGGGGAATCGGGAGAAGCCCGTCTGTGAGGCGAGATCGATGAGGTCGGCAACGGTATCCGTTGTTGCGAGCGTTTCGATCTTCACGCGGGGGGTCATCAGTTCCTCCGCCGACCTGTCACCGAATCGGAGTGAGCGATTGACCAGAAGAGCCGTCTCTTCGTCGATCGCCCCGCGTTCGGCGGACGTGTCGACGAGCGAGCCCAGTTCCTGTGGCGACCGAGCCGAACGCAATTCGTCGGCCGGCTCGATCCCGAACTTGCGCACCATCCAGTTGGCGGCGCCGTTCAATCCGTTGATCGCCCATTTGAAGACGGCGGAGAACCCCGAATGCAGTCCTGCAGTGGACCGTGCCACCGGCAATGGATGCGCGATGGCCAGGTTCTTGGGCACGAGCTCGCCGTAGATCATCGAGATCGACGTGGCGAGCACCAGTGCGAGGATCAGGGACGCCGTCGAGGCTGCCGATTCGCCCACACCGACTGCTTCGAGGACAGGTGTGATGAAACGAGCGAGAACGGGCTCGGCGAGATAGCCGGTGATCAGGGTGGTGATGGTGATACCCAGCTGCGCGCCCGACAGCTGAAAGGACAGTGTGCGGTGCGCGTGCTGGACCTGCCGTGACCGGCGGTCTCCGTCGCGAGCGGCTGCATCCACCGTGCTGCGTTCGAGAGCCGTGAGTGAGAATTCGGCGGCCACGAACAGTGCGGTGCCTGCCGTGAGGGCGATGAACCCGACAAGACTCAGGATGGTGAAGAAGATGTTCATCGGTGGTCACCGACCGGACCGAGAACGTGAGGTGAGACGGATGAGGGGAGGGCGCCGGGTTTGTCTCCCGGCTCGGTAGAGGGCCCCTCCGATCCGGCCGAATCGGAATCGGCGTCGGCCGAAACGGATCCGTCGGAAACGACGACATCAGGGGAGGTACCGACCTCGAGGGAGGTCGTACTGGCTGTGATAGTGGGTGCCGCGGGCACCTGGTTCCTTCCTGTCATGCTCGAAAGCGCGACCGCCCCGTGAACGGGGATCGGACCTCGCGACGAGACCGAACGTGGAACCGCCGCCGGGTTCGGCAGCGGTTTCACCAAGTCATGTTACCGACGGCCACCGGATTCCGTGGCTGCGGGATCTCACCAACCCGACGGCAGCGGGCGTCCTTCCGCGAACCCGGCCGCGGACTGAATGCCGAGGACTGCCTTCTCGTGCAGTTCCTCGAGATCTCGCGCGCCCGCGTAAGTGCAGGTGCTGCGGACTCCGGAGCAGATGTGATCGATCAGATCTTCGACGCCGGGCCGCTCGGGGTCCAGGCGCATGCGAGAGCTGGAGATGCCTTCCTCGAACAGCGCTTTGCGGGCGCGATCGAATGCGCTGTCGGTAGCCGTGCGTGCGGCCACTGCCCGCTTCGACGCCATGCCGAAGCTTTCCTTGTAGGCGTTGCCGGCCTGATCGACGTGGAGGTCGCCGGGCGATTCGAAGGTGCCGGCGAACCACGAACCGATCATGACGTTCGACGCACCGGCGGCGAGAGCGAGCGCTACGTCACGCGGGTGGCGGACGCCGCCGTCCGCCCACACGTGGGCACCGAGTTCACGGGCTGCGGCGGCGCACTCACGCACAGCGGACAACTGCGGACGGCCTACTCCCGTCATCATGCGCGTCGTGCACATCGCGCCCGGTCCGACACCGACCTTCACGATGTCGGCACCGGCTTCCACGAGATCACGGGTTCCCGCTGCCGACACCACGTTGCCCGCGACGATGGGCACGCCGAGGTCGAGCGATTTGAGGTTGCGAAGCGCGTCGATCATCTTCTGCTGGTGGCCGTGCGCCGTATCGAGGACCAGGAGGTCGGCCCCGGCGTCGACGAGGGTCTTCGCCTTGGCCGCGACGTCCCCGTTCACTCCGACTGCCGCGGCCACGCGCAGCGCACCGTTCGCATCGACGGCAGGGTCGTAGATCCCGGCGCGCACAGCACCGGTCCGGGTGAGCACACCGGCGAGGGTGCCGTCGTCGTGGACCAGAACGGCGAGTGGATCGTGGCGGGACTCGAGAAGCGCGAACACCTCACGCGAGGATGCCGTGACGGGAGCGGTGGCGAAGTCGCGGATCGCGACCGCATCGAGCCTGGTGAAGCGGTCGACGTCGGCGCACGCGGCTTCCGTCACGACACCCACCGGACGGTCGTTCTCCACGACCACGACGGCGCGGTGCGCTCGCTTCGAGATCAGTGCGAGGGCGTCGGACACCGCTGCATCGGGGCCCAACGTCACCGGAGTGTCGGCAACGAGGTTGCGGCTCTTGACGAAGGACACCGTCTCGGCCACGGCGTGCGCCGGAAGATCCTGGGGGAGGACTACCAGCCCGCCGCGCCGCGCGACAGTTTCCGCCATTCGTTTACCGGCAACCGCGGTCATGTTGGCAACGACGAGGGGAATCGTCGTGCCCGATCCGTCGACGGTCGCGAGATCCACGTCGAAACGCGACGTGACCTCGGTGTGGTTGGGGACGAGAAACACGTCGTCGTACGTGAGGTCGTACTGCGGGGCATGGCCTTCGAGGAAGTTCACGATTCACGAGGCTACAGACGTGTGGGCGGCCTCGCTCGGACCCGTGTCCGATTCCGAGCGTGACAGTCCGATCGTCGTCACCAACATGACGACGACGGCGATCACTACGAGTAGGAGACCGAATCCGTCGGTGCGAAGGCGTTCGTCCAGAACGGTGATACCGAGGAACACGGCCGCGATCGGTTCACCGATCGTCAGGGCGGGGAGGGACGCCGAGAGCGGACCCACCTGAAAGGCTCGTTGCTGCAGGTAGACGCCCACAATCCCGGAGGTCACGAGGACCCACACCTGCCAACTCGTGACCACTTCCCACAACCCGTGGGAGAGGAGCTCCACCACGTATTTGGTGAGTGCGACTGCCACGCCGTAACAGACTCCGGCGGCCGCTCCCAGCGCCAAGGCCCGCCAACCGGCGCCGATCGGTGCGAGTCCGGCGGCGACCGCTATGACGATCACCACGAGGACCGCCGCGAGAGGCAGCAACCACTCGCGAGTGGGCGCGTCGATATTGCCTTCGGTCGGATCGCCGACGATCAGGAACACTGCGAGGGAGAGGGTGAGACCCACTGCGAGTATCCAGGTGTTGCGGGTCATCCGGTGCGTACCGAAGCGGGCCGACAGTGGCAGCGCGAACAACAGCGCCGACACGAGCAGCGGCTGCACCAACATCACGGACCCGAGAGACAGCGCGACGACCTGCATCAGGTAGCCGCCACCGTCACCGATCACCCCGGCCCACCAACGCGGATTACGGATCAGGGTGGACACGAGGGCGTCGCCCTCCGGTACCTGTGCTGCCGCGGACTGCTGCGCCACCGAAGCGCACGCGAACAAGAGCGCGGCGACCAGTCCGCACGCGACCGCTGCCAGGGGAAGCGTCATCGAACAAGTGTGGCACTTTCGGTCACCGTCACACGGGCGAACACGGAAGTGTCAGCGAGGGCCTCTGCCCTTGCGTCGCGGCGAGGAGCGACGTGTGGCCTCCCGGCCGTTCCGCGGCGATCCGCCGCGGAAGTCGGGTCGCCGCCCGCGTTGCGCGCTGCGCCTCGGTGTCGTCGCAGCCGGCTCGGAGGTGACAGGAGCCGCCGGTACCGGGATCCCACTCGGGCGCCTCGCGCCCGTGATCGAGCGCGTCCGTTGGTCGCCGGGTGTCACATCGAAGCCGGCGATATCGATACCCGCGCGTCGCAGCATCTGTGACACGAGTGGGAGTTCGTCTTCGGTGACCAGAGTGATCACCGTGCCCGATTCACCGGCGCGTGCCGTACGGCCTGCCCGGTGTACGTAGTCCTTGGACTCGAGTGGCGGGTCGACGTGGAGCACCAGCGAGACGTCGTCGACGTGGATCCCGCGTGCGGCGACATCGGTGCAGACGAGGACCCCCGACGGATCGTCCGCGAACGACGCCAACATGTGGTTCCGGTGGTTCTGGCTCTTCTCTCCGTGCAGGGCGCCCGCCGGTACCCCGACGGAGTGGAGATGGGCTGCCAGTTCGTCGACCCCCTCGCGGGTACGCACGAACAACAGTGTTCGACCCTCGCGGGACGCGATGTGGGCGACCACGGCGAACTTGTCCGCCGTGGAGACGTGAAACAGGTAGTGGTCCATGGTCGGCACATTCGCCTGCACCGTGGTCGTCGTATGCGATACGGGGTCGCGAAGGTAGCTGTCGACGAGTGCGTCGACGTCACCGTCGAGTGTCGCGGAGTACAGCAGGCGCTGGCTGCCGGTTGGGGTGGCGTCCAGGATGGTTCGGATCTGCGGGACGAACCCCAACTCGGCCAGGTGGTCGGCCTCGTCCACCGTCGTGATGACGATGTCGTCGAGCGAGATCGAGCCCTTGCCCAGATGATCGACGAGCCGACCCGGTGTGGCGACGACGAGGTCGATGCCGCGAGTGAGGCGGTCGACCTGCCGTTTCATGGGTACGCCGCCGACCAATGCGGCGATGCGAACTCCCACCGACAGCGCCGGGCCGTCGAGTTCGCGTTCGATCTGGAGGGCCAGTTCTCGCGTCGGCGCGAGAATCAAACCCTTCGGCGAGGCGGGACGGCTCGCCGACCCGCGCAACCGAACCAGCATCGGAAGCCCGAATGCGAGTGTCTTCCCCGAACCGGTGGGTCCTCGGCCGAGAACATCGCGCCCGGCGAGAACATCGGGAATGGTGGCGGCCTGGATGGGGAAGGAGGAGCGGATTCCGGCTTCCCGCAGCGCATGCACCATCACGGGCGGCACGCCGAGAGAAGCGAATGACACCTCCGAGCCGGTCACGCCGGCAGGTCTCGCGCGCAGACGCGCCGGCCGGGCACCCGTACTGGTGTCCGGCCGGCGCGTAGGAGTTCCTGGATCAAGCCTGGACCTCGGAGCGGTCGCCGCTCCACAGCGTGTGGAACTTGCCTTCTGCGTCGGTGCGCTCGTAGGTGTGCGCGCCGAAGAAGTCCCGCTGCCCCTGAGTGAGCGCGGCAGGCAGCCGTTCTGCGCGCAGCGCGTCGTAGTAGGACAGCGACGACGCGAACGCCGGCACCGGGATGCCGAGCAGCGTCGCGGTGGACACCACCCGACGCCAGCTGTCGATCGCGGTCTCGATGGCCTCGCGGAAGTACGGGGCCAGAATCAGGCTGGGCAGTTGTGGGTTCTCGTCGTACGCATCCTTGATGCGGTTGAGGAAACGCGCACGAATGATGCAGCCGCCGCGCCAGATGGTCGCCAGGTCCGCCGGGTGCACGTTCCAGTTGTACTCCGCGCTACCCGCGGCGATCTGGTCGAATCCCTGCGCGTACGCCACCACCTTCGACGCGTACAGCGCCTGACGAATGTCCTCGGTGAATTGTGCTGCGTCGGCAGGCTTGTCGGCGAGCGTGCCCGACGCCAGGCCCACTGCGGCCTTACGCTGGTCACGGGCACCGGACAGCGCACGCGCGAAGACAGCCTCGCCGATGCCCGTGACCGGAACACCGAGATCGAGAGCCGACTTCACCGTCCAGCGGCCAGTGCCCTTCTGCTCCGCCGCATCGACGATGACGTCGACGAGCGCCTTGCCGGTCTTCGCGTCCTTCTGACGCAGCACCTCGGCGGTGATCTCGACCAGGTAGCTCTCGAGTTCCCCCGAATTCCATTCGGTGAACACGTCCGCGACCGCGTCGGCGTCGTAGCCGAGCGCGTCGCGGAACAAGTTGTACGCCTCACCGATGAGCTGCATGTCGGCGTACTCGATGCCGTTGTGCACCATCTTGACGAAGTGTCCGGAGCCGTCCGGGCCGATGTGCGTGCAGCACGGCGTCCCGTCGACCTGCGCGGCGACGGACTCGAGGAGAGGTCCGAGCGCCTCGTACGACTCCTTGGGGCCACCGGGCATGATGGCCGGCCCGTTCAGTGCGCCTTCCTCACCGCCCGAGATGCCGGCACCGACGAAGAGCAGACCGCGCTCACGCAACGATGCCTCGCGCCGGATCGTGTCCGTGTACAGCGCATTTCCGCCGTCGATGATGATGTCGCCGGTTTCCATTGCGCCGGCAAGCTCCTCGATCACCGCATCGGTGGCGTCACCGGCCTTGACCATGATGAGGACACGACGTGGCTTCTCGAGCGCGGCCACGAATTCCTCGATCGACTCGGTACGCACGAAGTCTCCGTCGGAGCCGTGTTCCGCGAGCAGTGCATCGGTCTTGGTGACACTCCGGTTGTGCAGTGCGACGGTGTGCCCGTTGCGTGCGAAGTTGCGCGCGATGTTGGAACCCATGACGGCCAGACCCGTGACGCCGATCTGGGCGCGGGCAGCCTCCGTGTTGTTGTTCGTCATACCTACAGCTTTCCCCTTCGTTCCTGGGATTCGAAATCCGGGGGGACTTCGAAATCGGGTCGGGAAATTACGCGATCAATTGTCGTGACCCAGCCAAACACACCCGGGAGCGAAGGGGAACGGCGCTGAAGAACCTGACGTGCGGTCAGCTACGACGCGAGCGGGCGGGCCCGTCGAATCCGTCGTAGTTGCGACGCTCGGTGCGGCTGCGGAATCCACCGCCACTCGTGTTGCCCGACCGGCGGTCGTCACGGCGGCCCGCATCGTCACGGCGGCCCTCCGGACGAGGACCGCGGGAATCGCGATCGCGGTCACCGAACTCGCGGCGCGGCGGACGGTTGTCGAACTCGCGCGGACCGCTCGAACGCTGGTCGTCACGCCGGAATCCACCGCGGTCGGCAGATCCGAACTCGCGACGGGGCGCACGATCGTCACGGCGGGGACGGTCGTCCCGGAACGGCCGATCGTCGCGACGCGGGCGGTCGTCACGGCGGGGGCGGTCGTCACGGAAGGGGCGGTTGTTCTGAGCGGGACGGTCGTCGCGAGCGGGACGGTCCCCGAAGCCGCGAGCCGGCCGGTCGCCGAAGCTCCGGTTGGGGCGGTCGCCGGAGTCACGACGCGGTCCGCGGTCGTCGAATCGACGTCCACCACCCTCGCCTCGACCCTGATATCCGCCACGGTTGCCACCGAAATCTCGGCGCGGTCCCCGATTGCCGAACGACCGCTCGCCGCGGTCGGCGCGTTCGCGAATCGGCTCACCGCTGGGCGCCTTGGCACCGGTGATCGTGGCGAGCTTCTCGTCGCCCGGGCGCACGGGAACGGCAGTGGCGTCGACACCGGCCATGCCGGTGAGGCGCCGGAAAGTGCGCTTCTGATTGGGCAGCACGATGGCGACCACGGTGCCCTTCTCGCCGGCGCGAGCGGTACGCCCGGCGCGGTGGAGGTAATCCTTGTGATCAGCCGGCGGATCGACGTGAACTACCAGGTCGATTCCGTCGACGTGGATGCCGCGGGCAGCGACGTCCGTCGCCACCAGAACCGGGGTGCGCCCGGTCTTGAAACGCTCGAGCACGCGGGTGCGCTGGTTCTGCGCCTTGCCGCCGTGCAGCGCCTCGGCCGCGATACCGACGGCGCGCAGCCGGTCGGTGATGCCCTCACAGCCGAGCTTGGTGCGCGCGAACATGATCGTGCGTCCGTCACGTGCGCCGATCTCGGCGAGCACGTCGTCCTTCTGTCCACGGTCGACGAGGAGCACGTAGTGATCCATCGTGTTGACGCTCGCGCGGCCGTCCGCGGTCGAGTGCTGCACGTGGTCGGGCAGGAACTGACGAACGAGGGACTGGACCTCCCGGTCGAGGGTGGCGGAGAACAGCATCCGCTGTCCGTCTGCGGGTGTCTCACCGAGGACCGCGCGAACCTCGGGCAGGAAGCCCATGTCCGCCATCTGATCGGCTTCGTCGAGCGCGGTGATCTCGATCGAGTCCAGGACACAGGTGCCCTGACGCAGGTGATCTCCGAGACGGCCGGGGGTGGCGACGAGAACGTCGACGCCACGTCGGAGCTGTTCGACCTGCTTGGTGAACGGGGTTCCGCCCACGGCGGGGCGGACGGTCAGTCCGAGTGCACCCGCATAGGAGTTGAGGGAATCGACCACCTGGAAGGCGAGCTCACGGGTAGGGACGAGCACCAGCGCGCGGGGGCGCTTTGCGGCGGGCCGGTCCTCGTGGCGGGCGAGCCGAGTCAACATCGGCAACCCGAACGCCAGCGTCTTTCCCGAGCCGGTCTGGGCCCTGCCGAGCACGTTCTTCCCGTTCAGCGCGTCAGGTACAGCCAGTGCCTGAATCGGGGAGGGCTCGGTGATGGAGTTCTTGGCGAGCGCTTGCACAAGCGCGGCCGGCAGGCCGATATCGGCGAAGGTGACGCCGGCATCGGATGCGGTGGGATCGTTCTCTGCCTCATCAGGGGTGTGTTGGGCAGCATTGATTTGAACAGCGTTGGTCACGCGGAAGGTACCTCTCCGGGCATAGGGCGCGTCGCGGAGCGGGGCTGAACAATGCAGCCGGCACAAAGGGACGAGCCAGGGCACATGTCACCTGGTCAATCCGTTCACGCAATCACAGTTGGAGTGAATGCGAGGAATTGGGCTGTGTGCCGTTTGATTTCGATGGGTCGCTCTGGCGACCGTATTCCAGTGTACGGGACGCGGGACCGCCGCCGCGAACGATCGAGTTGTGACCTGAGCTACTTCTCAGTGACCGCCGTCGAGATTCTCAGCGATCGCTACCGAACAATCGGCTCAGTTCGACGAGCCACGGCACCGCGACGGCAACTGTGGGGATGACGAGGATTGCCGCCGATGCCACGTATGCGCCGGCGGCAATGCGCCGATCGGGTCCGTCGGCCGCGAGCCGCTGCACACGAATCAGGGTGCTGGGACCACCGACCGCCATCGCACCCCGCGGCGCAGTCGATCCCGAACAGGCCACGAGGGCACGCGCAAGGGCGGTCGGGCTCGAGGCGCGCACCGCCGAGTCGTCCGCCAGCATCTCCACGAGCAACTGGACGGAACCGAGGGCGGACTTGCTGCGCACAATCGTCGGGAACGCCGCGTTCACGGCCGTGAACGCTTCGAGAACGAGGTCGTGTCGAGCCCGGAGATGAGATCTCTCGTGACTGAGGATCGCCTTGATCTCCGAATCCCCGAGGTTCGTGAACGTTCCCTGACTGAGCACGACACGTTGACGAAGACCGGGCAGGCAGTACGCGATCGGCTCGGTCACGTCGATGACGCGAAGGTCGGGAGTGCGCGCGTGGGGAGACTGGGTGTCGCAGTGGTCGAGCAGATCGACCAGCATTCGGTGGCGGGCGCGTCGCCGTCTCGTACGCACACCCACCTGGACGATCGAGAAGATCAACTTCGCACCGACCAACAGCGTGAGCGCGAACACCACGACGTACAGAATCCACAGGGGGAGACCGAGCGCTTCGATCTCGGCGGTGGGCGCAGTGGTGGGACGCCCGTCCGGGCCGGGGACCAGCAATTGGCTCGCGATCGCGAGACCCGAACTGAAAGCCGACAAGACGGCTGCCAGTGCTACGGCCTGCCAGAGGACGAGCGCGGCGCGGGGGGCGCGGTATGGCCACTTCGCGCGACTGAGCAGCGCCGGAACGGGCCCGGCGAGCAGCAGCGCAAGTACCCCGAATACCAGTGCGGTGGTGGCGTTCATGTACTACACATCATGCATGAACGTGGTCAGCTCGCGCGAACGCTTCCGGCGGAATCTCCACCCACGGCGCGTTCCTTCGCCTCGAGCGCAGCCAGTGCGCCGCGGAGGGCGTCGGCTTCGTCTGCACCGACCTGCTCGACGAAATGCACGAGTGCGGCCGCGCGACTTCCGGACTGATCCGCCTGCTGCAGCGCGTCGACCATCAGGCTGGCGACGAGTTCTTCGCGCTGGTGCACGGGGAGGTAACGGTGCGCGCGGTCGTCGCGCTGCTGAATGACGAGATGCTTCTTGGCGAGACGCTGCAGAACCGTCATGACGGTCGTGTAGGCGAGTTCACGGTGCGCCGCGAGAGCTTCGTGTACCTGTCGCACCGTCTGCGATTCAGGAGACGACCACAAATGCTCCATCACTGCGCGTTCGAGTTCACCGAGTCCAGCCATGATTCGATTCTACGGAACCAACGACACAAATTCGTACTACTGGTGGTAGTAACCTCCGATTCGTGGGTGTGGTAATGGTCATAGTGGTCGGTTGCACCGAGAAGGCCGTGATGGGAAGCATGATGCTTCCGAAAGGTGGGCGGGATGAGCAACCGACGCGAGCCGTACGACGGCTCCCGTGGAACGGCCGTGTTCGAGCGGATCGGTAGGCGGATTCGCCGATGGTCTTCGGTCGGGTGGTCCGCCGCTCGGCGCGCACCTGTCAGCATCACTGCTCTGGCGGCACTCTGGATCCTGGCCGTGGCGACCTCGAGCGTGGCTCGTGGCCCTTCCCACGCGCTGAATCGCGACATCGGCCTCGGGGTGGTCGGCCTCGAGCATTTCAGATTTTGGGGGATCGTCACCTCGGCGTTCTGGGCGTCCGGCGCGGCGTCGTATCTGGGCCTCACCGTGCTGATCCTCGCGGTTGCCGTACCGGTCGAACGCCGGATGGGGTCCGCCCGATTCCTCGTCGCCGCGCTGGCTACTCAGATCGTCGGGGCCCTGATCGCGGTCGGGCTCGCCGCGGCCGCGAAGACCGTGGACTCCGACTGGGGATTCGAACTTCACATCGGTTACGCCGTCGGTGCCGGCGGTTGGGTCGTCGGCACGCTGATGGTCGCGACCGCGAACATGGACACGTTGTGGCGTCGCCGAATCCGTGTCGGTGTCCTCGCACTCACCATCGTCTCTGCGCTCTTCGGCGGGCATCTCATCGACCTGATCCGCTTGGCTGCCGCCGTGGTCGGGCTCGTCGTCGGGCCCTGGATCGTCGGACGTTCGCAGCGCGGCCCACGGATAGCCGGCACCCGGCGCGAAGGACGGATGCTCGTCGCCATCGTGGTGGCGGCAAGCGCGATCGGCCCGGTCCTGGCAGCCCTGTCCAGCGACGCCATCGGGCCACTCGCGGTGCTTCGGGACCTGATTCGCGGTGTCCCGTGGACGGCTCCCGAGGTTCGGGAGTTGTGTGCGCAGTCCGCCGCCGATCCGGATTGCCGTAGGGGTCTCCTCGAACTTCGCCTGTCCGGTGTCGGGCCGACTCTGCTCAGCCTCGTGCCTTCGCTGTTCGTACTCGTTCTCAGCGACGGGTTGCGGCGCGGACGACGGTTCGCCTGGTGGGGGGCGGTGGCGTCCCAGTGCATCCTGTTGGTGCTGTGCGCAGCGAATTTCGTTTTCCGGTATGTGGATTCGGTCGACGAGGACACGCTGTTCTACGGGCTCGCCGATCCGACCGTCTACCGCACGCTGATGCCCTTCCTGACGCCGGTCGCCGTCCTCGTCGTGTTGCTGGCGACCCGTCGCCTGTTCGGGGTGGCCGCACCGCGACACACCTACCGAAACCTCGCGGGATCGGTTACGGCCGTGGCGGTCGGGCTGTGGGTCGTTTACGTCTTGGGGGGAATGCTGGCCCGATCGGGTTTCGACCCACGACCGTCGTTCCTGACATTGGTGGCGGACTATCCGGAACGCCTCGTGCCACCGGTCTACCTGCAGTGGCTGGATCCGCGTCTGCTCCCGGTCGATGTCTCGGCCACGCTGCTCTACGAGTGGATCGGCGTCGTGTTCTGGCTCGCCGTCAGTGCTCTGGTGGCAGCCACATTCCTGAGGCCGGCGGTGGAAGGTGGCGACCCCGAGGACCGCGACCGAGCGCGCGACCTGTTGCGCAGCGGCACCGGCAGTCCGTTGTCCTGGATGACCACCTGGTCGGGGAACAGCTACTGGTTCGCACCGGGCGGGACCGGCTACATCGCCTACCGGGTGATCGCAGGCGTGGCACTGACGACCGGAGATCCGGTCGGGCCGCCGGCCCGCACCACCGAGATGGTCGAGGGATTCGCCGAGTTCGCTGCCGAGAACGGATGGACGCCGTGCTTCTACTCGGTGACGGATGCGGTGCGCGACGCGAGTGACACGCTCGGCTGGGGTTCGATTCAAGTAGCCGAGGAGACAGTTCTCGATCTCGGCTCGGTTGCGTTCACGGGTAAGAAGTTCCAGGACGTGCGCACCGCGCTGAACAAGGCCAAGAAGTCCGGAATCACCGCGGAATGGGTCCGGCTCCCGGATGCCTCGATGGGGATCACCGACCAGATCACCGCGATATCGGAGGAATGGGTCGCTGACAAAGGCATGCCCGAAATGGGTTTCACACTCGGCGGCCTCGACGAGGTCGACGACCCGCAGGTTCGCTGCCTGATCGCGATCGACGAGGATCGAACGGTGCACGGCGTGACGTCGTGGCTACCGGTTCACCGGGATGGACAGATCGTGGGATGGACATTGGACTTCATGCGCCGCCGATCGAACGGGTTCCGGCCGGCCATGGAATTCCTCATCGCCTCGGCCGCATCGACCCTCGAGGACGAGGGCTTCGAATTTCTGAGCCTGTCGGGGGCACCGCTCGCGAAGATGGATCCGCCGACCGCCGACAACAGCGCGTTCGGGACCATGATGGACAACCTTCTGGACGTACTGGGGCGCACTCTCGAACCGGTCTACGGGTTCCGCTCGCTTCTGGCCTTCAAGTCCAAGTTCCAGCCGCGCTACGTGCCCATCTACATGACCTTCCCGGACCCGGCCGCGCTACCGAGTATCGGAAGCGCGGTGGGACGCGCCTACCTGCCCGAGGTGTCCATGAGTCAGAGCATGAAGCTGTTACGCACCGTCGTTGCCCGCGGAAACTGACTCCGAGGGCGCCTCTGCCGGTCGATCCGGCCCACCGACCCGCCCGTACACGTGACGGGTGCCGATGGGCACGACCAGCGGACGGTCCGAGACCGGATCGGGAATGACGGACGCCTCGAGCCCGAACACCTCGAGGAGAAGCTCGCTGGTGATGATCTCCTGCGGCGGGCCCGACGCCACGATCGCTCCCTCGCGCATGACGATCAGTTGATCGCTGTAGCGAATCGCGAGATTCAGATCGTGCAGGACCATGACGACCGTGCGGCCGAGTTCGGCGTGCATCCGATCGACGAGATCGAGGACCTCCATCGAATGCGCAAGGTCCAGGTAGGTGGTGGGTTCGTCGAGCAGCAGTATGTCTGTGCCCTGCGCCAGTGCCATCGAGATCCACGCACGTTGTCGCTGCCCACCGGAGAGCTGGTCCACCGGCCGATCCGCGAGGTCCGCGACACCGGTGAGCGACAATGCCTCGGCGACCTCGGATTCGTCGTCCGAGGACCATTGCCTGATCCAGGATTGATGCGGGTGGCGGCCACGCGCGACCAAGTCGCCGACGGTCAGGCCTTCGGGGGCGACCGGAGACTGCGGCAGCATGCCGAGGGTGCGAGCCACGTCCTTGGTGCGCATCCGGCCGATGGTCTTGCCGTCGAGAGCGACGGTCCCGGCCTTGGGCTTCAGTAGCCGGCCCAACGCACGCAACAGGGTCGACTTTCCGCAACCGTTGGGCCCGATCACGGTGGTGATGACGCCGGTGTGCACCGCGAGATCGAGGCCGTCGACGACGGTTCGGTCCCCGTACCCCAGGGTCAGGCCGTCGGCTACGAGGCGAGGCGGGATGTGCGCGGTCATGCGGACACCTTCCGATTGTTGCGAACGAGCAGGTAGAGCAGGAACGGGCCGCCGATTGCGGAGGTCACGATGCCGACGGGCAGTTCCACCGGCAACAGGGTGCGCGCGACGACGTCGCTGCCCACGACCAGAACGGCGCCCGTGAGGGCGGATGCGATCATCGGGGGGCCGGGGGACCGCACCAATCGCAGCGCCAGTTGGGGCGCTGCGAGGGCGACGAACCCGACCGGTCCGGCCGCCGCCGTGGCGACAGCGGCGAGGGCGACGGATGCCAACAGCAGCCGGGTCTGGGCGCGAGTGACACCGACACCGAGCGATGCGGCATTGTCGTCGCCCAATCGAAGGGCTCCGACGGTGAAGGTGGACACCACGACCAGCACGCCGATGATCACCACCGCGATCGCCACGGGCCACATCTGGTCCCAGCTCGCCCCGTTGAGCGAACCGTTCAGCCAGACCTGGGCGCGGGACACGTCGTCGATGTCGGCGGAGATGAGTAGCCAGCCGACCGTGGCGACGAGCATCGCGTTGATTCCGATGCCGACCAGGATGAGGCGGAAGCCTTCGATGCCGCCCTTCCACGCGAGAAGATAGATCACGATCGCGGTCAGGAAGCCGCCACACAGCGCCGCGAGCGGAACGCCGAGAAGCGCGAGGAGTCCGACGAAGCTGCCGCCACCGCCGAGCACGATGAGCGCGACGGCGCCGGCGCTGGCACCGGCTGTGATTCCGAGGATGTCCGGACTCGCGAGGGAGTTGCGGGCAATCGACTGCGTCAGAGCGCCTGCCAACCCGAGAGCGACGCCGATCAGCAGCCCGGTGAGTGACCGGGGGAGACGTAGGTCCATGACGATGAAGTTCTCGGCCTTGGTTCCACCGCCCACCAGTACGGATGCGACCTCGGGAATCGACAGGTCGTAGTCGCCGCGCCCGATGTTGATGCACAGGAGGAGCAGCAGCGCCACCAGCAGCGCCAGGTTGACGGCGATCATGAAGGGCCGGAAGACCAGCGAGACGGGCCCCAGGCGGAACGGCGGCCTGGAGGGAACCCCCCGAGGTGCTGCCGGTGCGATCGTGGATACGGGCTTGGATACGGGCTTGGATACGAGGGTCACAGGCCGGCCAACTTTCGACGGCGAACGAGTGCGATGAAGAAGGGGGCGCCGAACACGGCCAGGACGATCCCCACCTGGAGTTCACCCGGGCGGACGACGACTCGCCCGATCACGTCCGCGGTGACCAGCATGACGCCGCCGAGAAGCCCCGCGTACGGCACCAACCAGCGGTAGTCGGGACCGGTGATCGCGCGAGCCACGTGCGGGACGACCAGGCCGATGAAGGCAATCGGACCGCATGCCGCGGTGGCGGCTCCGGTCAGCAATGTGATGGCGATGATGCCGAGGGTTCGGCTGACGGCGATGTTGGTACCCAACCCCCGCGCCACGTCCTCGCCGAGGCTGAGCACGTTCAGGCTGGGCGTACTGGCAACGGCGATCACCAGGCCGATGGCGAGGAAAGGCAGTACCTGCCACAGGATGTCGTAGCCGCGTCCACTGACGGAGCCGACTACCCAGAACCGGTACCCGTCGAGACTCTGCTGATCCATGATCAAGATCGCGTTGGTCATCGCCTGTAGGAAGAAGGCGACCGCGGCACCCGCCAGTGCGAGGCTCAGGGGACTGGCGCCGCCGTTGCCGATCGACGACATCCCGAACACGACCACGCTCGCGATGAACGATCCGGCGAACGCGAACCACAGGTACTGACTGGGGGCGCTGAACCCGAGAATGTACATCGACATGACGACCATGAACGCTGCGCCGGCATTGAGACCGAGGAGGCCTGCGTCCGCGAGCGGGTTACGGGTATGCCCCTGAATCAGCGCGCCTGCAACACCGAGTGCGATTCCGACCACGAGTCCGAGAATCGTTCGGGGACCGCGCAGTGTGCGGATGATGATGTCCGCTTGACTGTCGTCCGAATGAATCAACGACTGGAAGATCTCCGCGAACGTCAACGGGCGTGCGCCGATGGCAATGCTCGCGAGGAGAACGAAGGCAAGGACTGCTACGAGAACGGCGAGACCGATCAGTCGGCGGCGCCTGGTCGCCGACAGCGATATGTCCTTCTCGATCGGCGTGAATCCCTCCGCGAAGGCCGTCTTCTCGCGGACCACCTCGAGGCCGCGGTCGCGAACCACGAGTGACCTCAGCGCTCTGCGGAGCCCGAGAGGGTGCGCGGTGGTGACGTCCCGGGACACGAGTCCGACCCATCCCTTTGCCGCACTCTGTCCCGTGCGCCCCTCACGGAAGCCGCGATTCCAGACGAGGAGTCCGAGCGCGACCAGCACTGCGGCGCCTCCGAACACAGCTCGATCTGCCGAGCCTCCGCCGTTCTCGTCGGACAGTGAGTCGACGATCAGCCACCCCAACACCAGCGGCAGCGCGACGATTCCGAGGTCGAGGGCTGCCGCGGCGAATCGCAGACGCGTCGGCGCAGGACCACGGGGAACGTCCTGGTGCGCAAAGTCTTCGCTCGTGGTGGCCGTGTCTACGGCGCCGAGCTTTCGCATGGTTGTCACGGGTGGGGTGGTTCCTCCTACGTCGACCGGCATCCGGTGCCGTCCTTGTTAGGTTACGGAACCCTTGCTGAAGAGATCGAAGAGGTGTCGAAAAATGTCGACGTAACGAGTGTCACCCTCTTGCGTGACGCGACCGTGGTTAGGCTAACCTATCTTCCGACAGGTTCCCGCGACATTGGAGCACACCGTGACTTCGACCCTCACCGCCGACGCAACAGCGCTGGATCTTTCGTGCACCCGCTTGCGTGCGCTGAATCCGGACTATCCGCGCATGTACGCCGTGGCAACGATGGCGGACGAGGGAAAGCGGAGATGGTGGCAGCTGGCGAAGGGCCTCGACGGCGATCGCATTCCGCAGATGTGGGCACGCGCGCTCGACGATCTCGAAGATCCGCACGCGGCGGCGATCCAGGTTGCCACTTCACTCGTTCACGCAGTGGTGGGGCGCGTGGCCGCGTCCGTGGTACTCGACGGTCGGGCATGGGACCCAGGCTTCGAGAACCTCTGGCTTCATATGGACAACGACTGTGGAATCGACTGGGCGGGAGTCCTGGACGAAACCATGCGCACGCTGCCCGATGACGACACCTCCGGCTTGCGCGGCACCCTGAGCGTTCCGTGCGAGCAGGCACTCCTGGTCTGGACGGCCCACCGGTGCATCACGTCGTTGAAGCCGATCCACCGCGCCGTCTCGCGCTGCGCACAGATCGACTGGATTCGATTCTCGGGCCTCGTCGGCGAGTCCGTCCTGGGGGCGGCCGCCCTGGTGCCCGTCCTGGCCGGGGGAGGTGAAGCGGTCGCGCAGCGCCGTGGACAGGGGATGTTGGATGCGTTCGTCGCAGCGGGGATGCCGGTTCGGGTACGTACTCGCCCGATGCGAACCCGAACGGGGTCGACACTCTCGTTCGAGAAGGCTCTTGTGTAATTAGGCCAGCCTTGCCTATAGTTTACCCATCGGTGATGCACCATCACCGACCACGATCCGAATTGCCGGACCGCGCCGGAGTCCTGAGGGCTGCAGTGACTCCCGGTCCTTGCCGCGGCGGGCCCGCACCGAAAGGTGTGGGCCCGCCGATTCTTCGTTCTGGGCACTGGTGTAGGCCATTGTGTGGCGCCTATTCCGGCGAACGCACAACGCGAACACAGCATCGAGGAGAACCGCATGGTCGACGGCCAGAGCAACCCCACCGCCGGTAACGGACAGTCCGACGGCCCCCAGCTTGATGTTTCGGCTCTCGTCGGGCAGCCCGCGGTGGGCTTCGACAGGCTGGTGGGGCTCGAGTACACCGAGATCACGCCGGACCGGGTTCGTGCTCAGTGGACGGTGGCCCCCACGCTGCATCAGCCGGCGGGCATCCAGCACGGCGGCGTCTACTGCACCGTCGTGGAATCCGTAGCGAGCATCGCGGGCACAGCCTGGATCGGGGCGCGCGGGCACGTCGTGGGCGTGAACAACAACACCGACTTCCTCCGCGCCACCCGTGAAGGCACCTTGAAGGCAGAGGGTCTGCCCATTCATCGCGGGCGGACGCAGCAGCTGTGGGAGGTCCGGATCCACGACGAACGGGAACGACTGGTCGCGAAGGGCCAGGTCCGGCTCGCGAACATCACGGACACCGCAGCAATCGGCAACTAGTTCGCGGTCAGTGCCCACCACAAGGATGGGTTCCTCTTTCGGTTCAGTTGTGGGCACCCTGCGGCGGGATGGGGTGGTTGGAACGCAGAAGGACGTCCGGGTCGTGCTGTGCCTTGATCCCAGTCAGGCGTTCGTAGTCGGCTGGTTCGAACGCGGTGCGCACCTGCTCCGGATCGAGGGGACCGAAGGTGAAGTTGAGTGAGCGTCCCAGAGTGCGTGCGGAGAAATTCGTAAGGACGTCTTCGTGCATCGCGGTGACGGTGTCGATCTCGTTGACCTCGGTTAGAGAGAGAACTCCCAGGGAGTAGCCGGCATTGCGACGGCCGACGGCGTTCGGGGCCTGCGGGGGGCGGGCCAGCGCGCCACCGAGATGGCGGATCCCCACGATGCAGGAGCTGGGCCCCGACGGCCCGACGTGCTCGACCAACTCGGTCAACTCTTGTGGTTCGAGGTCGTCGAGCAGAATGCTGGATCCCCGGTAGCCACTGGGTCGGTCGGGTTCGTCGAAGACGGCACCGGACTCGGAGTACGAGACCTCACGCAGCGTCTCCCGTAGCGGTGATCCCAGTGCCCGGAGTGGCTCGACCAGTCGGTTGCCGTGCTCGGCGGCGCCGGCGTAGCTGACCTGAAGCTGTGCGACGGGCCGGCCCCGGAACAGGTCGGGGACCGCGGGCACGTCCGGGAAGGGAATCACGCAGACAGCTGACGTCATTTCCTCGGGGACCGTTCTGGTCCATTCGAGCCAACCGCCCAGCACATCGGGGGCTTCCGCGAGGTCGTAGAACAGGCAACCGCCATAAAGCCGGGAGACCGGCACGAGGGAGATCTCCATGCCGGTGACCACGCCGAAGTTCCCACCGCCTCCACGTAGCGCCCAGAACAGGTCCGGCTCGTTCGTTGCGTTCACGTGATGGGCGCGCCCGTCGGTGGTCACGACGTCCAGCCCGTTCACGTGGTCTGCCGAATAGCCGTAGCGCCGAGCGAGAAGTCCGATGCCGCCGCCCAACGTGTAGGACACTGCGCCCACGCCCGGCAGACTGCCGGACAGGGGCGCGAGGCCGTGTGGGGCCGCGGCATCGATGACGTGCTGCCAGCTGGCACCGGCCTCTACCCAGGCGGTCCGTGCCTGTGCATCCACTTCGACGCGACACATGCGGCGGGTATTTATCAGGACACCCCCGTGCATGGCACCACTACGTCCGTGGCCGGTCGCCTGGACAGCCACCGTCATGCCGCGAGTTGCCGCGAACTCGACGGCGGCCCGAATGTCCAGGACCCTGGCCGACTCCACCACCAGGTCCGGCTGGTGCGGCTGGAGCAGCTGGTGTCCCGTGCGGTCCCGGTCGTATCCCGGGCCGCCCGGTAGGTACACGACACCATCGATGCGATCGTTCAGCGATGCGGCCGCGGAGCGCAGTTCATGTTGTGTCTCAATCATGCCCTCGACGGTATAAGCCGTTGCGGACATCAGACGTCCGCAATGCGTGGCACTCTGACTGAGTGAATGAAGGACGGTCTCGCAGGGATCTGCCGCAGCGGATACTGCGGCTGCTGACGCTGCTGCAAAGTCGGCGCAGCTGGTCGGGAGCGGAACTGGCCGCGCGGCTGGCCGTGACCGAGCGCACCGTGCGCCGCGACATCGACCGTTTGCGCGCACTTGACTATCCCGTCGTGGGCACTACCGGCACAGCCGGCGGGTACCAACTCACCGCTGGGCGCGCCCTTCCACCGTTGATGCTCACCGACGACGAGGCGATGGCCGTCGCGATTGGACTGGCCGGCGCCGCCGTCGCCAGCATCACCGGGATCGAGGACAGCGCGCTGCAGGCACTTGTGAAGTTGGAGCAGGTGCTCCCCGCTCGGCTACGACCCCAACTGGCCGCCTTGACCACCGCGACCGCCGCCGTGCCCAGTAGCGACACCCCGCTGGTCGACCCCAGCACGTTGGCCGTGCTCGCGGCGTGCAGCCGTGACCAGGATGGCGTCTCCTTCGACTACCGCGACCGTGCGGGCGAGAGCAGCAGTCGCCGGGTCGAACCCCACAGCCTGGTTACCGTTCACGGGCACTGGTACCTGATTGCCTACGACCCAGAGCGCGACGACTGGCGCACCTTCCGCGTCGACCGAATCGATCACCCCGACCGCACACACCGTCCCAGCACCCCCCGAGAGCTGCCGGCGCCAAGCGCGACCCGCTACCTCACCCACTCCTTCGCTACCGCTACGTACCGCTACACGGCGGTCATGACCGTGTCGTGCCCCGCCGAGGTGCTGCGCGCCGGAGTGTTCGGCCCCATCCCCGGCACCGTGATCGACGACGGTCCCGACAGATGCACCGTCCGGCTCAGCGGCGACTCCCCAGAGCTGGTAACCCAGTACATCGCTGTCATCGCGGCCCTCGGCGCTCAGTTCAGTCTCGACGCGCCCGACGAGATCACCGCTCGACTACACCAGCTGGGAGACCGTCTGAAGCAATAACTCAACGCGACCACCGAGATTGTCCCGGCGGCGGCACTCGGTCATGGGAAACGCTCGTCGAAATGACGCTTGGAATGCGGGTCGCCATCACGAAAGCGGGGGTTCCCACCAACAATTCGGTGGGAACCCCCGCTTCACGTCGAGACCGGCTCAGCCGGCCGCCTTCTTGTCTCCAGGCGGGGGAGCGGCAGCGGCCGATCCTGATTCGGACCGATGCTTCTCGAACTTCCCGATGACATTTCGAGCGAATACCTGCTGCTCGGTCGATGCCATCTGTGCGCGTCCGCGGCCGAGGAACGTCACCGTCCAGGACAACAGCGTCGAAAGCCGACTGCGGAATCCCACCAGGTACATGAGGTGGATCGCCAGCCATGCCACCCAACCGATGAACCCGCTGATCTCCAGCTTGCCGACCTGCGCGACAGCGCTGAATCGGGAGATCGTGGCCATGCTGCCCTTGTCGAAGTACTTGAAGGGCTGCCGGTCCTCCGGCCGCGTGCCGTCCAGACCCGACTTGATCTGTTTCGCGGCGTACTTCCCGCCCTGCATCGCCACCTGTGCGAGTCCGGGCAGCTTGTCGAGAGACATCATGTCGCCGACCACAAACACGTTCGGGTGGCCCGGAAGACTCAGATCAGGATTGACCTGGACTCGGCCGGCGCGATCGACTTCCGCCTCGGACTGGTCTGCGAGCTGCTTGCCCAGCGGGCTGGCCTGCACGCCGGCCGACCACACCTTGCACTGGGATTCGATCCGTCGGTGCGTGCCGTCCTTGTCCTTCACGGACAGTCCGTCCACGTCGACGTTGTCGACCATTGCCCCGAGCTGGATTTCGATTCCCAGCTCTTCGAGACGTTCCGCTGCCTTGCGACTGAGCTTTCCGCCGTACACGGGCAGAACGTTGTCCGCACCGTCGAGAAGTATCACGCGCGCTTCCCTCGGATCGATGTTCCGGAAAGCGCCGGACAGCGTGCGACGAGACAGCTCGGCGATCTGCCCGGCGAGCTCGACACCCGTCGGACCCGCACCCACCACGACGAAGGTGAGGAGCCGGACTCGTTCTTCCGGATCGTCCGACAGTTCGGCCTGCTCGAACGCGCCGAGGATTCGGCCACGCAGCTCGAGGGCATCGTCGATGGTCTTCATGCCGGGAGCGAACTCGGCGAAATGATCATTACCGAAGTAGGACTGTCCGGCGCCCGCGGCAACGATCAGACTGTCGAACGGTGTCACCGTGACACGTTCGAGCAACCGAGACGTGACGGTCTTGGCCTCGAGATCGATCTTCTCGACGTCGCCGAGGAGAACCTCGGTGTTCTTCTGCTTCCGCAAGACCAGTCGCGTCGCCGGAGCGATGTCGCCTACCGAGAGAATGCCGGTGGCCACCTGATACAGGAGAGGCTGGAAGAGGTGGTGAGTGGTGCGGGCGATCAACGTGACATCGACATCGGCCTTCTTCAGCGCTTGTGTGCCGAACAATCCGCCGAATCCCGATCCGACGACCACCACGCGGTGGCGACTCGGCTCGGCCGACTGCACAGTCATACGGGGCTCCTTGGCATTGAGAGACGTCGTGAAAAGTGAGACTTCGGGGCCGGCAGCAAACGCGACGAACGACTACGACCGCAAATCGATGTTCTTGCCGCCGGTCATCTTGGAACGGGTTTCCTCCTGGTAATCGCCCTTGATGGAAAAGACGAAAAGCGCCCCCACGAGCAGCACCACGACTGCCACCGTCAGGATCACGACGATATATCCGAATACGACACCGATATCGGCCAACATGAAAAAGCCTCCTGTTGAGTACTTGCATCACCGTACTGCGCGGACCGAAGCATGTCTTGGAGTGGACCCATACGTACCAGCGGTGCCGCGCCTCCACCACCGAGGGGGAGACGCTGATGACGATATCGGTAGGCCGGTGTCATCGAACGTCGGTGGGTACGCCGTTGACGTGCCGGAGCCTGCGGATCGATACTGAGTGAAGGCGAAATCAGGTGTGATCATCGTGCGTACCAGACATGCACTTGCAGCATTCTCGGTGACGGGCGTGTGTGTTCTCGGGTCGCTGACGTCTATTTCCTCGGTCGCAGTGGCGCAGCCGGCCGGTATGCCGTGCGATTCCACCGCGCGTGCGTGCCTGCAGCTGTCCACCAACGAGGCGTGGCTGGCAGATGGGGGAGTCGCCACCTACGGCCCCGTTCCCGTCACACACGGTCGCCCGGGCTGGGAGACGCCGCCAGGCACCTTCTCCGTGTCGTTCAAGGATGCCGACTTCTGGAGCACCGACTTCGACGCTCCGATGCCGTACTCGGTGTTCTTCAACGACGGGATCGCCTTCCACGAGGGGTCGTTGTCGGACTTGTCACATGGTTGTGTGCACCTGTCCCGCGACGCCGCGGTCGCATTCTTCGACACGCTGCAGCCCGGCGACGAGGTACAGGTGGTGCCGTAGTCGCTCGGCGCGCGAAAGTGCGGGTGGTGGGTCATGCTCTGACACTGTGACCGTTCCCGGTGTGTCGCGCAGACAATTCCTTGCGATCGAGTTCGGTGTCTTGTTCGTTGGGCTCACCACCGGATACGTGGTGGTACTGAATGACGTGAGCCCCGTTCCGTTTCTCGTCGTGGCTGCATCGGGCGCCGTGCTGTACCTGCGCCGAGACCGCAGTTTCGACAATCGCCGGTTGTGGAACGCCGGCGCCCTCCGTTCTCGATGGCGGGGGATGCTCGCGCTGTGGGCGATCCTCACGGTCGCGATGGCTGCTGCTGTCGCGGTGGCTCGCCCGACGCTCGCGTTCGACCTACCGCGAACCGAACCGCTCGTGTGGCTCGCTGTCGTCGTCTTCTACCCACTGTTGAGCGTGTATCCGCAGGAACTGCTGTTCCGCGCGTTCTTGTTTCACCGCTATGCGCCGGTGTTCGGAACTGGCACCGCGATGGTCGCGGCGAGCGCGGTCGTCTTCGGATACGTGCACATCGCTTTCGGTAGCTGGATTTCGGTGGCGATGACACTCGTCGGCGGCGCACTGTTCGCGTGGCGATACCGCGTCTCACAGTCCCTGTTCGTCCGCTCCGTCGAGCACGCTCTGTACGGGATCTCGGTGTTCACGATCGGCCTTGGCAGCTACTTCTATCACGGCAGCTGAGTCGAACCGACCCGCCCGAAAGTGAAACGTGTTCTCATTGACGGGTTCGGTGGACCGGCCAGGGAGGACGATGTGACGAAGGACGATGTCGCACAGATCGAGCAGCTCAAGTACCGCTATCTGCGGGCACTCGACTGTCGTCGGTGGGAGGAGTTCGCCGAGACGCTCACCGAGGACGTGGTCGCGGAGTACGGCGACCGACTGCACTTCACGTCCCGAGATCAGGTTCTCGCGTTCATGCGCAAGGCGATGGTGCCCGGCCTGATCACCGAACACCGTGTGACGCAGCCGGAGATCACGATCGACGGCGACGAAGCCACCGGAACCTGGTACCTCTCCGACATGGTGATGCATCCGGCGCACGGATCGATGCTGCGCGGCGCCGCCTTCTACGAGGACCGCTATGTGAAGGGCAGCGACGGGAGCTGGAGGATTTCCCGCACCGGGTACACCCGAACGTACGAGTACACGTTCGAGGTCGGGCAACTGCCCGGGTTTCGGATGACCGTCGATCCGTGGCAGCCAGGAAAGGACTTCTTGTGACCGAAGATCTCAGCGGAAAGGTCGCGCTGATCACCGGCGGAGGACAGGGGATCGGTCGGGGCGTCGCCTTGGAGTTCGCGCGCGCCGGAGCCCGCTGCTTCCTGGTGGGCCGAACACCGTCGAAACTGGAATCGGTCGCGGCGGAGATCGCCGACATCACCTCCTCCGACGATGTCGCGATCCATCAGGCCGACATCGCCGCCGACGATGCGTGCGAGTCCGCCGTCCGTGCCGCCACCGACACGTTCGGCGGGATCGACATCCTGGTCAACAATGCGAACGCCGCGTTCCCGGTTCCCTTGGACGAGTCCGGCGACGACTTCTTCGACTACGCCCTGCGAACCGGTCCTCGGGCCGCACTGCGCCTGATGCGTGCCGTGCATCCCTCGATGGTCGAACGTGGCGGGGGAGTCATCGTCACGATGATCACGTCTGCCGCGGTTCGTTGGGACACCTCCGGATTCGGTGTCTACGCCGCAACCAAGGAAGCAATGCGCGTACTGACACGGACTGCCGCGAGCGAGTGGGGGCATCAGGGCATTCGCGCCCACTGCATCGCACCCCACGCGCTGACACCGGCTCTCGAATGGTGGATCGACAAGAATCCGGAGGAAGCCGCGGAGTTCGTGCGCACCATCCCGCTCGGGCGCATCGGCGACCCCGAAACGGATATCGGCCGGGCCGTCACGTTCCTGGCTTCGGACTCGTCCCGATATCTCAGCGGTGCGGTCATTCCCCTGGACGGAGGCCAGTCTCGCTGGTGAAACGCCCCTGTCACGGGGCTTGAAAGCCGCCGATCTTCTGCTCGAGCAGTTCGGCCAATCGCAGCGGCGTGCGGTCCTCGAACATCGGACCGATGATCTGCACGCCCACCGGTAGACCCTCTGGGGACCGGCCCGCAGGTATGGCCGTGGCAGGCAGACCGGGCATGGTGGCGACACTGGCCCAGACGAGCTGATCGAAGTACGGGAATGCGGTGCCGTCGATGTCGATGTGCCGATTCTCCAGCCCTCCCTCGTGGTTGTGCGGGAAGGCGGGGGTGGGAGTGATGGGGCAGACCACAGCGTCGAACTCGGCGAACAGCTGCCTCCAGCCGTGACGGTGAAGTTCGCGACGGTTGTTCGCTTCGACCCAATCGCGGTGATTGAGCACCATGCCGCGCAGTCGCGCCCCGTCCAGACTCCGGTCGTCCGCATTCAGGGCCGCGGCCTGGACTTGCAGTTGTTCGTACACATCGGCGGGCAGACCTGCGGCGGCGTTCGACAGCATCAGAAGCATGTAGAGCTCGGCCGCTTCCGTTGGATCCGGCAGTAGCCGACTGTTCCGTTCGACCCGGGCGCCTTCGCCCACGAGCGCGTCGGCGACACGATTCACGCCCGCCCGTACCGCCGACCCGGTCGGAATGAGTGGATGGTTCTCGAGAACCAGAACACGGAAATCCGACAGTCGCTCGTGCCGCGCAGGCGGCAACGTGAGGTCGTACGCGACACCGTCGGTGAGGGCGTCCGGGCCGGCCATCACATCGAGTAGAAGCGTGAGGTCGCGGGCGGTGCGTGCCATCGGGCCGACGACAGCGAGATCGAGGTCGATCGGCAGGGCCGGGGCAGGCGGCACGACCATGCCGCGGGTCGGTGCCAGTCCGACCGTCGGCTTGTGCGCATAGACACCACAGAAGTGCGCGGGCGTGCGCAGTGAACCAGCGAGGTCGGAGCCGATGGACAGTGCACCGAATCCGGAGGCCAAGGCTGCCGCCGAACCCCCGGACGACCCACCCGACGTTCGGGTGTGATCCCACGGATTGTTGGTGGTGCCGTAGATCTCGTTGAAGCTCTGAATATCTCGTAGCATCACCGGCACATTGGTCTTACCGAGCAGCACAGCGCCAGCGGCCTTCAATCGCGACACCTGCACCGCGTCTTCGGCCGGAAGGTAGTTCGCGTACTGCGGCATTCCCCAGGTGGTGGGCAGCCCGGTCACG
Source organism: Rhodococcus huquni (assembly GCF_055231055.1). NCBI lineage: Bacteria > Bacillati > Actinomycetota > Actinomycetes > Mycobacteriales > Nocardiaceae > Rhodococcus > Rhodococcus huquni. The sequence continues at coordinate 520,123 of NZ_JBUYWE010000001.1, forward strand.
TTGTAGGACTCCTTGACCGTCACCGGAAGGCCGAGCAATGGCCGGTCGTCGCCGTCGGTGCGCGCCTCGTCCGCACGGCGTGCGGAGTCCCGGGCGCGGCCGAAGTCCCGCACACAGATTGAGTTGATCGCTCTGCCGTGGCGTTCGATACGCGCGATCGCCTCGTCGATCAGTTCCACCGAGGTCACTTCACCGGCTCGCAACGCAACCACGAGTTCTTCGGCAGATCGAAAGTTCCAGTCCATGAATACGACGCTAGCGACCTCCCGCACGGGGCATAAAACATCAATTCGCACAACGCAATCGGCAATGAATCCGCGTACCGGCGTCCTGCCGGGTCTCGCCCCCGGACGGGGGGAGACCCGAAGAGTGATCACGACATCACACAGGCCTTACCGGCCGATCTCGTCCAGCTCGGCGAGATCCTCGTCGGAGAGCGAGAGTTCCGCTCCCGCGACGTTCTCGCGCAGGTGCGCCACGGAGGAGGTGCCGGGAATGAGCAGGATGTTCGGCGACCGCCGCAGCAACCAGGCCAGGGCGACGGCCATCGGCGTCGCATCCAGCCGGGCGGCCACGGCAGAGAGCGCTGTCGACTGCAGCGGGGTGAAGCCTCCGAGCGGAAAGAACGGGACGTAGGCGATGCCCTGGTCGGCGAGCTCATCGATGAGCTCGTCGTCCTGGCGGTTGGCGATGTTGTACATGTTCTGCACACACACGATCGGCGCGATCGCGCGTGCCTCGGCGACCTGCTCCGTCGTGCCGTTACTCACTCCGAGGTGCCGAATCAGGCCCTGCTGCTGGAGTTCGACAAGGGTCTCGAAGGGCTCGGCGAGCGAGCCGGACTGGGGACCCAGCGCGCTGCCCAGCCGGAGATTGACCACGTCGAGAGAATCGAGGCCGAGATCGTCGAGGTTCTCGTGAACGGCGCGGCGCAGGTCCTCGGGCTGCCGGGCGGCGGGCCAGCCACCCTGCGGATCGCGGACCGCGCCGACCTTGGTCACAATGTGTAGCGATGCGGGATAGGGGTGAAGCGCTTCACGGATCAGCTGGTTGGTGAAGCGTGGTCCGTATGCGCCGGCGGTGTCGATGTGGGTGATCCCGAGGCTGACGGCCTCGTGCAGGACGGCAAGTGCGCCGTCGTGGTCGGCGGGCGGGCCCATGACCCCGGGGCCGGACAGCTGCATGGCGCCGTAGCCGAAGCGGTTGACGGTCAGATCGCCCAGGGGCCAGGTGCCCCCGAGCAGTGACGTGGAGGGGGTGTTCACGGTTTCGCTCATGCCGTCGATTCTTGCTCGCGGACAAGCGGCGTATCCAATACCGATGCGGTGCTCTGTCATACCCGGTCGGTATCACCGGAGTACGTTATGGCTATGGAGCTCTTGGAGACTCGCGAGCTGAGATACTTCGTGGCCGTAGCCGAGGAACTGCACTTCGGTCGCGCTGCCGAGCGGCTCGGCATGGCTCAGCCGCCGCTGTCTCGCGCGATCCAGCAACTCGAGCGCCGCCTCGACGTCCGTCTACTGACCCGCAATCGTCGCGGTGTCGGCCTGACCGGCGCCGGAGAGATGCTGCTGCACGAAGGGCGCGCGGCACTCGACGCCACCACCGCGGCCGCTCGCCGCACCCGTCGCGCCGGCGACTCCGGGGGTTCGGGCGGCCCCCGGAACCGCCTGATCCTGGCGGTGAAGGCCGGCGCGTCTCACGAGCTGCTGCACAAGCTCCTCGACGCCTACGCGGCCGAGCCCGACGCCACCGAGATCGAGGTGCTCCCGACCGGCACGTGTGAGCAGGAGGAGATGCTGCGCGATGGCCGCGCCGACGTGGCGCTCATGCACGCACCGTTCAACTCCCTCGCAGGATTCGACAGCGAGGAACTGATGACCGAAGGGCAGATCGCGATCCTGCCCGCCGGGCACCCTCTCGCCGCGCAGAAAACTTTGTCCCAAGCCGAGGTCAGCGACATTCCCGATCTTCCGCTCGCGCGCTGGGCTCGCCACGGCATGTACCCGCCGGGACCGGGCCCCGAGATCCACGACCAGACACAGCTGGCCCAGCTGATCGCCCTCGGACGTACCGCGGCAGTCTTCCCCGACTCCGCCCGCGCCTGGCTATGGGCAGAGCACACCGCAGTCCCACTGACCGACGCGCCCGCCGTCGTCACCCACATCGCCTGGCCCGCGCACAGCCGTTCTCTCGCCCTCGCCGGACTGATCCGCACGGCCACGCGGCTGTGACCCGCCCTCGACTTCCACTGCCGCGGCCCTCCGCCTGACGGCACCGTCGGCCACGCGGCTGAGCATCACTTGATCGGTTCGGCGGCACGAACACGAAACCCGCTGTACGCCAATGCAGTACGACGAAGCCGTACAAACTCGGCCGATGCTACGGCGACCCCACTGGACGGGCGACGAACAGATTCGGGTTGCTACTACCGATCTAGTAGCTACTACCTCTCTCGTATCTACCACCGTTGAGTGACCGCGAGGGGAATTCATGTCGACCGCCACCACCGAAACCGCAGAGCGGCACGCGCCACCGAGTCGTGCGACGCTTCCCGTCGTACTCGCGGCTCAATTCGTCACCCCGATGGCCATTGCGGGTACCGCAATTGCCCTTCCGCTGATCTCGCAAGACCTCGGATCGAATCCGACTGCGTTGCAATGGGTCGTCAACGGATTCAATATCGCTTTCGCACTCACCACCCTTCTGTGGGGTGCGGCGAGCGACCGAATCGGCCATCGGCGCACCTTCGGCATAGGTTCGGCGCTCGTCGTCGCGGGCAGTGTCGGAAGCGTCGTAGCCCCGAATCTTTTCGCTCTCGACTTCGCCCGTGTCACCGCAGGAGTCGGCGCTGCCGCGATCCTCACCGGGGCGACGGCCCTCCTCTCGAATGCGTACGAAGGAGCGCGCCGCACGAAGGCATTCGCGGTGTTCGGCACGGTCAACGGGTTGGGGCTCGCTCTCGGGCCGACCATCTCCGGCGTTCTGGTCTCGCTGATGGACTGGCGCGGAGTCTTCGTGGTGCACGCAGTGATCCTCGGGGCGGCTGGCATAGGGACGCGACTCCTACCCGCGGCGCAGCCGTCCGTCGGCGGCGGCGGTTCTCCGATCCTGGACCTGGGACTCTTGCGGAACCGTGAGTTTCTGGCGATGTGCCTGGTTCCGGTTGCAGGCTCGATCGGATTCGTCACTCTCTTGACCTACCTGCCGTCCGCGCTGAGTGGGATCTCGAATCTGTCGGCAGGTGCGTCCGGGCTTCTGATGCTCGCAATGACGATCCCGGTCTTCGTCGCCCCCGTCGCAATCGGGCACTTGGTCGGCCGCATCCGGTCATTGACGATCGGCAAAGTCGTCTACCTGAGCCTGGCTGCCCTGATCCTCGGTAATGCCGGGATGCTCGCGCTGTCCCAGGACGGTTCGGTGATCGCCATCATCGTGCCGATGGTTCTGCTCGGACTTGGCTTCGGACTACCCGTCGGGCTGGTCGACGGGCATGCCCTGTCTGTTGTGCCTGCCGAGCGCGGCGGCACCGCGGCGGGCTTGCTGAACTTCTTCCGCATCGGAAGTGAAGCGCTGTTCGTCGCCGGGTACGCGTTCGTCCTGTCGTCGTCTGTGGGCGCGCAACTCAGCGGCGGGGACGCGCGTGACACCGCTGCAGGCCAGTACGGGCACCCGGACGTCTACCAGTCGGCCTTCGCCACGACGGTGGGCGTGCTCATCGCACTCCTCGTCGTACTGACTGTCGTCATCGTCGCGGTCCGCAAGAGTTCGCGATCAGGCGTCGCCCGGTCGAACAACTCCGGTCATTGAGCGTTCGTGTCACTGTCCGTCGGATCGGCCAACACCGCCCCGAGGAGACCGGGGAAGGCTTGTTCCAGTTCCTCGCGCCGTAGCTTCGTCATTCGTCCGTTTCCGACGTCACGTTGCCAGATCAACCCCGCGTTTCGGAGTACCCGAAAGTGGTGCGTTCGAGTCGAGGGAGCCCAAGGCAGGTCGAACACGCTGCAGAACTGTTCGGTGTCCTGCGGATCGGAATACAGCTGGGCGACGACCTTGCGACGATTCGTGTCCGCCAAGGCCGCCAGAACGGCGGAAAGATCGTATTCCCCGAGATCGGGGTGTCCGTCGGCGTCAGCCATCGTCGCGTCCTTCGTTGATGCAGCCTCGTCGGCTGGCGTACCTATCACGCCCATGGTACCTACGCCGAACGGTGCGTCGAAGCAGTCGAGTTCGACCGATCCGACCGCAAGTGGCACCCTCGATCGGGTGAACAATCACTATCACCACCTGGTGTTCGGTGCGGCCAGCGCCGCACGCCAGCAGCGCGACGGCGGGTGGAACGCGTACGGCCGCCACGCCGAACGACCGGACGAGGGGGCCGAGCCACTCGACAACCGGGAGAAGGCCATCATCCGGGGTATCGACCAGTTCCAGATCGCGACGGTCACCGAGTCGGGGTGGCCGTATATCCAGTATCGGAGCGGCCCCAAAGGCTTCCTGCAGGTCCTGGACGACCACACGCTCGGGTTCGCCGACTTCAAGGGAAACAGTCAGTACGTCACCGCGTCCAATCTGGACAACGACGACCGCGTTGCTCTGTTCATCGTCGACTACCCGAACCGCCAGCGCATCAAGCTGTTCGGGCGGGCGCACACCGTCGAGGCGGCCGACGATCCGGAACTGCTGGACCGACTTCGGAAGATCGGTTCGATCGAGGTCGCGGCCAAGTGTGAACGAAGTGTCGTCATTTCGGTCGAAGCCTTCGACTGGAACTGCACGCGCAGCATCATTCCGCGATTCGACAAGCAATACCTCGACGACCTCTCATCGGTCTATCAACGCAAAGCAGAAGAGCGCGAAGAAAAATTACTCGCGGAAATCGACGATCTGAAAGCACAATTGCGGCAGCAGCAGTAAGCAGGCGACGGTCGGCGACTGATGGTCGCCCCGGACCTGGCAGGCCGCGGACTCGGCCGACGTCTTCTCGGCGAGATCGAGGACCGAGCGCCGGGGGAGTGCAGCACCTTTTCGCTCTTCACCGGCGCCGACAGCGAGCGAAACCTGCGGATGTACGACCGTGCCGGTTATCGTCGAGTTGTCGAGCGATCCAGCCGGACCGCACATATCCGAGGGGCCGTGAGTCTCGAGAAGTCACGGATGGAATGGCCCTGCAAAACAGACGGTTGAGGAATGCATGGCCAACGGAGATTTCGGGTTCTTCCCAGATGAGGGTGTAGGTCGGCCGGGCGCGTCGGTCCGCAGATAGGCGTCGAGATCTCCCGACGATGGCGGTTCCTACGCCATCCATCCGAAAGACCTCGACGTGTCCGACGCTACCCCGCCGGCCGGCTTCGGCCGCCCTGACCTGACCGCCTTCGCGTCTTATCCCAATCGACTCTGATCGGGTCTGCTGATCCTCTCGACGAGAACGCAGCGACATCACAGCCACCCAACCCCGACCGTCCGGGAAGCCGGGACACGCCACATGGCCTGTGCTGCGGGCGTGTCGAGTGGGTCGTCCAGGGGCGACGCAGGAGCGTCGACGCGGCGTGCTGAGAGGTGGTTCCAGTCGAGCACTAGCACACCGGCTACAGGCATGGCGATAGGTCAGGAACGGCGTCGCTCCCTACGCAGGAGGGAGCGCAGAGTCTCGGCGTTCGCGTAGCCGACCCGTAGCGCGATCTCGGCGGAGGTGAGGTCCGTGGTTGCTGAGAGGTGCCGAGCTCGTTCGATGCGAAGCCGTTGGACGAAGCCGAGCGGAGTGAGGTTGAGCGCCGCACGGACTCGTCGTTCGAGGGTGCGCCGGCTGGTGCCGAGCGACTGCGCGACGAAGGCGACGTTGAACGGTTCGTCCAGGCGGGCGCGCACGAAGCGTTCGAACTCGACGACGATCGGGTCCTCGTGCCGGAGATGTTCGTAGGCGACGAAGGCCGCCTGCGACGGGCGCTCGTCGATGATGAGGAGCTTGGCGACATGTTGGGCCAGGTCGGGGCTGATCGATCGCACGAGTGAGAGCGCGAGGTCGATGTGGGGCGAACGCGGCGCCGGCGGTGACGAGGTTCCCGTCGACCACGACCATGGTGTCGAGATCGAGGGCGACGGTCGGATAGCGCTTCAGGAACTCCGGCCCCAGGAACCAGCTGGTCGTCGCCCGCCGATGATGCATCCGTCCGGTCTCGGCGACAGCGAACACGCCGGTGCACGCCGCGGCGATCCGGGTGGTCGCCTCGTCGAGGCGCCCGAGCGAGGCGATGACCGAACGAGCATCTCGGCTCTGGAGGGCGTCGTTGGTAGTGGCGGCCGTAAGGGTTCCAAGCGCAGGGACGACGACGACGTCGAACTCTGCGGACTCCGACAGCGGGTGGTCCACCGACAGGGTCATCGATGCCGTCGTGGTCACTCGCCGTTTCGGTCCGAGGATGGCGAGTTTGATCGGGTCGATCCGCGGGTCGACATCGCGGCGGGCTCCGTCGGCCACCCGCACGATGTCGATGATCGACGCGATAGCCGAACCGAAGCAGCCGTCGATCGCGATCAGTCCGATACGCATGACGTAAACAATAGCAATACTGCCGTATACGCCACTTCCCACCGGCCCTCGCTCGTCATACGCTGAACTCGTCCCACGAAGAACCCCGATTTCAAGGAGAGTCCCTCATGTCCACACCCGCATCACTTCCGTATGCCTTCGTCGCCAAGATCGTCGCGGCCGATGGACAGCACGACGCGCTCGCCGATCTGCTCGCCGGCGCTGTCGCACTCGCCAACGAAGAAGTAGGAACGATTGTCTGGTTCGCGGTCAGGACCCACGCCGACACCTTCTGGATCTTCGATGCATTCCCCGACGAGGCCGCTCGCGACGCCCACGCCAACGGCGCCATCGTCGCAGCCCTGATGGCCAACCAGCACCTCCTCGGCGCAGCACCCGAGATCCTGGCGGCCGACGTCCTCGCGTCCAAGCTCCCGTAGTCCGCCCACGCACGTTCGCAACGCGAAGCACAACACGAGCGCTGTCGGTCACAAACTCAACAGGCAAACCAACGAGCGGCTCGAGCCACAAAGCGCACGCCACATTCGAAGGAGCAATTGATGCTATCTATTCCTACATTGTCGTTGGACGACGCCAAACGTGTCATCGCGGCAGCAGAAGCTGAATCCAGCACGCAGGGTCAGCCCAGTAACATCGCCGTCGTCGATGCCGGCGGCAATCTCGTCGCTCACGTACGGATGGACGGAGCGTGGCTGGGCAGCATCGACATCTCGATCAACAAAGCCTTCACGGCCCGCGCGTTCGACACAGCCACCAAAGACCTCGGCGACCTCGCCCAACCCGGTGAGCAGTTCTACGGCATCCACGCCTCCAACGACGGTCGGGTGATGATCTTCGCCGGTGGCATCCCGCTCGAGCGCGACGGCCAGGTCGTCGGCGCCGTCGGCGTCAGCGGAGGAACCGGTGACCAAGACCAGGCCGTCGCCGAAGCCGCCGCCAGCGCCTTCTGAGACCGACCCGCACCGAACCCGGCCCCCGGCCGGCAGCCCACCCACCGAAGGAGCCGCACCATGCGTGCTCTCGTGTACCACGGTTGTAAGAACGTCTCAGTCGACGAGGTCCCGGACGCCAAGATCGAGCGACGTCGGTGTCGGGCAGAGCCGTGAGGCCAGCGCATCGCGCGACCACCAGAACCGAACCGCCCCTGCCCTGCGTTTCCGCAGGTCAGGGGCTGTTCGCCGGAGCCGTCTGTCGGAATCGAACCGACGACCTAATCACGTCGGCTTTGTGTCTATCGCTTGATGCGCCCACTGGGCGAACTATCCGCTGACCTGCGCAAACGCCGAGCGTGGGGGACGCCGCCATCCGGTGGTGACCGACGACGACCGACCAATACCGACCGTTTCACCGGAGCTTGCGGCGGCGTCGAAGCCGAGCAAGCTCCATTCCTTTAGCTCACCGCGCCCTCCTCCTCGCCGGTCCCGTCGTCGTCGAAGACGTTTCAGGGGTCTTCTCAGATGACGGTGTAGGTCGGCCGGGCGCGTCGGTCCGCAGATAGACGTCGAGATCTCCCGACGACGGAGGTTCCTACGCCATCCATCCGAAAGGCCTCGACGTGTCCGACGCTACCCCGCCGGCCGGCTTCGGCCGCCCTGACCTGACCGCCTTCGCTCGACTCGACGGCCTCGGTCTGAGCGTGACCGGACAACGACTTGAACCGGATCGCGCGGTCCTCGCGTGCCGCGTGGTGGCACCAGATCAGTGGTGCCGACGGTGCGGCAGCGAAGGCGCTGCTCGTGACACCGTGATCCGGCGGTTGGCCCACGAGCCGCTGGGCTGGCGACCGACCGTGCTGGAAGTTGTAGTGCGCCGCTACCGCTGTGCCGACTGCGGACACGTGTGGCGCCAAGACACCAGCGCCGCGGCGGAGCCACGCGCGAAGCTCTCGCGCACCGGGCTGCGGTGGGCGCTGGAAGGGATCGTGGTCGCACACCTCACCGTCGCCCGTGTCGCCGAGGGACTCGGGGTCGCGTGGGACACCGCCAACAACGCGGTCCTGGCTGAAGGCAAGCGGCTGCTGATCAACGACCCCACGCGGTTTGAGGCCGTGAAGGTCATTGGCGTCGATGAGCACGTCTGGCGCCACACCAGGCGTGGCGACAAGTACGTCACCGTGATCATCGACCTCACCCCGGTCCGCGATGGCGCCGGCCCAGCAAGGCTGCTGGACATGGTCGAGGGCCGGTCGAAGGCGGCGTTCAAGACCTGGCTCGCCGACCGCGACGACGCCTTCCGTGACGCGGTCGAGGTGGTCGCGATGGACGGCTTCACCGGGTTCAAGACCGCCGCTGCAGAGGAGATCCCGGACGCGGTCACGGTGATGGATCCCTTCCACGTCGTGCGCCTGGCCGGTGACGCCCTCGACAGGTGCCGGCGCCGGGTCCAACTCGCGATCCACGGGCACCGTGGGTTCAGAGACGACCCGCTCTACAAGTCGCGGCGCACGCTGCACACCGGCGCGGACCTGCTCACCGACAAGCAGAGCGACAGGCTACGCGCGCTGTTCGTTGATGACGCTCACGTCGAGGTCGAGGCGGCCTGGGGTGTCTACCAGCGCATGATCGCCGCCTATCGCCACGAGGACCGGCAACGTGGCCGCGAGCTCATGGAGAAGCTGATCACCGACCTCAGCGCCGGCGTCCCCAAGGTGCTCACCGAGCTCACCACCCTGGGCCGGACCCTGAAGAAGCGAGCCGCCGACGTGCTCGCCTACTTCGAACGACCCGGCACCAGCAACGGGCCGACCGAGGCGCTCAACGGACGGCTCGAACACCTGCGCGGCTCCGCACTCGGGTTCCGCAACCTGACCAACTACATCGCCCGAAGCCTGCTCGAGACCGGCGGCTTCAGACCCCAACTCCTACACCCCCGATTGGGATGAGCCAGATTTCGACGCACACGCACTCATCGCCGACAGCTCGCTCGGCATTCTCGCGACGATCAAGTCGAACGGACTGCCGCAGCTGTCACCGGTGACGCCCGTGTACGACCGTGAGGCCGACCGCATCTACGTCTCCATGACCGAGGGCCGCGCCAAGACCGCCAACCTGAGGCGGGACCCCCGCGCGGCGATCGAATTCACCAGCGCGGACGGATTTTCCTGGGCCACAGCCGAGGGCGGGGTGACGCTCATCGGACCGGGTACCGACCCGAACGGACCGGAAGCCGACGCCTTGGTTGACTACTACCGGATCGGCGCCGGCGAGCACCCGGACTGGGACGAGTACCGCTCCGTCATGGTCGCGGATCGACGAGTTCTGATGACCCTCACCGTCGATCGCGTGTACGGCGCCAAGATTCGGTAGGGGACTTACCGCCCCATTCACCGGTTGGTCACGACAACCAGCCCTCCCGGTCATGTTGCATCCTTAGCGTTCGCGCATCCGTTAAATCAACCTGGAGGCGCAGACGTGACCGCTTCACCCCTCGATCGCCGCAAGTTCCTCGGACGTACCGCTCTGACCGGTCTCGGCCTGGCCTTGGCGGGAAGTGTGGACGCGCTGGTTCGTCCGGCGTTTGCCGCGGCGGCGCCGGGGAGCGCCGGTGGCTACGGGCCGCTCGTGCCGGATCCGGCACGGCTGCTGTCGCTGCCGGCCGGGTTCAGCTACACGGTTGTTTCCAAGTCCGGCGAGACCCAGCTGTCGGACGGAGTGCCTGTACCCAGTGACCCGGACGCCAACGGCGTGTTCGGAGCGGGCGACGGCAGCACGATCGTCACCAACCACGAGGTGGGCAGCGACGAGCCGTTCGGAGTTCCGATAGTGGAGGGCCTGACCTACGACCCGGGTGCCCGAGGCGGGACAAGCACGACTGCTGTCGATGCGCGTGGCGCATGGCAGAGCCAGTACGTGAGCGTCGCGGGCACGGTGAACAACTGTGCCGGTGGCATCACCCCGTGGGGCACGTGGCTCACCTGCGAAGAGACCGAAGATCGCGCGGGCAGCAAGGGATTCACACTCGATCACGGATACGTCTTCGAGGTCGACCCGGTGAGCCAGGACGCCAACAAGGGCAAAAGCCCTGTACCGCTGAAGTTTCTGGGTCGCTACGCCCACGAGGCCGTGGCGGTCGATCCGACGACCAGTGCCATCTACCTCACCGAGGACGCGTCCTCGCCCAACGGTCTGTACTACCGGTGGACCCCACCGGCGAACTTCCGCGCCGGCAAGAACGCGCTGCGTGAATTGGCGCAGTCCGAAGGCGGCGACACCGCAGGATCACTGCAGGCGATGAAGTGCCTCCGTGGTTCGGAGCACGTCCCCGATCTATCGGCCGTGACCAACCCGGGCGATCAGCTCACGGTGGAGTGGATCGACGTCCCCGACCGTGACGCACGGGATACGTCCACTCGCAAGCAGCTCGAAGACAGCCAGGTCACCCGCAGCCGAAAGCTGGAAGGTCAGTGGTGGGCAGACGGCGGTGCGTACTTCGTGGCCAGCTTTGCGCGCACGTCCGATGGCAGTGCCGCCGAACACGACGGTCAGGTCTGGTTCTACGACCCGGCAGGCCAGACGATCACGTTGAAGACGCTGTTCGGCGTGAACCCGGATCCGTCCGTGGACACCGGCAACTACGACGGCCCCGACAACATCACCGTTTCGCCCTACGGCGGCGTCATTCTCGCCGAGGACGGCGAGGGCATCAGCCACTTGGTGGGAGTGACCGCCGATGGCGAGCCGTATGCGATGGCCCGCAACGAACTGAACGATAGTGAGTTCTGCGGCCCCGCGTTCAGCGCGGACGGGAAGATTCTGTTCGCCAACATCCAGTCTCCGGGTATCACCGTGGCGATCACGGGTCCGTGGGAGCGCCCCACGAATTCCTCGTTCGGTTCCTGATCGTCACATCCGGCCGACGATGCCGAGAGCGATTTCGGTGGCCGCGGAACTGCTCTCGGCATCGTCCATGTCGAGGTCGCCCATCATGGTGAGACTCCAGCTGACAGCCAGCAGTGCTTGGCGCGCGTGGAAGATCTCGCGGGGCGTCCGTCCGGGGTCGGCTATGAGGTCTGCCAGCTCCCGAAACTGGTAGCGCATACCGGTACCGATACCCAGTTCGCGGAATGCGGACTGATTCTCGGCCCAGAACCGCATCATCTCCTTGCCGAGATCGTGCAGGAGTGCGCCGTACCGAACGACGATTTCCTGGGCGCGATCCGGCCCCGGAGGCGCTGAACTCGCCCATTCCAAGATCTCGTCGATACCTCGCCGCAAATCTTCGGACAGGCTCGCGACGATGTCCTCCTTCGTGCGGAAGTGGTAGTACAGCGCCGCTTTGGTCACCCCCAGTCGCTCGGCGATCTGGCGCAGCGATGTCTTGTCGTACCCACGTTCGCAAAACAATTCCATCGCCACTGCGCGAATGCGCTCGCGGGTGTCGCTACGTCGCCCGTCCAATTTGTGCACTCCTCAGGTCTTTGCTTGACGCCCGGCTAGCCCAAGCCTAGCCTCTTGAAGGTACCTTGCCGGTCGGCAAGCTACTGTCTTGACAGGGGCACTGCGATGGACTCGAACGAGGGGACGGCACCGATCTCCGGAATTGCCATGACCGCGATCGGCGTGGCCATTATTCGATCCAAGGAGAGCGCGCGCAAAGATCGACTGTATGACGACCCGTTCGCAGAGGAATTCGTCAGCGCCGCTCGCCAGGCGTTCGACACCGAGCGGTGGGAGCGGGTGGTGACACTGGCCGACGAGTTCTACCCGGGCCGCACCATCGGCGTTCGCTTGACCGACGATCGTGTCCGCACCGCTGCCCAGGACGGTGTCCGCCAGTTCGTACTCCTGGGTGCAGGTTTGGACGCTCGCGCATATCGCCTGGATTTACCGGCCGACGCAACTCTCCACGAGATCGACTTACCGGAATCGTTCGCCTTCAAGGAGTCCGTGCTCGCCCGCGCGGGGGCGTCCTCATCGTGCGACCGTCGAGTTGTCGCAGCGGACCTGAAAGGGGACTGGTCGTCCAGGTTGCAGGAGTTCGGATTCCGAGCGGAAGTCCCGACGTGCTGGGTGGAGGAGGGCACCCTCGGGCACCTGACGCAGACATGGACGCAGCGCGTGGTTTCGACGCTGACCGGAGTGTCGGCACCGGGAAGCCGGTTCGCCGTCTCGAGATATGTGAGCGACGGTGGGAGTTCCGCCTACCGGGAGTATCAGCGACTGGTTGCCGGTGACGACACAGTGTCGCCGCAGGCGGCATTACGCCCCGAGTCACCGACGCTCGATGTCGCACATTGGCTTGATTCGCTGGGTTGGCGCACCGAATTTTGCAGTTGGAACGATCTGGTCTCCGGACTGGGTCGAGCTGCAACCGTCGAGGATCCCCAGCTAGGAACCGTCACGGCCGTACGTAGATGACCGTGACTTACTTAGCCCTTGCGCTAAGTATTGATTCCATGGATACTTAGCCACATGGAACAGTATTCGGCCACGCTGAACGGGGTGTTCGCCGCATTGTCGGACCCCACGAGGCGCTCCGTGGTGCAGCGACTCGGGGCAGGTCCGGCAACCGTCGGCGAGCTCGCGCGGCCTTATGGAATTGCGCTGCCCTCGTTCATGAAGCACGTCCACACGCTCGAGAAGAGCGGGTTGATCCGGACGACGAAGACCGGCCGAGTACGTACCTGCGCCCTGGAAGCCGAACGGCTTTCGCTCGTCTCCGACTGGCTCGAACGTCAGCGGGGTATCTGGGAAGGGCGGACCGACCGACTCGAAGACTTCGTTACTGACCCCGAGGAGAACCGACCATGAACGACCGAACATACTCGCGGATGAATCCCGAACTCGACCTCACTGTGCAACGCGTGATCCGTGCCCCACGAGCCGTGGTGTGGGACGCCTGGACCGACCCTTCCAAGCTCGAGCGCTGGTGGACGCCCGCACCCACCACGTCGAAGGTCGACCTTCTGGAGGTTCGTCCAGGTGGGGGATTCGTGACCCAGATGAGCGAGGACGGGATTACGTACTTCCCACACACCGACGGAATCTTCCTGGTTGTCGAGGAGGGAGACCGACTGGTCTTCACCAACGCGATCAACAGCAGCTGGCGCCCGGCAGCGCCCGCACCGATCTCGATGACCGCCGAGATCACCCTCCTCGACCATCCCGAAGGCACCGACTACACGGCGACCGTCCGCCACGCAGACCCGGACGCCCGCGCTCTGCACGAGGAACTGGGGTTTTTCGACGGATGGGGCGCCGTCACGGCAGCACTCGCGGCCCTTGCCGAGTCGGAGGCCGTCACGCGCTCGTGAGAATCACGAGCCGCTGAGTTGCCCGGGTCATGGACACATAGCGGTCGACGGCACCTTCGACCCCGGATCCGAAGGACTCCGGATCGACGAGTACGACCAGGTCGAACTCCAGCCCTTTGGAAAGCTCGGGCGTCAGTGAGCGCACGCGCTCCGTGGCCGCGAAGCTCGGATCACCGATCACGCAGGCGATCCCGTCATCGTTCTCGGCAAGCCAGGAGTCGAGGATCGTAGTCAGCTCCCGGGTCGATCCATGTCCGACGGGGATGCCGCTGCTGCGAATCGAAGTCGGCACGTTGGCATCCGGCAACGCTGCGCGAATGACGGGCTCGGCCTCGACCATGACCTCTTCCGGGGTTCGGTAATTGACGCTCAAAGACGCGACGTCGACTCGGTCGAGGCCGACGCGCCCCAGGCGTTCCTGCCACGTCTCGGTGAATCCGTGTCGTGCCTGCGCACGGTCGCCGACGATGGTGAAACTCTTGGAGGGGCAGCGCTGCAACAGCATCTGCCACTGCGCGTCCGACAGTTCCTGAGCCTCGTCCACGACGATGTGCGCGAACGGACCGGCCAGCAGACCGGACTTCGTGTCCGTCGACGTCTCCTCGTCCAGTGCGTTGCGGAGATCGTCGCCCCGGAGCATGGACATGACGGCCATCTCCGAGTCGTCCGTGGCAATGAGATCGTCGACGACTCGAGACATGCGTTCTCGTTCCGCGGCAGCGGCAGCCGCGCCGGCCCGTCGACGCAGGGATGCCTTCGGATCGCCGAGTCGCTGGCGGGCGGCGTCGAGAATGGGAAGGTCCGACTCCGTCCACGCGTGCGTATCCGCCCGTTGCAGCTTTCGAACATCCTCTGCCTTCAGCCACGGTGCGGCCATGCGGAGATACGCCGGCACGGACCACAGGTCGCCGACCAGATCAGCAGCTTCGATCAAGGTCCACGAGTTGTCGAGTACCTCCCGAAGTTCGTCGTTGCGACTCAACGACGCTCGAATCTGATCGTCCGCCTGGTCGCCGTGGTGTTTGTCCACCAGAATCGCAACGAGTGCATCCCAGACATGCTCGCGCGCTTCGTTGTGCGGAGTACCGGGCTCGGGCGACCGAAATGCTTCCGCCCAGTCGTCGGCACTCAGCCGGATGTCGGACCAGTCGGTTGCCACCGTCATTCCCTCGCGCGGCGGCCGCTCGTAGAACTTGATCGCCTTGTCGATCGCACGACCCCAGTCCGATGACGACTTCAGTTGCGCGACGTACGGATCCGACTCGGGTTGTGCGGTAGCGCCTTCCTTTACGAGGTCCCGGAGCGTGCACAGATGAACGGTCTCCTCGCCGAGATTGGGGAGAACGTCCGCGACGTACGCGAGGTAGGGCTCGTGCGGCCCGACGAACAGGACCCCGTGACGCAGCCTCGGGTCGGAGTAGATCAGATAGGCCGCCCGGTGCAGAGCCACCACGGTCTTACCGGTACCCGGCCCGCCGTCGACGACGAGCGACCCCTTGGAGTCGGCGCGCACGATTGCGTCCTGGTCCGAGGCGATCGTTCCCAGGACATCACGCATTCGCGGCGAGCGATTGGTGCCGAGGCTCGCGATGAAGGCGGACTGGTCGTCCAGCGCGGCGCTGTCCACGACATCGGGGGAGAACACCTCGTCCCAGTAGTCGCTCACTCGGCCGCCCGTCCACCGATAGCGTCGGCGGCTCGCCAGGCCCATCGGATTGGCGTGGGTTGCTCCGAAGAACGGTTCGGCCACAGGAGAGCGCCAATCGACCAGCAGTTGCTCACCAGCGCTGTCCATCAGGCCGAGACGGCCGACGTACACCGCCTCGGACGTGTCGGCATCGACCATGCGGCCCAGACACAGGTCCAGGCCGAATCGCCGCAGCGCGCGTAATTCGGCGCTCAGGCGGTGGACCAACATGTCCCGCTCGAGCGCCTCCTGGCCCAATTGCCGCGGAGCCTTGCGTGCCTGGTCGATACGGTTCGTCAGATCAGTGACCGACTTGTCCAGGCTCACCGCGATGGCCGCAAAGTGTCGCTCGTCGGAAGCGATGAGCGTGGGGTCGGCCTTGGGGGAGAGATGGTTGGGGAGGTCGAATGCACTGGCGTTCGGAGAGGTCACGAATCCTCGCGTTTTCAGTCGGGTCCGGCTTGGACCAGCCATTCTGCGCGCACCCCTGGGCCTTGCGGCAAGCCCCGGGGTGCGATATAAATTGAAGGTGGAAGGGAGCGGAAACGCTCCCTTTCTGGTTCCACCTCACTCGTCGTTCCCTGAGATGACTGACAAACACCATATGCTGGTGTGGTGTTCTTTCTATTCGGCTACGGCGCCAAGCGGAAAAATCTCGGCAAGGGCCAGACTCGAACGTGCCCGAACTGCCACAACACCACGCAGTGGACGCGGATACGCGAGTTCAAACAGTTCACCGTGTTCTTCATTCCGATCGCACGCTGGAACCGCCGACAACTCGAGACATGTGACATTTGTGGCGCAGCCGTCGAAATCTGACGCGATGACGACCCGATGGGGTGCGCCGGCCGATCGGACTGTTGGCGACGTGCGGGTGTGATGACCGGGCCCGCTTGCGCTTATTTCGACGTTTTCCGGTGCAACCACACGTGGTCCGGGTTCGGCTTCACCTGGCGGCCGCGCACACGATTGAACAGGCGTGACTGGTTGATCCGCTGCGCGCCGATCTCGAGTTGCCGGATCAGCCATGCCCGACGGGGGAGCACCGCAATCTGATAGGCCCCGAGGTAGTCGGTGATCTCGTCGCTGAATGCAGTCTTGAACAACCCGACACCGTGGCGCGGATGCGACACGTCTCCGATAGTCGCCGACGACGGTGTTCCGTCCAAGTCGTAACGCTCACAACCTTGTTCGCGAGCCCAGCGAATGGCCTCCCACTGCAACCCGTATGCCGCCCCGGTGTCACCCAGCCCGCACTGGCTGGAGTCTCCTGGACGTTGCCGCACCGAACCCGCTCCCACCAACAAAGCAGTCTTCCCGAATGTCGCGACGAAGGCGCCAACTTGGACCTCGCCGTTGTGCCGAGCCAGGAGCAGCTGGCCCTGCCCGGACACCTCGTATCGTTGGAAAACGGCGATGGAGTTGCTGAGGGTGGGGATTGTGAAGCGGCCTCCGCTGGTCGCGTCGAGCAGCTCATACAGCACGCGACAATTCTCAGGCGTGGCCGGGACGCGGTCGACGACGACGCCCTCCCGCGCAGATCGCCGAACCAAGTATCGGCCACGCTTTTTGAGGCGGGACAGCACGTCCTGCTCGGTACCTGTCAGATCCACGATGACCGTACTGTCGTCCAGCCACGTCGGCACCCGCACGAGACCCTGTTCGCGGAGCAGTTTCTCGTGTTCCGGATGTGCTTTCAGCTGAGTACGGAGCCGCACTGCCGCGACACCGTGCTGCGCTGCGAACGCGGCGATTGCGTGGGCAGCGTCGATCATCTCGTGAACGTTTGTGGCCGGGGGGCCGAGGAGCACCCACAGTGCGCCGGCCAGCGGCACGTTCACACGGAAGGCGGTAACGGCGTTGCCTCCGACGATCAGGTATACCGGCGTTGCTCCCTGAAGGGCCATTCCATCGATATTGGCGCTACAGCGGTAGACGGTGCCCTCGTCGGGGCTCTGCAGAAGAATCTCGTCCCACCGTTGCACCTCGTCGGCCACGGCGAATCGTACCTGTATGACTTCCGTTTTCGGAGTACTCGGCGCACCGTCGCGAGACTCGAGATCTCGATCGAGTGTGTGGGGAAGTCCGTGGGGAGAACTCGTCGCGCCCCGCGTAGAACCAACACCCACCACGCCAGCATCCGTCATGCCTCGCCCCTCGATATATCCATTGTGAATCGCTTCGGTCGATTCGGAGATTCCCACGTTCTGGGTGCACTGACTGTATTTCGATTTGTCCGGATTTTCGTTACAACCGCTGTGCATGTGACCAACTCGACCGTTGGGACACACTCGCGTCAGTCCGGCTTCGGACTGGTACGCGAAGGGACACGCGACGAAGCAGGCCGCTCACAAGGAACGATGAACGGTGTCCGTCTCGCGTTCGTCTTTCCCTGCTGCCGGGTTCCGGTCCAGCATCGAATAGAAGAAGTAGAAGATCGCCCCTATTGCCAGCGGGCCTGTGATGGTGACCCACAGCGAGCTCGTGCCCACCATCGTCATCACGGCGAATGCAACCAATGCGGCAGGTGGTAGCGCATACCGAACTGTGTCTTTCAACTTTCCCCCTCGTTTTCACGAATGGCGACCGACGAGACCGGTCACCACGCAAGCGCCTCCCCATCGACTCGGACTCTTCCGAAGAAGCGCTTGGCTATGTCCGAGCCGTCGTGATTGTAGCCGTTCATGAGCACTGCGAGATCGTCGGCGAGAGCTTGAAGCGCGGGGGAGACGGTTGCGATTCTGCCCTCGCGGAGCCAACCCCAGTCTTCGGGCACGGAACTCAAGGTAATCACGATTTCGCTGTCGAACGGCGTCTCGACGTCGTAGTGGATCGCTGCCGGCGCATCACCTATCGGGTCGAAGGTCGCGATGTCGCCTGGCCCGTCGACGGCCGAGAACGCGGTCCGCGCGAGGTGGATGTCTTCGCGGATCATCTCTGCGATGCGAGTAAGTCCTGCATGTCGCCCGACGCGATCGTGCCTGTCACCGTAATTGCGTCCCGGCTTCGGGATAGATGACCGGGATTTGATCAGAATGCGATCCAACATGCGTTGCGCGGCTGCACGCTCGCTGGTTTCCGTACGGGGGTGATCGATCAGCGTGCGAAGGCGCGAGATTCTCAGTGCTGGAGTGCTGGCCATCGGGCGAGCCTAACGTTGGTGTCCCTTACCGGTGCCACTGCAGCAGTGTTCGAAACGTGCACGGATCACGAACGCGAGTGGTCCCGCGGTGACCAGCGGGGCGTGCGGCGCACAAGTTCTCGGATCACCACGAGCAGGGCGACGACTACCAGTACGAGAACAATCATCGAACCACCGGAACGCACGATCTCGACGGCAGACACGCTCATCGCGCAGATGAGGACAACTGAGGGCCAGGTAACTCCCGGAACGGTGCGCACCACAGCAACACTAATGGCAGCGACTTTCGGCGAGGTTCAGCGGCGGCCGAAGGGCCTCACGGTCCCTTGCTCCCTGGCACAGTGACACCGTCCAGCAGCACGGATGCGATAGCTGCGCTCGCGCGTTCGCCACCGATACTGGCGGCCAAGGTAGTGCCGGCCTGCAGTAGCCCGCCCGAGATGGTCAACATCTCATCCGCTGAAACATCCTGTCTCAGAACGCCGTCGTCGATTCCTCGCTGAAACAATTCCCGTATCGGATTCGAAATCCGGAGATCGATCTCGGCGGAACTCAAGCATGCGCCACGCTGGCCTCGAAGCAACGCGGCGTACTGACCATTACCGACGAACGCTCGCGTTATCCGAGCGATCGCTTCTGTAAGCGGGACCGTATCCAGGCCCGCTTCGGCTACTCGTTCTCCAAGTTCTTCAAGAGCTGAGGCCGCCATCGCAGTGATCAAAGCGTCGCGGGTAGGGAAGTACCGATAAATCGTCGCCCGACCGACGTCGGCCGCCTTCGCAATCTCAGCCATGCTGACGCCGTCGCCGCGCTCGGCAAGGACGGTCGCCGCGCGTTCCATGATCATCGCCGCTACATGATCACGCAGTGCCGGGCGCATTGTCATTCTGCGAGCGTATCGGTGATCGCCACGAGCTGATAGCATCCGGTTATGAGACATACATGTCTTATAACCGGATCGGCAACGCTCGACATCGAAGGTTAGGCGTGTGAACTCCCATGACTCCTGAACCGGACCTCGAGTCTGATCCCTCGCGCGTCGAGGCAGGTAGGTTTTACGACTGTCCACCCGAGGACGTGTGGCGGGCCATTACCGAACCTGCTCTGATCGAGCAGTGGCTCATGCCATCGACAGGGTTCGTGGGGGCTGTGGTCGGCACGCCGTTTCTTCTGTCGGTCCCGTCGAGTACATCGGCCGAGATCGCATGCGAGGTCACGGACGTCGCTCTGCCCGGCTCCATGACCTGGAGTTGGATGGATCTGCGGGCGTCGCCACCCGCAAAGTGGTTCGTGACCTGGGATGTCCACGCACACGGGCGGGGGAGTCGACTGCTCATCACGCATGCCGGGTTCGATATCAACGACAAACGCCAGATGATGGCGCGCAATGCATTCGCCCGAGGCTGGAATCAATTACTATCCGGGAAATTGCTGAATATCCTCGAGCGCCCCTGATTGCGACCATCGATGCGGAGACGGCAACGCCGGAGAAGGCTAGCTCGCCGATCTGGGCGAGACACCTTGCGTGGTGTCGGTAGGTCGTGAAGAGCGTGCGGTCGAGAATCGCTCCCGGAACGCCGTGGGCGTGGTGCCCATGTTCCGTGCAAAGGCTCGACGCAAGGTCTCGTCACTGCCGAATCCGCTGAGTTCGGCCGCTCGCGTGATCGGATGCCCGTCAAGGATAAAGTTGCGGGCCGCATCGAGCCGGACCTCCTCCAGCCACCGTGCCGGCGTCACACCCATGTCCGTTCGAAACATCCTGGTGAGATGCCGTGTGCTGACTCCAATTTCAGCTGCCATCGAGTCGACGCAGTGGTCTCTGGTCGGATCGCTGATCACCGACTCCACAAGGTCCCGCAGTGAGTCGCTCCGGGCAATAGGGCCGCGGAGCGCGGTCGAGAACTGCGCCTGCCCTCCAGGACGCTGCATGAACACCACCAGTTCGCGTGCTACCTCGCGGGCGACACGGGCGCCGAGATCCTCTTCGATGATCGCCAAGGCCAGGTCGATGCCGGCGGTGATGCCGGCGGAGGTCATATAGCGGCCGTCACGGATATGGATGACGTCGGGCTCGACCACAATCGAAGGGTATCGACGCGCCAGCAACCGAGCGTGTCTCCAGTGCGTCGTTGCGCGTCGGCCTTCGAGGTATCCAAGTTCCGCCAACACGAAAGCCCCTGTGCACACGGAGGCGACGCGCGCAGCTCCGTCAGCTAGGTTCGCGACCGCAGATATCAGCTCCTGGTCGGGCGCGGGGTCGGTCAGGCGCTGCCCTCCGGCGACCAGCACGGAGTCGACTGGGCCGGCTTGCTCTGGGCGCACGGAGCCACCGAGTTCGATGCCGGAGGAGGACCGAACCGAACCACCGCACGGTGAGACCAGGATGAGCTCGTACTTTTCGTGCCGAGGATCTGCCAGGCGGAATGCGTCCGCGGGGCCGCCGGCGTCCAACAGGGTCACGCCCTCGAACACAACGATGCCGATCCGGTGTGTCATGTCCGAAATCGAGGGAAAGTGGGCTGTTTTGACATGACGTCACTGTAGTCGAGCGCCTTATGCTGGATGTCAGACATTGAAAAACGACTCCACCAGGGAAAGGACGATCATGACCGAGACGATCGGCGGGTTGATCATCCCGGATAGTCAAATGGCCAAAGATGCAACCGAGTTGGTCCGCGACGCCGCGACGGATGTGGTGTTCCACCATTCACGACGGGTGTACTTCTTCGGTGCGCTCCGTGGCCGGGACCAGGGAGTCGACTTCGATCCTGAGCTGCTCTACGTCGGAGCAATGTTCCACGACCTCGGGCTGACGGAGAAGTACCGGCGCAATGACCAGCGTTTCGAGATCGACGCCGCTGATGAGGCTCGCCGATTCCTTCTTTCGTACGGGCTCGGCGAAGGCGCGGCTGACAAGGTCTGGACCGCGATCGCGTTGCACACCACGCCAGAGGTCCCGCTGCACATGGCCGCGGAGATCGCGCTGGTGACCCGAGGTGTCGAGTTGGACGTGCTGGGTATCGGTTATGACGCCATCACCGATGAAGAACGTAACGCGATCGTTCAGCTGCATCCCAGGCCTGACTTCAAGAACCAGATTCTCGCGGCGTTCACCGAGGGCATCAAGGACCGTCCAAAGACGACGTTCGGCAATGTCAAGGCCGACGTACTAGAGCATTTTCTCCCAGGCTTCGAACGCGGGGACTTCGTAGAGGTCATCAGGGAATCCGCCTGGCCGGAGTAAGTGATTCCGCGGATAGGGAGGGGGGCGTTGGTGACGTGACTCAGGTACAAGCCGATTCATCCAGTGCATCGGCAGACTGCTAGTTGACATAATGTAGATTATCGGCACTTTATCCACCTGGGTGGTTACCGTAGTTTCGCGCCATTCCGCGCATCCCTACCTACACAGACCACATTCGCTCTACACGTGCTCCGGTCGCCGGGTTCGACTGCCGTCCCGCTCTGTTTTCACCGGGAACCTGCCGTCGTGGACACGTGGCGACGCGGGTGTGACGAATTGATGTTTCCGCGAATTCGGACGATCGGCCGCCCGCTGACCAAACGCCGAATAATATGCAGCATCATGCATGACTGGGTGCGATGAAGCCCAGTGGATCGATCTATAGGTCCACCCTCCTCCACCCAGCCACTCTCACCCATTACGTCACAGTGACGTAATGGGTGAGGCAGACCGGCTTGAACATTGTGCGTACCGATGCAACCGACCCGGGCACAGTGTCCATCTGGGGATCTTCGCAGTCGATAGCTCACGAAACTCGGTGCCGCTCTGGCGGCACGACTTGCCTTCGGAGAATCTTGCCGGTCGGCCCCTTGGGAAGGCTCGGGACAAACCAAACCTGCCGTGGGTACTTGTACGCGGCGAGCCGTTCCCGAACAAATTCGACGATCTCATCTGGGTCGGCATGCATTCCGTGTTTGAGTGAAACAGCCGCGCCAACCTGCTCTCCGAGATGCACGTGCTGAATGCCTACGACGGCAGCCTCGGCAACAGCTGGATGTTCGTAGAGAACCTCTTCGACTTCACGTGGGTATACGTTATATCCACCCCTGATGATGATGTCCTTCTTACGGTCAACGATCGTGTAGTAGCCGTCGCCGTCGCGCGTCGCGATGTCCCCTGTGCGGAACCAGCCATCATGGATGGCTTCATTCGTGGCCGCCGGCCTCCCCCAGTAACCTTTCATCACGTTTTCGCCGCGGATTTCAATTTCTCCAGCCTGATCAGTCGCGACGATCTCATCGTCTCCGTCCACCAGACGCAACTCACATCCGCGCACAGGCAGGCCAATAGTGCCTGGTTTGCGGAGGTGGCCAGGTCGATTGAAACATGCTATTGGTGCGGTCTCCGAAAGGCCATATCCTTCATATATCTCGCATTGAAACTTATCTTCGAATGCGTTCAGGACCTCGACGGGCATCGGCGCCCCACCGACTATGCAGCACCGAAGCTGGGACATATCCACCGAGTCCGAACCGGGTGAGTTTAGAATGGCCGAGTACATGGTCGGGACACCCTCGAGGACCGTAACTCCATCTCGCACCAGCACGTGCAAAGCGACGTCCGGATCAAATTTCGGAATCAACGTCAGCAGCGCACCTGATTTCACGGCAGCATTCAGACCGCAGGTCAAGCCGAACACATGGAAGAGCGGTAAGCATCCGAGAATGACGTCTCGGGAGTCTGTTTGGATAAGCGTATCGACAGTTGTCGAAGCGTTGCTCGAAATATTCGCGTGTGTGAGCTCTGCTCCCTTCGGGCTTCCTGTCGTTCCAGAGGTATAGAGCAGAACCGCGGTATCGTCACCACTGCGCGCCACGGGCTCTTCAATTGCATTGCCGAGTAGATCTGCGGAATTCGGGCCACGGTCGTCGACCAGGAGCGCTGGAATTTTCTTTGCCAACGCGGCCTCCGCAACCAGCTCACTTCGGGATTGCGATCCATAAACAAGAGCCATCCCGGAGTCTTCCAGGTAGTACTCAATTTCACGAGCCTTGAGCTGGGGATTGATAGGGACAGCCACCGCGCCAGCCATCACGATTCCGTAGAACACGACCGGGAAAGCAAGGACGTTCGGAATTACGATGCCGACTCGATCGCCGGGTCGAATACCTCGTGATTGGAGATCGCCGCCCACTGCCGCCGCGGATCGATGAAACTCTGAATAATCTAATGTCGTCCCGTCGTGCCGAATCGCCGGCCGGGCGCCTAGATGCCGAGCAGTCTCGACGAGACCCATTGCAAGATTTGATGACATCGAATCGACTCTTCCTGGTTTGGCGCAACGCCGGGAGGCAGAAGCGCCATCGCTTGGAGATGTGACCAGGCCCCTCGCATACGACTCGAGAGTGCCCCACGCGCAGGTGCAGCTTCATGTACCTGCATGCCAGTTACGCAACTCTACAATAGACACACTGTCGAGACACGTCAACGGTTAGTGCGTTTCGTGTAGTGGGCCGAGCCACTTCGTGGCGGCCAGTCGTTTCATGGCGCCGACATCGGTTGCGTTCGCACGTTTCAAGAGTCGCGCGTGAGCGCCACGGGTCATAACGGCGTTGCGGTGGAAATCGGATTCCGAATACCGATTTCCCCACAGTTTACGGTTGATAGTTCTATACATCCGAAATATCGGACGTCGTGATCACAGGCGCCACTCGGACATTGCGGGTTATTGTCTTGCTGAATTAATCACAATTCGCCAGGACATTAATCAATACGGGCCGTTGATGCGTTTCGCCTCCGCGAGTATGCCCTCTAGCTATACCTGCAGGTCGAACTAGACTAGTCTGTAGGCATGGCAACTTCGTTCACCAACGGCCTCAACAAGTCTGAGCCCCGCGCTGGTAGGCGCAACCTCAAGGGAGACATGCGCGAGCAAGCAATCCTCGAGGGGGCCTATGAAATTCTACGCACCGAGCCTTTGAGAAACGTTTCGATTGACGACCTTGCCAAGAGGGCAGGACTGTCGCGTTCTTCGTTCTACTTCTATTTTGAATCCAAATGGCAGGTCCTTTCGGCACTTCTCTCGAGCGTGACAGCAGATGTTTTCACTGCGTCTGCAATGATTTTCGAGCGCCCTCCGGGGATTCCACCAGAGGCTGCAATCGAGCACGCAGTTTCCGAGGTGATCGTGGTCTGGGAGCGGCATGGACACATCCTGCGGGAGGTCGGTGATGCGGCAGCAGCGGAACCGTCTTTGCAGGCGCAGTGGGACAAGATATTGGGTCGTTTCATCGATGCCGCGGCTGCTGCAATCGAGCGTGACAGGGCTGCGGGTCTCGCGCTGAATGGGCCCCCGGCTCGTTCCCTGGCGGCAGCGCTCATGTGGATGGGTGAACGAAACTTGGGACTGATGAGCATGCGAAGCGAAAACGCAATTCGTACCGAAGATATGGTTGAGACAGTCACGACCGTGTGGCTCAGAACGGTATTCGGCTTAGAATGGAGTGGCAGCCGTTCCACGAACAGCTAGTTCGGAGGTATATCGAGAGATAGGCGAACGGGATTCAAAGGAAACCCGCCCGCCTATCCCCTTTCGACCATCGAATACTGTTGTCGGTGAAGCCACGGTTCGGGACGGCCCAGCTTCCTCTGTTGCTACCTATCGGCTACTGTGACTGATCCGCTGCCATCTTCGCCATGTTCAGTCCCGGAATCAACCTGTGGCCACCGTCGACGTGCATCTCGAGTCCGGTCGTCCAACGAGACTCGTCGGAAGCCAGCCACAGTACCGCTTCGCTCATAGCTCGCGGTGGCAACAATCCGACATCGCGAAGGGCGGACCAGTACTTGGCACCTTCCAGGTCTTCTTTGACACCTTGCCCGGGTCCCTTACCTGAACAGAGATCATATCCGCCTTGCCAGTCGAGGGCTGGAGTGTCAGTCGGTCCTGGAAGCAAAATATTGACGCGGATTCCGTCACCACCGAACTCGAGCGCGGCACTCTTTGCCAACCCGATAACGCCATGCTTGGACGCGACGTAATGGGCGTAGTGGGGCGACCCCTCCACTCCGTTCCCGGAAGAGGTAACGACAATCGAGCCGCCACCCCGTTCCTGCATGGCCGGTGTCACTGCCTTCAGGGTGCGCCACACCCCGGTGATATTGACGTCCAGAACGGCGGTGAACTCTTCTTCAGGGATCTCGTGGAAGGAGTGCACTGTCCAGATTCCCGCGTTGGCGACGGCAACATCGAGGCCGCCAAACGCCTTGACCCCCTCGGCGACCAGATTATCGAGCGACGACTGCTTCCGGACGTCTCCCTCGTGTGCAATGATTCGCCGCCCGAGCGCTTCGACCTCTTTGACCGTGATCTGGAGATCATCAGACGAGCCAGTGGCGTATGGGAGGCCGCTGTCCGGCGGGCAGTCGATTGCCAGGATGTCAGCGCCCTCCTCAGCGAGCCGGATGGCGTGAGCCCTGCCCATTCCACGTGCCGCTCCCGTTACCAGGGCGACCTTTCCGTCCATTCGTTTCATTGTTTTCCCTTTCTGAGGTCGGTAGATCGAAAGTTGTAGCCCCGCGAACTTGCTTGGGCCTACGTCTTACGCCGCGTTTCAGCAGCTGAATTGTGTGCGCATGCTGGCGTGATGAGCTGTAGGAGGACGTCGATTCCAGGGGGCTCGACCCATATGTGGTCAGAGTCGCCGATGGGAATCGGAGCTTCGATCGGCTCTGGTCGGCCGGGCCCGCGAATGGTGCATCCAGCCAGATCGACCTCGCCTCCGCCATTGGTGAAGCGCAGTGCGATGTGGTCGAGCCGTGCTGAGGTAGACCCCAACTCGCGATCGAGAACGGCTGGGTCGTCGATCGTGTACAGCTCGATCTTGGCGGAGGCTATTGCCAGGAATGTCGCACGGATTGCGAGTGACTGCGCCTCGAAAGTGTGCGAAACATGTACGTGGAGTCTGCGTTGCCACTGCGTGGTGGCGAGCTCCAGGTCACGTACGAGTATCCCGACATGATCCAACTGCGGCGCTGTTCCCAGGGGCGTGGATTCGGGAGGCAAGGAAATGGAAGGTGAGTGACTATTCATCGCTACTGATGCCCCGCGGCGACGAAATGTGGAGACACACCAGTCTTCGGCTCGGTCCAACGCTGGGTGACTACTTTGGCTTTGGTGTAGAAGCGATATGCGTCGTAGTTGAGCCCGTCGTCACCGAACCGGGAGTCACCCCAACCCCCGAATCCGAACCACGATATCGGTACCGGAATGGGAACGTTGATTCCGACGCTACCTGCCTGGACACTGTGGGCGAATCGTCGACCAGCAGCTCCACTTGCGGTAAAGATCGTCGCACCGTTGCCATATGGGCTGGCGTTCACTATCCGTAGCGCTTCGTCGAGATCATCGACGCGGACTACGCTCAGGATCGGACCAAACACTTCCTGCTTGTAGAGGTCGCTATCGGCTGTCACGTTGTCGACGAGGCTCGGACCGATGAAGTAGCCAGCCTCCGAGGTGACGCTGACACGACCATCCACAACGATGTTTGCACCTTGGCCAGGCGCCTTCTCCAGCGCACCTTTGATTCGGTCGATGGCGACTTCAGAGATGAGCGGGCCCATGTCGGAGCCTTCCAAATTTCCCGGCCCTGTGGTGAAGGCACTGGCGCGTTGTGCAGTCCTGGATACCAACTCATCCGCGATCTCTCCGACCGCTACTGCGACGGGCACGGCCATGCATCGTTGGCCGGCTGCGCCGTACGCCGCCGATGCCAGTGCATCCGCCGCGGCATCCAGATCGGCATCGGGCATGACGACCATGTGGTTGTTCGCTCCACCTAACGCCTGGACCTTTTTGCCGGCATCAGCCGATCGGCGGTAGATCTCGCGCGCAACTGGAGTAGAGCCGACGAAGGATACCGCCGACACGTCAGGATGGTCGATCAGCGCGTTCACCGCCTCGGCGCCACCATGCACGACGTTGAAAACGCCCTCGGGAAGCCCAGCTTCAGCAAGCAATTCTGCCAGCCGTACCGAGGCGGACGGCACCCTCTCGCTGGGCTTCAGCACGAACGAATTGCCGCAGGCGATCGCGGCCGCGAACATGGACACTGGGACCATGACCGGGAAGTTGAACGGGGTGATTCCGGCACACACCCCAAGGGCCTGACGGAACGAGTAAGTATCGACTCCTCGGGAGATCTGTTCTGAGTACTCACCTTTGAGGTGCTGCACTACCGAAACTGCAACCTCGACAGCTTCGACAGATCGGGCGACCTCGCCTCTCGCGTCGACAAGAGTCTTCCCCTGCTCCGAGGTGATGATCGACGCAAGCTCCTCACTGTGGTCGAGCATCAATGCGCGGAAGCGGTGAAGAGTCGTCGCACGGGCGGGGGCCGGGGTCGAAGCCCAAGCCCCCGCAGCGCTTCGGGCGCTCAGCACAGCCGTGTCGACTGTCTCAGCGCCCCCCAACTCGACAGAATGCAGTACGTGACCCGTGGCTGGATCAACGACCTCCGACCTCCGCCCGCTAGCCGAGCTGTAGGGGGCACCAGCGATCCAGTGCGGAACAGTTGCAAGATGGACATCGTTTGTAATCACAGAGACTCCATGGGTGGTCACGAAGAAGCGAGTTGAATATTCATTGGCCGGTCAAGCTTTGGCATCCCGGGGGTGGGGCAACTCCGGAAACATCTCCAATCCGTAGTTCGTCTTGAGATTTTCGACTTCTGCAGCAAGCTGCTCCGGAGTGCGCAGTTCGCGATCGCGTGCCTCGTAGAAGTACTTGTCGATGCCGCCGCCGGGCTCGAATCCCCCGCTGTCCACTCCCGGTACGAAAACTACGAGAATCCTCGCCTCTTCTCCGACCACCTCGTAGGTATGCCGCTGGTCCTTGCGGCCCCAGACAAATTGCCCGGCGCCGGCGTTGTAGGAGCCGGATTCGGTGTGGATCTTGATCTCACCGTCCATCACGAAGAAACCTTCCTCTTCGCGGTGATGAATGTGCCAGACCGGCTCGGTTCCGCGGACCCAGTTGGTTTCGATGATGATCAGCCGGCCATCGGTCGTTTCGCCGGTCGCATGAATCCAGAAATCAACACCAGTCATGAAGTCGCCGGTCATGTTGAAGTGCACATCGCTTCGGTGGGAGACGTAACTCTCGCCGTCTCGGTTCGTCGATGGCTGAATCTGATCGACAGCAGATTTCGTGGCCATGAGGGCCCCTTTCGTTGTTGCCGCTTGGATGATGAACGGCTTGGACATTTATGAGACTAGACTCACAGTCGATGGTCGTCAACAGTGCGTCGAGTTTATGAAACCAGCAGGACAGCAGCTTTCGACGTTCCGGCCGAGGCGTATGCCACGCCGCCGGGTCCCTCAGACCCAACTGCCCGTTGACTATGGTCGACACCGAGTGCACTGTTGGGATTCCGGCGTACGACCCGTCTCGAACAGGGATTGCACGCACCTATCAGCACTGCGAAGGAGACAACCGATGAGTCAGCTACGCGTGGTTGCCGCAACAACAAGTCATCTCGGTCGGTCATGAGTAATCTGCATCCTCAAGTACTCGAGTTGTTGGCGTCCCTCTCAGGGAATCCCCCGGCTCAGCCCTGGGAGGTCCCCATCGGGGAGTACAGGTCAGCCAGCGAAAAGCTGATCCGATTGGCGGGTGAACCCAACCCGCATTGCGAGGTCACCGACATGGAGATTCCGCTTTCAGGGCGGGTTCTGAGGGCCCGCAGCTATTACCCCAAAGGCGGCACCGGGGCGGTGCCGTGTGTCGTGTACTTCCACGGCGGTGGATTTGTCAGGGGCGGACTGGAGTCTCATGACCGCCTGTGCCGCGAATTGAGCGCTCGGGGCACCCTCTGTGTGATCTCCGTGGCGTATCGCCTCGCTCCCGAGAACCTATATCCCAGCGCTCACGACGATGCGGCCGACGCATTTTGCTGGGTGGCCGATCACGTCGATGAGCTGAGAATTGACGGCGAGGCGCTGGCAGTAGCTGGGGACTCGTCAGGGGGGATGCTGGCGGCGGCGACGGCAGCGAAGTTGGGTGCGCGACCGGATGGCGCATCAGTAAAGGCGCAGGGGCTCTTGTGCCCAGTCCTGGATCCGACACTGAGTGGCGACTCCGCGAGCCGCTACGAGTTCGCACCGCTACTGTCACGCGCGGGGCTCGAATGGTGTATCGATCAGTATGTGCCCGACCTCCACATGCGGGCGTCGTCAGAAGTCTCGCCGTTTTTCGGCACGAATCTGAATGGCGTCCCGCCCGCGGTGATGGTCAGCGCAGAGATTGACCCAGCATCGGATGACGCGAGCCGCTATTCATCCAGATTGGACACCTCGGGTGTGGTGTCGGTCTACCGGCAGTATGCGGGCATGCCCCACAGCTTCTTTCTTCTCGCCGGCGTTGTGGATGATGGCAGACGGGCGATTACTGGATTCGCGGAAGAATTGGCTAGCTTGCTGCGCTAGCTCGAGCCTGGCTGAGCGAAAACGGGCCAGGGCGTTGCCACGTCAACTGAGCAAACGGGCCGCACATCAACGTGATGTGCGGCCCGCAGGTTCGAATCCGATCCTGTCAATTCTGGGCGACGCGAAAGACCTGGAACTCGATGGTAGGTCCCGGTGTAATTCGTCCTTGTCCCACAAAGATCGTCTGGTTGACCCAGGCGTATCTATCGTCCCCACACTCGAGGCGAGGAGTGGTGACAAAGTAATGGTCGCCAAAATTCGTGCTCGAGTCCCCGCCTGTCAGGGCAGCTGCAGCAGCTTCGGTTACCTCAACCAGTCCCTGGTAGCTCATGTAGATGACTGCACCGTCGTTGGTGTTGAACTGAGCGCGCACATCGAGTCGCCCGAATCCATCATCACCAGCCAGAAGCCAGTCACCGCCACCGAGGGCCGCGCTACCGCTCAATCGATCGCCCGTCACCGTGCCGCCAGTGACAGGAAGGACCTGCCGGACGCCGTACGGACCGGCGCCGACAATCTGTGGCTCGGCAAGTTCTGCGGTGTACGAGAATTCCGAGATCAGCTTCATTTGTTTGCCCCTATGCCTGCAGCTGCCATCACCTGGGACATGCCCTCAGCAATGACGTCGACCCCGAACGCGTCCACGACGATATTCGGATCGAAATACTCACGAATCAGAGTCACCTTGCCGTCGCTGATTCTCATGTGCGTGCAGTACGTGTTCGCATACACGTTTCCGTTCTGCTCCACAGTCGCTTCGCCGTGCAACTCCAGCACGAACAGCTCGGGGTCGGTCGTATCATGCACAACCAGCGAGTCGATCTTCAGATCTGGCACGGACTTGAAGAACCAGTCGACGAAGTGACCGATGAGGTCGCGACCGGGGACCGACTTCGCGAGCGGCTCAGGAGCGAATGGCATCTCCCAAACAGCGTCCGCGGCGAACCAACCTTTCCATGCCTCCAACTCGGCCCCGGTAGGTGGACCCGCATCGAGGTCGCTCCAAAAGCTCTCCACTACTTTGCGATTCTTCGCTTGTGTACTCACAGTCGCCTCCTTGGCGGGCTCTGACGACTGAGATGACAGCCGCCATAGTTTCAGAGAATGCCCGCTCCGTTGGCAATAGTCAACAGTGTGTCGACAGCGTCTGGCTACGGGCAGCAGAGGAAGAAACGTGTAATCGACAGACCGTTGACTATGTTCGACTGTGAGTCTAGTCTCAGCATCACCAAGCCGGTGAGCGGCTGGACAGCGTGCCCCGCGAAGGCCGCAATCGGACGGTTTCGCGCACCCCTTAAGGAGATGCTATGAGTACCTTGACAAACCGGGTCTACCGATTGCGGAGTCGCCCGAAAGGGGAAGTGACTGCCGACAACCTGGAATGGATGGAAGAACCAGTCCCCGATATCCGCGAAGGACAGGCCCTGATTCGGACTCACTACCTGTCGGTCGATCCCACGAATCGTGTGTGGATGAGCGCGATGCGCTCCTATATCCCTCCGGTCGAACTGGACGCGGTAATGCGCGGAGCAGGGGTGGGGCAGGTAGTGGCCAGTCGTCGTGACGATCTGGCCGTCGGGTCGTTCGTTGTGGGGCTGACCGGTTGGCAGGACTACTGCATAGCCGATACGGCGCGTGACGACATGTCGTTCACCGTCTTGCCTGATCCGCTGCCGGCCCCTCTTCCCGCCTTCGTCGGCGTCCTGGGCCACACGGGAATATCGGCGTACCTGGGCATAGAATTTGCCGACCCTGGGCCGGGAGAGACTGTCTTCGTATCCGCCGCGGCCGGAGCAGTGGGATCAATTGCCGGTCAGCTTGCAAAGCAGCGAGGTGCGCGCGTAGTCGGTATCGCTGGTGGCACCGAAAAATGTCTCTACCTTGTAGAAGAGCTGGGTTTCGACGCGTGCATCGATCGACACGCCGAAGACTGGAAAGAGCAACTCGACGACGCCACTCCTGACGGTATTGACGTGGACTTCGAGAATGTCGGCGGCGAGATCATGGACCATGTTCTCGGCCGCTTGAACATCGGTGCACGAATCACGCTCTGTGGGTTGATTTCCGAGTACAACGAATACAATGGAGACAACGCCCAGCGCGGACTACGCAATATCAGTCAGATACTCATGCAACGAGCAATATTGCGAGGGTTTATCGTTTTCGACCATGTGGACCGGTACGGAGAGATCATTGGTCAGCTGTCAGAGAATTTGACGGCCGGCGCTCTTCGCTCCGAAGAGACGGTAGTCGACGGGCTCGAAAATGCGCGACATACCCTCAATAGCAGTCTTGCCGGCGAAAACAGAGGCAAAGTCGTAGTCAAGGTGATCACCGACTAGCCGGCACCAACCGTTATTGGCCGAAAGTTCAGTCGATTCCGCCATCTTCGACTCGCCGAGGCCACGCTTGCGCGCAGTGGGGCGTCAGGATGAAACTATCCTCCCCTACTGCCGGTGCGCGCACCCCTGGTCGTTTCGTCACGGTGACGTGCCGGCTCGGCGAAGGCAAGGACTCACCACCCGAGGAGCTACATGAATGTCGCCTCCACAAAGAGCAAGAAGGTCATCGACGCCCTCCTGGCGCATGGCGGCGGTACGTACGCGAACGAAGCCGGTGTGGCATTGACGAACAAACCGGCGCCGCTGTTTCGCCTGCTGATGCTGAGCCTTCTTTTCAGCAATCCGATCTCCGCAGACATCGCAGTCGACGCTGCTCGAGAACTTCGCCACTCAGGTATGTCGAGCGCACCGACCATGGAACGCGCAGACCGCGCAAATGTCATTGCAGCGCTCGGCCGTGCGCACTACGTACGTTATGACGAGAGTACCGCCACTCGCCTACGCGAACTCGCCGAACGAGTCGAACATGTGTACGCAGGCGATCTGCGCCGGTTGGCCGACTGCACACACCACTCCGTCCCCGAAGCGAAACGTCTGCTCGAGGAATTCAACGGAATCGGCCCCACCGGAGCGGACATCTTCTTACGGGAAGTACAGGCCGTATGGCCTTGGGTGCGGCCGTTTTTCGACAGCCGCGCTTTGAAGTCGGCACGCAGTCTCGGTCTGCCGGACGAGGTGAACGAACTCGCCGGGCAGGTGTCTCCCGACCGCCTTGCCGAACTGTCCGCGGCACTGGTGCGGACATCTCTGGACAAGCAGCTCCGCGCCGCCGTGGAGAGCGAACTGAGCTGATCGACGGGCCAGATTGGCGCGAGCGCCACCTGGGTACACGAGGCTGCCTGACCCCTGGAGAAGGAGGACCTCATGACGTCGACCAGCATCCAACCGATGAGCGGAACCGGACCGGATTCGGAACCCTTCGAGTCCATCAACCCGTATACCGGTGAGGCTGTGGCCGAATTCCCCTACTTGGACCTCGAGCAACTCTCCGGCGTCGTGGATCGAGCACACGAGGCGTTCGACGAGTGGCGGCAGGTCGAGGTGGCGGAGCGGGCTCGCGCCGTATCCCGTGCGGCAGAAGTACTGCGTGAGCGTAAGGACGAATTCGCCTCCCTCATCACCCGAGAGATGGGCAAACTCGTTGCCGAGAGCGAATTCGAGGTCGACCTTGCCGCGAGCATTCTCGAGTACTACGGACAGAACGGTCCGAACTTCCTGAAGCCCACCGACATCGATGTCGACAGTGGCGCCGCCCAGATCGTCAACGAGCCACTCGGGGTGTTGTTGGGTGTCGAGCCGTGGAACTTTCCGCTGTATCAGGTGGTGCGTTTGGCCGCACCCAACCTGATCGTCGGCAACACCATTCTGCTGAAACATGCCAAGTTGTGTGCCGCAACGGCCGCACAGTTGGAGACGGTTTTCCACGAAGCCGGTGTGCCCGAAGGTGTCTACACCAACATCTTCTTGCGCACGAGCGATGTCGAGCGGGTGATCGAGCACCGTGCGGTGCAGGGTGTCGCGCTGACCGGAAGCGAGAAGGCAGGATCCTCCGTGGCGTCGCTCGCCGGCAAGCACCTCAAGAAGTGCATTCTCGAACTCGGTGGAAGTGATCCGTTCGTGGTCTTGGCAGATGCCGACGTCGACAAAGCCGTGGACGCTGCGGTATCCGGACGAATGGGCAACACCGGCCAGAGCTGCGTCGCGTCCAAGCGATTCATAGTGCCGGACAATCTTTTCGACGAGTTCGTGTCCAAGATGGGCGATCGCTTGAGCGCACTCCAGCACGGCGATCCCCTGGACCGGGAGACGACGCTCGGTCCCTTGTCGTCCGAGCAGGCAGCACAGGACCTGCAGGAACAGATCGACGACGCGGTCCAAAAGGGAGCGAACGTGGTCACCGGCGGCGGTCGCCCTCAGGAACGTGGACCGAACGGTAAGGGCGCCTTCGTCGACGCCACCGTCCTCACCGGTATCACGCCGGAGATGCGCGCATACTCGGAAGAACTGTTCGGTCCTGTCGCGGCGGTGTATCGCGTGGCCGATGTCGACGAGGCGGTCGCGCTGGCGAACGCCACCATCTACGGTCTGGGCGGCACCGTGTTCGGCGCTGACGAGACGCGAGCGCGTGAAGTCGCCGATCGAATCGACAGCGGCATGGTGTGGATCAACGAACCTACGGGTACACGCCCGGACCTCCCCTTCGGTGGCGTGAAGAATTCCGGCTTCGGGCGTGAGCTCTCCCATCTGGGCATGTTCGAGTTCGTCAATCGGAAGCTGGTCCGATCGGTCACCGCCTGACGTCGTCGACGCGGTTGCCGGGATCGATCGGTTCTTCGGTCGATTCCGGCGGGTGTCGAACCGGGCAGTGCTGCGTCGCGGTCGTCTAGGCTGATCGAACGGGTCGACCGAACGTCGCACCTAGACCTGCCCGTCGCGTACCCGATAGCGGAAAGCAGACGCCGATGAATGTTTCACCAATCGCATGGGGCGTCACGATCGTCGTGATCCTCGCCCTGTTGGCCTTCGACTACTTCTTTCACGTACGCAAGGCACACGTACCCACACTTCGGGAAGCGACGATCTGGTCGTCGTTCTACGTCGGTCTCGCTGTGGTGTTCGGGCTGGTGGTTCTGATATTCGGCGGCAGCGATATGGGATCGGAGTACTTCGCCGGATATGTCACGGAGAAGGCGCTGTCGGTCGACAATCTGTTCGTATTTCTGATCATCATGTCGAGCTTCAAGGTCCCCCGCGAGGACCAGCAGAAGGTCTTGCTGTTCGGCATCGTGTTCGCGTTGATTGCGCGTACCGGATTCATCTTCATGGGCGCCGCTCTGATCAACAGCTTTGCGTGGGTCTTCTACCTCTTCGGTCTGGTTCTGCTGGTGACAGCCGGGAACATGCTGCGTCCGGAGAAGGAGGACTCGCACTCCGCCGACAACTTCATCATCCGAATCGCAAAGAAGTTCTTCCACACCACGGACTACTTCGACGGCGACAAGCTGTTCACCGTCGAGAACGGCAAGCGCGCACTCACACCCATGCTTCTGGTCATGGTCGCGATCGGCGGAACGGATCTCCTTTTCGCGCTCGATTCCATTCCGGCAATCTTCGGACTGACCCAGAACGTGTTCATCGTGTTCACCGCGACGGCGTTCTCACTGATGGGTCTCCGCCAGCTGTACTTCCTACTCGATGGACTCCTCGACCGGCTCATCTACCTGTCGTTCGGCTTGGCAGCCATCCTC
Organism: Rhodococcus huquni; assembly: GCF_055231055.1. Lineage (NCBI taxonomy): Bacteria > Bacillati > Actinomycetota > Actinomycetes > Mycobacteriales > Nocardiaceae > Rhodococcus > Rhodococcus huquni. The sequence goes on from NZ_JBUYWE010000001.1 coordinate 555,856, forward strand.
GGCTTCATCGGCGTGAAGCTGATTCTCCACGCCCTTCACGAGAACAACCTTCCGTTCGTGAACGATGGCGAGCCCATCCACGTCGTCGAAGTCAGCACCGCTCTCTCCCTCATCGTGATCATCGGCATCCTGATCGTCACCGTGATCGCCTCGCTGGTCAGCCCGGCTGGCAAGGCCCAGTCCGCGATCTCGGGTGCGCGGCGCCACGCGACCAATTACGTCGACCTCGGCTACACGGCCGACACCGCCGAACGTGAACGCATCTACGGGGCGCTACGCAAGGAAGAAGAGCAGATCAAGGCCCTCGGCCCGAAATACCGTCAGAAGGCTCGCGAACAGGAGGAGCTGATGGATCTCGTCAGGAAGGCTCACGCCCAGCACGATTCGTACATGAACGGTGGGACCGCTTCTCAACAGTCGTGATGGGCGTGCAGCGCCCGCAGCCGCGAACGAAGGGATCTCGAGAGCTGCCTCTCCCCTCGCTTGGAGGAAAGTCGACCCGGGCCGTGTACCGCCATCGAATGCCCGGTGAGGACGTACGAGGCTCCGCTCGTCTGACCGGCAGCGGGCGAGCCTGCAAGGAACGCAATGGTTTCGCATGCCGCCGCATCCGAGACACCGGGGCCGAGCACGACCGAATTCACGGCAATACCCGCCTCACCCAGTTCGACGGCCAGGATGCCGGTCAGGGCACTGATCTCCAGACTGCCGGGGACGACGTGTACCACTCGGCCCCCGAGCCCGCTGTCTGCCATGTGCCGAATCGCCGGCTGTAGGCATCGCAGAACGTGGTCGATCTCGGAAGAGAGCCCTGCGAAACCCGTGGCCCGTAGCCTGAGATTCTCACCGGCCCCGGGATTTCGCGGCAGGGTGATCAGCACGTCGAACGTTGCGACCGTGGCCGCGATCGCGTGTACTTCTGCGGATCGTGCGGCCCGCCGCACGTCCATCCCCGATCTTCCGAGTGCGTTGACCGTCTCGTGACAGATCCCTGATTCGGGGCCGGTCACGATCGCAGTTTCCGAGCGGCGCATGCAAAGGGGAATACCCGTGGGCCCGAAATACCAAACCGGCGGCCGAACCTGAGTGGTTCGGCCGCCGGTCAGTCGATCAGAAGATCAGCAGTTCGACGGTGCCGGCACTCCCCTGAACCGCGCATCGAGGTAGTTCAGCGCATCCGGAAGCCCGAGCACTGCGGAAGACAGGTGATCCGGGCTGGGGAACAACTCCTGCTGCACGGTCACTCCCGCATCGCAGTAACGCTGGATGGTGTTGTCGATGGAGTCCACGGGAATGAGAACGTCGGTAGGACTGTGCCATTCGAAGATCGGCGCCTTGGGGACCCCGGGGTAGAGCTCGACGCTGTTCTCGTCGAGAACCGACCAGGCTTCCTTCGACGTCATCATGTCCGTGGTCGTGGAAATCTGCTGGGCACTCTTACCCGCACCGGCTGCGAGCAGACCGTTGGTGCATTCGTTGGCAACCTTGTTGCGCAACTGCATGCCTTCTTCGTTCAACTGCTCACTGATCGGAAGACGCTCGGGGTACTCGCGCTCGAGTCCGATCGCAGCCGCCAACGCGAGACCGAAAGCGGGATGGGGCTGCAGGCCGAGACCGTTCGCCATCTTGCCGATGTTCATGGGGACGCCGCCCTCGGCGACACCGACGATGTTCAGTTCGGGTGCATATTCCGGGGCCAGAGCGGCTGCCCACGCAGACGCCATTCCGCCACCCGAGTATCCGGCCATCGCGACCGGGCTCTTCGCCAGAGCGAGCTCCGGAACCCGCTGCGCGGCACGGATGCCGTCGAGGGTGATCACTCCGCCGAGCTTGGCGGCGCCGTACGCACTGTTCGGTCCCAGGTGGTCCGGAAGTGCAACGGTCCATCCACGCTGCAGAGCGACATTCAGTGCCGGTGCCTCGCGGATCACCAGGTCCGGGTCGCTGGAGTACAAGGTCCGTGACGGTGCGCATCGCGGCCCGAGCGCATTGATGATGTGCTGGTACGACAACAACGGTCCGTCGACCGGCCGGTTACGCGGAACGAGCACCGTAGTGGTCGCTGCGATGGGCTCGTTCTGTGAGTTGTTCGAACGGAACTTCACCTGCCACACGGCGGTGTCCGGGAACGCCGGGATCGGGGGCATCGGCCGAACCCCGATGGGATCGCCCGGCGCGCGGTCTGCTGCAGCCGGAGTCTGTGCGTAGAACGGGTCCGAATCCGCTACCGGGTAGATCGGTGCTGCGCCGGCGGTGCCGCCTCCCAGCGCGACCGAGCCTGCCACCAAGGCCGTACAAAGTGCGGCCATGGTGAACCGCCGGGATACAGAGCGAATCATTCGCCCCCCTCATTTCTCAAGTCGATGTCCTGTCGAACCGAAAGTTGGTGCACCGACGGCGCACTCACCCGTAGGCGGCGCGAGCCGCCTACATCCCCGAGTTGCGAAGTCTATCCCCAACCGGCGACAAAGCGGTACTCACCGCTCGGAAAGATACGCCTCCAGAGCAGGTCCGACGGTTGCCAACACGGCCGGTTCGATCATTTGGTTGTGTTCACAATGAATGGGCACCTCGCGTACCCCTCCTGTCACAGCGGCATCCCACTTTCGAATGTCGTGGTCGTTCGCGTCAGGAGACTCGGTGGCGCGGAAGAACAGCATCTCGCCGTCGAACACCTGGGGCCGGAACTCGTGCATGATCTGAGACGAGGTGGTGAATCCGGTGCTGATCCGTTCGAGATGAGCGGCGGTCAGTCCGGTTTTCTGTCCGAACGCCTCGTCGAGCAGTTCCACCGCTCGTTCGAAGGTGAGTTCGCCGTCCGATCCGTCCTCGGCGATGTCCAGACCGAGCCCATGCAGCAATTCGCCCACCGTGAGTGTGTCCGGCGCGGCGTCGTCGTCCGACGCGATGTAACTGTCCATGACCGCCAATGTGTCCACCGCATCGCCGTCACGTCGCAGTTCGACCGCCATGGCGTGGGCAATGATTCCGCCGAGCGACCATCCGAGCAGGTGGTAGGGGCCGTGTGCCTGTACTCGGCGCATCTCCACGACATATCGGTGAGCAAGCTGTTCGATCGACTCGAAGCTCGGTCCACCGCTGATGATCGGCAGCTGCAGGCCGAACGCCGGTCGATCCTTGGACAGATGTCCCAGGATGCCCGCGTAACCCCATGCCAACCCGATGCCGGGGTGAACACAGAAGATCGGCGGCTTGTCGCCCTTGGCCCGTAGCGGGATGACCACGCCGAGAGCCTCGTCGACCGGGGAGACTGCATTGGACGCCGAACCGTCCGCCCCTTCCGAATCCAGCCGATAGGCGAGCCCGGCAGGCGTCGGCTCCAGGAACATGGTCTGGAGCGGAATGGTCTTACCGAGGCGGGCCTGAAGTTCGGACACGAGCCGGGTGGCGACGATCGAGTTGCCGCCGAGATCGAAGAAGCTGTCGGAGGTGCTGACTCGTTCGACTCCGAGTATCTCGACGAAGATGTCGACCACGGCGCGTTCCGTCTCGGTGACCGGAAGTTGGAACGCGTCGGAGCGAGACCCGAACTCCGGCGCCGGTAGGGCTTTCCTGTCCAGTTTGCCCACCGGGGTCATCGGCAGCTGATCGAGGACGACGACGGCGGCTGGAACCATGTGGGCCGGTAGTCGCTCGGCTGCGTATGCGCGTAGGTCACTGGAATCGACGTCGTGGCCGTCGGTGGCGCGGACGTACGCAGCAAGGAGTGTGTCGCCCGCGGGGCCCACGTGCCCGATCGTCGCGGCGAACGCGATGGCCGGGTGATGAACGAGCACGGCGTCGATCTCGCCGAGTTCGATCCGGAATCCCCGCACCTTGACCTGGAAGTCACTGCGTCCGATGTACTCGATCGTGTCGTCGCTGCGCCATCGCACCACGTCACCGGTGCGGTACATCCGTTCACCCGGTTCACCGAAGCGGTTGGCCACGAATCTGTCCGAGGTGAGACCGAACCGTTCGTGGTAGCCGCGGGCCAACCCGGGCCCGGTGATGTACAGCTCCCCCGGTACTCCCCTCGGCACGGGCTGCAGCCGCGAGTCCAGGACCAGGGCGCCGAATCCGCGAGCGGGCTTGCCGATGTTCACGCCCGTCTCCACGTCCATCGGGTCACTGACGCTGGCTTGAATCGTGGTCTCGGTGGGCCCGTAGCCGTTGAACATCCGACGTCCTGGCGCCCACAGTTCGACAAGATCCGGCGGGCAGGCCTCGCCCGCCACCACGATTGCTTCGAGAGAGTCCAGCCCTACGTCGTCGATGGACGCGAGCGCGGTCGGGGTGATGAACGAATGGGTGACACCGCCTCGGCTGAGCAGATCGGACAACTCGGTTCCGCCGTAGACCGTGGGCGGCACGATCACGACCCGCGCGCCGGCCCCGAAGGCCATCATCAGTTCGAACACGGAGGCATCGAAGCTCGGCGACGCCAGGTGCGACACCCGCGAATCCGCTGTGACGCCGAACCTCTCGTGTTCCTCGGCCGTGAGGTTGGCCATGCCGCGCTGCGTCACGATCACGCCCTTGGGCTGCCCCGTGGAGCCCGAGGTGTAGATGAGATACGCCGGATGTGCGAGATGCAGTCGGCCCGTGCGGTCTTCGTCCGTCAGTGGAGCACTCGACACCCCGTCGACCGATTTCTCGAAGTCGGCGTCGTCGACCACGAGCCACGGCACGGTGTCCGGTAGGTTCTCACGCCTCGCCGTCACGGTCAGGCCCACTGCGGCGTGGCAGTCCGAAAGCATGTATTCGATGCGGTCGGCGGGGTATGTGGGGTCCACGGGGACGAATGCGGCCCCTGCTTTCGCGATGGCCCAGATCGACACCACTTCCTCGATCGCGCGGGGAATTCCCAGCGCGACGAAGGTTTCGGGGCCCACTCCCCTGTCGACGAGGACACGAGCGAGCCGGTTCGACCAGGCATCCAGTTCGCCGTAGTCGACGACTCGATCCTCGTATACGACTGCGACGGCGTGCGGATCGCGCCTGGCGGCCCGCGACAGCAGATCGGGCCAGAGCTCGGACGGTACGGATTGCTTGCCCACTGCGGGTACGAGATCGGCCACCTCGTCCGGGTCGAGAACGTCGAAGTCGCCGATCGCCACTGTCGGATGTTCGACCGCCGCGGCGAGCACCCGCACGAACCGGTCGGCCAGCTTCCGGATCGTGTCTCGCTCGAACAGTGCCGTGGCGAAGTCGAATCCAGCGGTCACACCGGATGGTGTTCCGTCCTCTTCGAACTGCTCGATGAGGATGAGTTCGAGGTCCTCCTTCGCGATGTGCGTGTCGAGGTCGATACCTTCGATCCGCAGATCGGGCAGCTCGAGCACCGGATTCTCGTTGTTCTGGAACTCCAGGGCAACCTGGAACAGCGGCGAGTAGGAAGTCGAACGGGTGGGATTGAGTTCTTCGACGAGCCTTTCGAACGGCAGGTCTGCATGTCCGAACGCCGAGAGATCCGTTTCTCGAATCTGCTCCATGATCTCGACGAACGTTGCCGACGAATCGATGTGGTTGCGCAGTACCAGCGTGTTGACGAACATCCCGACCATGTCGTCGAGCGCAGGGTCACCACGACCCGCGATCGGTGTACCGATCACGACGTCGTCGGTCGTACCGAGGCGGGCGAGCAATACGGCAAGTGCGGCATGGGTGACCATGAACATGCTGGCACCGACGGATCGCGACAGGTCCGTCAACTGCCGGTGGAGTTCGCTTTCGATTCGGAACTCGACCCGGTCCCCGGCGAACGACTGTTGGATCGGCCGTGGATGATCGGTCGGCATCTGAATGACGTCCGGAAGCCCGGTCAACGTGTCCGTCCAGTACCGAAGTTGATGCGAGAGCACCGAATCCTCGTCGTCCTCGCTCCCCAGCACCTCGTGCTGCCAGAGCGTGAAGTCCGCATACTGCACCGGCAACGGCTTCCACTGTGGGACGGCTCCGGCGATTCGTGACGTGTAGGCGTTCATGACATCCCGGGCCATCGGCGCGAGCGAGTAGCCGTCGGCCGCGATGTGATGAACGACGAGGGTCAGGATGTGCTCTTCGCTTCCGGTACGGAAGATTCTGGCGCGCACCGGCAATTCCACTGTGACGTCGAACCCGCGCGAGACGAACGAGGTCAGCACGTCGACCAGATTGTCGGCAGCGACCGGGACGACCTCGGTGTCACCCGACCCCATCCCCGGCTCGAGTACTTGCTGTACGGGCTCGCCGTCGACCCGTGGGAAGAGCGTCCGAAGCGTCTCGTGGCGTGCCAGTACGTCGGCGAGCGCCCCTCTCAGTGCAGGGACGTCCAGAGTGCCGGTCAGACGCACGGCGAGCGGAATGTTGTATGCGGCAGAACTCGTATCGAACTGGTTGAGGAACCACATCCGCTTCTGCGCGAGTGACAACGGAACCCGATCCGGTCTGGCGGCTGCCACCAGCGCCGGCCGCTTACGGGCCGCGCCGTTGCGGTGTTCGAGGTGGGCGGCAAGCGTGCGAACGGTCGGCCCTTCGAACAGGGCACGGACACCGACATCGGTTCCGAGTACTGCGGCCAGCCTGGAGGTGACTCTCGTTGCGACGAGGGAGTTGCCGCCGAGCGCGAAGAAGTCGTCGTCGACACCGATCGAAGCGAGGCCCAGCACGTCCCGGAACACCTCGGCCACCGTCTGCTCCATGGGCGTCGCGGGTTCCCGGTATTCGGTTCGGTTCGTCCGGAACTCCGGTTCGGGGAGTGCGGAGCGATCCAGCTTTCCGACCTTGTTGATGGGGATCTCGTCGAGAACCATGATGGCCGTGGGAATCATGTGGCTGGGGAGCCTCGAGGACAGACGAGCGGTGATCTCCGCGACGTCGACCTCCTCGCCCGCGACGGGCACGACGTAGGAAGCCAGAACCGTGTTCCCCGCGGGGCCCTGGACACCGACGGTGACCGAGAAGGACACTCCGGGCTGCGCCATCATCTCGGCGTCCACCTCGCCGAGTTCGATCCGGAATCCGCGAATCTTGACCTGGAAGTCGGCGCGGCCCACGTACTCGATGGTGCGATCGGCGCGCCAGCGGACGATGTCACCGGTTCGATACATCCGCTCCCCCGGCTCACCGTGCGGATTGGCCACGAAGCGTTCGGAACTCAACTCCGGTCGACGGTGGTAGCCGCGTGCGAGGCCGGCCCCGGCGATGTACAGCTCGCCCGGCATGCCGACACCGACCGGTTGGAGGCGCGAATCGAGAACCAGTTCCGCCACGCCTCTGATGGGGCCACCGATGGTGATCGGCTCTCCCACCGTCATCGGTTCGCTGATGTTCGCCATCACCGTCGTCTCGGTCGGGCCGTACGCGTTGGACAGGCTCCGCCCCGGCGCCCAACGGGTGACGAGTTCGGGCGGGCAGACCTCGCCACCGAATGCGACGTGCTGGAACTCGTCCAGTCCGGTGGGATCCACCGTGGACAGCGCGGCGGTCGTGACGAAAGCGTGCGTGACGTGCTCTCGCCGAATCAGATTCGCGAGCTCGCTGCCGCCGTAGACGTCGGGTGGGGCGATCACCATGGTTGCTCCCACGCCGAAGGCCTGCAGGTACTCGAAGACGGCCCCGTCGAAGCTGGGGGTCGAGAAGTGCAAGGTCCGTGACGCCGCGTTCGCACCGAATCGCTGCCGTTGGTCCTCCGCGAAGTTGTCGAGGCCCTCGTGGGTCACCACGACACCCTTCGGCTTGCCGGTGGAGCCGGACGTGTAGACCACGTAGGCGGCGTTGTCGAGGCTGATCGGCGACCGCCGGTCGGCGTCGGCGACCGGGAGCGCCGGTTGACTCTGCCAGGTCTTCGCGAACCTTCGCGAGTCGCAGGTGAGCCACTGCAGCGAGGACGGCAGTGCATCCACGTGGGCCGACAACGTCAGGCCGATGGCGGCACCCGAATCCGTCAGCATGTGTTCGATCCGCTCGCTCGGGTAATTCGGGTCGACGGGCACGAATGCGGCACCCGTCTTCACGACCGCCCACATCGCCAGGACGGACTCGATCGACCGCGGAATACCCAAGGCGACGAAGGATTCCGGTCCCGCTCCCCGAGCTATGAGGACCCGCGCCAGTTGATTCGAGCGTTCGTCGAGTTCGCGGTACGACACGTTTCGACCGCTGAACGTCAACGCGGTGCGGTTGGGATCGAGCGCGGCCGCATCCTCGAGAATCTGCGGCAGCGTTCGAACGGAACGACCCGGGTGGCCGTTCACCGGAGCCAGCTCCCCGAGTTCGGATTCGGACAGCAGGTTCAGGTGCGCCAGCGGGAGATCCGGGTTGTCCGCAAACGCGGTGAGTGCACGAACGATTCGGCTTCCGACGAGGGCTATTCTTTCGTCGTCGAACAGGTCGGGTGAGTATTCGAGTTTGAGGTTCAGTTCGTCCTCACCGGATGTGACGATCGCCAGCGGGTAGTGCGCGGAGTCGTGCCCCTCGACCGCATCGACTCGCATGCCGGCGATGTCCGTCGCCTTGCTGAGCCCGGCACGATCGACGGGGTACGACTCGAACACCGTCAGAGTGTCGAAGGCTGCGGCAGCTCCCACCGCGTTCTGGATGTCGGAGAGTCCGACGTGGTGATGGTCGAGCAGATCCGCCTGTTCCGTCTGGAGGCGATCGAGCAGTCTTCCCAGCGTCTCCCTGGGGTCGAGAACGACGCGTACGGGCAGCGTGTTGATGAACAGACCGACCATCGATTCGATTCCGGGAATCTCGGGAGGACGACCGGAAACGGTCCCGCCGAACACCACGTCGTCACGCCCCACCATTTCGCCGAGCACGATCGCCCACGCCGCCTGCACCACCGTGTTGAGGGTCAGTCCGCGTGAACGGGTGAGCGCGCGAAGGCGTTCGGTGATCGGTGCCGATACGACTTGGGATGTCTCCTCGGTCACCGCCGCCGCGGTCCGTTCGGTGTCGACGGCCAGGATGGTGGGTTCGTCCACACCGTGCAGTGCGTGACGCCAGGCGTCCAGAGAAGCGTCGGTGCTCTGGTTCGCCATCCACGCCAGGTAGTTGCGATAGGGCGGAACGGGCGGCAGTACGGCCGCGTCGCCGTTCGTTGCGTACAGGGTCAGGAGGTCACGCAGCACCAAAGGCGTCGACCATCCGTCGAGCAGGATGTGGTGATTGGTGACGAGAAGCTTGCAGTCGGTTCTCGACATGCGCACGAGGGTCATTCGGAACAGCGGTGCGGTGGCCATGTCGAACTTTTCCGCGCGATCCTGTGCTGTCACTTCTTCGAGCTTCGCCGCACGCTCTTCGGGCCCGAGAGCACTGAAGTCGAACTCGGTCCACGGCAGGGTCACCCGACTCTGCACGATCTGGGCCGACGTACCAGTGCTGTCGTGCACGAAGGCAGTTCGTAGGTTCGGATGCCGGTCGAGCAGCGCCTGACCAGCGGTCCGTAGCCGCTCGGAATCGACGGTCCCGCCCAGTACGAGGGTCAACTGCACCATGTACGGGTCGATCGATTCGTCCGCCAACTGCGCGTGGAACAGCAGGCCCGACTGCAACGGGGACAGCGACCAGATGTCGGACAGGCCCGGGAATTTGCTTTCGAAGCGATCGATCGCCTGCTGGTCGATGTCGACGAGATCGAGGTCCGATGGGGTCAGCCCGCCGGACGAGGGACGCGCGACGTGCTCGGCCAGCGCGGTGAGTGCATCGACCCAGAGGCCCGCGAGTTGTTCGACCTCGTCGGCCTCGAACACGCCGGCCGGGAAGGCCCACGTCGCGCGCAGTTCTGTCCGGCCGTCCACGGACGTGGTCATCGCGTTCACGTCCAGGACCGTGGCAACCGGAATATCCGGCGCAGGCTCGTCTTTCAGCTCGGTATCGGTGACGGGAAGCCATCCGTATTCCGAGGATTGTGCCTCCGTCGTGCCGGCGATGCGACCGAGGTAGTTGAAGCTGATCTGCGGGGTACCCGAAGCACCGAGATCCGTACCGGCCTGCGTGAGGTAGCGCAGAAGTCCGTAACCGATGCCGTGATCGGGTACGGCGAGCAACTGTTCCTTTACTGCCTTCACGGCCGCACCCGCGGAATGGCCGCCGTCGAAAGCGTCTTCGAGATCCACGCCGCCGAGGTCGAGACCTACGGGGAACATGGAGGTGAACCAGCCCATGGTGCGACTCAGATCGGCGCCGGGAACCACGTGCTCTTCGCGGCCGTGACCTTCCAGCGTGATGAGGGTCCGAGCGCTCGGATCACCGCGGCGCGATCGCCAACGTGCCACCGCCAACGCAAGTCCGGTGAGCAATCCGTCGTTCACGCCGCCGTGGAAAGCTTCGGGAAGGGTCGTCAGGAGTGCGTCCGTGACGTTTTCCGGTACGGTCACCGTCACCCTGTCGACGGTCCCACTGACGTCCACCGTGGGATCGAGTGGGCGGGACCCGATCACCGGGTCTTCCCCATCGAGCACCGCACGCCACATAGGCAGCTCGTGGAGCCGTTGGCCGGCCACTTCGACCAGTGCATGCGTCCAGCGACGCATCGACGTGCCGACCGGAGCCAGATCCACGGGAATGTCCGCTGCGACCTGCGCCCACGCAGTTGCCATGTCCGGCACGAGGACACGCCAGGACACGCCGTCGATGACGGCGTGGTGCGCCACCACCAGCAGGCGTCCGCCCAGTGGTCCGGCATCGAACCACACGAACCTGATGACGATCCCGTCCGACGGATCGAGTTCGGCGGCGGCGATCTCGAGTTGGGCCGCGGCGTTCTCGGCGAATGCCGTCCCGGTCACCGAAGCCACGGAGACTCTGGTCAGCACGCTCTCCGCCGGTACCGATCCGGGTGGCTGGACCCGGACTGCAGTCGTGGTTCCGCCCGAGATCAGACGACTTCTCAGCACGTCGTGATGATCGAGCACCGCCTGCAGCGCCGCTTCCAGACGCTCACGATCCGCGCCCATCGGCAGTGTCAGCAATGCCGTCTGCGTGTATCGGCGATAGTCCCCGCCGCGTTCGAGGAGCCATTCGAGGATCGGCGTGGTGGGCATGGCACCCACGCCACCACCCTCGAGTTCCTCCAGGACCTCGGTGTCGGATGTACTCGCCACCGAGGCCACTGCCGCGAGGCCGGCGACGGTCTTGTGTTCGAACACTTCTCGCGGGGTGAGCGCGAGGCCCAGCGCCTTTGCCCGGGACACCAGCTGGATCGACATGATGCTGTCGCCGCCGAGACCGAAGAAGGAGTCGTCGACACCCACCGAATCCATTCCGAGCACTTCGGCGAACAGTCCTGCGAGGATGCTTTCCGTCTCGGTACTCGGAGCCCGGTTCGACGTGGCGAGGATCCCGAAGTCGGGCGCCGGTAGAGCGCGGCGGTCCAGCTTTCCGTTGGACGTCAACGGCAACTCGTCCAGGATCATCAGAGTCGCGGGCACCATGTACGAGGTCAGCTGGGTGCCGACGAACTCGAGCGCCGCGTTCGGATCCACCGTGCTCCCGTTCTCCGGGACCACGTAGCCGACCAGCCGACTCGGCCCCGAGCTGCCATCGTGGACGGTGACCACGGCGTGTGCGATTCCGTCGTAGCGCAACAGGGCCGCTTCGATCTCGCCGAGCTCGATGCGGAATCCACGGACCTTCACCTGGAAGTCGCTGCGGCCGAGGTATTCGAGATGACCGTCCGCGTTCCAACGCGCGACGTCGCCGGTCCGGTACATCCGTTCGCCGGGCCAGCCGTGCGGGTCGGCGACCATGCGCGTCGAGGTGAGCGCTTCTCGTCCGAGATAGCCTCTCGTCACCTGATCGCCCGCAACGTACAGTTCGCCGCTCACACCTACCGGCGCCGGATGGAGTCGATCGTTCAGAACGTAGACGCGAAGCCCGGGAATCGCCCGCCCGATCACGCTCGCGGAGGCTTCTGCGGCCCGGCGCTGATCGAGTGGCAAGTGGCTGACGTGCACGGTGGTCTCGGTGATGCCGTACATGTTGACGAGGGTCGGCGACGAATCGCCGTGCCGCCCGTACCACCGCGACAGCTGCCCGAAGTCGAGGGCCTCACCGCCGAACACGACGTATCGCAGTGCCAATCGCTGTGCATCGACACCACTTTCGGACACGATACGGTCCGTCTCCGACAGCTGATAGAACGCGGTCGGCGTCTGATTGAGGACGGTCACCTGCTCGTTGCGAAGGAGTTCGTGGAACATCTCCGGGGATCGCGCCGTGTAGTAGTCGACGACGACGAGCCGCCCGCCGTGCAGCAGCGGGCCCCACAACTCCCACACCGAGAAGTCGAACGCGTACGAATGGAACATCGTCCAGACGTCGGTGTGGTCGAACTCGAACTTGGCCTGCGTGTTCGCGAACAGAGTCAGCACGTTGCGATGGGACACGACCACGCCCTTGGGCCTGCCCGTCGATCCCGACGTGTATATGACGTACGCCACCGACTCCGGTGTCAACGCAGTGGTCCTGTCTGCGTCCGTGATCGGTGCACCGGACGTGGCAGCGAGTCGTTCCATCACGGACACGTCGTCGATCGCTACGAGACTCGCAGCGTCGGCGTCCATGCTGCCGGCCAGTTCCGTCGTGGTGACGATGCACTGCGGCACGGCGTCCTCGAGCACGAACGCCAGTCGGTCGGCCGGATAGTTGACGTCCAACGGCAGATAGCCGGCCCCCGACTTGATGACGGCGAGCAGCGCAACCACCAGCTCCGCATTTCGCGGAAGCGCAACCGCAACCAACGCTTCGGGCCCCACACCGCGCTCGACGAGAAGTCGCGCGAGCTGGTTCGATCGCTCGTCGAGTTCGCCGTACGTCAGTGTCAGGTCTTCGTAGGAGACGGCCACGGCGTCGCGGTGCTCGGACACGCTCAGCGCGAAACGGTCCACCAGCGTGTCGGGAGCCTCGGTGATACCGGGCGTGTTCCATTCGTCGAGCATCGTGTGGCGCTCGGCCGGGCTGGTGCATGCGATGTCGCCTACCGGCATGTGTGGGTCGGCCGCCAGGGCGCGGAGAACTCGTAGGAATCGTTCACCGAAGATCTCGACGGTGTCCGCATCGAACAGGTCCGTCGCATACACGAACTCTGCGGTCATGCCGGCGGGAACGCCGTTGTCGTCGTGGTGTTCCTGGATGCCGAGTTGGAGGTCGAACTTGGCCACCTCGAGGTCGAAGGCGACACCCTCGACGGCCAGGTCGGGCAGTTCGAGCGCGGGCGCTTCGTTGTTGCGGAACTCGAGCATCACTTGGAACAAGGGGGAACGATCGGTGGCGCGTTCCGGAGCGAGCACGTCCACCAGTCGTTCGAAGGGCAGGTCGGAGTGCTGGAAGGCGGCCAGGTCGGTGGCCCGCACATCCGCAAGGAGATCGACGAAGGCAGCGGCCGGATCCGCGGTCGCCCGTAGGACGAGGGTGTTGACGAACATGCCGACGAGATCGTCGAGTGCCGCATCACCGCGTCCGGCGATGGGTGTCCCGATCGCCACGTCTCGGGTAGCTGCCAGTTGGGACAGCAGCACCGCGAAAGCAGCGTGCACCGTCATGAACATCGTCGCACCGTGTCGACGCGACAGTGCCGTCAGTTCGCGGTGCAGCTCCGCGTCCACCGAGAAGCCCGAGGTGGCGCCGTGGAAGGAAGGTTGGGTCGGCCGCGGTCGATCGGCCGGAAGCGCCAGCAGTTCGGGCAGATCGGCCAGCCGGTCGGTCCAATAACGCAGTTGACCCGCAATCAGTGAATCCGGATCACTCTCCGAGCCGAGTACCCGCTCCTGCCACAGCGAGTAGTCCGCGTACTGCACCGGTAACGGCTCCCACTGCGGGTCCGCGCCCACCATCCGGGCGGCATACGCCACCAGTACATCGCGCGCCAGAGGCGCCATGGAGAAACCGTCGGCGCTGATGTGGTGCACGACGATGACGAGCACATGATCGGTCGGGCTCAATTCGAACAGTGTGCTTCGAATCGGGACTGCCGTGGTCACATCGAATCCGGCGGAGGCCAGTTCCTCGATGCGCGTGGGCAGTGCTCGCTCACGGATGGGCACGACGTGCAGCGCAGGTACGGCGCGGCCGGCCGGCAGCACCACCTGGGTCGGCTCGCCGTCGAACGACGGGAAGACCGTGCGTAGCGCCTCGTGCCGACCGAGTACGTCCTTCATGGCGGCTCGAAGGGCCTCGACATCGAGGCGGCCGGACATTCGCACCGCCAGCGGCACGTTGTACGCAGCCGAGGTCGTGTCGAACTGGTTGAGGAACCACATCCGCTTCTGCGCCAACGACACGGGGACGTGCAGTGGCCGTTCGACCGCCTCGAGAGGTTGTCGCGCCGCCGCGGTGTCCGAGGTTTCGAGGACACGGGCGAGACGATGGACGGTGGGTGATTCGAACAGACTTCGGACGCTGACGTCGACTCCGAGCTCGGCACTCAATCTCGCGACCACACGAGTAGCGATCAGCGAGTTGCCTCCGATGTCGAAGAAGTTCTCGTCCACTCCCAGACGCTCGACGCCCAGCACGGTGGCGAACACGTCGGCCACGGCCCGCTCAGTTGCGGTGGCGGGTGCACGGTACGAGTCGGCCGCGGGCAGGAAACGCGGTTCCGGGAGTGCGCCGCGATCCAGTTTGCCGACCGGAGTCAGCGGAATCTCTTCCAGCACCATGATGCTGGCGGGCATCATGTGCCCGGGGAGCTGCCGAGCGATGAACACCCGCAGGTCCGGCACGTCCAAACGGCTGTGGTCCTCGGCCAGGACATACGAGACGAGAACAGTGTCGCCGACCGGCCCCGGACGACCGACGGTGACGGCAAAGGACACGTCGGGCGAACTCGTGAGCGCTCCGTCGATGTCGCCCAACTCGATTCGGAAGCCACGTACCTTGACCTGGAAGTCGCTACGACCGAGATATTCGACCGTGTGGTCGGGACGCCAGCAAGCGACGTCCCCCGTCCGGTACATCCGCTCGCCGGGCGCACCGTAGGGGTTCGCGACGAACCGGGAGCCGGTGAGTCCGGGACGGCGATGATAGCCGCGGGCCAATCCCTCACCCGCGATGTACAACTCGCCGGGCACGCCCGTGGACACCGGCTGCATGCGCGCGTCGAGGATCACTTCGTGCACGCCGCGGACCGGGCCGCCGATGGTGACCCTCTCCCCTGGCGTCAGCGGCTCGCTGATGTTCGCCATGATGGTCGCCTCGGTGGGCCCGTACCCGTTGTACAGACTGCGGCCGGGGCCCCACCTGCCGACCAGTTCGGCCGGCACGGCCTCACCGCCGGCCACCACATGTTCGAACACCTCGAGCCCGTCCGGATCGACCGAGGCGAGTGCGGCCGGGGTCACGAAACCGTGGGTGACGCGTTCGCGCCGAATCAGCTCTGCCAGTTCGGTGCCGCCGTACACGGTCGGCGGGACGATCACCATCGTCGCCCCCACCGCGAACGGCAGCAGGTAGTCGAGAACGGAAGCGTCGAAGCTCGGCGACGAGAAGTGCAGAGTCCGCGAACGAGGTGTGGTGCCGTACCGGATTCGCTGCTCTTCGGCGAAGTTGTCCACGCCGCGGTGACTGACCACCACTCCCTTGGGGGTGCCCGTCGACCCCGAGGTGTAGATGACGTAGGCCGGATGGTCGTAGCGCAGCGGCCGGGTGCGGTGCGCGTCGCCGAGGGGCTCGTCGACTCCGACGTCCAGGATTCGCGCGATCACCGGATCGTCGAGCACCACCCACGGCACGGTGTCCGGCAAGGTTGCGTGGTCGGCAAGGACCGTGACACCGAGTCGGGCCGCCGAATCGGTCAGCATGTGCTCGACACGATCGAGCGGATAGCGCGGGTCGACCGGTACGAATGCCGCTCCCGTTTTGGCGATCGACCACACCGTCAGAACCGATTCGATCGACCGCGCGATACCGAGAGCAACGGTGTCCTCCGGTCCGACTCCACGCTCGACGAGCAGCCGCGCCAGTCTGTTCGAGCGCCGGTCCAGCTCTCCGTACGTCATCTCGCGGCCCGCATACGTGAGCGCCACCGCGTGTGGGTCGATCGCTGCCGCTGCTACGAGGAGCTCCGGAAGGGTCTGTTCGGATCGGCCCGGCTTGCCCCGCGCGGGTACGAGAGAGTCCTCTTCGTCGGCGGACAGCAGACGCAGTTTCGCCAACGGCAGATCGGGCTCGTGGGCGAGTGCGCCCAGTACACGCTGCACGCGCTCGCCGATGCGCTCCATGGATTCGCGTTCGAACAGGTCCGGGAAGTACTCGAGTTTCAGCGCGAGTGTCTCGTGTGCCGATGCGATGAGGGCGAGCGGATAGTGGGCCGCGTTCGCGCTGTCGTGGACGTCGACGACGTGCATGCCCGCGATGTCGGTGGTCTCGGTCAGCCCGGCACGGTCCACCGGGTACGACTCGAACACGGTGAGAGTGTCGAACACCGCTGCGCCGCCTACCTTCTCCTGCACGGAGGTCAGCCCGAGATAGTGATGGTCGAGGAGATCGGCCTGTTCGTTCTGTATCCGCCCCGCGAGTTCGGCGAGCGTCTCGTGTGGATCCAGCGTCACCCGAACCGGGAGGGTGTTGATGAAGAGGCCGACCATCGATTCGATTCCGGGAATCTCCGGTGGCCGGCCGGACACGGTGCCGCCGAACACCACGTCGTCTCGGCCCAGCAACTCGGCGAGCACGATTCCCCAGGCGACCCGGATCAGGGTGCTCAACGTCAGGCCCCGTTGCCGGGCGAGACTCCGCAGTTCCTCGGTGGACTCGGTCGACATCTCGACCAACAGTTCGTCCGACGTACCGTCCTGGGTGACGGACTGCTCGGCTGCCGACAACAGGGTCGGTTCCTCGGCCCCCGCCATTGCCCGTGACCAATGTTCGAGCGACTCCTCGATGTTTCGGTCCGCCATCCACGACAGGTACGACCGATAGGGATGGACGGTGGGCAGTGCCTCGGCCGCACCGTCGGTCGCGTACAACGTCAGCAGGTCGCGCAGCACCAGCGGCATCGACCACCCGTCGAGCAGGATGTGGTGGTTGGTGATGACGAGTTGCTGTCGGTCGTCGCCGAGTTGCAGGAACAGGAACCGCAGCAGCGGCGGCGTGTCCATGTCGAAACCCCGCGCGCGGTCGGCCTCGAGGATGGCATCGATTGCCGATTCCTGTCGGTCTGCATCGAGGTGCGAGAGGTCTCGTTCTTCCCACGGCACGTGAATCCGTCCGCTCACTATCTGTACGGCTGTCCCCTCCGCGTCGTGGACGAACGCGGCGCGCAGGTTCGGGTGCCGCTCGAGCAGTTCGTCCCCCGCCAGCCGCATGCGATCACCGTCGGCACCCACGAGTTCCAAGGTGAGCTGAACCGTGTACGAGTCGATCGACTGCTCGGCAAGGAGCGCATGAAACAGAAGACCGGATTGCAACGGTGACAACGACCAGATGTCCTCCAACGACGGGTACTTCTCGTCGAAGTGGTCGATGGCCGTCTGATCGATCGTGACCAATGGCAGATCGGAGGGGGTCATGCCCCGGGCATCGGGCCTCCCGGCATGCTCGGCGATCGCGGTCAGTGCCCGAACCCACAGCCCCGCCAGTTCGCTCACGTCTTCGGCGTCGAGCACACCGCTGGCGTACGACCAGGTCGCCCGCAGATGGGACCGGCCACCGACATCCGTCGTGACGGCGTTGATCCCGAGGGCGGTGGCCACGGGCGTGCCCCGGTCCTGAGTTCGATCCATGTCGACCTCGGCGGTCGGTGTCCAGTCCACCCGCCCCGACGCGTCGGCCACGTCGGTCGAGAAGCGGCCGAGGTAGTTGAAGCTGATCTGCGGAGACCGAGCGCCGTCGAACGCTGCCGACGACTGTGCGTCCAGATAGCGCAGCATCCCGTACCCGATGCCGTGGTCCGCGATCGCGAGAAGCTGCTCCTTGACTGCCTTCACTGCGGCTGCGGCTGCTCGTCCGCCCGCGAAGGCATCGTCGAGATCGATTCCGTCCAAGTCCAGACGGACGGGGAACATCGAGGTGAACCAGCCCACGGTGCGACCGAGGTCGGCCCCCGCCAGGACTTGTTCCTCGCGGCCGTGACCCTCGAGTTCGACCAGTGCGTCCGTCGCGTCGACGCCACGAGTCCGCCGCCACTGTGCGAGTGCGAGGGCCAGGGCTGCGAGCAGGCCGTCGTTCACGTTCCCACGGAATACTTCGGGCACCGTGGTGAGCAGGGCGTCGCTGACCGAAGGCGGCAGTTCCACCGATACGCGGCCCAGCGTCGAATTGACGTCGACGCCGGGGTCGAGTGGTCGCGTCCCGATCAACGGGTCCGGCCCCGTCAGAATCTGCTGCCAGGCGTCCAATTCGCCGCGCCGCGCAGGCGCGGCTTCGACCAGCCCGTGCGCCCACCGGCGCATGGAGGTCCCGACCGGTTCGAGCGTCGTCTCGGTGCCGGAAGCTCGTTGTGCCCAGGCCGAGGCGAGGTCCGGGACCAGTACCCGCCAGGACACGCCGTCGATCACCGTGTGGTGCGCGACGACCAGTAGGCGGCCACCGCGGGCACCGTCGGCGATCCAGACCACCTGCAGCACCGCGCCGTCGTACGGGTTCAGCCGGTTCTGCGCCTGCTCGAGTTGCGCAACCACGAACGCCGCGAACTCCGGGGTGCCCGGGGCGGCGGTCGTCGACACTCGGCGGATCAGGTCGACAGCGTCGAGGGAACCCGCCGGCCTGATCTCGAAGTGGTGACCGGTATCGGAGGCCACGAGACGTGCTCTGAGCATGTCGTGTCGATCGATCACCCTTTGGAATGTGGCGGCCAGTTCACCGAGGTCGACGAGATCGGCGGGCGCGGTGAGGAGCGCCGATTGCGACATGCGACCGAAGTCGCCGCCGCGCTCGACCAGCCACTCGACGATCGGGGTGGCGGGGGCCGTACCGACGCCGCCGCCGTCCAATTCTTCGAGAATCACGGCGTCGGCCTCGTCCGTCGCCGTGGCGACGACGGCAAGGCCCGCAACGCTCTTGTGCTCGAACACGTCGCGTGGGGACAAGGCCAGGCCTACGGCTTTCGCCCTGGCCACCAGTTGGATGGACATGATGCTGTCGCCGCCGAGTGCGAAGAACGAATCGTCCACACCGACCGATCCCAATCCGAGAACCTCGGCGAAGATTTCGGCAAGGGTACGTTCGCGGTCCGTGCTCGGTCGTCTACCGGACGAGGCTTCACTGCCGAAGACGGGTTCCGGGAGCGCTTTTCGGTCCAGCTTCCCCACCGGCGTCAACGGCAGCGTGTCCAGCACCACGAGGGCCGACGGAACCATGTACGGAGCCAACCGTTCTCCGGCATGGACGAGCACGGCGGTCGTGTCGACGGTGGCTCCCTCGGCGGAAACCACGTAGCCGACCAGTCGGGTGGGGCCGTTGCCGCCGGTGTGCGCGGTGACCACGGCGCGGGCGATGTCATGGTGCTCGGTCAGAGCTGCCTCGACCTCGCCGAGCTCGATACGGAACCCGCGGATCTTGACCTGGAAGTCGCTGCGGCCCAGATACTCGAGCCGGCCACGAGAATTCCACCGGGCCAGGTCACCGGTGCGATACATCCGTTCCCCGGCGTCGCCGTGCGGGTTCGCGACGAACCGGTCCGCCGTGATCGCGGTGCGCTCGTGGTAGCCGCGCGCGAGACCCGCGCCGGTCACGTACAGTTCGCCGGTCACACCTACGGGGACCGGATGCAGGCGCGAGTCGAGCACCATTTCCCCACACCCGATCGGCGGCCGGCCGATCGTCACAGGCTCCGCCGGGTCCATCGCGTCCGTGACACTCGACACGACAGTGGCCTCCGTGGGGCCGTACGCGTTGAACATCCTGCGGCCCTGCGTCCCCCACTGGCGGACCAGTTCCGGTGGGCACACGTCACCACCCGTGGCGACGCACACCAGATCGTCGAGTTCGTTCGCATCGACAGAGGCCAGTGCCGCAGGGGTGACGAACGCGTGGGTCACTCGTCCCCTGCGCAGCACTGCACCGAGTTCGGTGCCGCCGATCACGGAGGTCGGGGCGATCACCATGCACGCGCCCGCCCCGAAGGCCAACATCAACTCGAGCACGGAGGCATCGAAACTGGGCGACGAGAAGTGCAGGGTTCGCGAGTGCGGTGTCACCGCGAACCGGGTCCGCATGTCCTCGGCGAAGCCGGACAGACCCCGGTTCCCGACCACCACGCCCTTCGGCGTGCCCGTCGAACCCGATGTGTAGATGACGTACGCGGGGTGATCGATGTGCAGTGGCCGGGTCCGGTCGCGGTCGGTGAGCGGTGCATCCGTGTAGGTGTCGAGTTCGCGGGCGAACTCTTCGGTGTCGACGGCAAGTTGTCGTCGGTCGACCGAATCGGGCAGATTCGCCGCGTCGCCGACCCGCGTGAGCACCAGGGCACTACCCGAATCCGTGAGCATGTGCTCGATTCGGTCGGCGGGGTACCCGGGGTCGACCGGCACGTAGGCGCCGCCGGCCTTCGCGACCGCCCACACGGACATGATCGATTCGATCGAACGCCCCAGTGCCAATGCCACGATGCTCTCGGGTCCCACTCCCCGCTCGACCAGTGCGCGTGCGAACTGATTCGAGAGTCGGTCGAGTTCCCCGTAGGTGACCTCGGTTCCTTCGTGGAAGAGCGCGGGTGCGTTCGGATCCACCGCGGCGGCCTCGAGAATCGCGGCGAGCGTAGCAGGGGGCATTCCGGTACCACCGGAAACCGGGGTGAGCGCTCCGCGGTCCGTCTCGGACAGCAGGGCGATGTCGCCGATCGCCGTGTCCGCATTCGTGGACACGGCGTGCGCGATCCGGTCCAGGTATCCGGCGAACGTCGCGATGGTGGCCGGTTCGAAAAGGCTGGTCGCGTAGGTGAAGGACGCCGACATTCCGGCGGGTTCTCCCGACTCGTCGAACTCTTCGGTGAGCGTCAGTTGCAGATCGAAGTTCGAGATGTCCGGGGTCAGATCGATACCGGTCACGGTGAGACCGGGCAGTTCGAGGTGTGGGGGTTCGTTGTTCCGGAATTCGAGCATCACCTGGAACAGCGGCGTGTGCGCCGTCGATCGCTCCGGCGCCACCTCGTCGACGACTCGCTCGAACGGCACATCCGAGTGGTGGAAGGCGTCGAGGTCGGTGTCACGAACCTGAGTGAGCAACTCCGCGAACGACATTCCGGGATCGGTCGCCGCACGCAGCACCAGCGTGTTCACGAACATTCCCACCAGGTCGTCCAAGGCGGTGCGGCCACGTCCTGCGATGGGTGTGCCGATGGCGATGTCGTCGTTGTCCCCCAGGCGTGCGACGAGCGTGGCCAGCACGGCATGGACCGTCATGAACACACTTGCATCGTGCGCACGTGCAGTGGCCGTCAGTGCCCTGTGGACGTTCTCGTCCAACCTGAACTCGTGGCGTGCCCCCTTCATCGACGCCGTACCAGGACGCGGATGGTCGATCGGAATCGACGACAACTCCGGTAGTCCTGCGAGGGTCCCGGACCAGTACCCGAGTTGCGCGGCCAGCACGCTGCCCGGGTCGTCGACGGCACCGAGAGCGTCCCGTTGCCACAGCGAGTAGTCCGCGTACTGCACCGGTAGAGGCGCCCACGCCGGCGGTGTGCCCGCAGCCCGGGCGACGTAGGCCGTCATGACGTCCCTCGCGAGCGGCGTCATCGAGAAGCCGTCGGCGCAGATGTGGTGCACCACTATGCACAACACATGTTCGTCCCGGCCGATTCGCATCAATTCTGCTCGCAGCGGCGGCGCGGCGGTGACATCGAATCCGGCGCCGGCCAGGGCCGCCAACCGGGTCGCCGCGTCGTCCTCGGCCACCGGAACCGGCCGCAGCGGGGGCATCACGTCGTCGGCGCCGAGGATCACCTGGGTGGGTTCACCGTCGTACATGGGGAATTTCGTGCGCAACGATTCGTGGCGTTCGAGGACGTCCCTCATCGCCGAGACGAGCGCATCCACATCCAGGTCACCGCTCAATCGGATGGCCATCGCCACGTTGTACGCGGCCGAGGAGGTATCGAACTGGTTGACGAACCACATGCGCTTCTGCGCGAGAGAGATAGGGATTCGCGCCGGGCGAGGTTGTGGCAGCAGTGCGGGAAGTTCTCCGCCGCCAGGCATCGATTCCGCGGTCGCCGCGAGGGATTCGACGGTCGGCGCGTCGAAGAGTTCCCGCACGCCGATCTGCCTGCCCAGTGCTTCACCGGCCCGCGCGACGAGCCTGGTCGCCACGAGCGAATTGCCACCGAGGTCGAAGAAGTTGTCGTGGACACCGATTCGGGGGACATCGAGCAACTCGGCGAAGATCGAGGCCAAGACCTCTTCCACGGGGTTGCGGGGCGCCACGAACTCGGTGCGGGCAAGCAGCAGGTCCGGTTCCGGCAACGCCTTTCGGTCGAGTTTGCCGGTGGCACCGAGCGGAAACTCGGACAGGATCACGAATTGGCCGGGGACCATGTAGGCGGGCAAGGTGCGCGCAGCGGAGTCCTGCACGACCGACAGGTCGATGTCACGACCACGCTCCGCTACGAGATAGGCAACCAGCCTCTCCCCTGTCGCCTCACGCGAGTGCACGACGACCACCGCCTGCGCGACCGCCTCGTCGCCCAGCAGTGTGGCTTCGATTTCGCCGAGTTCGAGGCGTTGTCCCCTGAGCTTCACCTGGAAGTCCGTGCGCCCGAGGTAGTCGAGGTTCTCGTCGGCGGACCAGCGCACGACGTCGCCTGTGCGGTACATGCGCGCGCCCGCATCGAACGGATTGGCAACGAAGCGGTCGGAGGTGAGGTCACTGCGCCCGACGTATCCGCGCGCGAGTTGCACACCCGCCAGGTACAGCTCGCCGGGAACCCCGACCGGAGCGGGATGCAGCCGGGAATCGAGCACGTACACCTGTGTGTTCCAGACGGGTGCGCCGATCGGAACCGACCACTGCTCCTGCCCCGTGCACTCCCACGACGTGACGTCCACCGCAGCTTCGGTCGGTCCGTACAGGTTGTGGACCTCCGCATCGGCAAAACTCCGGAAAGCGGACAGTGTGGCGGGAGGGAGCGCCTCACCACTGCAGAACACGCGGCGTAGCCCCGCACACTCGGAAGCGTCTGCGCCGGCCACGAACGTAGCGAGCATCGAGGGTACGAAGTGCATCGTCGTGACGGCGTGCTGTGCGACGAGACGAGACAGGTACTGCGGGTCCCGATGGCCGTCGGGTGCGGCCATCACGAGCCGCGCGCCGACCTGCATGGGCCAGAACAGCTCCCACACGGAAACGTCGAAGGTGACCGGTGTCTTCTGGACCACCACGTCGTCGCAGGAGAGCGGGTACCGATCCTGCATCCACAGCAGTCTGTTGACGATCGCTCCGTGCGTGACCGCGACGCCTTTCGGCCGGCCGGTCGAACCCGACGTGTAGATGACATACGCGGTGTTCGCGGCTGCGAGGCCGGCCCGCCGCTCGGCGTCGACGACGGGGCTCTCGCCGCGAGCCGAAAGGTCCAGGGTGTCGATCTCGAGGACGGGAACGGCCGCGTCCACCGTGAACTCGTCCGTCGTCGTCGTGAGAACACACACCGGTGTCGCACTCTCGAGCACGTAGGCGGTGCGGGCGGCGGGATGATCCGGGTCCAACGGCACGTACGCCGCGCCGGCCTTGGTGACCGCATAGATCGCCACCATCAGGTCGACCGAGCGCCGCAGAGCGACCGCGACCCGTGATTCGGGTCCCACTCCCCGCTCGATCAACTCTCTGGCCAATCGGTTGGCCAGCGCATCTAACTCGCGGTAGGACAGCGACTCCTCGTCAGCCACCAGCGCAACAGCATCGGGTGTGGCGGCGACCTGTGCGTCGAACAGATCGACGAGTGTCAGGTCCGGCAGGTGAGCGGATGTCGCATTCCAGTTCCGCACGACACGCTGGTATTCGGGCCCGCTGGTCAGTGGCGCGTCCCCCACTCGCCTGCCGGGGTCCGAGGCGAACAGGTCGAGTAGGCGTTCGAAGCGCATGCCCGTCTGTTCCATTGTCGCCGCGTCGAAGAGTTCAGCGGCGTAGGAGAGTTCGACCTCGAGTGGACCGGTGCCGTCGGCCGTGGTCGCGGGTTCGGTCACGATGACCTGAAGATCGAACTTGGCGGTATCGGTGTCGACTTCGTCTACCTGAACCCCCAATCCGGGCAGTTGGATGCCGGTCTCGGCGGCCCCCTGCAGAACGAGCATGATCTGGAAGAGCGGGGAGTGCGATTCGGTGCGGGCAGGCTGCAATTCGTCCACGAGCAGTTCGAACGGAACGTCGGAGTCCTCGAACGCCGCAAGGTCCGCACTGCGGGTGTCACCGAGCAGGTCGGTGAACGTCCGTGCCGGGTCGACCGTGGTACGAAGCACCACCGTGTTGACGAACATGCCGATCAGATCGTCGAGTTCGCCGCGTCCACGTCCGGAAACGGGTGAACCGATACACACTTCGGTACTCGCCGACGTGCGGCCGACGAGGACGGCCAACGCCGCATGCAGCACCATGAACAGGGTCACGTCGTGAGCGGCCGCAAGTTGCCCGAGGCGCGCGTGCAGATCTGCGCCCAGCGTCAATCGATGTCGACCGCCCCGCATCGACTGGCGTGCGGGTCTCGGCCTGTCGGTCGGAAGGGTAGACGACTCGGGTGCTCCGGTGAGTCTGTCCACCCACCGCCGCGTCTGCAGGGCCAGAACACTGTTCGGGTCGTCGACAGCGCCGAGCAACTCGTTCTGCCACTGAGTGAAGTCGGTGTACTGCACCTCGAGTGGGGTCCAGTCCGGTTCGCGCCCGTCCGCCCTCGCGACATACGCCGTGACGACGTCGCGAGCGAGCGGCCCCATGGACAGGCCGTCCGCAGCGATGTGGTGTGCGACGAGCAACAGAGTGTGATCGTCGACGGCGGTCCGGAAGAGCCGGGTACGCAGTGGCGCGTCGACCGTGACGTCGAACCCCTGCTGTGCGTCGTGTGCCAGCCGCGACGGCACGTCCACCGGATCGATCTCCACGACGGTCGGATCAGGGGCGACCTCGTCGACCGGGCGCACATCCTGGATCGGGCCCGAGGCGGTGTTCGGGTAGACGGTCCGCAGACTCTGCTGGCGTTCGACGACATCGGCAAGTGCTGCGACGAGCACGTCGCGGTCGAGTTCACCCCGCAGGCGAATGGCGATCGGAATGTTGTACGCGGCCGAGCCGGTGTCGAGTTGGTTGACGAACCACATCCGCTGTTGGGCGGCGGATACCGGTACCGGGCCCTCGGATCGACGCGGCGTCAGTGCCGGTACCGGTGTTCGTCGTTCTGCGTCGCCTGCTCGCGCATCGACCCGGCTCGAAAGCTGCGCAACGGTGGGGGCCTCGAAAAGATCGAGCACTCCGATGTCACAACCGAACGCGACATTGATGCGCGACACCACACGGGTGGCGACGAGTGAGTCGCCGCCCAGATCGAAGAAGCTGTCGTCCACCCCGACTCGATCGACGTTCAGCAGGGCGTGGAACACGTCGACGATCCGCGATTCCGTCGGCGTTCCCGCTTCGCGATACACGCTCGAGGAAGCTTCGAAGTCCGGTTCCGGAAGTGCTTTTCGATCGAGTTTTCCGGCCGGGGTGAGCGGCACCTCGTCGAGGATCACGATCCGTGCCGGCACCATGTGGGTGGGAAGCCGGTCGGCGGCGCGAGCCAGGATGTCCGCCTGCTGGACCTCGGCACCCTCGTCGGGCAGTACGTAGCTCACGAGCAAGGTGTCACCGGACGGTGCGACGTGCCCCGTCGTGACCGCGAAACGTATGCCTGGGCAGGAGCGCACCACAGAATCGATCTCGCCGAGTTCGATTCGGAATCCACGAATCTTGATCTGGAAATCGGTGCGCCCCAGATATTCGAGCTCGCCCTGCGCCGTCCAACGCGCCAGGTCGCCGGTGCGGTACAGGCGTGCGCCGGCGGGTCCGTACGGGTCCGCCACGAAGCGTTCTGCTGTAGTGGCGGGTCGGCGGTGGTATCCGCGTGCCAGGCCGGAACCCGCCACGTAGAGCTCTCCTGGCACCCCGGCCGGAACGGGGTGCAGCCGCGAATCCAACACCAGTGCTGCTGTTCCCCGAGGTGGGCGTCCGATCGCAACCGGCCGGCCAGCCACGAGTGGCCCACTCACGGCCGCGACCACGGTCGCTTCCGTGGGACCGTAGGCGTTGAACATTTCCCGCCCCTCGGCCCACTGCGTCACCAGAGCGGGCGGGCACGCCTCACCGCCGGTGATCACGCACCGCACATGGTCCAGGCCCGTCGGATCCACCGATGCCAAAGCAGCGGGAGTCACGAAGGCGTGGGTGACCAGGTGACGGCTCATCACCTCGGCTAGTTCGGTGCCGCCGTACACCGTCGGTGGGACGACGACCATCGTCGCACCTGCACCGAAAGCCAACAGCAGTTCCAGCACGGACGCATCGAAGCTCGGCGACGAGAAGTGCAGCGTGCGGTCTTTCGGCGTCACCCCGAACCTGGCCCGCATGTCCTCGGCGAAGTTGGCGAGGCCGCTGTGGGTGACGATCACGCCCTTGGGCGTGCCGGTCGAACCCGAGGTGTAGATCAGATATGCGGGATCGGCCGTCTCGATCGGTCCGGTCCGGTCCGCCGAGGTGATCTCCGACGAGGCCTGCCGGCCGAGGCGCCGTTCGAGCTCGTCGTCTCCGAGCGACAACCACGGCGTGGTGTCCGGCAGTTGTTGCAGGTGTCGGGCGGTGGTGATTCCGATACGGGCCTGGGAATCGGTCAGCATGTGTGCGATGCGATCCGCTGGATAGCCAGGGTCGACCGGAACGAACGCGGCGCCGGTCTTCGCGACTGCCCAGGTGGCGACGACGGATTCGATCGACCGTGCCACTGCGAGCGCCACCACGGCGCCGGGTCCGGCACCGTCCTCCAGCAGAACCCGCGCGAGACGGTTGGCGCGCTCGTCCAGCTCCTTGTACGTCAGTGTCCGGTCGCCCTCGATCAGCGCCGTGTTCGTGGGGTTCCGGTGTGCCGCATCTGTGAGGATCTCCGTGAGTAGGCGCGGTGCGGTTGCATCGGGCCCGCTTACGGGAGCGAGACCGTCCAACTCGTCGGGAGTGAGCAGCGCGAGGTCGCCGACCGCTACGTCCGGTCGAGTTACCGCATCCGTCAGCAACCGCACGAATCTGTCTGCAACGGACTGGGCAGTAGTGCGGTCGAACACGTCGGTCGCATACGACAGGTGCCCGGACGGACCACGCTCCCCGTCGGCCGAGGAGTGTTCTTCCAGCACCCACTGCAGGTCTGCAGTGGGTGCCCAGGTCTGATGTCCGCCGGTATCGGTTCCGGCACCCGACGCGAGCGTCACCGATGCGCCGACCGGCGCCTCCCCTTCCGTGTCGGCATGATCGAACGCCGCGACCTCGGTACGTCGAACCGTGCCCACGTGTTCCGTGAACGACCGGTCGGTGGCGACACCGGTTCGCAACGCGAGCCCAGCGGACCGTCCCGGCACGGGAGTACCGACCACTACGTCGTCGGTGTCGCCGATCCTCGCGAGCAGGGCAGCGAGGCTCGCGTGATGCACGGTGAAGATGTCGACACCGGATGTGTCCGCCAACTCCGCAGCACGCGCCGCAACCTCGGCGGGCACCTCGAAATCGACTGTGTCGTAAGTGCCCTCACGAACAGCGGGACGCTGCCTGTCCAGCGGCAGTGACATCGAATCCGGCATGCCCGCGAGCGTCCGGGACCAGAAGTCACGAACCTGCTCCTGGCGGCGGAACCCCTCGGCCAGTTGTGCACTCGCCGCATGGATGTCACCGACGAGAACGTCGCGCTCCGCCCGGACGAACTCCTCGACAAGTTCCACGAACCGACCGTGGTGTTCGCCCAGTTCCGCTGTGTCGTACCGATTCGGATTTCCCCGGAAGTCGACGAGAGTGCGCGCGGAACCGCCGCTCTGGTAGATGTTGACCAGAAGATCGTCCACAGGCCCGGACGTCACGATCTCGTACTCACCGACCAGATCACCCAGGATGATCTCCTGGTGGAAGAGCATCACGTTCACCAGTGGCCCGGACAGAGCGTTTGCGGTCCCCGCCAGCCCGGCGTCGCGGCGGATGTCCTCGACACTGCATCGTTGATGGCGCAGCGCACCCATCAGTTCGAGCTGCACTCGGGCGACGAGTTCTCCCACCGAATCTTCTCGGTGCACCTCGATTCGGAGGGGCGCGACGTTCACGAGCATGCCGCCGGATCGTTGCAGCGGAGCTGTCGTGCGCGCGGAGACGGGCAGGTTGACCAGAACGTCGGTCCGACCTGTCATACGCGACATGTAGCAGCCGAACGCCGCGATCAGCACCGCCGCAGACGTGGCCCCCACGCGATCGCCGGAACCATCCAGATTCGCCACCGCGACATCGGAGAGCACGGCGCTCTCCAGATGGCTGTGCGCCGCCGCCGGGGCGTCGACTGTCGCCAGCGTCGAACCGCGTTCGATTCCATGAATGTGCTCCGCCCAGTACTCACGATCGGACGCGAAGCGGGTCGAATCCCGATACTTCTGATCGAGCTCGTACAGGTCACGAAGGTCGAGGGCGCGGCTCGGACCCGCGTCGGTACCGCGTACGGCAGACGTGTACAGCGCGGCGATGCGGTTCAGCATCGTCATACCGCTGTATCCGTCGAGCGCAACGTGATGAATTCTGGTGTACCACCAGTACAGGTCGCCTTCGAGCCGCAGGACGGTCATCTCGACGAGACGATCGCTCGTCAGACGTAGAGGGTGTTCGCAGTCGTCGGCCATCCACGCCCGCGCTGCGGCCTGCGGATCGTCCTCGTCGCGGAAGTCGCGGTACCCGATCGACGGATCGATCGAGGAGTCCACCACCTGATACGGCTCGCCGTCCACGTCGAGCAACCTCAGGAACGGTGACTGGAATTCGTGCGCTGCATCGACGGCCACGCGGCTCAACAACTCGAGGTCGAGGTCACCTCGCAACTCCACGTACTGCGCGATGAACTTCGGCACCGTCGGCGTGAGCTGCTGCGCGAACCACATGCTGCGCTGCACCGACGACAAGGGGAACGCTCCCGCCGGCACCCCGCCGTTCGTATACGAGTCCCGTGAATTACTCATCGTTGTCCCCCATCGGATAGACGAGCAGAAGAGAGCTGGGCGAGCAGGTGTCACCGACCGCCGAGGCAGCTACCTGCCGGCGGTGGGTGCAGAAATGTGGTGTGCGGGAAGCGGTATCAGCGAAGACGTTCGGCCGAGCGGGCCAACTGAACCAGCGAGTCACACATGGGTGCGAGTTCATCGACGTCCGCACCTTCGGCAACCGCGGTCGCCAGGTCCTCGGCTGCGCAGCGGACTTCGAACATGCGATCCATGACCGCAGTCGACTCCTCGCGGGTCAACACGACGGCGTCGGTAGGAATGGACGTGCCCTTCACCTGCGCACGCTGTTCGTAGGCCCGCTGTCGGCAGGACTGCCTGCAGTAGCGCTTGCGGCGGCCCACACCGGTATCGGCGACCTCCCGCCCGCACCAGACACACGACTCGGGTTTGCGTGACGGGCCGACCATGATCGACCACCCTACCGGTCACTTCACATGCACCCGCCGACCGACGGGGCACGTCCCGGTAGGATGGGTAGGTTGCGTCTACGCCGCACGTGGGAACGAATTCCGATTCCACCGCGTTGTAGATGTGTGTGAACGCCTGGTCACCTGTTTCCGGGTGTGTCCATGCGGAGACGTTCGAGGAGAGGAAACCACCATGGCAGATCGCGTACTTCGAGGTAGCCGGCTCGGTGCGGTGAGCTACGAGACCGACCGCGACCATGATCTGGCGCCCCGTCGCATGGCGAAGTACCGCTGCGACAACGGCGAGATCTTCGACATTCCGTTCGCGGACGACGCAGAGATTCCCGGCACCTGGATGTGCCGTAACGGTCTCGAGGGCACCCTCATCGAGGGAACTGCCCCGGAGGCCAAGAAGGTCAAGCCGCCGCGTACCCACTGGGACATGCTGCTCGAGCGTCGCTCGAAGGAGGAGCTCGAGGAGTTGCTGAAGGAGCGCCTCGACCTGCTGAAGGCGAAGCGTCGCGGAGCCTGATTGCGCATGAAGCGTCGCGGAGCCTGACACCGCACCTGAACGAACGCCGTCTCGGAAGATCCGGGGCGGCGTTCGTCGTATCCGGGTCCTTCGTGTCGGGGTCTGCGGATCGAAGGCGTGAGGCGTGTCCGCCTGCAGAGATGTGGATGTGTTGCGCATCGAGCTCATTCACGCGCTCCGATCTACTGATGCACGGGCGAAGGTTCGCAGAAAGAACCGAGAACCGTCACGCCCCGAACACGTAGTCGAAGGAACTACGTGTGATCGCTGCCGCCACCAGATGGTGAGACGTGGATCACATGACGAGCCTCAATCTACTATTCGGAACGGATCCGTCAAGCGGATTGGCGTAGTCCACTTTTTGATCGTCAGCGCAGTTCAGAGCTTTGCTGTGCTTGCACTGTCAATCAATCGTGATACGAAAAGCCGCACCCGCCGGGCGCCCGGGTGGGCGTCCGTTGTCGTATTCCGCGTCTCGGTTCTCATGAAACTTTCATCGACCTTCGTGCCGTCGTCGCCTTTGAATCTGTATCCCCACTCGGCTACACGCTCAAACACCCACGAGCTGGCACCTCGGATATCCACGACGCGTCGTGCGCGGGTCAGAGATCGGACTGGACGGCCGTCTCGTTCGGAGTGCCACTGCGGTTTTCGCGCCCGTCGTTGCGTGAGTCCCGGCGCCGAGCGGCGAACGCCGCCACCAGCGCGCCGATCGCGACGATGCACAGGGCGACCTCCGGAAGCGACCCCAGCCGACTCGCGAGTGTGTGATCGGTCCGAAGGGGAAGCTCCGCGACGAGCGCAGCGGGTACGAACAGCTCTGTGTCCTCGACTGTGGATCCGTCCGGTGCGATGATCGCGCTGACGCCACTGGTCGCCGCCACCACAACCGCGCGACCGTGTTCCACCGCACGGACTTTCGACATCGCCAACTGTTGGTACGTCATCTCGGTGTCGCCGAAGGTCGCATTGTTGGTGGGTACGGCCAGAATCTGCGCGCCCGCGTCGACGGACTGCTGGAACGCACGGTCGAACGCGACTTCGTAGCAGGTGGCGATACCGACCGGTATCCCCGCTGCATGTACGACACCGTCACCGTCACCGGGGACGAAATTGCCGGCGCGGTCGGCGTAGGAAGAGAAGTGACGAAAGAAGTCTCGGTACGGCAGATACTCGCCGAAGGGCTGGATGATCTTCTTGTCGTGTTGCTCGGATGGGCCCTGTGCACCGTCCCACACCAGCACCGAATTGGTGGTCGTGTGACGGCCGCTCGGTAGCACAGTGTCGTTCACGAGAACAGCGCCGACGAGAATCGGAGCGCGGATCGCTTCCGAGGCCCGACTGATGTCACGAGCAGCGTCCTCGTTGCGCAGCGGATCGATGTCGGACGAATTCTCCGGCCACACCACGATGTCGGGGTGTGGGGCGCGGCCTGCTGCGACGTCGTCGGCCAGTTGCAGCGTCCGTGCCACGTGGTTGTCGAGAACCTGCTTTCGCTGCGAGTTGAAGTCCAACCCGAGCTGGGGAACGCTCCCCTGGATCGCCGCAACAGTGGCTGTCTCGTTGCCGTCGTCGAGATCCGCGAGGGTGGGTGCGACGAGCAGCGCAACGATGGAGGCGACCATCGTTGCCGCCAGCGCGCCGACGAGCGGCCGGCCGTAGCGGCGCCGCCTCAACGCCACCGCCGCGTAGGCCAGGCCGGCCCCGGTGAGAGCCACCGCGAAGCTCAGCAGGGGCGCACCCCCGAGCGATGCCAGAGGGAGCAGCCACCCTTCGGACTGCCCGAATGCGAGCCTGCCCCAGGGAAAGCCGCCGAACGGGACCGAGGAGCGCAACCACTCGGTGAGGGACCACACCGCCGCAATCCAGAGCGGCGCACCTGGTAGTCGCGCGACTAGCACCGCGAGCACTCCGAATATCCCGATGTACACCGCCTCGACGGCGGAAAGCGCCAGCCACGGCACCGCACCGACGAACTCCCCTATCCACGGGAGCAGTGGGACGAGGAAGCCGAGGCCGGCGAGATATGCGTAACCGAAGCCTGCTCGTAGTCGCACACCGCCGCGACCGAAGTCGGTGAGGACGAGCGTCAGTACCGCGAGTCCGATCGGGGCGAGAAACCACAGGGGGCGAGGAGGGAAGCCTGCGAAGACGAGCATGCCGGAAGCGATCGCCAATCCCGCACGACCGAGCACGGCAACCGGAAGACCGAATCGCCTATCGCTCATGAACGATCCGTCCTCGGTGCACACTGCGCACACACACCGGTAGTGGTGCGTCTTCGTCCAGGCGTGGCAATGCGGGCACCCGGGAGCGTGGGTCGGTGGACCAGCGCTGCACCGAGTCCTTCGGTGCACTGACCTCGAGTTCACCGACGTCCCACACCGCATACGAGGCAGGCGCACCTGGTTCGAGGGTGCCCGCCAATCCGTCGCGGACTCCCCCGGCGCGCCAGGCACCGCGTGTTGCGGCGGAGAAGGCGGCGCGCGGCGAGACACCGCTTCCCGGGGTCCGGTGCTGGACTGCCGCGCGCACCATCACCCAGGGGTCGACCGGGGTGACAGGGGCGTCCGATCCGAACGCCAGCGAGACGCCGGCTGCGGCAGCGGCAGCGAACGGGTTGAGCGAGACCCCCCGGTCGGGGCCCAATCGAGTGACGTACAGGTTGTCGGTTCCGCCCCACAGCGCGTCGAATCCGGGCTGCATGCTGGCGATCACTCCCCAGCTCGCGAGTTTGCGGATGTCTTCGTCACACATCATCTCGGCGTGCTCGAGTCGATGCCCGCGCGCCGCAAGGGCGGGTCCGCCGAGCTCGTCCGCAACGAGACCGAATCCCGCCACGGCCGCACCGACTGCGGCGTCGCCGATCACGTGGAAGCCGGCCTGAACCCCGGTCAGGGTGCACGCCCGGACGTGCGCGGCGATCTGCTCGGCCGTCAGGTAGCTGTTGCCGGAAGTCGACGGGTCGTCTGCGTACGGCTCGCGCAGCCAGGCGGTGTGGGATCCGATCGATCCGTCGATGAACAGGTCGCCTCCGAGCGCATGCGCCCCTGTCAGTGCCAGGAGGTCCTTCGCCTGTTCGGGAGATTCCGCTGCCTCACCCCAATACCCGCGCACCTCGACCCCGTGATCGTGTGCGAGCAGTTCCCGAAAATCGGTGAGGCCCGAGATGTCCGGGCCGCCGCACTCGTGGACGGCAACGACGCCTCGGGCTGCGATCGAGTCGAGCGCCGCACTCCGTGCGCGTTGACGCTGCCTGGTCGTGAGTAGGTCACGTGCCACCGAACGCACCGCGTGGTGGGCTTCGAAGCTCAGCGTGTCCTGCGGCGAGTATCCGGCGGTCTCGACGAGACCGGGCACCTCATTGCGAAGCGGAGTAGAGCACGACGCCGAGTGGACGTCGATCCGAGACAGGTAGACCTTGCGACCGGGCGCTGCCTCGTCGAGTTCGGCGGTCGTCGGTGCGAGGCCCTCCGGCCAGGCCGACTCGTCCCAGCCGTGGCCCCAGATGACGTCGTCGTCGTGAGTGCGGGCGAACTCGCTCAATCGGTGCAGACACTCACGCCGCGACGGAACTCCGACGAGGTCCAGACCCACGATGTTCAGACCGAGCGACGTGACGTGAACGTGAGTGTCGACGAATCCCGGGGTGACGAAGGCGCCGCCCAGGTCGACGATGTCGGCGTCCGGGTTCAGTGCGCGGCCGGCGCGTTCGTCACCCACCCAGCTCACGATGCCGTCCGTGATCGCCAGCGAGGTGGCGTCCGGGGACGAAGAGCTGTAGATGCGGCCGCCGACGAGCAGTTCAGTACTCACGGACGTCAAGTGTGCCCGTCAGGGTAGAACGGTGCGTCCAGGGGTCGAGGTTTCGTCGTAGTGCTCGTCCACTACCTCGCCGTCGATCACGTCTCCGGAGCCCGAGTGGGCACCGCCGAAGCGGCTTCCGGGCCCGAATCCTCGCGATGCCGCGAACGCCTGGTTGCTCGCGAAGGCCGCCTTGGTGCGTCGCCCGGCCACGAGCACGACCGCGGGACGCAGCACCCGGCGGGTCGGTGGGATGAGGAGTGCGAGTCCGAGAACCGAGGTGACGAGCCCGGGAACGAACATGAATACGGAGCCGAGACCGACGAGCGCGCCGTCCGCGAGTGCGGCACCGGGCGATCCCTGTCCCTGGCCCGCGCGACGCAGGCCGAGCAGCACCCGACGCCACTGCGAGGAGACCAACACCACACCGAGCGCGGTCCCTGCCAGCAGCAGGCACACCGTCCACACGACGCCGATCATGCTGCCCACCCAGATGAGGGCTGCTACCTCGACGATGACGTACAGCAGAAACAGTGCGGCATACATGGCGGCTCCCTTCGGCCTGAACTACGCGTGTGCGATCAGCGCCTTCGAGTGTTCAACGAACGAAATGCCCAGATTTCTCCCGGAACCGTCCATTTCGTGGCGGCCGCCACCGAATCGAAGATCGATCAGGCCGGTATCGAACATCGATCACGGCCGGTGGAGACGTCAGGAACTGGGGTTGACAAGTCCCGTTTCGTACGCGAGTACAACCGCCTGTACGCGATCGCGGAGTCCGAGCTTCGTCAGAATCCGACCGATATGAGTCTTCACCGTCGACTCCGAGAGAAACAGGTTCTGCGCAATCTCGGTGTTCGACAGTCCGGTGGCGACGTTCTCGAGAACTTGGCGCTCCCGGTCGGTCAGTACGTCCAGGACGGCCGGGTCGCGTCTGGGGGTGGCGTCGCCCCCGTCGATGAACCGGCCGAGCAGCCGGCGGGTCACCTTCGGCGAGACCACGGCATCTCCCGCCGCGACGCTCCGGATCGCCGACACCAGGTCTTCCGGGGGCGTGTCCTTGAGGAGAAATCCGCTGGCACCGGCACGAAGAGCACCGAGTGCATGTTCGTCGAGGTCGAACGTGGTCATCACCAGGACCCGACTAGAACTTCCGGACTCGAGGATCTGCGCCGTGGCGCTCACCCCGTCCACTACGGGCATACGCACGTCCATGAGAACGACGTCCGGTTCGAGTTTCCTGGCTGCCGCCACGGCCGCGGCGCCGTCACGCGCCTCACCCACCACGGTGATGTCGTCCTGCGCCTCGAGGACCATGTTCAGACCCATCCGCATGAGTTCCTGGTCGTCGACGAGTAGCACGGTGATCGGCACAACCGACAACCTAGTGGCTCGGCGGTCCCGGACGCTACGCAGTTCTGTCCCCGGTCAGCTGTCGATCTCGAGCGGCAGGGTGGCGCGTACCCGCCAGCTTCCGTCCGACCGCGGCCCGGCCGCCACCGTCCCACCGAGGACCGCGACCCGTTCGCGCATCCCGAGCAGACCGTTCCCGGACCCGGACGAGAACTTCTCGGTCGCCTTCCCGTTGTCGGTGACCTCCACCACGACCGTCTCGTCCGTTCGCTGCACTCGCACCCGGGCCTTGGGGTTCGGGCCTGCGTGTCGCAACACGTTGGTCAGCGACTCCTGGACGAGCCGGTGGACTCCGAGACTCACCGCCGGGCTGATCTCGTCGAGTTCACCCGTCAGCTCCAGTTCGACGCGAAGACCCGCACTGCGCATCATTTCGACGAGACTCGCCAGGCCCGCGGTGCCGTGCTGTGGCAGATCCTCGCCGTCCTCGACCCGCAGCAGGGACACCGTTCGGCGTAGCTCGGCCAGGGCTTCGCGCCCCGTTCCCGAGATGTTGCGGAGCGCCGGCTCGACTGCCTTCGGATTCTTGGCCAGGGCGTAGGTCGCACCGTCCGCCTGCACGATCATCACGCTCACCGCGTGCGCGACCACGTCGTGGAGTTCGCGGGCGATACGCGTTCGCTCCGCGGCGACGGCCTCGTGTGCCCGCCGGTCGCGGTCGTACTCGGCCACCTGCAATCGCGCCGCCACTTCCTCGTCGTAGGCGTGTCGGGCGCCGAGGAACTCGGCGGTGATCCACGACAGCGCGTACATCAGGGCTACCAACAGTGCTCCTTCGAGCACCGGCTGCTTCAGCAACTGTGTCGACGCCGTCGAGTCGATGGCCAACCCGACCAGGTAGATCGCCCCGGCGGTCCTTCCGACGTAGGCCACCAAGGTGTACAGGAGGATCGGGAGCGCGAGCAGTGCCGGGTGCTCGACCGTCAGATCGTCCATCGCCCAGCTCAGTGACGTGAGTGACAGCGACACGGCCAGCACCGCCGCGGCTGCAGTACGCGGAAACCTGCGGCGCCACACGACCGGAGCGCACAGGGCGAGCGCGAAGAACACATACAGCCCGGCTCCGCCAGTCACGAAGTCGTTCGCCAGGAGGACGACCGCTTCGAGACCCAGAAGTACGGCAGCGAGAATCGCGTCCGCCACCATCGGTTCGCCCCGCAGCCACAGACTGAATCTCCGCATGAGTCACAGCGTAAATACCGAGTGCTCGTGTGATTGAGTCTGGACCATGGATTTCGGCGACTGGGCGCTACTTCTGACTGCGGCAACTGCTGCGGGATGGGTCGACGCCGTGGTCGGTGGCGGCGGGCTCATCCTCTTGCCCGCGTTGTTCCTCGTCGCCCCCGGGCTCACCCCCGCGGCCGCGCTGGCCACCAACAAGCTGACCGCGTTCACCGGTACGTCGGCCGCCGTCATCACGTTCGCCCGCAAGGTTCGGCTGAACTGGCGCCTTCTCGCTCCCGCCGGTCTGCTCGCCGCGGTCACGTCGGCTCTGGGCGCTGCCACCGTTTCGCTCATCGACAAGGACATGTTCATCCCCGTGATCATGGTGATCCTGGTGGCCGTGGCTTTGTTCGTGACCCTCCGGCCGCAACTGGGAACATCACTGGCCACGCATCGGCCTTCGGCTCGAAAATTCGCGATAGTGGTGCTGCTCTCGGCGGGTGGACTCGGCTACTACGACGGTCTGTTCGGTCCGGGCACCGGCACATTTCTGATCATCAGTTTCGCCACCTTTCTGGGCACCGAATTCGTACGCAGCGCAGCGATGGCCAAGGTGATCAATCTGGGCTCGAACTTCGGGGCGCTGGTGTTCTTCGCCGCCACCGGCCACGTGTGGTGGACCCTCGGGCTCGCAATGGCGGTGTGCAACGTCGCGGGGGCGGTCACCGGATCGCGCATGGCACTGAGCAAGGGCGCCGGTTTCGTACGCATCACCCTGCTGGTCGTCGTGACGGTGATGGTGGTCCGCCTCGGTTGGCAGCAATTCGGGTGACAACCCGACTAGCGTGAAGCGGGTGACGGCGACCAGACAAATCGACTCCGACTTCCTCGCGCTCCCGTTGCGGCCGCTGGCGAATGCGGCGTTGGACGCGGCGAAACGAGCCGGCGCCACCCATGCCGATGTGCGGGTCCACCGGATCGCCACGTCGTCGATCCGGTTGCGGGACGGAGAGGTGCAAACTGCCGCCGACAGTTCCGAACTCGGATTCGCGGTGCGGGTCGTCGTCGACGGAACGTGGGGCTTCGCCTCGCACGCCGAGCTGACTCCTGTGGCCGCCTCGTCGACCGCGCAGCAGGCAGTCGAGGTGGCCCGTGCGCTGCGCGGACTCAATCGTGAGTATGTCGAGCTGGCCCCGGAACCCGTTCACGTCGACGCGCAGTGGATCTCGCCGTACGACACGGACCCGTTCACGATGAAAGTTTCGGACAAGATCGACGTTCTGGCGGACCGTTCGCGGCGTCTGTTGTCCCGAAGTGGCATCGATCATGTGAGCGCCGAGTGCCTGCAGGTGAAGGAACAGACCTTCTACGCCGATCTCGCCGGGACTTCAGTCACCCAACAACGCGTCCGAGTCCATCCCGAGATCGAGGCCACGTCCGTGGACCGCAGCACCGGCGGTTTCGAGACGATGCGCACCCTCGCCCCGCCGGTCGGGCGAGGCTGGGAGTACGTCGCAAAGGACGATCTGTGGGACTGGACCGACGAACTCGACCGACTCCCCGACCTCCTGGCGGAGAAGGTCGCCGCGCCGACCGTCACGGCCGGACCCACCGATCTCGTCATCGATCCATCCAACCTGTGGCTCACCATCCACGAATCCATCGGGCACGCCACGGAATACGACCGAGCCATCGGCTACGAGGCCGCCTACGCGGGGACCTCTTTCGCGACACCGGATCTGCTGGGTACGTTGCAGTACGGCAGCCCGATCATGCACGTCACAGCCGACCGCACCACGCCGCACGGTCTGGCCACGGTCGGCTACGACGACGAGGGAGTCGAGACCGGCTCGTGGGACCTGATTCGCGACGGTGTCCTGGTCGGCTATCAACTCGACCGCGCATTCGCGCCGCGCCTCGGCCTCGACCGCTCGAACGGCTGCTCGTACGCAGACTCGCCGCACCACGTGCCGATCCAGCGGATGGCGAACGTCTCGCTGCAGCCGGACCCGGACACCGACCGCAGCATCGACGACCTGATCGCCGACGTCGAGGACGGCATCTACGTCGTCGGCGACAAATCCTGGTCCATCGACATGCAGCGCTACAACTTCCAGTTCACCGGCCAACGGTTCCACCGGATCCGCAACGGACAATTGGTCGGCCAACTGCGTGACGTGGCGTATCAGGCCACCACCACCGACTTCTGGGGGTCGATGGCCGCGGTCGGCGGACCGTCCACCTGGCAACTCGGTGGCGCATTCAACTGCGGCAAGGCCCAACCCGGCCAGGTTGCGGCCGTGAGCCACGGGTCCCCCGCTGCCCTGTTCCGAAATGTCAACGTCCTCAACACGCGCACGGAGGGTGGCCGATGATTCCCGCCGAACAGGTCGTGGACCGCGTTCTCGACCTCGCCACGGTCGACGAGACCATCGTCATCGTCACCGACTCCAGCGAGGCGTCGCTGCGTTGGGCAGGAAGTTCCATGACCACCAACGGGATTTCGACCTCCAGGTCGTGGACGGTCGTGTCCATCTCGCGTTCCGGCGGTGCTGCCCGCGTTGGGATCGTCACATCGTCGAGCGTCGATGCCGGCGACATCGCCGCCGTGGTGTCGGCATCGGAGAGCGCTGCCCGCGCCGCACGCCCCGCATCCGATGCGGTGCCGCTCCTGACGGGTGGCCGCTCCCCCGACGACTGGGATCACGACGCGGCCCGGACCGAGATCGGCGTGTTCGAACAGCTCGCGCAGGACCTCAGTCAGGGATTCGACCGCTCGGATCGGTTGTACGGGTTCGCGCACCATCAGCTGCACACGACCTGGTTGGCCTCGTCCACGGGTATCCGTCGGCGCCATGTGCAGCCCACGGGCTCGGTGGAGATCAACGGCAAGCGCGGCGATGCCAGCGCCTGGGTCGGCATGGGCACCACGGACTTCACGGACGTGGCCGCAGTGAAGTTGCTCGAAGACCTCACGCACCGGTTGGACTGGTCGTCGCGCAGCGTCGACCTTCCTGCCGGTCGATACGAGACGATTCTTCCCCCGTCCGCCGTGGCCGATCTGATGATCTACCTGATGTGGACGATGGAGGGGCGCGGCGCCCACGAGGGTCGTTCGGCGCTGTCGCGGGCCGGCGGGACCCGAGTCGGAGAACGCCTCGGCACCCTCCCGTTCACTCTCTACTCCGACCCGACCGTGCGGGGGCTGGAAACCTCACCGTTTCTCGTGACCGGCCACTCGGACGACTCCGTATCGGTGTTCGACAACGGGATGGATCTGGCTCGCACGGAATGGATCCGGGACGGAGCGGTGAACGCGCTGTCGTATCCGCGATCTGCGGCGCAGGAGTTCTCGGGTGTCGCAGCGCCTCCGGGCGACAATCTCGTCCTCGACGGTGAGGGTTCCGTGACGGTCGATCGGATGGTCGCCGAGACGGAACGCGGCCTGCTGCTCACCACCCTCTGGTACATCCGCGAAGTCGACCCGGCGACGCTACTGCTGACGGGACTCACTCGTGACGGTGTGTACCTCGTTGAAAACGGTCAGGTGGTGGGCAGCGTCAACAACTTCCGCTTCAACGAGAGTCCCCTCGACCTCCTCCGCCGCGCCACTCAGGTCGGTGCCACGGAAAGGACGCTCCCCCGCGAGTGGAAAGACTGGTTCACCCTCACCGCGATGCCGTCGCTCCGAATTCCGGACTTCCACATGTCGTCGGTCAGCGAGGCGAGGTAGCGCCGCGGAACCTCTCGAAGCCCAACCTGTGGCACCCTCGGTGTGGGGAAAGTCCACGTGCTTCACGCCGACAGGGAGGGATTTTCATGACGAGCAGTTCAGAAGATTTTCCGGCGACTCCGCCGGTCCGGCGACACGGTAGGGCAAACCGACAGGGGCGCACGCTGTCCTGGACAGCTGCCGGGACCGGGTCCCCAGCGGTGCTCCTGGAGGCGGGTCTGGGATCGAGCAGTAGCTGGTGGGAACCGATCTTCGATCGCATCGCCGAATTCACCACGGTCATCACCTACGACCGAGCGGGATACGGACGGAGCAGTGACGGCGACGCCGCACCCGAAAGTGCCGTGCTCGACCTCGCAGAGGTAGTTCGAAGCGCCAACGCTCCCCAGTCGCTGGTGCTCGTCGGTCACAGCTGGGGCGGGGTGCTCGTCAGGCTCTACGCCGACGATCACGCGGATCGCGTCGAAGCCGCCGTCCTCGTCGACGCGACTCACGAAGGGTTGAGCGTCTTCACCAATCGTCTCGTCGCGGCACTGAGTCGCGCCGCATCCGCGCTACAGGTGCGGGCCGCCCGAAACGGACGACTGCGTAGGACGCTCGAAGCGGGCAGGGGTCCGATGGGATCCGTGATCGCGGGAGTGCCCGAGCCGTTGAGAAGCACTTTGATCGACGAGACATGTACTCCGCGTACTGCGGTTCAGGCGGGCAAGGAAATACGGGCGGTCGCACCGACCCTGAGGTCCATGACCTCTACCTTGCCCGATGTTCCTGTCGTCGCTCTCATCGCCGGCCGAGGTAAAGGCCCGGCCGAGCAGAGAGACCAGACAAAGATGCGCGACGTCTATGAGAAGTGGCTCGGCACGTTGGCAGATGGCCGTTTGATCGTCGCACCGAACAGTGGACACTTCGTCCCGCAACAGGATCCCGACCTTCTTGTCGACACCGTCCACGACTTGGTCGTCGAATCGGGTGGACGTTCAGACCGTTCGGCCGATCAAGGCGAGTCTTCGTCGTCGACCACGTGAACTGCAGCTTCTTCCGCGGACGCCGCGCCGCCGTCGATCCCGATGTCGTCGGCGACGAGGTCCTTCTCCGTGTCCGCGCCCGTTCCTTCGTCCTCGGCGACCAGGCGACCCGATCGTGAATCTCCCACCTCGCTGAAGTCACGAAATTCGGGGGATCCTTCGTATGCGGCCGACACGTCCGGTACTTCCTCCGCCAGACGCTGGTCCAACGACTCCCCCACCCGCTGTTCTGCGTCGGTGGTGCCGAACGAGTCGATCCCCAGTGGTCGTTCCGGGGGCGAATACCCCTCGTCCAGGACGTCGTCCACGCCACGGTCGATCAGCGTGTCCTCCGGCTGAAGCTGATCGTCCTCGTCCAGGTTGTATTCACCCGTGGACCCCTCGGGAGTGGTGTCGCCTTCGCGTGCGCTGTCCGGTGAACTCATGCCTTCACGATGCCACCGGACGCCGCGCAGTGTCACGAAACCAGAGGTCTGTGTCAGGGAAACACGAGGTCGCTGATGCGGAGTACGGTCGGGCCAGCACCTATCACCAGCTGCCAGACGGAACGGAGGCACCATGTCGAACGTATCCACCACGACCCTGGCCGGCCGCACGGTCGCGATCCTGGCCACAGACGGCGTCGAGGAAATCGAGCTCACACAACCCCGCACCGCCGTCGAGAACGCAGGCGCCACGGC
Organism: Rhodococcus huquni; assembly: GCF_055231055.1. Classification (NCBI taxonomy): domain Bacteria; kingdom Bacillati; phylum Actinomycetota; class Actinomycetes; order Mycobacteriales; family Nocardiaceae; genus Rhodococcus; species Rhodococcus huquni. The sequence goes on from NZ_JBUYWE010000001.1 coordinate 597,791, forward strand.
TAGGTTGATCTCGCTCGGCAAAAGCGACATCCAGGCGATGAAGTCGGACGTGAACGCCGCCGGGACCTATCAGGTCGACGAACTGGTGGCGGACAGTTCCACCGACAGTTTCGATGCGTTGATACTTCCTGGCGGTACGACCAATCCCGACCAGCTACGACAGGACCCGGATGCCGTGGCATTCGTTCGCGACTTCATGCGTTCCGGCAAACCTGTTGCGGTCATCTGTCACGGGCCGTGGACTCTTGTCGAAGCCGATGTGGTCCGCGGACGCACGTTGACCTCCTACCCGAGTGTGCGAACGGATATCCGCAATGCGGGCGGCACGGTGGTCGACGAGGAAGTAGTCATCGACGGCAACCTGATCTCGAGTCGAAACCCCGATGATCTGCCGGCGTTCTGCAAGGTACTGGTCGACGTCCTCGCTGCGACGAGGACCTGAGCCGAGGGCTCAGCTCACAGGACGGATCGACAGCCCGATCGTGCCGTCCTTGCCGCGACGGAGGATGCTGCCCTTGACGGTGAGCCATCCGAGGATTCCGTACTTGCGGATGATCAGCGCCCGTGCGTGCTCGGTTCCGGTGGCGTCGAGCACATCGGCTTCTGCCTCCACCGGTTCGCCTTTCGGGTTTCCGCGCGCGTCGCATTCGGCGATCGTGACGCTCGGATTTCGGCGAATCCGCTTGACCTTGTACGAATCGGTGACCGTCCACATGAAGAGGCTCTCGCCCTCTGCCGCCGCCCACAACGGTGTTGCGACCGGAGTCCCGTTCTTCCGAAAGGTCGTGAGCAGCACGTACTTCGCGGACGCGGCCTGCTCGAATTCTGTGCTCATCCGGTCATGCTAGACGCAATCACGGCAGCGCACGAGACCACGACAGAAGGGTGACCGGCTCCGACTGCCCGTCCCATCGTCCGTCGATGCGAGGACCCGCAGCGACACCGACCGAACTCGTCGGCCTGCGCACCAACTGCACCGAGCCGTTCTTCTCGTCGACGGCGTCACCGGAGCCCGTCACATGGGCAGTGTTCTTCAGCGGTTTCCGTCCGCTCTCCGTGTGCAGGAACTGGCCCGCTTCGGTACCGCCCGAACCGATCACCGAGGCGACCACCGACACGTACACCGGATCGTGCACAGCGTCGTAGACCCACCGCTCACCCAGAATCGAGTGCTGCATCGTTCCCACGAGATGATCGTCCGCCCCTGTGAGCGGCGCAGCCCGGTACGTGAGCGGGATCTGAAGGACCGAACCGTCACGGTCCCGGATCAGGTGAGTCTCCATCCCGACCTCACCGTCGGGGTCGTCGAACCGGTAACTGGCGATCGCCTCGAGTGCGAGATCACCGGACCCGTCGTACCAGCCCTGGGTCGGCAGCCACGACGCGACGAGATCGAGCTTGGAGGGGTCGAGTTCTGCGTCGTAGATGAGAGCCATGATCCGAGGGTAGGTCAGTCACCCTCTAGTTCGCCCTCGGTCTCGAGATACACCTGACGCAACCCGTCGAGCGTGCTCTGCTCGGGTGCCTCCCACAACTGGCGTTCGGCCGCCTCGAGCAGGCGTTCGGCAATACCGTGCAACGCCCACGGGTTCGACTTCTCCATGAACTCGCGATTGGTCTCGTCCAGCACGTAGGACTCGGCCAGCTTCTCGTACATCCAATCGGCGACGACGTTGGTCGTGGCGTCATAGCCGAACAGGTAGTCGACCGTGGCCGCCATCTCGAACGCGCCCTTGTAGCCGTGCCGTCGCATCGCTGCCAGCCACCGGGGGTTGACGACGCGTGCCCGGAACACGCGGGAGGTCTCTTCCGACAGCGTTCGGGTACGCACGGAATCGGGGCGGGTGCTGTCGCCGATGTAAGCCTCGGGAGACTTTCCGGTGAGCGCGCGGACCGTCGCCACCATGCCGCCGTGGTACTGGAAGTAGTCGTCCGCGTCGGCGATGTCGTGCTCGCGCGTGTCGGTGTTCTTCGCCGCCACCGTGATCCGCTTGTATGCCGAGCGCATGTCGTCCGCTGCGGGAACTCCGTCGAGCCCACGGCCGTACGCGAAGCCTCCCCAGGTGGTGTACACCTCGGCGAGATCCTCGTCGCCGCGCCAGGTCTTCGAATCGATCAGTTGCAGCAGGCCCGCGCCGTAGGTTCCGGGCTTTGAACCGAAGATGCGCGTGGTGGCACGTCGTTCGTCACCATGTTCCGCCAGGTCGGCCTGGGCATGGGCGCGGACGAAGTTCTGATCGGCGGGCTCGTCCAGGGCCGCCACCAGTCGGACGGCGTCGTCGAGCATCGCGAGCACGTGCGGGAACGCGTCTCGGAAGAATCCGCTGATGCGGACGGTGACGTCGATACGCGGGCGGCCGAGTTCCTGGGGTGCGATCACCTCGAGGTTCACCACCCGTCGGCTGGCCTCGTCCCATACCGGGCGAACGCCGAGCAGTGCGAAGACTTCTGCGATGTCGTCGCCGGACGTGCGCATCGCGGACGTGCCCCACACGGACAGACCCACCGATGTCGGCCATTCGCCGTGGTCGCGCCGGTAGCGTTCGAGCAGCGAATCGGCCATCGCCTGCCCGGTCTCCCAGGCGAGCCGCGACGGAACTGCTTTCGGATCGACCGAATAGAAATTGCGGCCGGTCGGCAGGACGTTGATAAGCCCACGCAACGGCGAGCCGCTCGGACCCGCGGCGATGAATCCGCCGTCGAGCGCGTGCAGGACCTGCGCAATCTCGTCGTTCGTCTGCCGCAGACGCGGAACCACCTCGGTGGCCGCAAATTTCAGGATCTTCGCTACCGTCGGATCGTCGGTGAGTGAGTCGGCAGCGTCCGGCTCCCAGTCTTTGTCGAACATTCCCTTCACCAGGCCCAGGGCGGTCGTCTCCACCTCGTCGACGCGGCCCCGTGACTCGTCACCGTCCTCGCTCAGGCCGAGTGCTTCGCGCAGACCCGGAACGCTCTGCTCCCCGCCCCACATCTGGCGCGCACGCAGCATGGCGAGCACCAGTTCGACCTCCGCGTCGCCGACGGGAGCCGCGCCGAGCACGTGCAGGCCGTCTCGGATCTGCACGTCCTTGATCTCGCACAGCCACCCGTCGACGTTCAGGAGCATGTCGTCGAACACGTCTTCGTCGGGGCGCTCGGCGAGCCCGAGATCGTGATCCATCTTCGCGGCACGCATCAGCGTCCAGATCTGTTGGCGGATCGCCGGCAGCTTGGCCGGGTCGAGCGCCGAGATGTTCGCGTGCTCGTCGAGCAGCTGTTCGAGGCGCGAGATGTCGCCGTAGCTCTCCGCACGGGCCATCGGGGGGATGAGGTGATCGACCAGGGTGGCGTGCGCCCGGCGCTTCGCCTGGGTCCCCTCCCCCGGATCGTTGACCAGGAACGGGTAGATCAGGGGCAGGTCGCCGAGCGCCGCGTCGGTTCCGCACGTGGCGGACATGCCGAGTGTCTTGCCCGGCAACCATTCCAGGTTGCCGTGTTTGCCGAGGTGAACCACCGCGTCGGCGCCGAAGCCGCCCTGCTTCGTCTCCGCCGCGATCCAGCGGTAGGCGGCCAGATAGTGGTGACTCGGCGGCAGATCCGGGTCGTGATAGATGGCGACCGGCCGCTCACCGAATCCGCGCGGCGGCTGCACCATCAGAACGAGATTGCCGAACTGCATTGCGGCGATGACGATCTCGCCGTCCTTGTCGCTCGAGCGGTCGACGAACAGGTCGCCGGGTGCGGGCCCCCAGTGCTCTTCGACTCCCTCACGCAATTCCGCGGGAAGCGTCGCGAACCACTCGCGGTAGCGGGCGGCGGAGATGCGAATCGGATTGCCTTCGAGCTGTTCCGCGGTCAACCAATCAGGATCCTGGCCGCCGGCCGCGATGAGGGCGTGAATGAGGGCATCGCCGTCCTTCTCCGCCAGACCGGGTACTGCGTCCGCGCCGTCTTCCGGCCCGATGTCGTAGCCGGCCGCGCGCATCTCGCTCAGTAGTGCGATCGCGCTCGCCGGGGTGTCGAGGCCGACCGCGTTTCCTATCCGGGCGTGCTTGGTCGGGTAGGCCGACAACATGAGTGCAATCCGCCGCTCCGACGCGGGAATCGTGCGCAGCCGGGCATGCCGGACAGCGATTCCGGCGACCCGCGCCGCGCGTTCGGCGTCGGGAACATAGGTCGACAGTCCGTCCTCGTCGATCTCCTTGAACGAGAACGGAACGGTGATGAGGCGACCGTCGAACTCGGGTACGGCCACCTGGGTTGCGACGTCGAGCGGCGAGAGTCCGTCGTCGTTGGCCTCCCAGGTGGCGCGACTGCTCGTCAGACACAGGCCCTGGAGGATCGGAACGTCCAGTGCGGCGAGTTCCGCTACGTCCCAGGCCTCGTCGTCGCCGCCGGCACCAACCGTCGCCGGTTTCGTTCCGCCTGCGGCAAGCACGGTCACGACGAGCGCATCGGCCTGGCTCAGCGTTTCGAGAAGTTCGGGTTCCGCGGTGCGCAGGGATGCGCAGTAGATCGGCATCGGCTCTGCCCCGGCCGCCGCGATCGCCTCGCACAGGGCTTCGATGTAGCGCGTGTTCCCGGCGAGGTGTTGCGCTCGGTAATACAGCACCGCCACCTTCGGCTGTGAGTGGTCTGCGAGTCCCTGGACTCGCCAACCACTCACAGGGGTGAGGTGGCCCCAACTGGGCAGGTGAACAGGCGGCTCGAAGCCGTGCCCTGTCAGCAACACGGTGTCCGACAGGAAGTTGTACAGCTGCGCCAGGTTGTCGGAGCCGCCCTCGGCGAGATAGTTGTGCGCCTCTGCGGCGACACCGAGCGCGACCGTCGAGTGCTCCATCAGTTCGGCGTCCGGTGCATGTTCACCACCGAGCGCCACCACCGGAATTCCGGACGCGACGACGGCGTCGAGTCCCTCTTCCCACGCCCGGCGTCCACCGAGGATGCGGACCACGACGATGTCGACGCCGACGAGCAACGCGGGCAGGTCCTCGTCCACCAGCAAACGCGCCGGATTGGCCCATCGATAGTCGGCACCGCTGGCACGGGCGCTGAGCAGATCGGTGTCGGACGTCGAGAGCAGCAGAATCACGGATGAAGCCTTCCTTGGGGGTGTCGCGCCCCGTGGCATGTGTCGAGTGGCCCGCAGACGAGGGTCTGGCTGCCCGGCAAAGATCTCTCGACCTGCCGGGTACACAGTGGCGCGACCGCACCGGATTCACACCGGTTTCCTCGCCTGCAGTCGCAAGTGGTCGTGATGCTACCGGGGTCGCGCAGTAGCCTGTGACCATGCCCCGATCGCGCCTTCGCCCCGACGCCTGCCCCGGTGCGTTGCAGGTTCATCAGGCGGCGGACGGCAACCTGGCGCGGGTTCGGCTACCCGGCGGCATCCTGACTCCCTCCCAGGTACAGACGCTGGCCGAGTCGGCCACCCGCTGGGGCAACGGCGAACTCGAGCTGACGTCGAGAGGCAACATTCAACTTCGTGCCGTCGCCGACCCCGCCGCGTTTGCGGACCACATCGCGTCCGCTGGACTGTTGCCGTCGCCCAGTCACGAACGGGTCCGGAACATCCTTGCGTCGCCGCTCAGTGGCCGGGTCGGAGGGCAGGCCGATGTTCGCGCTCTGGTCCACAGCCTGGACCGCACGCTGTGCGACACACCTGCACTGTCCGAGCTGCCGGGGCGGGCGCTCTTCACGCTCGACGACGGCCGCGGCGACGTCTCCCCGCTTCGAGGTGACTTCGGTGTGCACGCGATGACCGATACCGAATCGGCATTGATGCTCGCCGGACGAGACAGCGGTGTCCGTATCCGCACGGCGGATGCGGTATCGGTGCTCATCGACTCGGCGCATGCGTTCCAGCAGATTCGCGATTCCGAGTGGCGGTTGGCGGAGGTCCCCGATGGGGCCGACCGTGTTCTCGAGCGGCTCGGCCTGTCTGCCGACGCGGCCCCGATGTCCACGACGCCCGATGCGAAGCCTCCGATCGGGTGGCTCGATCACGAGGACGGGCTCGTCACACTCGGTGGCGGCCTGCCCTTCGGTGTTCTCGATGCCCGGCTCGCCGAATTCCTCGCCGCCGTCGAACGACCGGTGATCGTGACGCCGTGGAAGACGGTACTGCTGTGCGATCTCACCGAGGACATGGCCGAACAGGTCGTTCGAGTACTCGCCCCGATGGGACTGATCTTCGACGAGAAGTCGCCTTGGCTGCGGGTGTCTGCGTGCACTGGTCGTCCGGGCTGCGCGAAGGCACTGGCCGACGTTCGCGCCGATGCCCGCGCCGTGATCGAACAAGCGGTCACCGAGGGCGCCGAGTTGCCCATGGCAGGGGACCAGCACTGGTCCGGTTGTGATCGGTTGTGCGGGCGTCCTCGCTCCGCCGTCGTCGATGTCGTGGCCACCGGCGACGGATATCGGTACAGCAGGCCCTGACCACGGTGCGGGGCTTCCGGCATCCCCCTCTATCGTCTATCCCATGACCGAGTACATCCGTAGCGGCGCAGAGATCTACCGACAGTCGTTCGCCACGATTCGCGGCGAGGCGGATCTCGACCGGTTCCCCGAGTCCGTGTCGCAGGCCGTGGTCCGGATGATTCATGCCAGTGGGCAGGTCGACCTCGTCGACGACATCTCGTTCACACCCGACGTCGTCACCGCTGCGCGGGATGCACTGAAAAGCGGTGCGCCGATCCTCTGCGACGCCAACATGGTGGCGGCAGGCGTCACACGCACACGGCTCCCTGCCGACAACGAAGTGCTGTGCACCCTCCGCGATCCGCGAGTCCCCGCGCTGGCGGAGAAGATGGGGAACACGCGGTCCGCCGCTGCGCTGGAACTGTGGGGAGACAAACTGGGCGGCGCAGTCGTGGCCATCGGAAATGCGCCGACCGCACTGTTCCACCTCCTCGACATGATCGAAGCCGGGGCGCCGCGGCCCGCCGCCGTCGTGGGTGGCCCCGTCGGGTTCATCGGCGCCGCCGAATCGAAGGAGGCACTGATCGTGCATCCCAGCACTCTCGAACACCTGCTGCTTCGTGGCCGACGTGGCGGCAGCGCCATCACCGCCGCCGCAGTCAACGCGATCGCGAGCGAAATCGAATGAGCGGCAAACTGTGGGGTGTCGGGATCGGCCCGGGCGACCCGGAACTGGTCACCGTCAAGGCGGCCCGGGTGATCGGCGAAGCCGACGTGGTTGCGTTCCACAGCGCCCGCCACGGTAAGAGCATCTCTCGCGGCGTCGCCGCGCCGTACATGCGTGAGGGCCAACTCGAAGAACACCTCGTGTACCCGGTCACCACGGAAACCGTGGACCACCCCGGCGGCTATCAGGGTGCGATGGACGAGTTCTACGAGAGCGCTGCAGCCACCCTCGCCGCCCATCTCGACGCCGGGCGTGACGTCGCTCTGCTCGCGGCGGGAGATCCGCTGTTCTACAGCTCGTACATGCACATGCACAAACGCCTGGCACACCGCTTCGACGCCGAAATCGTGCCGGGAGTCACCTCGATCAGCGCCGCCTCCGCCACGATGGGCACGCCGCTCGTCGAGGGCGAAGAGATCCTCACCGTTCTGCCCGGGACGCTTCCGGAAGCCGAGCTCACTCGTCGTCTCCGAGAGACCGATGCCGCCGCGATCCTCAAGCTCGGGCGCACCTACCCACACGTCCGCCGCGCGCTGACCGAATCCGGACGGATCGACGAAGCCCGATACGTCGAACGTGCCAGCACCACGCGAGAACGAGTGGCCGCGGCCGCCGAGGTCTCGGACGACGAGGTTCCGTACTTCGCCATCGCCATCGTCCCCAGCCCGTCGAACAACCCGGATCCGGCCCCCCGGAGCGGCGAGGTGGTCGTGGTCGGCCTCGGCCCGGGAGATCACGGGTGGACGACGTCCGAGGCGTCCCACGAACTCGCACGGGCGACCGACCTCGTGGGATACGGCCCGTACATCGACCGTGTTCCCCACCGCCCCGGTCAGCGCCGACATTCGAGCGACAACCGGGTCGAGACCGAACGCGCCGCCATGGCACTCGATCTCGCGAAGAACGGGGCCCGCGTTGCCGTGGTGTCCTCGGGCGACCCGGGTGTGTTCGCGATGGCATCCGCTGTTCTCGAAGTTGCCTCGGACGATCAGTGGCGTGACGTCCCGGTCCGGGTCGTACCGGGGATGACCGCGGCCAATGCCGTCGCGAGTCGGGTCGGAGCACCGTTGGGACACGACTATGCAGTGATCTCACTGTCCGACCGCCTCAAGCCGTGGGATGTCGTCGCACAGCGAATTTCGGCTGTCGCGGGCGCCGACATGGCGTTCGCCGTCTACAACCCGGCATCCAAGTCCCGCACCTGGCAGGTCGGTGCGATGCGCGATCTCGTTCTCGAGCACCGCTCCCCCGACACCCCTGTGATCATCGGCAGAGACGTGGCCGGCGCCGAGGAAAGCGTCCGGGTGGTCCGACTCGCCGATCTCGACCCGGCCGAAATCGACATGCGGTGCCTGTTGATCGTCGGCTCCTCGACAACCACGGTGCACCGACACGGTGATGCGGCGCGGGTGTTCACGCCGCGCCGCTATCCGAGCTGAGTTACTACGCTTCCTTCATCGAATCGATGACGGCCTGCACCATTGTGACGACGGTGGCTTCGGCCGCCGCCTTCTCGATACCCAGGCCGGACAGCACACCCTCGCCGTCCTCGTGCTCGAGGAGTGCGAGCAGCACGTGCTCGGTCCCGACGTAGTTGTGGCCCAACCTCAGTGCCTCCCTGAAGGTCAACTCCAAGACCTTCTTCGACGCCGCATCGAACGGGATCAGTGCCGGCACGTCTTCGGCGGCAGGAGGCCGCGCTGCGGTCGCCGCGGCCCGCACCGACTCGAGGCTCACGCCGAGTTCGACGATGGCGCGCGCACCCAAGCCGGCGGGATCCTCGAGCAATCCGAGGATCAGGTGCGCGGGGGTGATCGCGTCGTTGCTCGCGCTGCGGGCCTCGTTCTGGGAAACGACCACGACACCCCGCGCCCGCGGTGTGAACCGATTGAAACCCTCGTTCGGATCGAGATCCGATTCACCGGACGGCCCCTTGGGTACGAACCTCTTCTGCGCCGCCTGCTTGCTCACTCCCATGCTCTGCCCGATGTCGGTCCAGGAGGCACCCGAACGCCGCGCTTGGTCCACGAAGTGCCCGATCAGGTGGTCGGCAACATCACCGAGGTGGTCGGCCATCAGCATCGCGTCGGACAGTTGGTCGAGGGCGTCGGGGTGAACCTTCTTGATCGCGTCGATCAGCTCGTCGAGGCGAACGTTGTGGGTCATCTTCACTGAATCATCCATGCGTCAACCATAGGTTGACGCATTCGAGTTCGTCAACCATTGGTTGACGTAGTTTCAGTTCAGTCTCCCGGACCTCAGTTCCGTGACCGCGATCCGGGCCGCCCGTCCGATGGCCGCGTCCACGACAGGAAGCATCGGGTCCGCTCTCGCCGCACGCGTGAACACCGACACCGCGATGGGGACCTCACCCGGAAATGTCACTACCGCGACCTCGTTGCGAATTGCACCGATGGTTCCGGTCTTCCCGGCTACCACCGTGTCCGAATAGGGAAACCCCGATCTGATTCGGTGAGACCACACCTGTGCGGCCATCACCTCGCGAACGAATCGGGCACTCCCCGGCGACAGCACGCGATCCGTCCACACCGCGTCGAGCAGGGCTGTCATCTCTCGGGGAGTCGTGGCACTCGCATAGGACGGATCGTATGCGGACACGGTCCACGCCTCGTCGTTGCTCGCCAGCGCTGCGAACGCCTCTGCCGTGGTGTGCGCCTTCGCGTCTATCACCAGTCTGCGGTGAACATCGGCCGTCCCGCCGACCACTCGGGTCCGCGGCAGTCCGAGCGCACCGAGCAGGGATTCGATGCGCTCCAGCCCGACTCTGCCGAGGACCAGATCGGCAGCGGCGTTGTCGGACACCGTCATCATCGAGACGGCGAGGTCACGCCAACTCAGTGAGACGGGGTCGTGAAACAGCGATACCCCGGTCGGACCAGGGGTGCATGCGGTGGGTTCGAATCGCACCGTGGCACGCGGATCGATGTCCCCCTCGTCGAACGATTCGCACAAGGCGAGAAGCAGCGGAAGCTTGTACACGGACGCCATCACCACGAGATCGTCTGCCCCGAAGGACACTTCGGCACTGTCACCGGAGCCGACACGTCGAGCATGCAGGTGACCGACACAGCCCGCATCGGCGAACACGTCTCGAATTCGCTTCTCGGCGCTCACGCTCATCGGTCGGCTGTCAGCATGACTCGGTCGAGCGCCCGCACCGCAGTGGCAGGTTCGTGGGACGGTCGCCACACGATCCGCATCCGCAGAGCCAACTCCTCTCGAAGCAGCCCGATCCAGGCGACGCCGGGCACCGCGGCAGGACGCACGGCGGTGACGCCGAAGCATTCTCCCGCCGCCACTTGGGCGAGAAGATCACGTCCATCCTTTGCGGTCCGCATCTCGGGGTCGAGCCCTTTGGCGCGCAGGACGTCGATCAGAAGGTCGTGCGCCGGTGGATTGTCGGAACGGGGACGGGATGCGAACGCCAGGCCGCGCACCATGCGCAGATGCGGTCTTTCCGCCGCGGCCACGGGGTGCTCTGCAGGCGCGACCAGCCATCGTCGAAGTGTGAGGACCGGTCCGCAGTCCAGCCCGGTCAGCAGAGCGGGGTGATCGACTACCGCTACGTCGAGGAGCCCACCACCGACCGCATCGACCAGACGATTGGTCGAATCCGTCGTGGTCGACACCTGGGTTGCCGGGCCGGAAGTGCTGTGCCGCAACGCCTTGACACACGCCATTGCGACCTCGTCCGGAACCGTATCGGCCACACCCCATCTGATTCCGGTGTCGCTACCACCTGCCACCCGCCGCGCTTCGTCCTCGAATCTGGCGGCATCCGCCACCAACAGACGCGCGCGAGGGAGAAGTTCGCGTCCCGCGTCGGTGAGAACGGCACCGCGGTGACCGCGATGGACAAGATCGATCCCCACTCGCTGTTCCAGTCGGCGCACCCCCTGAGACAACGGCGGCTGGGTCATACCCAAACTCTCGGCCGCACGGCCAAAATGGCCTTCCTCGGCGACGGCGACGAAGAAACTCAGATGACGGATCAAATCCATGAGACGCCATTCAACCAGTCGCCCGGACAAGATCGAGCCCGTACTCGCCCGGCGAACCTGGGACGATATCGTTTGCGACTGGCGACAGGCCCGTCGTCGTATTTGTGAACCGACGACCGCCGATCCAGATTGTGTCGTATGACCTGGACACGCCGCCCCACCCGTATCGCTGTTGCGCTCGCCGCCGCCTTCCCACTCGTTCTGGGTAGCTGCGCCGACGCAGACAGCCCGACCGCAGACAGCCCGACCGCAGACACCCCGAATGCCGACGTCGAACAGGTGGCTCCGTCGCCCCACACCACCGACGCGCAGGCCGACCTCGACGCCGCGCTCGGCGATCTGGAGAGCAGCACTTCCACCCGCGTCGGAATCGCGGCGGTGAATACGACGACCGGCGAGGCGTACGAGCACCGCGCGGACGAATCTTTCGCGCTGTGTTCGACATTCAAGACCTACGCGGCAGCGGAAGTGCTGCGCCGTGCAGAGTCCGGAACAACCTCCCTCGACAAGCAGGTGACGATCGACCCCGACAAGGTCGTGGAGTACTCCCCCGTGACAGGGCCGGCCGCGGGCACGTCGATGACCCTCGCGCAGATCGCCGAGGCCGCCCTCACTCGTAGTGACAACACAGCGGGCAACTATCTCCTCGAAGAAATCGGAGGTCCGTCGGGAGTCACCGAGATCGCACGCGCGGTGGGCGACGACAGCACCCGACTCGACCGCTGGGAAACCGACCTCAACGAGGCACTGCGCGGTGATCCGAGGGATACATCGACCCCCGGCGAACTGGCCGACGGATATCAGGAACTCCTCCTCGGCGACGGTCTGACCCCTCCCGACCGCACGCGCCTGGTCGACTGGATGAAGGGAAGCACCACGTCGGATCAACGCATTCGGGCGGCACTGCCCGCCGGTTGGACCGCAGCCGACAAGACCGGAGGCGGCAGTTACGGTACGGCCAACGACGCCGGAGTCGTGTGGACACCCGAAGGTGATCCGATCGTCCTGGTGATTCTCACCGACAGCACCACGAACCGTGCCGACGCCCAAGCGGACAATCGGGTGATCGCCGAATCGGCAGCCGGAGTGATCCAGGCCCTCGGATCATGAACCGCCCATCGCGAGTTCGGGCATCATGGTCGGGTGAGCGAAGCCTCGAGCAACACCACAGCCCTGCCCACCCTGCCGCCACTGACCGATCAAGCGGAAAAACTGATCAGTTCGAACGTGCACGAGATCGCGAATCTCACGGCGGATCACCTGCGTGAACATGCGCGAGAGAACGAACGCGGCGACGGCGCACTCCTCGTCGTCAACGCAAACAATGCCGGACCCACCGCTCTGACTCCACTTCTCGAACGTGCCGGTAAGCCCGGATTCGTCGTTGTGGACATGCAGGACGCCGACGGCTTCGCTCCCATCGAATCCGTCGACGTTCCGGATGGCCCGCTCTACACGGTCTCCGGCGTCACCCGCGGCGACGAGATGTCGAACTGGAGTCCGGACGAGGCACTGCCGTCGATCATCGCGGCGGATCGCACACCGCTGACCCTGATCGAGGGGATTCACTGGCTGCTGCAACAACCCGAGGCTCTCGAACGAAACCGCTGCTTCATGACGATCGGCTCACGGCTCGTCAAGCCGAACGGCGCTCTCGACACTCGCACACCGGCGATCTGGATCAGCAACGGCACCGGCCGTGACGGCGCGGCCAATCGCAATGCGCCGAAGGTGGGCTGGTGCTGGGCAGGCAACCGACACACGTGGTTGGGTTTCGCATCCGCCGACGGACGTCGCTGACCCCGCTCCCTACTCCGATGCGGCCGCGATCGCCCGGGCACCTTCCAGGGCGGCTCGGGCGATCATGGTCGACGTACTCTCGTCGACTGTTTCCGCGGCCGGGGTGGACGCTACGTCGGTTTCCGGCGCTGGGGACGCATCCGGTTCCGGAACGGGCGCAGAATCCGATTGCGGAGCCTCTGTGGTCAGGAAGCGGCCACACACCGGCCAGGCGCCTTGCCCTTGGGTCTGCAAGACCTTCTCGGCAACCATGATCTGCTCGGCCTTGCTTGCTTCCGAGGCGAGCCCGGTGCCGCCGTGAGACTTCCAGGTTTCCGGCGTGAACTGAAGACCACCGAAGAACCCGTTACCGGTGTCGGTGGTCCAGTCCCCGCCACTTTCGCATTGCGCGACTTCGTCCCAGTTGTGTGGGGCTGCCGTCGCGGTGCCTGCTCCGAATCCGAGCATCGCGATGCAGAGCGCACCGAACAGGCTTGTCAATGTCACAAGGCGGCCCAGACTGCTCGAGCGGCCGGGTCTTCGATCGGTATCGATCATGCTGGCTCCATCTCTCCGCAGGGGCGGATGTGGTGTGCCGGCAACGTTTCGTTGTCAGCCGACGTAAACGTCGTACGCATGCCGACTATCGAGTGACTGAAGTGAGAATTGTTCGGTTCTGGGGTTCCGTGGCCGTTTCGAGTCCGTGTCGCAACTGTGCCGTTACCGACATTCACACCGTGAGGCGGCTCAGATCGCCGACTCGATCCAGAGAATCGCTTCCTCCACGTCCGACACGGTCGACGCGCCTGAAGGCAGTGGCGGCCGGCGCACGACCAGCACCGGAATCCCGAGTTCGGCGGCCGCATCGAGCTTCGCCGCAGTACCCGCTCCGCCGCTGTCCTTCGTCACGAGGACGTCGATCCGGTGCCGCCGCATCAAGGCCGCTTCCTCGGCGACCGAGAACGGTCCGCGAGCAAGAATCAGCTGCGAATGTGGCGGCATCGGCCCCTCCGGCGGGTCGATCGCACGCACGAGGAACCACATCGTTCGCACCGCGGCAAAAGAGTGCACGCTCTGCCTGCCGATCGTGAGGAACGCACGAGTTCCCAGTTCGGGGAGCAAGGCTGCGGCCGCGTCGACGTCCCGTGCCGTCGACCAGTCCTGGCGGCCCATGCGAGACCATCCGGGGCGCCGCAACACGACGATGGGTACCTCGACCCGTGCTGCGGCCTCGAGTGCGTTTCGGGTGATCTGCGCAGCAAATGGGTGGGTTGCGTCGACGATCCCGTCGACGCTGTGGTCGCTCAGCCATTTCGCCAACCCTTCCGCCCCACCGAATCCGCCGACCCGAACGTCGCCGATCGGCAGCAGCGGATCCCGCACCCGGCCGGCCAGCGACGACACCACCTGGATGTCCGTCGAATGTTCGAGGGCCGTGGCCAACGCGCGCGCTTCCCCGGTGCCGCCGAGCAGAAGGACCCGCTTCACGGTCAGTGGGTGGCGCGAGTGCGGGTGGACGAATACAGGTAGCTGTCCGGAAACCCTTCGGCGGCCAGCACTTTTCCGACGATCACCACCGCTGTCTTGGTGATACCGGCCGTCTTCACCTGATCGGTCAGGGTGGCGAGCGTGCCACGCAGAACGATCTCGTCGGGGCGCGAGGCGAATGCGACGACGGCGGCCGGGCAGTCCGAACCGTAGTGTTCGGTGAGTTCTTCCGTGATCTGCTCGATTCGATGGGCACCGAGATGGACGACCAGAGTGGCGCGGCTGCGCCCCAGCGTGCGCAGATCCTCCCCTTCGGGCATCGCAGTCGACAGGGTCGATACTCGCGTCAACACGATCGTCTGCGAGACCCCTGGCACGGTGAGTTCACGTCCGAGCGAGGCGGCAGCGGCGGTGAATGCCGGTACTCCGGGCACCATCGTGTAGCTCACTCCGGCCGCGTCCAGTCTTCGCATCTGCTCGGCCACGGCGCTGTAGATCGACGGGTCGCCGGAATGGAGGCGCGCGACATCGTGGCCGTTCTCGTGCGCTTCCACCAGCAGTGCGGTGATCTCGTCGAGATTCAGGCGGGCGGTGTCGATCACTTGTGCGCCCGTCGGGCACTCCTGCAGAAGCTCTTCCGGCACCAGGCTGCCCGCGTAGAGGCACACCGGGCTCTGCGCAATGATCCGCTGCGCCCGCACCGTCACCAGGTCGGCGGCTCCCGGTCCGGCGCCGATGAAGTACACCGTCATGGTCGCTCCTCTTCCACTCGTTGCGTTGCGGCGTGCTTGGTCACGGACCACTGGACGACCGGTAGTTGCGGCCGCCACGACGTGAAGTCGCCCAACGGTTCACCTCGATAGACCTGAAACTTGCGCAGTTGCCCTCCGTGCGATGCGTACCAGCCCAGCAGCATCGCCTCGGATTCGGCGGTCACCGAATTGACGACCAGCCGGCCGCCCACCGGAAGGCGCGTCCAGCAGCGATCGAGTAGCCCGGCCTGAGTGATGCCGCCGCCGACGAAAATCGCATCCGGCACGGCGTGTGCCGAAGCGAGCGCATCGAAAGCGCCCGGCGCCTCGCCCGCCAGCACCAGACCTGGAGTCCCCAGCCCGTAGGCATTGGAACGGATCTGCTCGGCCCGGGTCTCGATTCGTTCGAACGAGACGGCGCGGCACCGTGGATGCGTACGCATCCACTCGATGCCGACCGTGCCGGAACCGCCACCGACGTCCCACAGCAACTCTCCCGGCGCAGGCGCCAAGGCGCACAGAGTCAGCGCGCGAATCTCCTGCTTGGTCATCTGACCGTCGCCGACATACGCGCCGTCGGGTAGCCCGGGCAGCCGCCCGAGCCTGGCGCTCGGTCGGTCGCCGAGACACTCGACCGCAATCACGTTGAGCGCGCTGCTCGATTCACTGTTCCACTCTCGCGCGAGCGCCTCGGAGCGCGACTCACGGTCGGCCCCCAGGTCGGACAACACGGTCACACGCGAACCGCCGAATCCGTGACTCGTCAACAGCTTCACGAGCGCGTCGGGGGTCTGCTCATCGCGGCCGAGGACCAGCATCCGTGCCCCGTCGTACAGCTCGGGCAGCACGGTCTCGACGTCCCTGTTGACCACGCTGACCACCGTGGTCTCGTGGGAGGGCCACCCCATCCGGGCGCACGCGAGCGACACGGACGACGGGTGTGCGACGACGCGAACGTTCTGCGCCCCCAGGAGTTCGACGAGCGTCACGCCGATTCCGTGGAACATCGGGTCACCGCTCGCGAGCACGCACACCGACTGTCCCTCGTGCTCCTGAAGCAGGCCGGGTAACGCCGGAATCAACGGTGACGGCCAGGCAATACGCAGGGCATCCGAAGTCGGAACGAGGTCGAGCTGCCGGCGCGAACCCAGCAGGACTTGCGCGGCGTCGATCTCGCGTCGCGCGGTGAGAGACAGTCCTTCCCGGCCGTCCGCGCCGATGCCGACGACCACGATCGGGTTCATCGCGGCATCCGTCGCCAGACTGCCTGGGGCACCAGATGCATGACGAAGAACGCCGGGCGCAGAGCGCGGGGCACCGTGACGCGGGCCGCGCCGCGCTTCAAACCGTTCACGACAGCGTCCGCCACCTGACCCGGGGTGCTGGACATCGGTGCGGCGGCCATTCCTTCGGTCATGCGTCCGATCACGAAGCCTGGGCGCACGAGCATCAGCGATACCCCGGTGCCGTGCAGCGCGTCTCCGAGACCGCTGGCGAACCCGTCGAGGCCGGCCTTGGCGGATCCGTACACGTAGTTGGCCCTGCGCACCCGCACCCCTGCAATCGACGAGAACACCACGATCGTGCCTCGCCCCTGTGCGCGCAACAGGTTCGACAGGTGGGTGAGAACGCCTACCTGCGCGACGAAGTCGGTGTGGATCACGTCCACGGCGTGCTGCGCATCCCGTTCGGCGCGCTCCTGATCCCCGAGCAGCCCGAAAGCGAGCACGGTCACCGACGGGGCGCCGAACTCCCGAGTCACCGAGTGCAGCAGCGGTTCGTGGCTGTTCAGATCGTTCGCGTCGAACTCCACGCACGCGACGGTTTCGGCGCCGGCCTCCGACACCATGCGGCGCTCGGCTTCGAGGTCGCCGCTCCGGCGAGCAGCCAGGACGACGGTGCGTCCAGGCGCAAGCCGGGCGGCGATCTCCACACCGATCTCGCTCCGTCCGCCCAGTACCAGCACGGTGCCGCCGTCGGGCAAGCCTTTGCCCTTGCTCGATCCCAAGTTCACCCCACCAGTGTCCTGGATTACCGTCTGAGCATGCACCGCACCCCCGCAACACCCCTGGTACTGACCGATGCCGCGCAAGAGTTCCTCGCCGAGTATCACCTCGGCACGCTGACCACCCTGCGCAAGAACGGCACGCCGCACGTGGTCGCGGTCGGGTTCACCTGGGACAGCGAGAGCGGTGTCGCACGGGTGATCACGTCCGCCGGGAAGCAGAAGGCGATCAACGCCGAGCGGGGCGGCTACGCGGCGGTCAGTCAGGTGGACGGTCGCAGGTGGTTGACGCTGGAAGGTCCCAGCCGGGTACTGACCGATCCGGAATCCGTGGCAGAGGCCGAGAAACGTTACGAGGCGCGCTACCGCCCACCCCGCATCAATCCCCACCGCGTCGTGGTCGAGATCGCGGTGAACCGAGTACTCGGGGCGGCCCCGCTGCGCGGGTGATCGATCAGCCGAGAACGGTCAGTCCGTGCGGACGAACGTTCACCGGCTCGCACCCGTCCGCGGTGACGACCACGATGTCCTCGATACGCGCACCCCATTCGCCACGGAAGTAGATCCCTGGCTCCACGCTGAACGCCATGCCCTCGGCAACCGGTACCGAGTTGCCCTCGACGATGTAGGGCTCCTCGTGCACGGACAGGCCGATACCGTGCCCGGTCCGGTGTACGAATGCATCCGCAAGCCCCTGTGCCGCCAGCACACTGCGCGCCGCAGCATCGATGGCCTCCGCACTGACCGCCGGCGCGATCAGATCGACCGCAGCCCGCTGCGCTTCTTCCAGCACCGCGTACTTCGCCGCGATCTCCGGTTGCGGCTCACCCATGCTGTACGTCCTGGTGGAGTCGGAGTTGTAGCCGGGTTCGACGGGACCACCGATGTCGATCACGACGATGTCGCCCTGCGCAATCACTCGATCGGACACTTCGTGGTGCGGATCTGCGCCGTGCGGCCCGGAGCCGACGATCACGAAGGCCGCCTCGGTGTGTCCCTCCGCCAGAATCGCGGCGGTGATGTCGTCTGCTACCTGGGCTTCGGTCCGTCCGACCTGGAGAAATTCGCCCATCCGGGCATGTACCCGATCGATGGCCTGCCCGGCACGGCGAAGCGCTTCGATCTCCTCGTCGTCCTTGATCATTCGGAGCTCGCGCAGCACGTCGGTGGCCAAGACGGGAAGGGCACCGACGCCGGCCGCGACGGGAATCAGATGCAGGGCCGGCATCGCATCGGTGACGGCGACGCGCGCCGGGTGCGGCAGCCCCTGCGCCACGATCGCGTACGGATCGACGCCGTCGACCCAGTCGCGGATCTCGAGACCGAGTTCGTCCGCCGCCGAATCCTTCAGTGCCGCAAGCTCGAGACGCGGAACCACCACCGAGGCAGGCTCCCCGTTCGCGGGCACGACGAGACAGGTCAAGCGTTCGAAGGACTGAGCGTTCGAACCCAACAGGTACTGGAGGTCGGGCCCCGGCGTGATCAGCAGCGCATCGAGTCCCGCTTCTCGTGCCGCCGCCGCCGACCGCGCGAGACGGTCCGCGTAGACCGAGGAAGAAAATCGAGTGCTGGCTCCGGCATGAGTGCTCATGGCCCCCACGTTAGTGCCGTTTGGCAGTATGAGTCCCATGAGTGGACCCTTGCTCGTCCTCGACGGTGCCAGCCTGTGGTTTCGGGCCTATTACGCGCTGCCCGAATCCGTTACCGCACCCGATGGACGCCCCGTCAACGCCGTCCGGGGTTTCACCGACATGGTGGCAGCCCTGGTCACGCGTCACCGGCCCTCTCGGCTCGCCGTGTGCCTCGACCTGGATTGGCGCCCCCAGTTTCGGGTGGATGCGATCCCCACGTACAAGGCGCACCGAGTGGCCGAGGAGTCGGGCGGGGCATACGAGGAAGTCCCCGACACGCTCACACCGCAGGTCGACATGATCATGGACGTCCTGGACGCATTCGGGATCTCGACGGCCGGTGCCGAGGGCCTCGAGGCCGACGACGTCCTCGGCACACTGGCGGCCCGCGAGACCACAGACCCCGTGGTCGTGGTCAGCGGTGACCGCGACCTGCTGCAGGTGGTGTCCGACGATCCGGTGGAGGTTCGAGTGCTGTACGTGGGGCGTGGACTCGCGAAGGCGGAGTTCCTCGGCCCGGCGGAGGTCGCCGAAAAGTACGGGGTGCCCGGCCACCGGGCGGGTCCGGCCTACGCAGAGTTGGCAGCGCTGCGCGGCGACGCCTCGGACGGACTTCCGGGGGTGCGTGGAGTCGGTGAGAAGACTGCGTCGACCCTGCTGGGGAGATTCGGCTCGCTCGAAGCTTTGCGCGCAGCTGTCCTCGATCCGGAATCGGACCTTGCGAAAGGTGTGCGCGCCAAGTTGATTGCGGCCGCTGACTACCTCGACGTGGCACTTCCGGTGGTCCGGGTGGTGACCGACGCGGACGTGTCGATGTCCCGGTCGGATGCTCTCCCCGCCGCGCCGGCCGATCCGGACCGTCTGAACGCGCTGGCGGACGAACTCGGAATCCGCAGTGCGGTCGGGCGCCTCGAGGAGGCGCTCGCCGCAACTGCGAACTCCGGAGAGTAGCTGGGGGCTAGCTCGGTCGACTGACCTCGTAGGTGCCGTCGTCGTCGGTGAAGGTCAAGGTCACCGTCTTCGGCTCGCCGTCGACCGTCAGGTCACAGTCGAAACTGGCGTCCTTCTTCACTTCCTGGCCGGCGGGGCAGGTGACGCCCTCGACATCGGAGGCTCCGTAGGACTCGGTGACGATCTTCTGCACGCCGTCCTGTGCAGCGCTCTGGTCGAGTGTGTTCTTACCGAGGGCACGCGCAGCGAGCACTCCACCGACTACAGCGATGATCAGCACGAGCACGCCGATACCGATGAAGATCGGCGCCTTGGACTTTCCCGATCCGCCCTGACCGGGCTGACCCCACTGCGGCTGACCGGGCTGCTGGCCCCATTGCGGCTGACCTGGCTGCGGCTGGCCCCACTGCTGCTGACCCGGTTGAGGTTGACCGGGCTGCTGACCAGCCCACTGCGGCTGGCCTTGTGGCTGGCCGGCCCATTGCGGAGGAGCGGTCTGCCCCCACTGCGGCTGACCCTGCTGAGGTCCGGGCTGAACCTGCGGACCGCCTGGCTGGGGTTGCTGGCCGGGTCCGGGCTGACCCCACGGCTGCTGACCGTACTGCTGTTGGCCGGGCTGACCGTACTGCTGCCCCTGCGGACCGACCTGCGGTGCGCCGTACCCCCCGTTGGGGTCAGGATTGCCCTGCCCCTGCGCCCACTGACCATTCGGGTCGTTCGGTCCATAAGGGCCGCTCATCTTCGCCTCCCGCTCACAATTCCTCGTCGTGCCTGGTCGCTGTCTGGTCTTCACTCACCGTAGCGCTCGCTGCCCGCCGGCCGGGCGATCATCCCGCGTCCACACCTACGACACCCCTGCGGATCGCGCCCACTGCTCGGCCTGCTGCCTTCCCCACCTCCGGATCAGGAGACGTCGAGCGTACCTGTTCGAGCAGGTCGATCACCTGTCGGCACCACCGTACGAAATCGCCTGCCGACAACGCTCTCCCCTGATCACCCGCCGCGACGAGCGCCTCCACCAACGAGTTCTCGCTCGCCCACTGATGGATCGCGGACACGAAACCGAAGTCCGGCTCCCTGGTGGGTGGGAGCTTGTGCCTGATCTCGTCCGAGCGCAGATCACGCCACACCCGGAGAGTGTCGTCCAGTCCGTGGCGCAGCGCCCCGGTGGCGTTGTAGTCGGCGGTGTCGCCTTCGCGTCGCGACTCGTACACAACGGACGAGACCACCGCAGCCAATTCCGGCGCGCTCAGCCCCTTCCACACACCTTGCCGAAGGCACTCGGCGACCAAAAGATCACTCTCGCAATAGATTCTGCTGAGACGGACACCGTCGTCGGTCGCCGCCGGGTGATCACCCGAGGAGATGTAGCGACGTTCGGTCAGGAGAGCGAGGATTCGGTCGAAGGTGCGTGCCAGCGAGTTCTTGGTCGCCGCAACCTTCTGACGCATGGAGTCGGTTTCGCGGGCCAGACGATTGTGGCGTTCTCCGATGCGTGCGAGTTGCTCGCGATCCGGCCAACTGTGACACGGGTGTTGACGAATCTCCTTGCGCAGCCTGACGACCTCGGCGTCGGACGCCGCCCCTGCTTTGTTGCGCTTCTTCCGGCCGGGGACCACGATTCCGGTGCTTCGCAGCGCCGATGCCAGGTCGCGACGAGCCCGAGTGGTGTGATGATCGAGGCGTTTGGGCAGACGCAGGGCACCCAGCACTCGCGGCGGCTCCGGAAAATCGGCGCTGGACACGCGGCCGGACCACTTGTCGGCAGTCAACACGACCGGCCGCGGATCGTCGGTGTCGTGATCCGGCTCGAGCACCACGGCCAGTCCGGAGTGACGACCCACCATGATTCCCACGATGTTTCCACGACGCAGCGAGGCAAGTGCCTCGGTGGAGGCCTCGCGCCGCGCCGCCTTGTTCCCCTGTTCCAGGGACTTCTCGCGCCGCGTCAGGTCTTCCTTCAGTTTCACGTACTCGAGATACTCGCTGTTCTCGCCGCCGAGACGCTCACGCAACTGAGCCAGCGCGACCTCGTTCTTCTCGATACCCCGAATCATGCCGACCACGGATCGATCCGCTTGGAACTGGGCGAACGACCGCTCCAGCAACGACCGTGATTCCGGAACTCCCATCCGGTCGACCAGGTTGATCGTCATGTTGTACGCCGGCTTGAACGAGCTACGCAGCGGGAACGTACGAGTCGATGCGAGGCCCGCCACGTCCACCGGTTCGACGCCCGGTTGCCACAGAACGACCGCGTGACCCTCGACGTCGATTCCGCGTCGTCCGGCCCGCCCCGTCAGCTGCGTGTACTCCCCCGGCGTCAGCTCGGCATGCGTCTCACCGTTGTACTTGACCAGACGTTCGAGGACCACGGTGCGCGCGGGCATGTTGATTCCCAACGCAAGAGTCTCCGTCGCGAACACGGCTCGAACCAGGCCCTTGACGAACAGCTCCTCGACGGTCTGCCGGAATACCGGGAGCATGCCGGCGTGGTGTGCGGCCAGTCCTCGCTCGAGGGCTTTCCGCCACTCCCAATAGCCCAGGACCTCGAGGTCGGCGCGCGGCAGGTCCGACGTGTGCTTGTCGATGATCTCCCGAATCTCGACGACCTGCTCGTCCGTTGTGAGCTCGAGACGCGACCGCAGGCACTGCCCGAGTGCGGCGTCGCATCCGGCCCGGCTGAAAACGAAGGTGATCGCCGGTAACAGCCCTTCCTCGTCGAGGCGCGCGATCACCTCGGGGCGTGGGAGTGGCCTGAACGTACTGCGTCCGATACCTCCGCCGCGGGCGCCGCCGCGCTGCGGACCACGTCCCCGACCGTGGCCGTGGCCGCGGGGTTCCCACCGATCCTCGCGTTCCTGGGCCTGCCGCTGCTTCACATAGCGGACCAGGTCCTGATCGACGACGAGGTTCTTCTTCGCGCTGTCCGATCCGAGCGCACGCACGTCGAAGAGGTCGAAGAGTCGACGTCCCACCAGGATGTGCTGCCACAGCGGGATGGGGCGGGTCTCGTCCACCACGACGGTGGTATCGCCGCGCACCGTCTCCATCCAGGCACCGAACTCCTCCGCGTTGCTGACGGTCGCCGAGAGGCTGACGAGTCGCACGTCGTCGGACAGATGCAGAATCACTTCCTCCCACACGGCGCCGCGAAAGCGATCGGCGAGAAAGTGCACCTCGTCCATCACCACGTGTGACAGGCCCCGCAGGGCAGGCGAGTCCGCGTACAGCATGTTTCGCAGCACTTCGGTCGTCATCACGACAACGGGCGCGTCCGAGTTGATGCTGGAATCGCCGGTGAGGAGGCCCACGGAATCGGCACCGTATCGCTGAGCCAGCTCGGCGTACTTCTGATTGCTCAGCGCCTTGATCGGCGTCGTGTAGAAGCACTTGCGGCCGGATTCGAGTGCGAGATGCACCGCGAACTCGCCGACGACGGTCTTGCCGGCGCCCGTGGGTGCGCAGACCAGTACGCCGTGTCCGTATTCGAGCGCACGACATGCCTCGATCTGGAAAGGGTCCAGGTCGAAACCCAATTGCGAACCGAAGGCATCCAGTTGCGATCCGACCGTATTTCCCTCAGGTGTCACAGCCACACCGTCAGGTTGTCACAACGTGTCGGAGAAGTCCTGTCCCGGCCCGGTGTTGTCCGGGCGTGGCGCCTCCTCCGGTGACGTGTTCCTTCCACGTCGACCGAACCGGCCTCCCGAAGTGGCCTTCGCCGGGTCCGGGGCATCGAGCGATTCGTCCAGATCGGAAGGCCCGGAGATGCTGGAGGCCTCTTCGTCGTCCAGTTCGCTCCAGTCGTCCACACCGCGCGCCTTCCTCCGGTCGTTGAGGCGGGATATCTGAACGGCGAGTTCGAACAGAACGGTCAGCGCCAGTGCCAACGCCAACATCGAGAACGGGTCCTGACCAGGAGTGGCGATCGCAGCGAACACGAAGAGTCCGAAGATCAGGCCGCGCCGCCACGCCTTCAACTTCGCGTAGGGCAGCACACCGACGAAGTTCAACGCGACGATCAACAGGGGTATCTCGAAGCTCACTCCGAAAATGATCAACAGGTTGATGATGAACCCGAAATACTCGGCACCGCCCAGAGCGGTGATCTGCACGTTGTCACCGATGGTGAGCAAGAAGTGCAGTGCCTTCGCCACGACCACGTAGGCCAGGACCGCACCGGCGACGAACAGGAGCGCGGCAGACGCGACGAAGCCGACCGCATAGCGGCGCTCGTTCTTGTAGAGACCGGGGGTGATGAAACCCCACAGCTGATACAGCCAGATCGGGCACGCCAGGACTATTCCTGCGGTGATCGCGACTTTGAATCGCAACATGAACTGCTCGAACGGGCCGGTGGCGAGCAAGCGGCACGTGCCGTCCGAGCTCAGATCCGCGCGGCTGGAATCGGGCAACGAACAGTAGGGCCCACGGAGCAGTTCACCGAGACTTTCGATCCCGAGAATCGTGTGCGCGTACCAGAAGAAACCCACGCCGGTGGTCACCAGGATCGCCAGAAGCGACAGCAGAAGTCGCGTCCTCAGTTCGTAGAGATGGTCGATCAGCGACATGGTGCCGTCGGGATTGGTCCGTCGTTTGCTGTGACGGGGATCGAACGGAATGCGCACGTGTGGGCCCTGGTTCTCGATCAGCAGCAGAGGTTGGTTTGCTCAGCGCACTCCCGGGGTGAAACGTGCTCACCCCGGGAGTGCGGCTGCGAGGAGCTAGGCCGACTTCGGTTCGGTGTGCTGGGTGGGAGTGGCGCCCTGCGCGGTCTGCGTGCTCTGCCCGGAAGGAAGTTCTGCAGACTGCGCGGTGGTGTCGGTGCTCTCCTTGGCCGGCGCGTCGTCGTTCTGCATCTCCTTGACCTCGCTCTTGAAGATGCGCAGCGAGCGTCCGAGTCCGCGTGCCGCATCGGGCAGCTTCTTCGAACCGAACAGGATCAGAACGACCACCGCGACGATGGCCCAGTGCCAGGGGCTCATGGCTCCCATGATGAAACCTCCAAAAGATCAGTTGCCTGCGATGCTACCGGACACCCGTGGCGCCTCGCTGTCCGAATCGGGCTGCTTCGGCTGCCGTTAACCTGCTGGTTTCCTGTGCGCCCGCTGGGAGCGTAGGTCGGCAAGCAACGACTCGCCCGACCAGTATCCGTCCGCACCCGCCTCTGCTCGGCGTATCAGTTCGACCAGTCGCGCGTTGACTGGCGCAGATGTGCCGTCACGATCGGCCAGCGCCACGATCTCACCGCTGATCCAGTCGACCTCGGTACGCCTACCTGCTCGGAGGTCGTCCCACATCGACGATCGGGCCAGTGGGTCGATCGCCAGCATCTTGCTGCCGAGCACACGGAAAAGGCCATCCGGGACCGCGAGGAGCCTCGGGATCCAATGGGCGGGCAGCGGCGTGAGCCGGGCGGGTGCGATGCCGGCACGGCCGAGCAGACCGAGGGCCTCGGTCTGCGCCAGCGCAAGAGCCTGCCGATACGGCCTGCGTGCCAACTCGTCCCGCAGTGGAAGTCCCGAGAGTGCGTTGATCGGGTTGTTCAGGTTGAGCAGGAGTTTCGCCCACTGCACCTGTAAGAAGTCGGGCCGCTCCCGAATCGGCAATCCGGCCGCGGCGAACACGTTCGCAACGTGCCCGAGCGCCGGTTCCGACGGGGCCTCGAGTACACCCGACGACCCTTGGTGGAACGTTCCGTCGCCTCGCCTGATCACGTTGAACGGCACCATCAGAGCCGACACCGTCCGGCCTACCAGCACCTCGCGCAGAACATCGGCGTTTCCGATCCCGTTCTGCGCACTGAGCACGACAGCGCCCGGTCCGAGCCAGGGAGACAGCGCTTCAGCAGCCGCGCGAGTGTCCGCAGACTTCACGGCCACGATCACGACGTCGGCCGCCGCCAGAACGTCCGGGCACTCGTCCACGTCGGTGCGGAACTCGAACTCGTCGGGGCCGACACGCTGGTCTCCCCCGTGCAGGTCGGTCAGGCGCAACCCGTGCACCGACAATTCACGCCCGAGGGTGTCCCTGCCGATCAGCGTCAGGTCGGCACCGACCGCCGCCAAGCGACCACCCAGATAGCAACCGATGCTGCCCGCACCGAACACGACGATCCGCAACTGGTCGTTCACCTCAGCTCGCCGTCGCGTCGTACATCGACAGAGCGAGTTCGGCGCGGGACCGAACCTCGTCCACGAGTTCACGCGGCTCGATCGGGGTGATTCCGGCACCGAATCCGAGCACCATCCGCGCCATCCAGTCCAAGGTCGCGTAATTCATCGTGGCTTCCACCGCACCGTCGGCCGTGACCTCGACGACCTCCATCGGGTAGTAGTCGACGACCCACGCACTGTCTGCCGCAATCCGCAGACGAGCCCGCGGCAACGAAGAGTCACCGCTGAACAGTTCGAGGTTCGAATCGTCGTCGTATGCCTGCTGAGGTGGCCTGGACGGCTCGGCCAGAGCGATGGCGGCGTCGATGCGGTCGAGTCGGAACAGCCGCACACCTTCTGCCTGCCGACACCAGGCCTGGAGGTAGCTGTGCCCGTCCACCAGGACCAGACGAACCGGATCCACGGTTCGCTCACTCACCCGGTCCCTGGACGCGGAGTAATAGGTGATCTGCAAAGCGACCCCATCGTGGAGTGCCGAACGCACGGTGGCAGCGGTGGGACTCTCGGCCACTTCCCGCGCCGACGCGCCTCCGTCCTGCCCGCCGTCGTCGCCAGCAGCGGCAGAGCCGGCTGCGTCCTCGATCCGTGCGATGGCGCGGAGAGCGGCCGAGGGATCGACGGTGCCCGGCATCTCGACGAGGGAACGCAGCGCGATCAGGAGCGCGGTGGCCTCGGTCGAGGTCAGGCGCAGCGGACGGTCGATGCCGGCAGAGAAGGTGACCTCGATGCTTTCCTCCGAGAAGGAGAGATCGATGAGATCACCGGGGCCGTATCCGGGAAGTCCACAGACCCACAGCTGGTTGAGGTCGGTCATCAGTTGCGATTTCGTCACGCCGAGTTCGGCTGCTGCTTCGTCGGCACTCATGCCCGGGTTCGCAATGAAGTACGGAACCAGGTTGAGAAGCCGTGCCAAGCGGGAAGAAAGTTTGTTGCTCGACGTCCTCGTCACCGGCCGACCCCTTCGATCGTGTCGGCGAACCCTGCCGACGCTCTCAGCTTGCCCAGTACGTCCTGACGCAGTTCCGGCGGCTCGAGAACCAGTGCATCGACGCCGTGACCGGCGACGAGGCGAGCGATCCAGTCCCGCGAGCGCACCGGGATGGACAGAACCGTGCCGGGTCGCCCGCCGAATTCACGTCGACCGGTCTCTGTCCCCAATCGGCGCAACTCGTATGCGCGTTCCTGCGCCACCCACACGGTGGCAGTCCCCGTCACCGCGCCCGAACCCGTGACCCGATCGACGATCTCCCGGAGGTCGACGCCCGCCGGCTTGTGCACCGCCCCGGACGGACCGTATTCGGTGACGTCGTCACCGATGCGCGACAGCCGAAACGTCCGAACGGCGTCGCGGTCCACGTCGTGCCCCACGAGATACCAGCGCCCGTGAGTAGTCACGACACCCCACGGCTGCACCGATCGCTGCGTGAACGGCTCGTTCAACGCGCTTCGATGCGGAAACCGCACGGCGCGGCCGGCATCGATGGCGGCCAGCAACTTGCCGAGCGCCGGTTCCGAGCCACGGGTTCGGGCGGGCACTGCCGTGACGGGAGCGCTCGACGATTCCGAATCCACCTGCACCCCCGCCGCGCGCAACTTGAGCAGTGCCCCCTGCGCCACTGCGATGAGCTCCGGTGACTCCCACAACTGGACGGCCACGGCCACCGCGGCTGATTCCTCACTACTCAGTTCGATGTCGGGCAGCTCGTACGCGTCCCGATTGATCCGATACCCCTCGACGGTCGAGTACCGCGAGGCCTGCCCCGTCTCGAGCGGCACACCGAGGTCACGCAACTCGTTCTTGTCACGCTCGAACATCCGGCTGAACGCCTCGTAACTCGTCGAGTCGTCGTATCCGGCGACGCTCTCGCGAATCTTCTCGGCAGTCAGAAACTGTCTGGTGGACAGCAGGCAGATGACCAGGTTCATCAACCGCTCGATCTTGGAAGTCGCCACGTCCGGCAGCCTAGTGGTTACTACATCGACGCGATGAGCCGCTCGACACGTTCGTCGACGGAACGGAACGGATCCTTGCACAGCACGGTTCGCTGAGCCTGGTCGTTCAGCTTCAGGTGCACCCAGTCCACCGTGAAGTCGCGCCCGGCCTCCTGCGCGGCCGAAATGAACTCACCTCGCAGCTTCGCCCGGGTGGTCTGTGGCGGAGTCTCGACGGCCTCGTCGATGGATTCGTCCTCGGTGATCCGCTTGACCAGGCCCTTTCGTTGCAACACGTCGAACACACCTCTACCGCGCTTGATGTCGTGATAGGCGAGGTCGAGTTGGGCGATCTTGGGGTCTGCCAGGTCGAAACCGTGCTTGTCCTGGTACCGCTGGAAGAGCTTCCGCTTGATGACCCAGTCCACCTCCGTGTCGACCTTCGCGAAATCCTGTGCCTCGACCGCGTCCAGCATGCGGCCCCACAGATCGACGACCTGCTCGATCTGTGCGTCCGGTTCCCGGTTCTGCAGGTGCTCGACGGCCCGCGCGTGATACTCACGCTGGATGTCGAGGGCACTCGCCTGCTTGCCGCCGGCGAGCCGCACCTGCCGGCGACCGGTCACATCGTGACTCACCTCGCGGATCGCCCGAATCGGATTGTCGAGCGCGAAATCCCGGAACGAGACCCCGGCCTCGATCATCTCGAGGACGAGCGCCGCGGTGCCGACCTTCAGCATGGTGGTGGGTTCCGCCATGTTCGAGTCCCCGACGATCACGTGCAGGCGCCGGTACTTCTCCGCGTCTGCGTGCGGCTCGTCCCGAGTGTTGATGATGGGCCGCGACCGTGTCGTCGCGGAGGACACGCCTTCCCAGATGTGCTCTGCACGCTGCGACAGGCAGAACGTCGCAGCCTTGGGGGTCTGCAACACCTTTCCTGCGCCGCAGATCAACTGGCGGGTGACCAGGAACGGCAGAAGAACGTCCGAGATGCGCGAGAACTCACCCGCACGGGCAACGAGAAAGTTCTCGTGGCAGCCGTACGAATTGCCGGCGGAATCGGTGTTGTTCTTGAACAGGTAGATGTCGCCGCCGATACCTTCCTCGGCCAGGCGCTGTTCCGCGTCGACCAGAAGATCTTCGAGCACGCGTTCACCGGCGCGGTCGTGATTGACCAGCTGCACGAGGCTGTCGCATTCGGCCGTTGCGTACTCGGGGTGTGATCCCACGTCCAGATACAGACGAGCGCCGTTCCGAAGGAACACGTTGGAACTGCGGCCCCACGACACGACACGTCGGAACAGGTATCGCGCGACCTCGTCCGGACTCAGTCGCCTGTGTCCGTGAAAGGTGCAGGTGACACCGAATTCCGTTTCGATACCCATAATTCGTCTCTGCACACCTCGACAGTACAACGGGTGCGCCACGAGACGAGTGATTAACGCCTGCAACGGCTACGGCGCACGCTTTGCCTACGCTGGTCGGTATGCACCGCCCGATTCGCAGGCTGCGATACGTCGATTCCCACCTCATGGATCGGGGCGCTGCACTTCGGCCGTCCGGTGCCGATCGACTGTTTCGATCACTCAGCAAGGTGGCCGACCACGGTCTGCTCTGGTGGGCGATCGCCGCCCTCCTCGCAGCCCTCGGTGAGCGCCCGCGTCGAGGTGCCGTCCGAGGACTGCTCTCGCTGGTCGGCGCGAGCACGGTCGCCAACGTCGCGATGAAGCCGGCGTTTCCGCGTCGCAGGCCACCGCCACGAGACTGGTCCAATCCGCACCGAGGCGTGCCGATTCCGAAGTCCTCGTCGTTTCCCTCCGGCCATGCCGCCTCTGCCGCCGCCTTCGTGACCGGGGTGGCGACCGAGGCACCTGTCGCAGGAGCGCTGCTGGCGCCTGTTGCCGCTGCGGTCGCCTACTCCCGGGTTCACAACGGCGTTCACTGGCCCTCCGACGTATGCGCCGGCGCTGCGGTCGGTTGCGCCATCGCCATCGGTACCCGCAGCTGGTGGGCCGTTCGACCCGAAGACCACGCTGCGGAAGGAACGCCGGCCGACGCGCCACCACTCGCGCAGGGCGAGGGCCTGCTCGTGCTCGTCAACGACTCCGCCGGGACCGAGTTCGCCGACCCGGTCGCCGAGATCGTCGAGGCGCTGCCGTCCGCTCACCTGCACGAATTGAGCCCGGACGAGGACTTCGGACCACAGATCGACCTGGCCGTCACCGAACACCGCCCCATCGCCCTCGGGGTGTGCGGTGGTGACGGCACCGTCGCAGCCGTGGCGGACGTCGCGATTCGGCACGGTCTCCCGCTGGCCGCATTTCCGGGCGGCACACTCAACCATTTCGTCCGTGACCTCGGCAGCGCCGATACGGCAGACATCGCCCACGCGGTGACCACCGGATCCGCCGCACGTATCGACTGCGCGGACGTCGATCTCGGGGACGGAAGGATTCCGTTCCTCAACACGGCGAGCCTCGGCGGCTATCCCGATGCCGTGCGGCTGCGCGAGAAGTGGGAGCCGAGGTTCGGAAAGTGGCCGTCGGCCGCAGCCGCCATGATTCGAGTCCTAGCCGATGCCGAGCCCGTAGAAGCAACGATCGACGGGCGACGACTGCCCCTGTGGATGCTCTTCGTCGGCAACGGTCGCTACTCCCCCGCCGACCAGGTGCCCATGTCGCGCCCACAGATCACGGGCGGGCTGCTCGATGTTCGATACGTGCACGCATCGAAACGTGGTTCACGTCTTCGACTACTGCTTTCTGCAGCTACCGGCAGATTGGCAAGGTCTCCGGTGTACGAGCGGGTACGCATTCCGGCCTTGACCGTGCGCGTGCACGGTCAACCCGTCGCACTGGCGTGTGACGGTGAGGTGGTCGGAGATTCGACTTCGTTCACGTTCGCCTCCGAGCCGGCGTCTATCACCGTGTACCGGTGATCGACGCACTACTCGGAGTCCTCGCCCTTGTCCTTCGGCCCGGGTGACTTCTCGCCCTTCGCGCCGGACTCGGTAGCCGGCAACAACGCCTCGAGCTTGGCACCGGCGATACGGCGAAAAGTCCGTCGTGGACGGGATTGTTCGAGCACAGCCACTTCGAGACCCGACACGCCCAGAGTGCGGCGCTCACCTTCCACGCCACCCTGCTGAAGTGCCCGAACCGCCACCCCCACAGCTGATTCCAGATCGAGGTCCTGACGGTACGAATCCTTCATGGCCGCCAAGATCGGTTCGGTGGTACCACCCATCACCACGTAACCCTGCTCGTCGACGATCGACCCGTCATAGGTGATGCGATAGAGCTGGGCCGGTGTCGACGAGCCGGAACGACCCACCTCCGCGACGCAGATCTCGACCTCGTACGGCTTGGGCTGCTCGGTGAAGAACGTGCCGAGTGTCTGCGCGTACGCGTTGGCCAGTGACCGCCCCGTCACGTCGCGGCGGTCGTAGGAGTACCCCCGCATGTCGGCATGCTGGATCCCGGCACGGCGCAAGTTCTCGAACTCGTTGTACTTGCCCACCGCGGCGAACCCGAGTCGGTCGTACAGTTCGCTCACCTTGTGAAGCGCGGTCGACGGGTTCTCCGCCACGAACAGCACGCCGCCGTCGTAGGTGAGCACGACGACGCTGCGCCCGCGCGCAATACCCTTGCGTGCCAACTCCGAACGGTCACGCATGATCTGTTCGGCAGATGCGTAGTAAGGCATCGTCATGTCGTTGCACCCCCTTCGGCTGCGCGAGCGTCGACGATGCTCCGCGCGACGGCCGATGTACGTTCCTGAGCAACCTCGAGGGCGCCGTTCTCGTCGATGATCACTGCTGTCGGGTAGATGCCGCGGGTGACGTCGGGGCCGCCGGTCGCCGAATCGTCGTCCGCAGCGTCGTACAGGGATTCGATGGCGACGCGAAGTGCTGTGTCCTCGTCACTTCCCGACGAGTACAGCTTCTTGAGAGCCGACTTCGCGAAAAGCGAACCGGAGCCGACCGCGTGATAGCCGGCCCGCTCTTCGTAGCGGCCACCCACGACGTCGTACGACACGATCCGTCCGGCTCGGGACGGGTCGTCCGCCTCGAGATCGAAACCCACGAGGAGCGGAACCACGGCCAGACCCTGCATAGCGGCGCCGAGGTTGCCGCGCACCATCGACGACAGCCGGTTCGCTTTGCCGTCGAACGTCAGCGGAACGCCTTCGATCTTTTCGTAGTGCTCGAGTTCCACGGCGAAGAGCCGTACCAGTTCGATCGCGATTCCGGCCGTTCCCGCGATTCCGGCGGCCGAGTACTCGTCGGTCACGTAGACCTTGTCGACGTCTCGACTGGCGATGAGATTGCCCTGCGTGGCCCGTCGATCGCCGGCGATCAGCACACCGCCACCGAAAGTGAGCGCGACGATCGTGGTTCCGTGCGGTGCAATGTCGGTGTCCATACCGTCACCACCTCGGGTCGAGGACGACCGCAGACCTGCTCGATTCTCCGGCAGCAGTTCCGGTGCGTACCCGCGCAGGTATTCGCTGAAGGAGGACAGATTCGATCCGAACCCGTCCCCCAGACCTGCGACGCCCGCACGCAGCGCCGGACGATCGGCCGTCACTCGCCGCCCTTCTGGACGTAGGCACGAACGAAGTCCTCGGCGTTCTCTTCGAGCACGTCGTCGATCTCGTCGAGCAGATCGTCCGTGTCGTCGGCCAGCTTCTCTCGCCGTTCCTGGCCCGCCGCTCCATCGCTGCCGGGGATGTCGTCGTCTTCGCCGCCGCCCGCACGCGTGGTGTGCTCTTGCGCCATCGCCGACCTCCTTGTGTGAAGGACACTCGCTGTCGAGCGTCCTGTGCTGCCAAGCAGTCCGAACTCGAGGATCCCGCTCGGACCTTCACCCTACCGACGGCACGGCCGGTACGGGTGTCGACTGCGCGGTGTGTTCCGATTCGGAGTCAGTTCTTGAGTTGATCGACCAGCTCTGCGGCCGACTCCACCGAATCCAACAGCGCCCCCACGTGCGACTTACTGCCGCGCAACGGTTCGAGAGTCGGTATCCGCACCAGGGAGTCGCCACCCAGATCGAAGATCACCGAATCCCAACTCGCGGCCGCGATGTCCGCTCCGAAGCGGCGCAGGCATTCACCGCGGAAGTAGGCGCGGGTGTCCTCGGGTGGCGCCGACACCGCATCGAGCACCTGCTGTTCGCTCACCAGACGTTCCATCGAGCCACGGGCGACGAGTCTGTTGTACAAACCCTTGTCCAGTCGCACATCCGAATACTGAAGGTCGATCAGGTGCAGACGTGGCGCCGACCAGGCCAGACCTTCTCGACTGCGGAAGCCCTCGAGAAGCCTGAGCTTGGCAGGCCAATCCAGGATGTGTGCACACTCCATCGGGTCACGTTCGAGGAGATCGAGGACATGCGCCCACTTCTCGAGGATGTCCTGCGCGCGCTCGTCGAAGTCCGTCTCGGACGAGATGTAGTCGGACACCCGCTCGTGGTAGATCCGTTGCAGCGCCAGACCGGTCAGCTCACGGCCGTCCGCAAGCGCCACTGTGGCACGCAAAGTCGGATCGTGGCTGATGTGGTGGACAGCCGTCACCGGGCGAGCCAACTGCAGATCGGTCAAGTCGACGCCGGCCTCGATCAGATCGAGAACGAGCGAGGTCGTGCCCACCTTCAGATAGGTCGACATCTCGGCCAGGTTCGCGTCCCCCACGATGACGTGCAGTCGCCGATATTTGTCGGCGTCCGCGTGCGGTTCGTCGCGGGTGTTGATGATGCCGCGCTTGAGCGTCGTCTCGAGACCCACCTCCACCTCGATGTAGTCGGCGCGTTGCGACAACTGGAAGCCGGCGTCGTCGCCGGACTGGCCCAGTCCGACACGTCCGGAGCCGCAAATCACCTGCCGGGAGGCGAAGAAGGGGGTCAGTCCGTTGATGACCGCGGAGAAGGGGGTGTCCCGCGACATCAGATAGTTCTCGTGGGTGCCGTACGACGCGCCTTTGCCGTCCACATTGTTCTTGTACAGCTGCAGTTTCGGCGCCCCCGGAACACTCGATGCATGGCGAGCGGCCGCCTCCATCACGCGCTCACCGGCCTTGTCCCAGATCACCGCATCGAGCGGGTCGGTGACCTCGGGCGCGGAGTACTCCGGATGCGCGTGATCGACGTACAGCCGAGCGCCGTTGGTGAGGATCATGTTGGCCGCGCCGATCTCGTCGGCGTCGATCACCGGCGCCGGACCACTCGTCCTGCCGAGATCGAATCCGCGCGCGTCCCGCAGCGGAGACTCGACCTCGTAGTCCCAGCGGGTGCGCTTGGCGCGCGGCACACCCGCTGCGGCGGCGTAGGCCAGAACGGCCTGCGTCGACGTCAGAATGGGGTTGGCCGAAGGCTCGGTGGGCGAAGAGATTCCGTACTCGACCTCGACTCCGATGATCCTTTGCATGGCCCGAGCCTAGGCGATGGCATCGTGTTCGACCGCTCAGGTCCAAAGGCGACTGCTGGGCTGGCCCGTCCGCACTCGACGCTCGATACTGAACTAGGGCCGCATCGGATGCCTCGGTGGGGTCTCTCAGTGGGAGGCACACCGTGTCCGATGCAGACGTCAGATCCAACGACGATCACGACATGAAAGTGAAACAACGCCGAATGTGGGCGTCCGGCGACTACCCGGCCGTCGCGAGCGAAGTGATTCCGCAACTCGGTATCGAACTCGTGCGTGCGTGCGATCTGAAGTCCGGCGATCGTGTTCTCGACGTCGCAGCGGGATCCGGGAATGCATCGATCCCCGCCGCCGTGGGCGGTGCACACGTCGTCGCCGCGGACCTCACCCCCGAGCTGTTCGAACGTGGTCGCGCCATAGCCGACGAGCAGGGCGTCGAAGTGGAGTGGCGCGAGGCGGATGCCGAATCCCTACCGTTCGACACCGCGGACTTCGATGCGGTGATCTCGTGCGTGGGAGTGATGTTCGCGCCGCATCACCAGCTCACGGCGGATGAATTGGTACGGGTGTGCCGACCCGGCGGCACCATCGGACTGTGCAACTGGACCCCGGAAGGATTCATCGGGCAGATGTTCGCAGCCATGAAGCCGTATGCGCCTGCTCCACCGCCCGGGGCACAGCCGCCACCTCTGTGGGGCGACGAAGAACATGTGCGATCGCTGTTCGGATCGCGAATTGCCGACGTGTGCGCCGAACGTCGGTTGCTACACGTCGACCGCTTCGGGTCGGGCGAGGAGTTCCGCAAGTTCTTCGTCGAGCACTACGGGCCCACGATTTCGATCTACGCGGCCATCGGAGACGACCGGGAGCGGGCGCAGGCCCTCGACCGAGCACTGATCGCTCTGGGCGACGAAGAGCTCGGCCACGGCGGCGCGGGGATGGACTGGGAATACCTGCTCGTCACCGCACGCAAGGTGTGAAGAGAGGGCAGCTCCCTGCCCCGTGTCACACACGGAACAGGGAGCTGCCGGCTACGCCCTACTGTGGATCAGCTACCGAACTTGAACAGGTCGCCAAGGGAGCCGTTACCAACCTCGGGAACTTCAGGAACCTCGGGAACCTCAGGCGCCACGAGCTCGAAGTCCGTGGTGCATCCGAACTTGATGCCGTCGACGTGATTGGTGCCCGCGGCCGCGCCGCTGCCGAGGTTCACGCCGTAATGATCGAGCGTGGCATTCGGCTGCTTCTCGGCGAACTCCTGCAGAGTGATCGGCTGTCCCCGCTTGATGTCGCCCGTCAGGTTGCGAGTCGCCCACCACTTACCCGTCTCGAGGCCGTCGTAGGTCGTCCAGCCGTCGACATCCG
Organism: Rhodococcus huquni; assembly: GCF_055231055.1. NCBI lineage: Bacteria > Bacillati > Actinomycetota > Actinomycetes > Mycobacteriales > Nocardiaceae > Rhodococcus > Rhodococcus huquni. The sequence continues at coordinate 633,444 of NZ_JBUYWE010000001.1, forward strand.
TGCCGGCTCCCTGGTTGTTCGACGGCACCCACACGAGGCTGGCGAATCCGTCCTCCACGCCGGCACCGTTGTCGGCGTTGGGATCGTATTCGGCACCGGTGATACGGAGCTGGTACGAGCTGCCGGTGGTTCCCTTGGTCTCCTTGAAGCCGATCGACGTGCCCGCGACATCGGCGATCTTCTGCTGCTCCGCCGGGTGGTAGTACTCGACGATTCCCTTGTTGTCGGCAACCGTGTACTCGAGCGCCCCCTCGCCCACTCCGCCCTCAGGCGATGCGACGTAGTTCGGCGCAGTACCGTCGATCGACGTCCAACCCGCCTCCGCTCCCGGTGCGGACACGAAGTCCTGGCACGCGGGGGCTGCGGCAGCAGTCTGTGCTGTACCGGTCACGAAAGCGGCGGCGAAGAGCGCTGCCACTCCCACCCCTGAAACCGTCTTACGAACGTTCACGTACATCTCCAGTGTCTCCCCGACCTGGTTGAAACCGATTGATACTGCAACGACTTCGTCTGCAGTAACGGAAAAGTAACACACACCACCGACACCGTCACGAAGAGATACCACTCACACACTCCCTCGGCGGCGCACCGCTCGGCGCGCACCGGCGCGCTGGCATCATCGAGGAATGCAACCGAGCGCGAACCACGACCGTCCCGAAGATGAAATGGTCGCCGTCTTCGACAGCGCAGGCAACGAGTGCGGTTCCGCAAGACGCGGCCGCGTCTACGCAGAAGGGTTGTGGCACGCGAGTGCAGGGGTGCTCGTCCGGTCGACCGATGGAGAACGCATTTACGTCCATCGCCGATCCGGCAGCAAGGCGGTGTTCGCCGGGCATCACGATTGTCTCGCCGGCGGAGTGGTCGACCCCGGAGAGTCGCCGGAGCAGACGGCGCGACGCGAACTGGCCGAGGAACTGGGCGTCGACGACATCGAACTCACCCCGGTGACCAACGTGTCGTGGGACGGGGTGTGGAACGGCCGTCCGCTACGTTGCCACTTGTTCGCCTACGAGACCCGGCACGACGGCCCGTTCGTTCATCAGCCGAGCGAGATCGCAGACGGGTGGTGGTGGACCCGTGGTGAGCTACTCGCCCACCTCGCGGATCCGGACTGGCTGTTCGCGCCGGACACCCGCGTGCTGTTGAACGACTTCCTCACGCCGCCCTGACCGTCTCCAGTTCCCTCCCCCACCCCCGACGAATGTCACACCGGTTCGGCTGAGCCGAACCGGTGTGACATTGGTCAGCGGGGGCGGGAGGGGATATCAGAGGTACTGACCGGTGTTCGTTTCCGTGTCGATGGCCCGGCTCGCACTGGCATTCTTGCCCGTGACCAGCGTGCGGATGTAGACGATCCGTTCGCCCTTCTTGCCCGAGATCCGAGCCCAGTCGTCCGGGTTGGTGGTGTTCGGCAGATCTTCGTTCTCGGAGAACTCGTCGACGATCGAGTCGAACAGATGCTGCACGCGCAGACCGGGGTTACCGGTCTCGAGTACCGACTTGATCGCGTACTTCTTCGCTCGGTCCACGATGTTCTGAATCATGGCGCCGGAGTTGAAGTCCTTGAAGTACAGGACCTCCTTGTCACCGTTGGCGTAGGTGACTTCCAGGAATCGGTTCTCTTCACTCTCCGCGTACATCCTGTCGACGACACGCTCGATCATCGCGCGGACGCAGGCCGTCCGGTCTCCGGAGAACTCGGCCACGTCGTCGGCGTGCACCGGCAACGTGTCGGTGAGGTACTTGGAGAAGATGTCCTGGGCCGACTCGGCGTCCGGTCGTTCGATCTTGATCTTCACGTCGAGTCGACCGGGCCGCAGGATCGCGGGATCGATCATGTCCTCACGGTTCGACGCACCGATCACGATGACGTTCTCGAGCCCCTCGACACCGTCGATCTCACTGAGGAGCTGCGGCACGACGGTGGTCTCCACATCCGAGGACACACCCGATCCACGAGTTCGGAAGATCGAGTCCATCTCGTCGAAGAACACGATCACCGGAGTACCTTCGGACGCCTTCTCGCGTGCCCGCTGGAAGATCAGCCGGATGTGACGTTCGGTCTCTCCGACGAACTTGTTGAGAAGCTCAGGGCCCTTGATGTTGAGGAAGTAGGACTTTGCTTCCTTGCTGTCCTGACCGCGGGCCTCGGCGATCTTCTTCGCCAACGAGTTGGCGACTGCCTTGGCGATCAGCGTCTTTCCGCACCCGGGCGGGCCGTACAGCAGCACACCCTTCGGCGGCCGGAGCGCGTACTCGTGGAACAGGTCCTTGTGCAGGAACGGCAATTCCACCGCGTCACGAATCTGCTCGATCTGTCGTCCCAGACCGCCGATGTCGTCGTAGTGGACGTCGGGAACCTCTTCGAGGACGAGATCCTCGACCTCGGCCTTGGGTATCCGTTCGAACGCGTATCCCGCTTTGGTGTCGACCAGAAGTGAATCCCCGGGACGCAGCTTGCGGGTCGGAGAGTCGACGTCGTACGCGATGTCGGCGTTCTCGGAATCGGCGAACACCTTGGCCAGCGGCTCCGACAGCCACACGATTCGCTCCTCGTCGGCGTGCCCGACGACCAGCGCACGCCGACCGTCGTCCAACACCTCGCGCAACGTGCTGATCTCACCCACGCTCTCGAAGCCGGTGGCCTCGACGATCGTGAGTGCCTCGTTGAGCCGAAGCGTCTGGCCGAGCTCGAGCGTGTTCGCGTCGACATTCGGAGAGCACGTCAACCGCATCTTGCGGCCCGAGGTGAAGACGTCGACGGTCTGATCTTCGTGTATCCCCAACAGCACTCCGTAGCCGCTGGGCGGCTGCCCGAGCCTGTCCACCTCTTCTCGGAGGGAGATCAGTTGCTGACGGGCTTCCTTGAGCGTGTCGAGCAGCTTGGTGTTGCGGACGGACAAGGAGTCCACCCGCGACTCGAGCTCGCGCATCTGATCAGGCGACTCTGCGAGCCGGCGCCGCAGGGCCGAAGCCTCGGCGCGCAGCGACTCGAGCTCCCGTGCGGCCTCGATGGGATCCGGGTTGTCTGTAGAGCTCATGTGCGTCTCCTCCCACTACGATCTGTCAACGCTACCGGCACAGGCCGAAAAGTGCGTTGTGACACGGGTTCCGTCGATCGTCGATTCGAGGAAAGCTCTCACGTCGAGCCCCGGACCACCATGTTAGCCTCACCTAATCCTTGAGCGGTTACGTCTCTGTTCTCTGTAACGAAAGGTTCGGCCTTGATAATCCGCAAATCGGCAATTGCCGCCACCGCGTTGGCTCTCGCACTGGGGATGTCCGCGTGCTCGTCCGACGAGGCCGGCGACGCAGCCGACACGTCGACCGCCGCCACCACGCCGGAAGCGGACTCCGGCTCTGCCGACAGCGACGTGGCCGCACCGTCCGCCGACGAACTGCGCGGGACCTTGGACGCACTCGTGGATCCACAGAAGCCGGTCGACGACAAGGTCGCCCTCATCGAGAACGGCGACGAGCGGAGACCCAACGTCGAGACGATGACCAATGCCATGCAGAACTATCCGGTCGGTTTCGAAGTGACCAACGTGAAGGTCGAGGGATCGACCGCGACTGCGGACGTGGCGATCACCGGCCCGCACGGTGCGGCATCCGCCACTCCGTGGACTTGGGTGAACGCGGACGGAATCTGGAAGGTGTCCGACGAGAGCACCTGCGGACTTCTCGGGATGGCCACAGCGCCCTGCTAGGTAGCTGACCATACCGGGTTCGGCGCCGCCCCCGACGTGCGTCGCCGAACCCGGTCGGCTCTCAACGCAGCGCTCTAGCCTTTGCCCGAGCGGCGCTGAGGTTTCGGGGTGACGGTGCCCTCTGCCAGTCGGCGGGCTGTCACGAGAAATGCGGTGTGCCCCTGCATCCGATGTTCCGGACGTACGGCGAGGCCGACGACGTGCCAACCACGCACGATCGATTCCCAGGAACGCGGTTCCGTCCAACATTCCTGCTCGCGCATCGCTTCGACCACCCGCGACAGCTGGGTGACCGAGGCGACGTACACGACGAGCACACCACCCGGGACCAGTGCCTTCGACACCGCCGGCAGCACCTCCCAGGGTGCGAGCATGTCCAGCACGACACGGTCGACCGGTCCGCCTGCGGCTTCCGTATCGAAGTCGGCGACGTCGGCGATGGTCAGATCCCAGTTCGCGGGACGTTCGCCGAAGAACGTCTCGACATTGCGGACGGCGTGTTCGGCGTGGTCGTCGCGGACCTCGTACGAAATCACGCGACCTTCGGGCCCCACCGCTCTGAGGAGTGAACAGGTCAGCGCACCCGAGCCTGCGCCGGCCTCGAGCACGCGCGCACCGGGGAACACATCGCCCTCGTGGACGATCTGTGCGGCATCCTTCGGATATATGACCTGAGCGCCCCTCGGCATGGACAACACGTAGTCGACGAGCAGCGGGCGGAGCGCGAGGTAGGCCGTGCCGTTGGTGGACTTCACGACGCTGCCCTCGTCGGTGCCGATGAGAGCATCGTGCAGAATCCCGCCGCGATGCGTGTGGAATTCCTTACCCGCCTCGAGGTTCACCGTGTAGTGGCGACCCTTGGCATCCGTCAGTTGGACACGGTCGCCCACTCGAAACGGGCCGCTCGGTCGTGTCTCGTGCCCAACCATCGTCACAGACTCCTCGTTCAGCGTGTCCGGCCGACAACGTGTCGGACCGCCCGCCTACCCTGCCAGGTGTGAGCACTACAGCGTCGTCTCCCCCCGCGTCGAAGGGTTCCACGTCACAGGACTCGGTGGTCTCACGGATCCCCAGACGACCAGCCCTGTCCCCGTCTCGGGCCGGCGATTTTCGCCAGTGCCCGTTGCTCTACCGGTTCCGCGCGATCGACCGCATTCCGGAGAAGGCAACGAAGGCCCAGGTCAAGGGCACGGTCGTGCATGCTGCGCTGGAGTCTCTGTTCGCGCTCCCCTCGGATCAACGCGACCAGGCCCGAGCACTCGATCTCGTTGCGCCCTCGTGGGACGCGATTCTCGAGAAGTCTCCCGAACTCGAAGAGCTTCTGGAAGGCGAAGCCGACCGAGAGAAGTTCCTGACGGAGGCAGCGAAGCTGGTGGCTTCGTATTACCGGCTCGAGGATCCCACTCGGTTCGATGCCGAATCGTGCGAGCTTCGTGTAGAAGCGGAGTTGGACAACGGCGTCCTACTCCGGGGATTCGTCGACCGTATCGACGTCGCGCCGACCGGAGAGGTCCGGATCGTCGACTACAAGACGGGCCGCGCCCCCGGTGAGGCGATGGAGTCCAAAGCACTGTTCCAGATGAAGTTCTACGCACTGATGCTGCTGCGAACCAGACAGATAGTGCCGGCGCAGTTACGTCTGCTCTATCTGGCGTCCGAGACCGTGCTCACCTATGCGCCCGACGAAGCCGAGTTGCTTCGCTTCGAACGCACCCTGTCCGCGCTGTGGACCGCCATTCTCGCCGCCGGCGTCGAGGGAGACTTCCGGCCGAAGCCGGGGCGCCTGTGCAACTGGTGTGACCACAAAGCGCTCTGCCCTGCATTCGGCGGAACACCACCGCCCTACCCTGGGTGGCCCGGCACGGGGCAACCTGACTCCGGACAATCCGCGATCCCACGGGACGAACTGGTCAGCGAAGGCAAACAATGAGCGACGACGCGTACTACGTACCGCTGGGACCCGGGTCGTCGGTGGGCGTGGAGCGATTCCTCGCCACCGACCTCACCACCAGTCTCTGGGCTCCGACGATGCAGCACGGCGCTCCCCCTTCTGCACTGCTGGTGCGCGCCTTGGAGCGGTGTGCCCAGAGAGCGGACACACGTCTCACGCGAGTGGTGGTCGAGATCCTGGGCCCGATCCCCATTACGGAACTCGAGGTGCACGCGTGGGTGGAGCGGCCCGGTCGCCAGGTCGAATTGGTGTCCGCCGAACTCTCCGCGGACACCCCCGAGGGCGGCAGACGAGTCGTCGCAAGCGCGACCGGCTGGCGGATGGCCACCGTCGACAGCACCGAGGTCGCACATGCAGCCGACCCGCAAATGCCCTCGCGGAGCGAAGCGGGCCGTGAGGGGAAGCTCGACGGCATCTGGGGCGAGGGCTATCTCGACACCCTCCATTGGTCATGGATCGACGAGATCGGTTGCGAGGGGCCGGGGCGAGTCTGGATGCGCCCGAAGCCCGTCCTCGTGCGCGGTGAGGTACTCACCCCGATGGAACGCCTGTTCTCCGTCGCCGACGTCTCAAACGGAGTCGGCGCGAAGATCGACCCTGCGGAATGGACGTTCCTCAATACCGATTTGAGTGTCCACATCTTCCGAGTGCCCGACGGAGAGTGGATCGGCGTCGGCGCAGAAACCTCCATCGGACCCGACGGTGTCGGGATGTGCGCAGGCATCCTCTACGACGAGAGCGGTCCGGTAGGCAGGATCGCGCAGACGCTCCTGGTCAGAAAGCGCTGAGAGTTCGGGTCTGCACGGGTCAGAGTGCGCGAACCGACCTGATGTTCGACGCCAGAATCGCCTTCGCCCCGAGCTGAGCCAGCTCGTCCATCACGTCGTTGTGGCCCTTGATCGGGACCATCGCGCGTACAGCCGTCCAGCGATCGTCGGCCATCGGTGACAGCGTCGGCGACTCGAGACCCGGTGTGATCTTCAGTGCGTCCTCGAGGATCGTCTTGGGGCAGTCGTAATCGAGCATCAAATTCTGCTGCGCGAAAACGATTCCACGCACGCGCTCGATCAACTGGTTGCGATCCGCGTTGTCCGCAGCCGAACCGGCCTGCTCGATCAGCACGCCCTCCGAGTCGCACAACACGTCACCGAAGGCAACGAGGTTGTGCTGCTTCAGCGTCCGACCCGAACCCACGACGTCGGCGATCGCGTCGGCCACTCCGAGCTGGATGGAGATCTCGACCGCGCCGTCGAGACGAATGACGGCAGCCTCGATGCCACGCGCCGCGAGGTCTGCGCGAACAAGATTCGGGTACGACGTGGCGATACGTCGACCGGCAAGGTCCTCGACACTCCACTCGCGCCCGGCGGGGGCGGCGTAGCGGAACGAGGATCGGCCGAAACCGAGCGACAGCCGCTCGGTGACCGGCGCAGCGGAGTCGAGGGCGAGATCGCGCCCGGTGATGCCCAAGTCGAGTTCACCCGAACCGACATAGATCGCGATGTCCTTCGGGCGAAGGAAGAAGAATTCGACCTGATTGGCGGGGTCGAGGACGGTGAGGTCTCGCGAGTCGGTGCGACGACGGTATCCGGCTTCGCTGAGAATCTCGGCGGCGGACTCGGACAGTGAGCCCTTGTTCGGCACGGCTACACGCAACATGGTGGGTCCTTTCGGTGGGGAGATCGAGGGTGTCGTCGTCGAGAACGGTGCACGTTCACAGATGTCGGTAGACGTCCTCGAGCTTCAGACCCTTACCCACCATCAGAACCTGTACCCAGTACAGGAGCTGTGAGATCTCCTCCGACAGCGCTTCGTCGCTCTCGTGCTCGGCGGCAATCCATACTTCGCCGGCCTCCTCGAGAATCTTCTTTCCCTGCGAATGGACGCCGGCGTCCAACGCAGCAACGGTGCCCGAACCCTCGGGACGGGTTTCGGCACGCTCGGACAGCTCGGCGAACAGGGATTCGAAGGTCTTCACGAGTAGGCATTGTTTCACGGCAGCCGCAGGCGATCCATTCGGGCAGCTCACCAGGGCAGCGACCGCGTGGTCTCGAACCGTCGGAGCCGCCCCGACAGTGGGTCGACGAACTCGACGGCGGAGGCCAGCAGGCGCAACGGCGTGGAGAAATCACCCGGAACGGACCGGGAGAACGCCGGGTAGTAGTTGTCTCCCTCGATCGGAATTCCCAGGGAACACATGTGCATTCGCAGTTGATGCGTCCGTCCGGTTCGAGGCTCGAGGTGATAGAGGCCGCGGCCGGACCGGGTATCGACGAGCTCGATCCGGGTCTCACTGTTGGGCACGCCCGGCTCCTCCGTCGCCGTCATCACTCCGTGCTCCTTGACGATTCGACTTCGCACGATGCGGGGAAACGTCAGGTCCGGATCATGGCGGGCCAGCGCCCGATACTCCTTGGTGACCTGCCGGTCGACGAACAGCTCCTGGTACGGCCGCCGGTGGCGCCGCTGGATCACGAAGACGAGAACACCGGCAGTCATTCTGTCGAGACGATGAGCGGGGGTCAGTTCGGGAAGGTCGAACTGCTTACGCAAACGCACCACGGCAGTCTCCGTGATGTGTGCACCACGCGGAATGGTGGCCAGGAAGTGCGGCTTGTCGACGACGAGCAACTCGTCGTCGTGGTGCAGCACCTCGAGCTCGAAAGGAACGGGGACTTCCGGCGCCGGGTCACGGTAGAAGTACAGGAACCGCGTCGGCGCGTAGCGCGTATCGGTGTCGATGACACGAGCGTGTTCGTCGACGATCTCGCCACGATCGACCATGTCCCGCCACGTGTCGACGTCGTCGGGAAACTGCCGAGCCAGGAACTCCGCGACGGTCTTCACATCCAGGTTCGCCGGCATGCGGATACGGTCCGGGCCGAGTCCGTCCCGAATGGGTAGAGGCGCTTTCCCCACGGTCAGTCGCCGCTCTCGACACCCGAGCAGGAACCGCACACCAACACCAGCGTGCGTTCGGGAACCGAGTCGTCGTTCTGGTACCGCGATGTCGGCGCACCACACACCGAGCACTGTCCGAGGGTCTTCGCCGACTCACTGAACTCGATGTTCATCCGGTTGTCGAAGACGTAGAGCGACCCTTCCCAGAGACCTCGGTCCCCGTACTCCTCCCCGTACCGGACGATGCCACCGTCCAACTGGTACACCTCGTCGAACCCCCGCGCTCGCATCAACGACGACAACACCTCGCACCGCACCCCGCCCGTGCAGTACGTGACGACGGCCCGGTCCTTGAGGTGGTCGTATTTTCCGCTGTCGAGTTCCTCGACGAAATCCCGAGTCGTTGCCACATCCGGCACCACGGCGTTCTTGAAGCGACCGATCTCGGCTTCGAACGCATTGCGGCCGTCGAAGAAGACGACGTCGTCGCCTCGGGTGTCGACGAGGTGATGCACTTCGTCGGGCGCAAGGCGCACTCCCCCGTCTACGACGCCCGCATCGTCCACCTCGAGTTCGTCGGGCGCACCGAAGGTGACGATCTCGGGTCGAACCTTCACGCTCAACCTCGGGAAATCGCGACCGCGACCCTCCGACCACTTGATGGCCGCGGACTTGAACGGCGCATAGCTGCGGGTGCCTTTCACGTACCGCTTCACGTCAGCCAAGTCACCGCCGACGGTGGCGTTGATCCCATGGGGAGAGACGACGATTCGCCCGGTCAGATCGTTCGACTCCGCCAACGTGTGCTGCCAGAGACGGATCGCCTCCGGGTCCGGCAACGGAGTGAAGACGTAGAACAAGACGATTTTCGGTACAGCCACGACAATCTAGATTACCGAGCGGATGTGCCGTCGCGGTAATCAGACGCGGGACGGTGTAGCCCAGAGGGCCTCGAGGTCCCTGCCGGTCAGACCTTCGAGAGTGGTCCGAAACACCCTGTTCGGCGACTCCGGCACCGGAATCTCACACGGCACGACGAGTACGGAACACCCCGCAGCCTCTGCCGCTGCGGCCCCGGTGGGTGAATCTTCGACGGCAAGGCAGTCCGACGGGTGCAGGCCGAGAAGTTGCGCGCCCCGCAGATAGGGGTCCGGGTGCGGCTTTCCGTTCGGCACGTCGTCACCGCACACGGCGTGATCGAAGAATTCGCGTCCCAGCCTGTCCAGCGCTCGGTCGACCAGGCGGCGCTCCGTATTGGTCACCAACGCGGTCCGGACTCCGTGGTCACGGGCAGTCTCGAGTGCTTCCCGCGCACCCGGCCGCCAGCCGACGTCGGAGAACAGATTCTCCACGCGGATGTACATCCAGTCCTTCGCCTCTGCCAGCGCCTCCGGCGTCTTGTCGAGGCCCAACGAGTCGAAGATGATCCCCAACGCCGTAGGACTGGATGCACCGATGGTCCGGATACGGGTTTCTTCGGTCATCACCCCACCGAGGTGTTCCGACAACTCCCGTACGGCGACGTCCCAGATGCGCTCGGAATCGAGCAGCGTGCCGTCCATGTCCCACATCACGCCACCGAAGGTGCGACTGGCGATTACCGACGCGGTCATCTCGTCAGACATTGAAGTACTTCGCCTCCGGGTGGTGCAGCACGAATGCGTCCGTCGACTGCTCGGGGTGGAGCTGCAGTTCGTCGGACAGTTTCACGCCGATTCGTTCCGGTTCGAGCAGCGCCATCATCACCGCTCGGTCTTCGAGATTCGGGCACGCTCCGTAGCCGAAGGAATAGCGAGCGCCCCGATATCCCAGGTCGAAGAACTCCTGCACGTCGGCGGGATCCTGGGTGGCGAGGTTGGACCCGTCCGGGAGGACGAGTTCCTGACGTACTCGCTGATGCCAGTACTCGGCCAGCGACTCGGTCAGCTGCACGCCGATTCCATGCACCTCGAGGTAGTCCCGGTACGCGTTGGCCGCGAACAGTTCGTTCGCGAAATCTGCGATCGGCTGCCCCATCGTGACGAGCTGGAACGGCAGGACGTCGACCGTTCCCGAGGACTGCGCTTCCTTCCTGGATCGGACGAAGTCCGCGACGCACAGGAAGCGCCCGCGCTGCTGCCGCGGGAAGGAGAACCTGCACCGCTCCTCGGCGTCCGGTTCCGGGCTGGTGAGAACGACGACATCGTCACCCTCGGACACAGCCGGGAAATAGCCGTACACGACGGCAGCATGAGCCAGGATCCCCTCGGTGCTGAGCCGATCGAGCCAATACCGCAACCGCGGTCGACCCTCCGTCTCGACCAGTTCCTCGTACGTGGGCCCGTCGCCGGCACGTTGGCCGCGCAGCCCCCACTGCCCGAGGAACAGAGCCCTCTCGTCGAGCAGACCCGAGTAGTCGGACAACGAAACACCCTTGACGATTCGGGTGCCCCAGAACGGCGGCGTCGGAACGGCGAGGTCGGCAGCCACATCGGATCGCTCCGGAACGACGATCGGAGTCTCCTCCGCCTTTCGCTTCTCGGCTATTCGCTTCGAACGCTCGTGGCGGGCCTTGCGCTCGGCGGCCTTCTCCCGAGCCGCAACAGCTTCGGGGCTGTCAGGATCGGGTCCGTTGCCACGCTTGATCGCCATGATCTGGTCCATCAGATGCAGACCCTCGAAGGCGTCTCGCGCATAGCTCACTTCGCCCTCGTACAGATCCGCGAGGTCGTTCTCGACAAAGGAGCGCGTGAGGGCCGCGCCACCGAGCATGACCGGGAACTTCTCGGCCACGCCTCGCGAATTCAGCTCCGCCAGATTGTCCTTCATCACCACGGTCGACTTGACCAGCAGTCCCGACATGCCGATCACGTCGGCCCTCTGCTCGATCGCCGCGTCGAGGATGGTGCCGATGGGCTGCTTGATTCCCAGATTGACCACGTCGTAGCCGTTGTTGCTGAGGATGATGTCCACGAGGTTCTTACCGATGTCGTGTACATCGCCCTTCACGGTGGCGATAACGAGGCGGCCCTTACCGTCGTCGTCGCTCGCTTCCATGTGCGGTTCGAGGAACGCCACGGCCGCCTTCATGACCTCGGCCGACTGCAGTACGAACGGCAACTGCATCTGTCCGGATCCGAATAGCTCGCCGACCGTCTTCATCCCGGACAGCAATGTCTCGTTGATGATCTCGAGCGGCGGCTTCTGCTTCATCGCCTCGGTGAGGTCGTCGTCCAGACCATTACGTTCGCCGTCGACGATGCGATGCTCGAGCCGCTCGAACAACGGAAGTGCGGCCAACTCCTGCGCCCGCGACTCACGCGCCGATGCCGCCGACACTCCCTCGAACAACTGCATCAGCTTCTGCAGTGGGTCGTAGCCCTCGCTGCGGCGGTCGTAGACCAGGTCGAGCGCCACCTCTCGGTGCTCGTCGGGGATCCGGGCCATCGGCAGGATCTTCGACGCGTGCACGATCGCGGTGTCGAGCCCGGCCTGGGTGCATTCATGGAGGAACACCGAGTTCAGGACCTGCCGCGCCGCGGGATTCAGTCCGAACGAGATGTTCGAGACGCCCAGCGTGAAGTGAACGCTCGGGTACAGCTCCTTGAGCTGACGGATCGCCTCGATCGTCTCGATTCCGTCGCGGCGAACCTCTTCCTGCCCGGTCGAAATCGGGAAGGTCAGCGCATCGATGATGATGTCCGACTCGCTCAGTCCCCAATTGCCGGTGATGTCCTCGACGAGGCGCGTCGCGATGCGCACCTTGTGTTCGGCGGTGCGGGCTTGCCCCTCCTCGTCGATCGTGAGGGCTACGACGGCCGCGCCGTGTTCACGCACCAGCGTCATGATCCGCTCGAAGCGTGAATCCGGGCCGACACCGTCCTCGTAGTTCACCGAGTTCACCGCACTACGGCCGCCGAGATGCTCGAGGCCCGCCTTCAGAACCTCCGGCTCGGTGGAGTCGAGCATGATCGGCAACGTCGATGCCGTCGCGAACCTGCTTGCGAGCGCGGCCATGTCGTAAGCGCCGTCGCGGCCGACGTAGTCGACGTTGAGGTCGAGCATGTGCGCGCCGTCACGAGTCTGCTGCTTGGCGATCTCCAAGCACTTGTCGTAATCCTCGGCGATCATCGCCTCACGAAACGCCTTCGAACCGTTCGAGTTGGTTCGTTCGCCGACCACCAGAATGCTCGCATCCTGTTCGAACGGCACCGCGCTGTACAGCGAAGACGTACCAGATTCGTGGGTCGGGGTGCGCCGGGCCCGTTCGGCACCGTGCACCGCTTCGGCCACCTGCCGGATGTGCTCGGGGGTCGTGCCGCAGCAGCCGCCCACCAGGTCGAGGCCGAACTCTCGGACGAATCCGCTCAGTGCCTCGGCCAACTCTTCGGGGGTGAGCGGATACTCGGCACCCTTGGGCCCAAGCTGCGGCAGACCCGCATTGGGCATGACCGAGACCGGAATCGACGTGTTCTTCGACAGGTGCCGCAGGTGCTCACTCATCTCGGCAGGTCCGGTCGCGCAGTTCAACCCGATCATGTCGATACCCAGGGGCTCGAGCGCCGTCAAGGCCGCGCCGATCTCACTGCCGAGGAGCATCGTGCCCGTCGTCTCGACCGTCACGTGCGTGATGATCGGCAAACGGCGTCCGAGCTTCTCCATCGCTCGCTGACTACCGAGAACTGCCGCTTTCACCTGAAGAAGGTCCTGGCAGGTCTCTACGAGAATCGCATCGGCACCGCCGTCGATCATGCCCATCGCGGCCTCGACGTACGCGTCTCGGAGTGAGGCGAACGGAGCGTGCCCGAGCGTCGGCAGCTTGGTGCCCGGCCCCATCGAGCCGAGCACGAACCGTCCCATTCCGTCGCGCCCTGGGCCCATCTCGTCGGCGACCTCGCGGGCCAACCGGGTGCCTTTCTCCGACAGCTCACGGATTCGATCGGCAATGTCGTAGTCGGCGAGGTTGGGCAGATTGCATCCGAACGTGTTCGTTTCCACTGCATCCGCGCCGGCCTCGAAGTAGGCCCGGTGGATGTCGCGCAGCACGTCGGGGCGCGTTTCGTTCAGAATCTCGTTGCAACCTTCGAGGTTCATGAAGTCGTCGAGAGTCAGTTCCGCGTCCTGCAACATGGTGCCCATCGCCCCGTCGCCGATCACAACGCGCCGTGTCAACGCATCGAGCAGTGCAGAGTGAAGTGGGGCAGACATGCCGTCCACAGTAGTAGGCGCCGCCGACGAGGCTGGCCGTAGGCTGGGCCTTGTGAGTTCCAGTGAGTTCCCCGTCACGCCCAGCGAAGCGGAAGACCCCGCGGCCGCAACCTCTGCGGACGAGCCGATGTCAGAGCTGCCGGTATTGCGTGACCCCATCCTTGTGGCGGCGTTCGAAGGCTGGAACGACGCCGGCGACGCAGCGAGCGGCGCCGTCGAGCATCTCGAGCTCATCTGGGACGCGCAGCCGCTCGCCGAACTCGACTCCGAGGACTACTACGACTACCAGGTCAATCGCCCCACCGTGCGGCAGATCGAGGGCGTCACCCGCGAGATCGTGTGGCCGTCGACTCGGGTATCCCTCTGCTCGCCACCCGGCGGTCAGCGCGACATCGTCCTCCTACGCGGGATCGAGCCGAACATGCGTTGGCGCAGTTTCTGCGACGACCTGATCGAACTGATCGAGGATCTGAAGATCCACACCGTCGTCATACTGGGTGCGCTCCTCGCGGACACTCCCCACACTCGTCCTGTGCCGGTCACCGGTTCCGCATACAGCCGCGAGGCCGCCGAGCGATTCAACATCGAACAGACGAGGTACGAGGGTCCGACCGGAATCACCGGCGTGCTGCAGGACGCCTGCGTGCGGGCCGGCATCCCGGCGGTGTCGTTCTGGGCAGCAGTCCCCCACTACGTGTCACAGCCACCCAACCCCAAGGCCACCGTCGCACTGCTGCAACGCGTCGAGGACGTCCTGGACGTGGAGGTGCCTCTCGGAGAGCTTCCCGGCCAGTCCGAGGATTGGCAGGAAGCCGTCACCGAAATGACGTCGGACGACGAGGAGATCGGCGACTACGTTCGCACTCTCGAGGAGCGTGGCGACGCCGAAACGGACATCTCGGACGCGATCTCGAAGATCGACGGCGACGCCCTGGCAGCGGAGTTCGAGCGGTACCTTCGGCGCCGCGGTCCCGGCAGCTTCGGCATCTGACCACTCACCCCCTCCGTCGAGGATGGGGTGCGTGAGCGGTCGTGAAGAGAACTTTCGTACCGATGGTGAGTTCGGAGTGTCGTTATAAATTCGGTCTATTCTGGGGTTCCGTCTGTCGCCGACAATGGTACGATGCACACGTGCCGACGGACAAGAACCAGACGAACGTCCCCAAGCCGGAGCGTGACATCGACCTCTATCGGCGGTCCACTGCAGCCCTGCGTGCCGCGCTCCCCCCTGGATGGACCATCGAGTCGGGCAAGGCCCGCTCCCTCGCAGACGCTCCGGAGCGTCTGCTGATCTCCTCCCCTGCCGGCGAGGTCGCCTCGTTCTCGGTGATCTCCGCTCGTGGAGTCCTCGCCGGCGACGCCGCGAGATTTGCCGATTCGGTGTCGGATGCCGACAACGGTTTCGTCTGTGCCCGCTACCTTTCCGAACCCGTACGCAAACAACTCGACGCCAAGGGCCTCTCCTATGCCGACGCCACCGGCAACACGTCGGTCTTCGCGAATCGACCGGCGATCTGGGTCCGCGACCGAGGGGCGGACGCAGACCCGTGGCGCGGACCGGGTCGCCCGGCGGCTCAGCTGACCGGCGACCCAGCAGCCCGTGTCGTCCGCGCCCTGGCCGATCACTCCGGCGAACTGACGGTTCCGCAACTCATCAGGCTCAGCGGTGCATCCACAGGCGCCACCTACCGCGTCGTCGAGACCCTGGCCGAACGTGATCTGGTCGAACGACTCCCGAGAGGTCCCATCACCAGCGTCAGGTGGAAGGACATGCTTCGCGCATGGAGTGCGGACGCGCGATTCCGGGACTGTCCCTCGGTCGGCTACTTCGCCCCCGACGGCATCACGTCGATCGTCGAAGGCCTGGCAGCCAACCCCGAACTCCTGTACGCGGTCACCGGGTCCGTAGCGGCCGCCACCTGGACCGAGTACGCACCCAGTCGTCTGTTGCAGATCTACGCGGACAACGGCGAAGCTCTCGCGACCGCTCTCGGCTTACGCGTGGTCGAGGAGGGAGCCAACGTCGTCGTGGCAACGCCCCGGTCCCCTTCCGTGTTCGACAGAACCCTCTTCCGCAGAGACATCCGGCTGACGGCCCCCGCTCAGGCCTGCGCGGATCTACTCGGCGGCAAAGGTCGCCAACCGGAGGAAGGCGAGCACCTTCTCGACTGGCTCGCGGAGAACGAATCGGCCTGGCGAACTTCGCTGCGCGAAAAGAAGCAGAACTGACGCTTCGACCACGTCCACGGTGACGGGCCCCACTCGGCCCATTCGCGACTATGTACGCTTGCGACTTACCAGAATCGTGGAACCGCAAGGCAGCACGTAACCGCATGGCGGCGAATGTGATCCGCAGCGGCCGGAGTAGGGGTAGTTGTAATGGCCATGGGAGTCGGGCTCAGGGTCGGCAGCGTCGTGTCGACTGCCGTCGTGGCGTCGAACGACCCGGGTTCGCCCGACCCGATCGTCATCGTCCGCGACACGGTTCTACACATGTGTGGCGACGGCAGTGCTGTGCTCGGCGGGTCCACGCCGGTCGGAGTTCCCGGAGGTACACAATCCGTGTCGGGATTCCTTCCCCGCGTAGCAGATCCGGCAGGCGTCACCACCAAGGACGGATCCCTCTTCAGAGCAGAGGATCTCGTGGCGGGCGCAATGCGCTGCCTCCTGCGCGAGTGCGAGCCACTCCCGGACCACGGCGGACGAACGGGCGGGGCACCGGACATCATGGCCACCTACCCGACGAAGTGGGACGCCACCGCGGTGGACGCCCTGCGCGACGCACTCGACTTTGCCGACCTGTCGTACGTCTCCCTCATGTCCGATGCCGAGGCTGCGGCAGCCTGGTTCGAATCCGAGATCGCCGAGAAGCCAGGCAAACTCGTCGGCATCTATCACGTCGACGACACGGGAGCGACCGTCGGTCTCGTTCGCTCAGGTGTTGCCGCCGGCAAGGCATTCCGGTTCGCCTCCACTGGCGACTCCTCCCCCACATCCCGAATCGCGACAGCTCTCGGGGCATTCGGTTGGCTTCCTGCGAACCTCGACGCCGTCGTCGTGACCGGTGACGGTCTGGTTGCTCGCGACTCCACCGCGATCCACGCGATCGCCGAGACGGTCGGCACGAAATTCTCGGTGCGATGTGTCGTCGGACCGGGGCCCGAGCAAACGGCAGCCCTCGGCGCAGCCATCCGAGCAGCCGGGTTCAACCCCACGACTCACCGCGTCACCCCCATCGGCCTACCCCCGTCGTACGACGTGACCGAAGTGATCGACGCGATCGCTCACGAAGAACGTGTCGTCGCTCGGGGTGCTGCGCGCCGTTACGAGGAAGCCGCCCCCGAACAACCGCCTACGCCGGTCGAAACCCCCGAAGAACCGCGAACGACACGCCGTCGCAGGCGCCTGTTTCGCACCATGGCCGGCGTCGCCACCGGCGCAATCGCCCTCCTTCTGGGCGTTGCGTACTTCATGTACGGCCTCTGAACGATTCGTCCAAAGGCGACCACTCCAGCGTCCCTTCGAGAGATTCGCCTAGTTCGGTGAATTCTGGGTTTCCGTCACGATCCGACTCGGTTCGCATCGGGCTACGGCGACACGTCTATCGGGCAGGCCAACGCTTAACCTGTCACGGTGACCGATTTCGCCGATACCGCCGAGTGGGTGTTCCCCTCAGGGCGAGTGACCGACTCCCCCGACGTGGACGGCCGGCTGAAACTGTTCGCATTCGCGACGGCAGAGAAGCGCACCGAGTACCTGTGGGTGCTGCGCGCCTTCGACAGCGCTCGCGCCAACTATGTGGTCCTGCTTCACGCCGCCGAGGTGTCGCGGATCCTCGAAAAGATCTCGCCGGACGACCCGGCCGCTCACCTCTCCCCCGTCGAGGTCGCTCCTCTGCTCGAGCAACTCCACATCTGGGAGGTCCTCGAGCGAAGCTACGACGGAACCCGGGCAGCCACCCTCGCCGAATATCGAAACCGAAACTTCGTCTACCAGTTCAGCCAATCCGGCTACCAAGTGTTTCGTGCAGTGGAGGGCGTGTTGGCGGCCCGCGACGACGAAGCCTCGTTGTCGCGACTGGCACTACCCGATCTGCTGTCGGACATGAAGGATCTCGCTGCGGCCAATCGTCGAAACGATGCGGACGGGGTGTACCGCAAGCTGGGACGCCTCGACACCACACTTTCCGAAATGGCCACGCGCGCATCACATTTCTACTTGACACTCGGCGATCTCGTGCGCACCACCGACATCACTCCCGAGTCGTTTCTCTCGCACAAGGATGCGTTGCTCACGCACATGCGCGAGTTCGATTCGGATCTGACCCGCTACACACCGCGCATTGCGGAGGCCATCGCCACCGTCGAATCCACGGGCACCGATGCGATGCTGCGCCTCGCAGCAACGTCGGACGAGCGAGTGTTTCTCTCCTTCGAACAGCGGATAGACGACTGGCGGGCGCGGTGGTCCGGCCTGACCAACTGGTTCGTCACGGACCCCACGCACCGGAGCGAATCCGAACGACTCGGCGAAGGCACCATGAGTGCGATCGCCGCGGTCCTCTCACTCCTTCGCCGCGTCACCGAGACACGCAGGGGTGGCGTCAGCCGCGAAAGCCAACTGCGGCACCTCGCCGGATGGTTCGCAGCAGCACCGTCCGAAAAGGCGGCTCACGCGCTGTTCGACGCGGTGTTCGATCTGGGCAAACCCCGGCACCTGTCGGTCGTTCACCCGGATGCGGACGTCATTCCGGACGCCCGCTCGTGGTGGGACGCGCCGCCCATCGAGATTTCGCGCACGCTCGCCGAGACCGGCCGTCCGCCGTCACCCGGCCTGCCCGCACGCGTCCAACGCAACGACGGAAGTGTGCGCCGACTACGTGAGGAACAGCTCGACCGACAACGTCGACGAGCGGCCGCGGCGCGATCCCTGGCCGATGGGGACGCATACGGACGCGTTCTCGGTAACGCGGAGACGGACGTTCTGCTGAGCCTGCTCAACATCGCACTCACGTCACGAGTTCCGGTGAGTGGACGGGTCGAAGGCGCCACCGGAGCCGAGAACGGCGTGAAGCTGACACTGAGTCCACACACCGAGTCCACCACGGTGGAGACCGAACGCGGCCGGCTACACCTCGACGGATTGAAGGTCACCATCCGATGAGGGCACAAGAGATTCCGTCGTTGACTCTCGATTCCTATCAGCGCGCAGCACGGCTCGTACTGACGAATCATCTGGTGACACGGTCGTTTCCGGACCGTCTCGCGTTGCCGCTGATTCGGAGGTGGGCCACCGAGCTTCGCGACGATCTTCACGAACTCTTCGGATACCGCCTCGAAGTCACGGAAACCACTGCGCGACTGTTCACTCGATCGGACCGACTCGACCCGGACTCTCCAGCGAAGACCGCATCCGACCGTACTTTCGATCGGAGTCGATATTCCTACCTCGCGCTGTCCCTCGCCGCGCTGGGCCGGGCCGGCAATCAGATCACGTTGTCGGAACTGGCGAACCACGTCGCCGCGTCCGCCGCACAGATCGACGGCATCGAGTTGTCCACCGAGCGCGCCTCGGACCGCGACGCCTTCGTGGACGCCGTCGGTTGGCTCGCGATCCGCGGAGCGATAGCACTCACCGACGGGGATGCCGGGGGTTGGGCCGCAGATCCCGAGGCCGGCGAAGCCCTCTACGACATCGACCGCGGTGTAGTGGTCGCCTTGTTCCGGCCGCCACGAGCTCTTCAACACCTCCGATCCGTGCGAAGTCTGCTCGCCGAGCCCGATGCATCCGGTAGCGATGCGAATACCGAGCGCCCCGTCGACCCACAGGCCGTTTGTCGGCGCGTGCGGAGAGCCCTCGTCACTCGTCCCGTCGTGTACGCCGCCACGCTCGACGACGACGAGAGGGTGCAATTGGCACTCCCCCGAACCACGGCGGAGATCCAACTCCTGACCGGTCTGACGGCCGAGCGCCGCGCCGAGGGCGTCGCGATGATCGACGTGTCCGGTCGCCTGTCCGACACCCGGTTTCCCAGTACGGGCACGGTCTCACAAGTGGCGCTGCTCCTTGCAGGCGAGATCGCGGACCGAGTGCTCGACCTCGACGCCCCCGAACTGTCACACCTGCCATTGCCCGAACAGTCCGCGGCAGCCCTCGCCGCACAGCTGGACAGAGCGATCCCCACGTCCGGCGTCTTCGAGGAGCTTGTCGACGAGGCCGACGATCGCGATTCGTCGAGAGAACACGCGGATCCGGAATCCTCCGATGATCCGGACGTGTTTCCGATGATCGCGCACGCATGGATCGACAACACGCTCCACACCCTCGTAGAGCAGTACGGCAAGACGTTCGCGGCCGCCTGGCAGGCCGACCCGGCAGGGCTGGGGCGCGCCGCGCTCGCCCTTCTCGAGCGCCTCGATCTGGTGGCGCCCGTGCCCGGCGGGCTTCTTGTTCTGCCCGCGCTCGCACGCTACCGCGGAGTCGTCGTCACCATCCGGGAGCGCGCCCCCGAAATCGACCTGTTCCCGAGCACCAGTGAGGACACCACAGTATGAGCAGCACTCGCTTTCGGCCGACCCGCGCCGGAATCATCAATCTGTGGGACTACCGAGATCAGGAGTTCTCGTTCGCCGACGGAAGATTGGTGCTGAGGGGACCCAACGGGTCCGGCAAGACGAAGGCACTCGAGGTGCTCTTTCCGTTCGTGTTCGACGGCCGGATCGAGCCTCGTCGACTCAATCCGTTCGCCGGTGAAGAACGCACGATGAAGTCGAACCTCCTCTACCGCGGTCAAGAGAGTGCGTACTCGTACGTGTGGATGGAATTCTGCCGCGGGTCGAAAGCGGATCCGGAGGCAGTCACGGTCGGTATCGGGATGCGGGCGAGCCGCACCAACGACAAGGTCACTCGTTGGTATTTCGTGGCCGACGGCCGGGTCGGCGTCGACTTGTCCCTTCTCGGCGACGACGATCGTCCGCTCACCAAGAAGCAATTGGGCGAGCGGATCGGTACCGACTCGATCGAAGATCGACCCGTCGACTACCGCGCGGCAATCGACGCCCGCCTGTTCGGTCTCGGCGCAGAACGATACGACCAGCTCATCAATTTGATCCTCACTCTCCGGCGCCCCCAGCTCGCGAAGAATCTCGACCCGAAGGGC
Source organism: Rhodococcus huquni (assembly GCF_055231055.1). NCBI lineage: Bacteria > Bacillati > Actinomycetota > Actinomycetes > Mycobacteriales > Nocardiaceae > Rhodococcus > Rhodococcus huquni. The sequence continues at coordinate 654,352 of NZ_JBUYWE010000001.1, forward strand.
CTGTCGCAGGCGCTGACCGACGGACTGCGGCCGCTCGACGAGCAGCTGGTTCTCGAGGCCGCCCGGTCGTTCAGCGACATGGAAGAAGTCGGGCGGGCGCTCGAGAGTCTCACGGCGGCCGACGAGGCCGCCCAGAGCTTCGTCGGCGTCTACACCCGCTATCTCGAACTGCACGCCAAGTCCGATGCCGATCATCTGTCCGCTCGCCTCGATTCCGTGACGCGTGGCCGCAGCGACATGAATGCGGCCGCCACGGAACGCGAACGAGCACAATCCGCCCGCGCCGCTGCCGAAGCGGGGTTCGCGGCCGCAGAACGAGAGCTCGACCAGGCCAACGCCAATCTCGATGCGCTCACTCGTTCCACCGCGTACGAAGGCCGAACTCAACTCGACGACCTCACCCGAGCTGTCACCACGCTGGAACGATCGACCACAGGACAGATCGACAAGGCGCGCAAGGCCACGGCAACCCTCGAACAGCGCGCGGAGGAATCCGCCCGCGCGCAGGACGTCGTCGCCCGCACCGCCGAAGCCCTCTCCCGAGCCGAGGACGAACTCCAGGCCGCCGCCGACGACGCCGGCATCACGTGGACCGCATTGCCCGACACCAGCCGTTCGGACCAACTCACGAACGCACTTCGCGGTCACGCCGAGGAGCGAGACGGTGACATCCGGGCCGTACGCACCGCGGCCGCCGCAGTCGAGAAGGCAACGGCTGCACGGGAACGCGCCGCCGAATCCGCCCGCCGGAGCCAGGACCAGCACGAGTCTGCACGGACTGCAACGATCGAGGCCGAAGCAGCTGTGGAGGTCGCCCGGGGGAAATGCGCGGTGGATCTGCGCGCTTGGTGGACGCAGCACTCCGACTTGTTCGCGACCGTGGGCATCGCAGACACACTCTTCGACGAACTCGACGCCGCCTTGTCGCAGGTCGGTGACGAAGACGCAGCGTCACTGAGCGAAGTACTCGCACGATGCAGCGCCGACGCCGTCGAGGCTGTCAGGACCGACCGCCAGAACGCCGCGTCCGACATCACCGCCACCGAGACCACGCTCACGGAACTGAAAGCGACCAGAGAGGCGGTCGCGGCCGAGCACGACGACGCTCCACCTCCGTCGGACGCACGTACCGGAGCACGTACCGAACTCGAGGGCGCACCACTGTGGCGTCTGGTCCGATTCGGCGACGACATCGACGCGCACACTGCTGCAGTCGTCGAGGCGGCCCTGCAGGCGTCGAACCTTCTGGACGCCTGGGTCACCGATAACGCCTCCGCGCTTGCCGACCTCGAATCCGAGCAGTACCTGACTCCCCTACCTCCCGGGGACCGCCCCGCAGGCTCCACGCTGCGTGACGTTCTCGTACCCGAATCCGATGCGGGCGTGTCGGAACAGCGGATAGCGAATGTGCTCGCCTCGATCTCCTGGGACGGACCGATCGAAGACGGTCCCACCCCGGCTCTGGACGGTCGCGGCAACTTTCGTCAAGGGGTGCTACGAGGAAGGCATACGAAGGCCGAGGCGGAGTACATCGGAGCCACGGCCCGTGAGCGGCGCAGGCGTGTACGCATCGAAGAGTTGGACCACGACATCGCCGGGGCCGAGGCCACGCTCGAGCGGGTCCGCGCCGAGGAGGAGCACGCACGTGCCCTCCTCGCTCGTCTGGCCGGCGTCGGCGGCGAGCTACCCACTACGAAGCACATTCGACGAGCGCTCGTGGCGGTCACCGAGACTGCGGGTGTGCTGCGGAGCAGGTCCGAGGCCGAAGTACTTGCAGTTCGCGAACACGATCAGGCCATCGCCGAGGTGAGCGCGAAGGAGAAGCAGCTGCGCAGCGCCGCAGTGAAGCACCGGACACCGCACGTCGCCCGGGACATCGATTCCCTCGCAGCCGATGTGCGGCACTTCGAACAGCGGGGCGAGACCGTACTGCGACTGCGTCGCGATCATGCGCGCGAGATCGAACATGCTTCCGAGGCCGACGACCGGCTCACCGAAGCCCGGTACACCGCAGAAGAATTCGCCGAAGAGGCGGTGATCGCCGAGGAGTCTCTCGCCCAGCAGGTTCAACGCTTGAGCACGCTGCGGGAAGCACTCGGTGCCAGCGCGGAACAGATCGACGCCCAGCTCGACGAGGCACATGCACGAATCGAGGCGTGCAAGAAGAAGCAGCGGGATGCGCGCAAGGCGGACAAGGACGCCGGTGAAGCCATCGGTAAAGCCGAAGGCGCACACACCGCGGCCGTATCGGCGTTGCGTGTCGCACTCACCGAGTGCCACAACGACGCCGCCCGCCTCGCTCCGTATGCGCAGCGAGACATCCTCGAGCTCCTCGGGATCGGTACCGACCACGCTTGGCCGGCCAGTTCGTCCGCCTGGTTGACTGCCGACCAGTTGGTGTACCGACTCCAGGAGTCCGAAGAACACACCGATGTGCTGCCCGCGGAGGTGGCGGCCCTGCATCAGTCGCTGATCGGCGTGACGGAGTCGGTCCGCGGTGGGGATGCCGCCCGCAAGTCGACGAGATCCGCGCTGACCACCGCGCTACAGGAATTCGAGGCACGTCTGGCCGCAGCAGGCGAGGACTACAGGCTGCAGTGGGACGCGCCCGACGGCCTCACCGTGGTCCAGATCCAGGACGACGAGGGTGTTTCGTCGGTGGGACAGTTCGCTTCTCGTATCGCGGAGTCGCGCGGACATCAGGAACACCTGCTCACCGATGCCGAACGCAAGATTCTCGAGGATGCACTACTCACCGGACTCGCACAGCAGATTCACGAGCACACCGTCGATGCTCGGGAACTGATCGCGAAGATGGGGACCGAGATGCGGGAGCGCCGCATGTCGTCCGGGAGCACCATCGGAGTTCATTGGGTTCTCGCCGACGATCTGGACGAGCGCGCCCGCGCCGTGTCCAAGTTGCTCGAACGCGATTCCTCCGCACTCGGCCCCGACGAGCTCGCGACCATGCGCGCACATTTCGCCGATCGGATCAGAACTGCCCGCGCAGCACATCCGGAGCGGTCGTATCCGGAAATCCTGTCCGCGGCACTCGATTACCGTCGTTGGCGCGTGTTCTCGTTCACCCTCGTCGGCGTCGACGGCAACGAGGACCGACTCACGGTGGCCCGGCACAGCGCGTTGTCCGGAGGTGAGCAGTCGGTATCGCTTCACCTGCCACTGTTCGCGGCCGCGCACGTGATGCTCGATTCCGCTGATCCGCACGCACCGCGACTGCTGGCTCTGGACGAAGCATTCGCCGGCGTCGACGACAACGGACGCGCCGAACTTCTCGGACTCAGCGTCCAGTTCGACCTCGACCTGTTCATGACGGGGTACGACCTGTGGATCACGTACGCGGGGGTACCGGGATGCGCCCACTACGATCTTGCGCACTCGTCGGCCGAGCAGAGCGTCAGCGCGGCGCTGCTCGTCTGGACCGACGGCGAACTGCTTGCGGAGCACGACGGTTCGGACTTGGCGACGGCGCTCGGATCCCCGCTGCGTCGCCGAGCCCCACGGCCGGTGGACGACTCACTCGAACTCGTGTGATCTCGGCCCGGCGACGTATGCCAGGGGTCGATCCACGAACCTCGTCAGGACAGTAGGTCGACGCCCAGGAGTGCATCGACGGCGGCGGCGAACAATCCGGGTGCCTCGGTGTTCGGGCCACCGTCGTCGACGGCCCTTCTCGCCCAACCGTCCAGCGCGTCCAGTGCCTTGGGCGTGTCCAGGTCGTCCGCCAGGTGTTGGCGCAGGCTCGCGACGGTGTCCTCGGCGGATTGCGCAGATTCGAGTGCAGCGGCCTTGCGCCACAACTCGAGTCGCGCGTGTGCGTCGGCCAGAACCTGATCGGTCCATGCCCGGTCCTGTCGGTAGTGCCCGGAGAGCAGACCGAGCCGGATGGCAGCGGGATCAACCTGTTCGCCCCGTAGCTTCGAGACGAACACGAGGTTGCCACGGCTCTTCGACATCTTCTCGCCGTCGAGGCCGATCATTCCGGTGTGCACGTAGTGCCGTGCGAAGCGCCGCTCGCCGGTCACGGACTCCGCGTGGGCCGAGGAGAACTCGTGGTGCGGGAAGATGAGGTCGCTTCCGCCGCCCTGCACATCGAATCCGCTTCCGATCCGATTGAGTGCGATCGCGGCGCACTCGATGTGCCACCCCGGTCGGCCCTCGCCGAACGGCGACGGCCACTTCGGTTCGCCGGGTCGGGCCGCTCGCCACACCAGGGCGTCCAACGGATCGAGCTTGCCCGGCCGCTCCGGGTCACCGCCACGCTCGGCGAAGAACGTGGACATGGTCTCGCGGTCGTAACCCGACTCGTAACCGAACTGTTCGTTGGCATCGACTCTGAAGTAGACGTCCGGGTACTCGGGGTCGTCCACGACGTACGCCGCCCCGGACGCCACCAGCTTCTCCACCAAGGCGACGACCTCGCCGACCGACTCGACCGCTCCGATGTAGTCGCGAGGAGGTAGCACTCGCAGTGCCTCCATGTCCTCACGGAACAACGCGGTCTCCCGCATGCCGAGAACCACCCAGTCCTCGCCGTCACGCTCCGCACGCTCGAAAAGGGGGTCGTCCACGTCGGTGACGTTCTGGACGTAGTGCACATCGTGGCCGGCGTCGCGCCAGACCCGGTTGACCAGATCGAAGGTCAGGTACGTGGCGGCGTGGCCCAGATGTGTCGCGTCATAGGGGGTGATGCCACAGACGTACATCGTGGCCGTCGGCCCCGGAACGACTGGGCGAACCTGCCGGTCTGCGGTGTCGTACAACCGTAGCGGCGGACCCTCGCCGGGTAGTGAAGGGACAGCGACGTCGGACCAAGACTGCATGCAACCGAGAGTAATGGAGAGCGCTGTAGCCGAGGTTGGCGCCTGTCAGAATGCCGGCCACGGGATGGGGCGATTCCCGTTCGGCCGTGGCATCGTCGGCGCGGCGACGAGTGCCAGCGCTCGCTCCCGTAGTGCGGTCACCTCGGCGGGCGTGATGTGCTCGGTCAGTTCGTCGCCGAACTCTCCCGACAGACCCTCCACGAGCTCGGCTACGTCCAGCACCAACGCACCGGGAACTTCACTGCCTGCCCAGCCCCACAGCACCGTGCGCAGCTTGTTCTCGGAATGGAGACAGATTCCGTGGTCCACGCCGTAGACGGACCCGTCCATACCCTCGAGTGCGTGACCACCCTTGCGGTCGGCGTTGTTGATCAGGATGTCGAGTACCGCCATCCGCTGCAGCCTCGGATCGTCTGCGTGAATCAATGTCACGTTCGACCCGTCCATGTCGGTCGCATGCAGAATCTCGAAGAACCCAGGAGGTACGTCGCCGCTGGGACAGATGTCGACCAGGTCCAGCCCGACGGGGCTGTCCGAGGACACGTCCGTGCCGTGTCGATCCGGCGTGTCGATCCAACGCTGCACCATTCCGGGACCGAAAGGCCCGTCACGCAGGATCGTTCGCGGTATCACGCCCCACCCGAGGCGTTCGGAGACGAGATACGACGCACGCTCCCGGCCGGCCAGGGTGCCGTCCGGAAAGTCCCACAACGGCTGCTCGCCGCGAATCGGCTTGTAGACGCATCGGACCACGTCGTCTCCGGATTCCGCATCGCACACCAACGTGGCGTTACTGGCATGCGTGATCTGTCCGATGAGCGTCAGCTCACCGTCCAGAAGCGCGTCGACGGGCAACCGTCACTCCTCTTCGTCCGCATCGGGTGCGAGCAGTCCGAAACTCTCGCCGCGGCGATACCCGTTGGTGCGAATACACATGTGCCCTTCCGGTGCCAAGGGTTCGCCGCACAGCGGGCACGGCGCCCGGCCGGCGGCGATGACGCGCTCCGAGCGCAACGAGAACTCCCGTGCCTGAATCGGGGTGAGGAACACCCGCACGGCGTCGGGCCCCTCCTCCGAATCGTCGAGGACCACCGACTCGTCGAACTCCGTCTCGCTCACGGCCAACAGTTCGACCACGACGGCCTCCGCGTCCGCGTCCCAGCCGAGCCCCATCGTGCCGACCCGGAACTCCGCGTCGATCGGCGTCACCAGCGGGCTCGAGTCACCCGGCTGGTCACCCTCCGGCGGCACATCGGTGCCGAACCGACGGTGGACCTCTTCGAGCAACAGACCCATGCGGTCCGCGAGTACCTGTACCTGCTGCTTCTCCAACAGAACACTCACCACCCGGGCATCGTGCACCGCCTGCAGGTAGAAAGACCGGTCACCTGGCTGACCGACCGTGCCCGCAATGAATCGATCGGGGGTGCGGAATACGTGGATCGCGCGTGACATTGCACCTCCTTGGGTTGAAGCCGGGCATCGCCGAAGTCGTGCCCGCTCGCCTGTTTCTCATTATCCGTCAATAGTCACAGTCAGACCTCCCCGCCGGGCACCGATTGGGATACCGCCGGTCCGTCTCGCTTCGGTGCAGTGCCGACGAGGCCCGAGAAATCGCCACCGGTGTCGTTCATGCGAAGCACGAACGGTCGGGTGTCGGTGTACCGAACGACACTGATCGATGCCGGCTCCGCAACGATCCGCTGGAAACCGTCGAGGTGCGAACCGAGCGCGTCGGCGAGTATCGACTTGATGACATCACCGTGACTGCACGCCACCCAGACCACGTCACCGCCGTGTTCCTTCGCCAATCGGGCGTCGTGCTCACGCACTGCTGCCACGGCACGGGACTGCACCTGCGCCAATCCTTCGCCGCCGGGAAACACCGCTGCGGAGGCGTGCTGTTGCACGACCTTCCACAGTGGCTCTTCCACCAGCGACTTCAGTTCGCGCCCCGTCCACTCTCCGTAATCGACCTCGACGAGTCGGTCGTCGGCCTCCGGAGTCAATTCGTGCTCGAGTGCCAACGGCTCCACGGTCTGCTCGCAACGCAGCAGCGGAGACCGCACGATCGCCGCCAATCGAACACCTGCCAATCGGTCGACGACCGATCGTGCTTGCTGCCGGCCGCGCTCGTCGAGGGCGACGCCGGGGGTGCGACCCGCCAGAGTTGCGGCGGTGTTGGCCGTCGACCGACCGTGACGGAGCAGGACAACTGTCATTCGCCCAGCCTAAACTCGAGGACTCCGAACGGCCGGTCAGGTGGCGGAAACGACGCCGGTCGCCAGCAGTGCCATCACGATCACACCGAGCCCGATTCGGTAGCCGACGAACCAGTACATCGAGTGGTTCTCCACGAACTTCAGGAACCATGCAATCGCCGCATAGCCGACTGCGAAGGCGATGACGGTCGCAACCAGGAGCTGGGCTCCACTCGCGTTGAGACCCGATCCTGCTGGTTCGAATGCGTCGGGAAGGCTGAACAGACCGGACGCGACGACCGCGGGGATCGCCAGCAGGAACGAGTAGCGGGCGGCCGCCTCACGGGTGAGTCCGAGAAACAGTCCGGCGCTGATCGTGCCGCCGGAGCGGGACACACCCGGAATGAGGGCGAGAGCCTGCGCCGAACCCATGATGATGCCGTCGCGCGCGTTCAACTGGTCCAACGGGCGCACCTTGCGGCCGTAGTACTCGGCCGCGGCGATCACGAGCGCGAACACGATCAGCATCGTGGCGATCAACCAGAGGTTGCGAGCACCCGTCCTGATCTGATCCTTGAACAGGAAGCCGAGCACACCGACCGGGATCGTGCCGATGATCACGTACCACCCCATGCGGTAGTCGAGATCACTTCGATGCTCGGCGTGTAGCAATCCCCTGAACCACGCCGTCACGATCCGAGCGATGTCGCGGGCGAAGAAGATGAGGACCGCCAGTTCCGTACCGAGCTGAGTCACCGCCGTGAACGATGCACCCGCGTCGTCGCCGAAGAAGATCTCGGAGACTATGCGCAGATGCCCCGAAGAAGACACCGGCAGAAACTCGGTCAACCCTTGAACAACTCCCAGTACGACCGCCTGAAGCCAGGTCATCGCCTCGCCCATCACTCACTCACCTTCGTGCGGCCCGCTCCGAGATGGAAGATGTCCGTTTCGGGAGTGTGGCGCCAATCATCCGCGTCGAGTTCGTAATTCACCGGCGCCACGGTACCGGGACACGAACTTCACCGATCAACTCGGCGTGGCATGGGTAGGCGCCCCGGCCTGCCCACTACTCTGCCGGGTTATGGAACAGAGAACGGTGGGAGCGAGTGGGCTTCGAGTGTCGCGACTCGGTCTCGGGACTCTGACGTGGGGTCGCGACACGGATGGAGACGAAGCCGCAGCACAGATCTCGGCATTCGCCGACGCCGGTGGCACGCTGGTCGACAGCTCCCCCGCATACGGAGACGGTGCGGCGCAGCGGATTCTCGCCGAACTCCTCGGGGACGTCGTGCCTCGCGAACAGCTTGTCGTCAGCTCGAGCGCCGGTATCGGCGGCGGCCGAGTCGATTGCTCACGCAGAGGTCTTCTCGCTCAGCTCGACTCCACTCTTCGTGAACTCGGCACGGATTACCTCGACGTGTGGCAAGTCGCCACCTGGGACCCGGCAACTCCCGTCGACGAGGTGGCCACCACCCTCGACCACGCTGTCACCAGCGGGCGTGTCCGATACGTCGGGGCACGTGGCTATCTCGGATGGCAGCTCGCAACCGCAGCGTCGGCGGCGCGCGACACCGACCTGGTCGCAACCCAGATCGAATATTCGCTCCTCGCACGCGGCGTCGAAGAAGAACTCGTACCGGCGGCTCTTCACCACGGCGTCGGCGTGTTCTCGGCGGTACCCCTCGCAGGCGGAGTACTCACCGGAAAGTATCGAAACGGTGTGCCGGTCGACTCCCGAGGTGCCGACGAGGCCCACGCCGACCACGTACGGAGCTACCTCGGCGATGCCTCGAACAGAGTGGTCGACGCCGTCGTCACCGCCGCCGACGGTCTCGGCACCTCACCACTCGCAGTAGCCCTTGCCTGGGTGCGCGACCGTCCCGGAGTCTCCAGCGCGATCGTGGGTGCCCGCGACATCGCGCAGCTGACCGGGGTGCTCGTCGCCGAGGAATTGGAACTTCCACCCGCGATCAGCGCGGCGCTCGACGACGTCAGCGCGTAGCCGGTTCACGCCCAAGGCAGGTCAGGCTAACCTGGTACGCGAACCGGCATCGGCGTACAGGCGAGGAGCAGCATGACCAGTCAGATTCGGACTGCCGAACGTCCAGACGAGGCGGCCGGATTCTCCGAACGCCTCCGGACCGGCACCGACGCAGCCCACCGCGAGACGGAGCAGTCCCGGTTCGTGGGCGCTCTCCTCGGCGGCGAGCTGACATCGGACGGCTACGCAGAGCTCCTCGCGCAGACGTACCTCGTGTACACCCGGCTCGAAGAAGCCGGTCGGACTCACGCCGACGACGCAGTGGTCGCCCCGTTCCTGGCCGAGGAACTGCTTCGAGTTCCCGCACTCGAGGCGGACCTGGAGTTCCATCGTGGCCCACAGTGGCGCGAAACGATACGTCCACTCCCCGCCACGGAGCGGTACGTCGCACGCCTGGACGAAGTCGCATTCGGCTGGCCGGCCGGGTTCGTCGCGCACCACTACATCCGATACCTCGGCGACCTGTCGGGCGGACAGATCATCAGGCGAATGCTCGAGCGCGCCTATGGATATCGAACCGACGGGCTCCGCTTCTACATTTTCGACGGTATCCCCAAGCCGAAGCCGTTCAAGGACTCCTATCGGGCGAAACTCGATGCCGCCCCGCTGACCGAGCAGGAGCAGCAACGTGTCATCGACGAGGTGAACACGGCGTATCGCCTGAACGGACAGTTGTTCGCGGATCTCGAGGCCGACATCGAGAGGTACCTCGTCAAATGAGGCGACGCATCGCTGCTGTCGCAGTCGTGTCGGTGGTCGCATTGTTCGGCGTCACGGCCTGCGCGTCGGGCGCGGATCCCGGTTCGGGATCGTCGGGACCACGCACCGCGACGCTGGCGGACCCCGACCCGCAACCCGTGGCCGAAATGCCGGCACCTGCGTTGCCCACCACCGTCCACAGCTTCGACGGTGCGGAGGTGACCATCGACGATGCGAGCCGCATCGTCACCGCCGACCGATACGGCACTCTCACCGAAACGGTCTTTGCTCTCGGACTCGGCGACAACGTCGTCGGACGCGACATCGCTTCCGATTTCCCTGCAGCAGCAGACGTTCCGGTGGTCACGCCCGGTGGGCAGTCCCTCAACGCCGAGGCAATTCTGAATCTCGCTCCCACGGTCGTCCTGACGGACACCAGCATCGGACCCAAGGGTGTTCAGGACCAGTTGCGAGATGCCGGAATTCCGGTCGTGTTCTTCGATCCGGCCCGAACACTCGAAGGCGTGGCGCCACAGATCACCGCTGTTGCGGACGCACTCGGAGTGCCTGACGCCGGCCGCGATCTGGCCGCACGCACCGAAGCAGAGATAGCGGCGGCGCACGACCGAGTTCCGGAGGGCACGGACCCACCGAAAGTTGCGTTCTTGTACATGCGAGGAACCGCTCTCACCATGATGGGTGGGCCGGGTTCCGGCGCGGATTCGCTCATCGAAGCTCTCGGCGCGGTGGACGCCGGAACCGAATCCGGTCTCACACAACAGTTCTCCCCCATCACCAGCGAGGCGATGATCGCCGCGGCGCCCGACGTGTTCCTCATGATGACGAATGGGCTCGAGTCCATCGGAGGCATCGACGGGCTCGAGAAGATCCCCGGTATCGCTCAGACTCCGGCGGGCAAGAACCAGCAGGTTGTCGAGATGGCGGACGCAGTTCTCCTGAGCTTCGGCCCCAATACCGGTCGCGTGCTCGCGGCACTGGCCGACGCACTGTATCCGCCCGCAACTACGTGAACGTCGGTATAGACGTCGGCTCCGGCAACAAATCGCGCAGCCGAGCGGCGATGGTGTTGGCCGGTCTGGTGGTGGCTCTCCTGGTGTGTTCGGTGTTGTCCGCCTGCATCGGACAGGTACCGACGAGTCCCCTGGAGGTCGTCGGGAGCATTCTGCACCGCATCGGCCTCGACCTCGGCCCTGTCCCTGCCCATCCGAGCGGTGACGTCACCCTGTGGGAGGTTCGTTTCCCCAGGGTGGTTCTGGCAATTCTGGTGGGCGCCGCATTGGGTTGCGCCGGCGCGCTTCTCCAAGGCGTGTTCGCCAACCCACTCGCGGAACCGGGGGTCATCGGAGTGTCCGCCGGCGCCGCGGTGGGAGCGAGCGCGGCATTCGTCGTCGGCGGCACCTTCGCCGCCGGATGGTCCGTCGCGGCAGCCGCGTTCGCGGCCGGCCTCGTCACCACGGTCGGCGTCTACCTGCTCGCGAGACACGACGGTCGCACCGAGGTGGTCACACTCGTGCTCACCGGCGTGGCGGTCAACGCGTTCGCGGGGGGTCTGATCGCCTTCTTCACCTTCGTCGCAGATCCAGCGGCACGCGACCAGATCGTGTTCTGGCAGCTGGGCAGCTTGAACGCCGCTACCTGGAGTTCGGTTGCAGTGGTCGCGCCGATGGCGATCGCCGGCATCGCCGTCACCATGCTCATCGCACCGAAATTGGACCTGCTCGCGCTCGGCGAGAACGCGGCACGCCACCTGGGGCTGAACGTCGAACGACTACGACTGATCGCCGTGCTCCTGGTCGCGATTCTGGTGTCGTCGAGTGTGGCGTTCACGGGGATCATCTTGTTCGTCGGTCTCGTAGTGCCCCATCTGATGCGCATCATGGTCGGCCCCGGCCACCGAATCCTGATCCCGGCCAGCGCTCTGTGTGGTGCGTTGGTACTCCTGCTGGCCGACCTCGGGGCGCGCACTCTCGTCCAGAACGCAGACCTGCCGCTCGGCATGTTGACGGCGCTGGTCGGTGGTCCCTTCTTCTTCTGGCTCCTCCGCCGCACCCGTGCGAGCCAAGGGGGTTGGGCATGATCCGGGCCCTGAGAAGACTTGCGTCGGCACGCAGGGTCGATGGGCCACCTCCGCCGGCCGGAACCGGAGCGGTCACGCTGCGCGCCGTGGGAATCGACGTGACATTCGGAGATCGAGCGATCCTCCGCGACGTCTCGATGGACGTGCGGGCGGGCGAGATCCTCGTGCTGGTAGGACCGAACGGCGCCGGCAAGTCCACCCTGTTGGCCGCACTGTCCGGAGACCAGCCCGTCAGTTCAGGACACGTCGAACTCGGCGGCCGTTCACTGCCGCAGTGGTCGCACCTGGAGATGGCTCAGCGCAGGTCCGTCCTTCCGCAGCAGCACACGGTCGGATTCTCGTTCACCGCACGCCAGGTCGTCACCATGGGACGCTCCCCCTGGGCTCGGACTTCTCGTGCCGACGAGGACTCGGCGCTCGTCGAGCAATCGATGCGCATCTGCGATGTCGACACGTTCTCGGACAGACCGTTCACCGCGCTCTCCGGCGGCGAGCGCGCCCGCGTGGCATTGGCGAGGGTCCTCGCGCAACAGACGGACACAATTCTTCTGGACGAGCCCACCGCAGCACTCGACCTCGGTCATCAGGAGACGGTGATGACGGTTGCACGCGAACGCGCCGCGCAGGGCAAAGCAGTGGTCGTGGTGCTGCACGACCTCGCTCTCGCTGCTGCCTATGCCGACCGCATCGTCGTGCTGGAGAAGGGGCGAATCGTCGCCGACGGCCCGCCTGCCGACGTCCTGTCCGAGGATCTGCTCACCGAGGTGTACGGACACCCGGTCGAGGTGATGGCGCACCCCCGTACCGGTGCCACACTCGTGATCCCCAAACGCGACCGGTTGCCGGTCGACGACGCCTAGAGACCCAATTTGGCGAGGACGGCACGCACTGCCGATCCTTCTCCACGGCGGTCTTCGCCGGTGTCTGCGGCCGGGTCGGCGACCGCGTCCCGCACCACGGCAATCACGCTGCGTTCGTCGCTCAGATCGATCTCGGTGACCGATCGGCGAACCTCGGCGATCACATCCTCCCGATCGGGCACCGAATACCCGGATTCGTACCGGTAGATCCGGGCGACCAGGGTCCGGCCACACACGCGAAACGTGTACTGGCGCCCATCGTCCGTTCTACCGAAACCGTGGGCATGTGCACCGGCGGAAATGTATTCGGTTGTGAACTGGGAACCGAAACGTTCCACGGATCTCTCCTCGCTGACGGCGGTGGTCGACCGCGCGAACCGATCACACGGTAACCCGAATCGGCCGCTATCCCGAGTCGCCTGCAACGGCGTTGCGCCGATCAGGGATGCTGATGGGGTCGAACAGTCGGCCCGAATCCGAGGGAGCATTACATGAAACGTCCCGGACTGCGTGTGGTTGCCACACTCCTCGGATCGGCATTGCTGCTGGTGGCGGGCTGTTCTTCGGGCGACGATCAGGACAAGGTCCAGACGATCGAGCGTGCCACTGCCGCCGAATCGCCACCCGTCACAACTGCACCTGCGGGCGTCGTCCAACCACTGCCCTTCTCGGTCGATTCGACAACGATCGATCCGGCGACGAACACCCTGATCGTGACCGGTGACGACGGACGACAGGTTCGATTGTTCGAGAACGACGATCCGGCCGCACCGCCGCGAGAAGTAGGCACGGACCGGCCTGTTCGGCAGGTCACGCCGGTCGGCGACGGAACGGCGCTCCTCGCCATGAAGGATCAGGTCGGGCGTCTGGACCTGAATACCGGCGAGATCACGTCCACGCCCTTCGAGGGCAACGTACTTTCGGTGTCACAGCTCGACGACGGCCGGATCGTCGCCGGTACCGACAACGGGACCATCGGCATCATCGATCCGAAGACGAACGATGTTCGGACCATCACCGGACTCGCCTCGGTCGACGCGTTCGCGGTCGTCGGAAACAGTCTCACCGCGCTCGATCGGAAGCAGACCTCGGTCACCGATATCGACGTGAACGAGGAGTCCCTCGGCGTGGCGCTACGCGTAGGCGAGGGCGCTCACTCGCTCACGACCGACTCGTTCGGTCGCATCCTCGTGACCGACACCCCCGGCGACGAACTGCTGGTCTACACGACGGACTCGCTGACGCTGCGTCAGCGATTCCCGGTCGGTCCCGCACCCGTCGGAGTTGCCCACGACTCCGGCACCGACACCGTGTGGGTGACCTTGTCGGGCACCAACGAGGTGGTCGGATTCGATCTTTCCTCGGGGGTCGGCGTCGAAACGGCCCGGTTCACCACGGTCCGGCAGCCGAACTCCGTCGCCGTGGATTCGCGCACCGGTGACCTCTTCGTCGGATCCGCGGCAGGTGACGGCCTGCAACGCATCCCTACCCGGGCCGCGCCGTGACGACGCCACCCCCACCGCAGTCGTCCGGTTCGTCGAGACTGCCGAAGGGGTGGGAAGTCGTCACGCAAGGTCCCGGAAACGAGGATGCGGAGTTCGTGCACCTGCGACTTCCACCTGAAGTGACGCGCATCAGCGCAGCATTGCGACTGTCCATCCACGCGGAATTCGGGGGCTGGAAACTATCGCGCGTCCGCCTGTATTCGGACGGAACCAGGCGTGTTTTGCTCGAACGGCGTAAGACCGCGCATCATGTTCCGGATCCGGGAATCTAGGGAGAACTACGTGTATCACCTGCTCTTGCGCTTGATGTTCCTCGCTCCGCCGGAACGAATCCATCATCTGGCATTCGTCGCGATGCGCTTCGCCACACGGGTTCCTCCCGTGCGCTGGCTGATCTCCCGACTCCTCGTGGTCGACGACCCGGTACTGCGGTCCACTGTGTTCGGCGTCGACTTTCCCGCGCCGCTCGGCCTCGCCGCCGGCTTCGACAAGGACGCCACCGGGGTCGACGCCTGGGGACCACTGGGGTTCGGTTTCGCGGAAATCGGCACCGTCACTGCGCAGGCCCAGCCGGGCAACCCCACGCCGCGCTTGTTCCGCTTGCCTGCCGACCGGGCACTCGTCAATCGCATGGGCTTCAACAATCACGGCGCCGGCCACGCGGCCAACTACCTGCGTCAGCGCCGCGGCGGAATCCCGATCGGCGCCAACATCGGCAAGACCAAGGTCGTTCCGGTCGACGACGCCGCCGAGGACTACCGGCAGAGCGCCAGCCTTCTCGGCCCACTCGCGGATTTCGTCGTCGTCAACGTCAGTTCACCCAACACACCTGGTCTCCGAGACCTTCAGGCGGTGTCCACGCTCCGTCCGCTTCTGCAGACAGTCCTGGACACGGTCAGCGTTCCGGTACTGGTGAAGATCGCACCGGATCTCTCCGACGAGGACATCGAAGCCGTGGCCGATCTGGCTCTCGAACTCGGCCTGGCGGGAATCGTCGCCACGAACACGACCATCCGGCGCGACGGGCTCGTGACACCGCAACCGGATGTCGCCGCGATCGGCCCCGGTGGGGTGTCGGGAGCGCCGGTAGCCGATCGATCGGTCGAGGTTCTTCGTCTGCTGCGCGCACGCGTCGGCGACCGCATCGCGTTGGTCTCGGTGGGCGGCATCGAGACGGTCGATCAGGCGTGGGAACGCATCCTCGCCGGCGCCGCACTCGTGCAGGGCTACACGGGCTTCATCTACGGCGGTCCGTTCTGGATGCGCGGCATCCACAAGGGCATCGCACGAAAGCTCCGCGAACGCGGGTACTCGTCCATCTCCGAGGCTGTCGGCGCGGGCGTGGACGCCTGAAGGCCGCTCGACCGACAACGAGAACGAAACGAGTGTGGGGGCCGCGATACGCGGCCCCCACACTCGTTCACAAGTGACAGCTACTGCTCGTACGTTCCCGTGATGGTGGCGCGGGCGATCGCATGCGAGAACAGGTTGAATCCGAGGAAGGCCGGCGTCGAGTCCGCTGTCACGCCTTCCAGCGTGTCGACGTCCACGGCGTGCACGGCCACGATGTACCGATGCGGGCCGTGGCCTGCCGGGGGCGCGGCACCCAGGAACCGATGCAGTCCGCCGTCGTTCTTCAGCGTGACGCCCGGGTGCGGGATACCGGTGCCGCCGTCGTCACCGGCACCGACCACGAGGGACGTGGTGGCTGCGGGAATGTTCGCCACCGCCCAGTGCCAGAACCCCGAGGCGGTGGGTGCGTCCGGGTCGTACATGGTGACCGCGAAGCTCTTCGTCTCGGGCGGAAACCCCGACCAGGACAGCTGGGGCGAGTTGTCGTGGCCGCCGGCACCGAAGATTCCGCTGACCTGCTCGACCTTCAAGGGCTGGCCCTCGCTGATGTCTTCCGACGTCAACTCGAATGTGGGCAGCTTCGGAAGGTCCGCGTACGGATCGTGGGGCATACCGTTCCTCTCTCTCGTGTCACTTCTGTCTGGGGATCAGCTGTGCATCAGGAAGTGTTCGAGCACGCGCGTACCGAACTTTAGTGCGTCCACAGGGACTCGCTCGTCCACTCCGTGGAAGAGTGCGCTGAAATCGAGATCTGCGGGCAAATGGAGGGGCGCGAAGCCGAAGCACCGAATACCCAGTTTTGCAAAGGCTTTCGCGTCCGTGCCACCCGAGAGCATGTAGGGCACCGTCCGGGCTTCGCTGTCGTTGGCGAGGATCGCATCGTTCATCGCATCGACCAGGTGGCCGTCGAACGTCGTCTCGTAGGAATCGAGCTTGGTGATCCATTCGCGGGTCACGTCCGGTCCGATCAACTCGTCCACAGTCTTCTCGAACTCGGCCTGCCGTCCGGGAAGTATTCGGCAGTCGACCACCGCGTGCGCCGTCTGGGGAATGACGTTCGCCTTGTATCCCGCCTCGAGCATCGTCGGATTGACGGTGTCACGCAGCGTGGCCCCGATGATGTTGGCAATACTGCCGAGCTTCGCGAGTGTGCCGTCGAGGTCCGGGGAGGCCGGGTCGAAGTCCAACCCGGTCTCGTTGCCGACCGCCTGCAGAAACTCTGCAACGGAGTCGGGGACCACGAGCGGGAATCGGTGGGCTCCCAAGCGGGCCACTGCTTGCGCCAGGATGGTCACGGCGTTGTCCTCGTGCAGGAAGGATCCGTGTCCGGCCCTGGCCTTGGCCGTCAGACGCATCCACCCCAGGCCCTTCTCGGCCGTCTCCACGAGATAGAGGCGCCGCTCACCCCCGTCCGGCTTGGGGACGGTGAGCGAAAAGCCACCCACCTCACCGACTGCCTCGGTGACACCGTCGAACAGGTCCGGACGGTTCTCCACCAGCCACTGGCATCCGAACTTGCCACCGGCCTCCTCGTCCGCAACGAAGGCGAACACGAGATCACGCGGCGGGACGGTCCCCTCGGCTTTGAGTTGCCTTGCGACTGCAAGGATCATGCCGACCATGTCCTTCATGTCGATGGCGCCACGACCCCACACGTAGCCGTCCTCCACCGCACCCGCGAACGGGTGCACCCGCCAGTCGGCCGGCTCCGCGGGAACGACGTCGAGATGACCGTGCAGCATGAGGGCGCCACGAGAACTGTCCGCGCCCTTCAATCGTGCGAATACGTTCCCTCGCCCCGGGGCCCCCGATTCGACGTACTCCGTTTCGTATCCGACTTCCTGCAATTGCGCCGCGACCCATTCGGCACACTCGCGTTCGCCCTTCGTCGTCGACGGCTCACCGGTGTTCGAGGTGTCGAATCGGATCAAGGAGCTGACGAGATCGACGATCTCGGATTCGGCGCGGGCAGGACTCCGGTTCTTTTCCGTGGAAGACACCCCACTTTCCTACCACCGCACAGTGGGAAACGCTCAGGTGAACGCAACCTTTCCACCTCGTCGCACAAGGCGATTTGGGCCGCGGCGATTCATCGGTTAGTCTTTCTCGGCACCACAGAAACGGGCACGATGTGTTCGAAGATGCGGTGCTCCGTGCCTTGGTGCGGAGCAAGTCCGAGTGGCGGAATGGCAGACGCGCTAGCTTGAGGTGCTAGTGTCCTATTAACGGACGTGGGGGTTCAAGTCCCCCCTCGGACACGCTGATTTTCAGACAGTTCTGAGTTGAGACAGACGAGAAGCCCCGGTTCCTTGGAACCGGGGCTTTCTTCGTGAGAGGGCGAGAACCGCGTGGATGAGCACGAGCGGAATCTTGGGCCGCGCAATGATGTGGCCCGAATCGATCCGGCAGACCTGGAGATCTGTCTGCGGGTTCTCGATCAGGCTGCGGCACTGGACGACGACGATCCGGATTCGATCACGGTGCAGCGCGCAGTCGGACACCTCTTCAAGAGACTGAAGAAGCGGCGGCGCATCTCCGCACGCAACGCGGTGTCCGACGCCGATCGGAAGGTCGTCGCGGCCACCGCCACCGGCTCCCCCGACCGTATCGACGACGAGACGGCCGGCATCCTGCTCGAGTCGAACACGGAAGGCTCGGTCGCCGGCACGTTGATCCGGCCCCGCCCGTGCTACATCTGCAAGCAGCGGTACACCCGAGTCGACGCCTTCTACCACCAGCTGTGTCCCGAGTGCGCGGCGCGAAGCCACAGCAAGCGCGATGCCCGCACCGATCTCACCGGGCGCCGTGCCCTCCTCACCGGGGGCCGAGCGAAAATCGGCATGTACATCGCACTTCGGTTGCTGCGGGACGGCGCCCACACCACCATCACCACACGCTTTCCCAACGACGCCATTCGACGGTTCACCGCGATGGAGGACAGTGCGCAGTGGTTGCACCGTCTGCGCGTGGTCGGTATCGACCTGCGTGATCCGGCCCAGGTCGTGGCGCTCGCGGATTCGGTGGCGGAGCAGGGGCCTCTCGACATCTTGATCAACAACGCCGCCCAGACCGTGCGACGCTCCCCCGGCGCCTACAGTGCGCTGGCCGACGCCGAGCGCGGCGCGCTCCCGTCCGGGCAACTACCCGAGGTACTGACCTTCGGCAAGACCAGCGATGCCCATCCGGCCGCACTCGCAGGCTCGCTGTCGGATGCTTCTGCAATGGCACACGCAGCGATGA
The DNA here is from genome assembly GCF_055231055.1 of Rhodococcus huquni. Classification (NCBI taxonomy): domain Bacteria; kingdom Bacillati; phylum Actinomycetota; class Actinomycetes; order Mycobacteriales; family Nocardiaceae; genus Rhodococcus; species Rhodococcus huquni. The sequence continues at coordinate 673,193 of NZ_JBUYWE010000001.1, forward strand.
CGCCCGAAGCCGTCAGTTCCCTCGCCATGGTCGCGAAATCGGCGTCGCCCGAACGGCTCGAGCAGGGTCTTGCGATCGATGCAGGCGGACTGCTGCCCGACCTCGCACACAGCAACAGCTGGGTTCAGACCGTCGAGGAGGTCGACCCCATCGAACTTCTCGAGGTTCAACTGTGCAACTCGGTTGCACCGTTCATCCTGGTCTCTCGGCTGCGACCCGCGATGGCGGCCGCAGCGGCACGGCGCAAGTACGTCGTCAACGTCTCGGCGATGGAGGGTCAGTTCGCCCGCGCCTACAAGGGACCAGGGCATCCGCACACCAACATGGCCAAGGCCGCGCTGAACATGCTGACGCGTACCAGCGCCAAGGAAATGCTCGACGACGGAATCCTGATGACAGCGGTCGACACCGGCTGGATCACGGACGAACGTCCGCACCACACCAAGATGCGTCTCGCGGACGAGGGTTTTCACGCCCCACTCGACCTGGTCGACGGCGCAGCCCGTGTGTACGACCCGATCGTGCAGGGTGAGTCGGGCGTCGATCTGCACGGGTGCTTCCTGAAGGACTACGAGCCGTCACCCTGGTGAACACCTGACGCAGTTGCGCCCGCTACCCCTTCACCCGACGTAATCTGAGGACAGACGGCATTCCGCCGTCACGTTCGAAGGTGGGGCGAAGATGCTCTATTCGGTGATTGCGAACCTGACGTTCGCGGCGCATCTCGCGTTCATCTCGTACGTCGTCGTGGGCGGATTCGTCGCATGGCGATTCCCTCGCACTCTCGCGCTCCATCTCGCAGCGGTCGCCTGGGGATTCGGCGGCATCATCGTCGGCTACGACTGCCCGCTCACCGCCTTGGAGAGTTGGGCCCGGATCCACGCCGGCGAAGCGCCGCTGCCCTCGACAGGATTCATCGCTCACTACCTCACCGGAGTGATCTATCCCGAGTCGGCGATCGGCCTCGTGCAGGTCCTGGCTGCTTCACTGGTCCTCGCCTCGTGGGTCGGCTTCGCCTTTCTCCACACTCATGGCCGCAGATCGGCCGTCCATCGCGTCACGGGCACTCGCGTTCGTCACGTATAGGCTGGCGGCATGAGTGCAAGCGAATCGAACGGAACTGCACGCGAATTCGACATCGTCGTCTACGGCGCAACCGGGTTCGTCGGCAAACTCCTTGCCGGATACCTGGCCGACAAGGCTCCTGCCACGGCCCGGATCGCGCTGGGCGGCCGGTCTCCCGAGAAGCTGGAGGCGGTGCGCGCCACCCTCGGCACACGCGCGGCCTCCTGGCCGACCATCGTCGCCGACGCCGACGATGCAGCGGGACTCGATGCGCTCGCCGCCCGCACCCGCGTGGTCGCGACCACGGTCGGCCCCTACGCCAAGTACGGACGCGAGTTGGTACGTGCCTGCGCGGAAGCCGGCACCGACTACGTCGACCTCAGCGGCGAGGTCCTGTTCGCGCGAGCCACCATCGACGCGCATCATGCGACCGCGAAGTCCACGGGGGCGCGGATCGTCCACTCGTGCGGCTTCGATTCGATTCCGTCCGACCTCGGTGTCCACGTACTCAACGAGGCCGTCGCAGCCGACGGCGCCGGTGAACTGACGGACACCACCCTCGTCGTGACGTCGCTCAGCGGCGGTGTCAGCGGGGGCACGATCGACTCGCTGCGCAACCAGATAGACGAATCCAAGAAGGCTCCCGACCTGCGGCGTGTGGCCGCGACTCCCTACTCGCTCAGCCCCGACCGGTCCCGTGAACCAGATCTGGGTCGGCAGTCCGACATGAGCATCGTGAAAGGGGGCGACATCGCTCCTGTCGTGCGCGGATGGAAGATCCCCTTCGTGATGGGCCCGGCGAACACTCGTGTCGTTCGCCGAACGAACGCCCTCCGAGACTGGGCCTACGGCCGCCAGTTCAAGTACCGCGAGGTCATGAGTGTCGGATCGTCGGCCCTCTCCCCTGCAATCGCAGTCGTGGCCACCGCCGGCATCGGCCTCGGTGTGGCCGGCCTGGCTTTCCCCCCGACCAGGGCTCTCCTCGACCGGATTCTCCCGAAGCCCGGCGAAGGTCCCGACGAGGCCGCGCGGGACAAGGGTCATTTCACGATCGACGTGTTCACCACCACGAGCACGGGCGCCCGCTATGCCTCACGGGTGAAGGCCAAGGGCGACCCTGGCTACAAGGCGACCGCAGTGATGCTCGGTGAGTCCGCGCTGGGTCTCGCCTTCGACAGGGACGCACTCCCGGACGCCGCTGGAGTGCTCACACCCGCCACCGCGATCGGGGATGTCCTCGTGAACCGCCTGCGTGCTGCGGGCGTCGAATTGTCCGCCCGCAAGCTCTGAACAACACACCGTTCGTGTCCCGGATGTGACTGCACACCACCGGGCGTCTAATCTCGTAGTGCGTGCGTAAGCACTCGTACGCGATCCACTTCGACTTACCCGGGAGCCACTGTGAACCGCACGAGCCAGGAAGGCCCAGCCGCCTCCCTAGCTCTTCGGTCCTTCTGGCCGTCCCGTCGCGGACACTGCTTCGACCAAGGATGTTGCTGAACCGGCTCGGCGCCGGTTCAACGTGCCCTTTTTCGGTCTGCAGTCGGAGTTTCCATGCTCAAGCTCTTGGTGTTCACGCTCGTCGGTGTCGGCGCTCAACTCGTCGACGGCGCCCTCGGGATGGCGTTCGGCGTGACGGCGACCACGCTGTTGGTCTTCAGCGGCGTCGGACCTGCACATGCGAGCGCCGCGGTTCACTTCGCCGAGGTGGGCACCACGTTGGCGTCGGGAGTGTCGCACTGGCGGTTCCGCAACATCGACTGGAAGCTCGTTCTCAAGCTGGGCGTGCCCGGAGCCGTAGGCGCCTTCGCCGGAGCAACCATCCTCTCCGGTCTCTCCACCGACTCCGCAGTGCCGGTCACCTCCACGATCCTGTTGGCCATCGGCGTCTATGTGCTGCTCCGATTCTCGATCAGGCCGCCCGAGGTCAACTCCGCACGCACCTCCCCACACACGGCGAAGTTCCTCTCACCGCTCGGACTGTTCGGCGGATTCATCGATGCGAGTGGAGGCGGCGGCTGGGGTCCGATCACCACGAGCACGCTCCTCTCCCGCGGTAAGACGGCGCCCCGGACGGTCATCGGATCGGTCAGTGCGTCGGAATTCCTCGTCTCCGCGGCCGCCAGCGTCGGCTTTCTCCTGGGACTCGGTAGCGACTTCTTCGACAACCTGATCATCATCGCCGGGCTCGCACTCGGCGGTGTGATCGCTGCCCCCATTGCGGCTTGGCTCGTCAGCCGGATCTCCGCAACGCTGCTCGGTACCGGCGTCGGCGGCATCATCGTCATCACCAATGCACAGAAGCTGCTGTCGAACGCGGACATCGGTGGCGCACCCGCGGCCGCCGTGTACGTCGTCCTCGTCGCCGCGTGGCTCGCACTGCTCTCCGTCGCGTGGCGGCGTTCGCGGCTCACGGCCGCCGAAGCTGCCGGTGAGTTCGTGGAAGCACCATCGCCGGACGACGTGCCTGCAACCCTCGACCCCGCAGTCGCCGACACCGATACCGCACTCGCGGACACGGACGGCGACCGATCGTCACGGTGATCTCGAACACCCCGGTCACCGGCACTCACGGGTTTACCCCCAGGTAACATCGGAAGCGATGCACGGCATCGATCAGGTGCTCCGATAGCGGAAAAGTGAGGCTATTCATGACTGAGCGTGTTCAGGTCGGCGGTCTTCAGGTCGCCAAGGTTCTCTACGATTTCGTCGGGAACGAAGCCCTTCCCGGCACCGGCGTCGACGTCGACGCCTTCTGGGCCGGCGCCGACAAGCTCTTCACCGATCTTGCACCGAAGAACCGTGACCTGCTTGCCAAGCGCGACGACCTGCAGGGCCGGATCGACACCTGGCACCGCGACCGTGCCGGCAAGCCGATCGACATGACCGAGTACAAGGCCTTCCTCGAGCAGATCGGCTACCTCGTCCCCGAGCCCGACAAGTTCGAGGTCTCGACAGCGAACGTCGACACCGAGATCACCACCACCGCAGGCCCGCAGCTCGTGGTCCCGATTCTCAACGCGAGGTTCGCCCTCAACGCATCGAACGCCCGCTGGGGTTCGCTCTACGACGCCCTGTACGGCACGGATGCCATCTCGGAGGAAGGTGGCGCCGAGAAGGGCTCGAGCTACAACAAGGTCCGCGGCGACAAGGTCATCGCCTGGGCACGCAATTTCCTCGACACCGCTGCGCCGCTCGAGTCGGGCTCGCACGCCGACTCGCAGAAGTACTCCATCGAAGGCGGCGTCCTGAAGGTCGCCCTCGCCGACGGCTCCGTCTCCGGACTCGCGCAGCCGGAGAAGTTCGTCGGCTACCGCGGCGACGCAGAGGCCCCGACCAGCGTCCTGCTACTCAACAACGGACTCCACGCCGAAATCGAGATCGACGCCTCCTCCCCCGTGGGAAGCACCGACGCGGCCGGAGTGAAGGATGTCGTGCTCGAGTCCGCGATCACCACGATCATGGACTTCGAGGACTCCGTCGCCGCCGTCGATGCGGACGACAAGGTCGTCGGATACCGGAACTGGCTCGGCCTGAACCGCGGCGATCTGACCGAGACCATCGCCAAGGGCGACAAGACGTTCACCCGCTCGCTCAATCAGGACCGCACGTACACCGAGCCCGACGGTGGTGAGCTCAGCCTGCACGGCCGCTCGCTGCTGTTCGTGCGCAACGTCGGCCACCTCATGACCAACCCGGCGATCCTCGACGCCGACGGCAACGAGCTTCCCGAGGGAATCATCGACGCACTCGTCACCAGCCTCGGTGCGGTTCACGGACTGAAGATCAACGACGAGAACGGCCCGCTCGACAACAGCCGTACCGGCTCCATCTACATCGTGAAGCCCAAGCAGCACGGCCCGGAAGAGGTCGCGTTCACGACCGAGCTGTTCGGCCGTGTCGAGGAGATCCTCGGCCTGCCTGCGAACACGCTCAAGGTGGGCATCATGGACGAGGAGCGCCGCACGACGGTCAACCTCGCGGCCTGCATCAAGGAGGCCAGCGAGCGCGTCGCGTTCATCAACACCGGCTTCCTCGACCGCACCGGCGACGAGATCCACACCTCGATGGAGGCGGGCGCCGTCGTCCGCAAGGGCGCGATGAAGCAGCAGAAGTGGATCGCTGCCTACGAGGACTGGAACGTCGACACCGGCCTGGCCACCGGGCTGAAGGGCAAGGCGCAGATCGGTAAGGGCATGTGGGCGATGACCGAGCTCATGGCCGACATGCTCGAGCAGAAGATCGGCCACCCGAAGGCCGGCGCGAACACCGCGTGGGTTCCCTCGCCCACCGGCGCCACCCTGCACGCCACGCATTACCACCAGGTGGATGTCGCGCAGGTCCAGGACGAGCTCGCGGGCAAGAAGCGGGCTCAGCTCGAGGACATCCTCACCATCCCTCTTGCTCCCGACACCAACTGGTCCGATGCCGAGAAGAAGGAAGAGCTCGACAACAACTGCCAGTCGATCCTCGGATACGTCGTCCGGTGGATCGATGCGGGTGTGGGTTGCTCGAAGGTTCCGGACATTCACGACGTCGCGTTGATGGAGGACCGTGCCACGTTGCGCATCTCCAGCCAGCTTCTCGCGAACTGGATCCGCCACGACATCGTGTCGGAAGCGGACGTCGTCGCGGCACTCGAACGCATGGCTCCAGTCGTCGATCGCCAGAACGCCGGCGATGCCGACTACCGGCCGATGGCTCCCGACTTCGACTCCAACATCGCCTTCCAGGCGGCCAAGGAGCTGATTCTCGAGGGAACGAAGCAGCCGAGCGGTTACACCGAGCCGATCCTGCATCGCCGCCGTCGTGAGTACAAGGCAGCCAACGCCTGACACCACACACGAAACTCGACACGTCTCGACCCCGTCGCCGCAGGTGGCGGGGTCGAGACGTCGGTGCCGGTGGGCGCCGTCATTAGACTCGGCGGGGCTGGAAACGAAGAGTCGACACAGAGCAGGAAGAGAACCAGGTGGGACAGCATCGCGACGAAGGCGGCATCAGAGGCGTCAGCAAGGGTCCCGTCATCGTCGTCGGACTCGTCGTCCTTCTCGTCCTTGCGGTGGTCGGCTGGTTCCAACTTCGCGAGCGAATCGATTCGCAGGGCGCACAGGCGGCAGGCACCTGTGTGGAAGGTGAAGCGATTCTGCACGTGACCGCGGATCCGGATATCGCGCCCACGGTGGAAGAACTCGCAACTGCGTACACGGACACCGATCCGGTCGTTCGCGATCACTGTGTGCGTGTCGAGGTCGCGTCGAAGCCCACCGGAACGGTCGGCGCAGCCTTGAGCGCCGATCCCGGCGCCCCCTGGGACGAAGACGGTCTCGGGCCGCGTCCGGACCTGTGGATTCCCGACTCGACGGCGTCGCTCCGACAATTGACTCGGCCCGACATCGTGCCCGGTGAACCGCGATCCATCGCTGCCACACCGGTAGTGCTCGCAGTGCCACGTGACGTGTCCGCGGCACTCTCCGCTGCCCCCACCGGATGGCAGGATCTGCCGGCACTGCAGAGCGGGCCGACATCACTACAGGACCGCGGACTGCCCGGGTGGGGCAACCTGAGGCTTGCTTTGCCCATCGGCGCCGATTCGTCTCCTACCGCGATGGCAGTGAACGCCGTCGCCGCGGCGCTGGCCGAAAGTCCCGGTGAGCCGCTCACCCCCGAACAAGTCACGGACGGAAGGGTGCGCAGCGCGATCACCGAGCTGTCCCGCGATGCTCCCCAGAGGCCGTCGCCGGAGTCCACGACGTCCGAGACCGTCGCCGACATGATGACGCACTCCGACGAAGGGGACGCTGCGGTGCACGCCGTACCCAGCACCGAGCAGCGGGTCTTCGCCACCCTTCGGGAGGATCCGCGCGCAGGACTCACCGCGTTCGTTCCGTCCGGGTCGACACCGGTGGCCGACTACCCCGCAGCAATCCTCGCAGGCACGGACGAGACCAAGTCTCGTGCCGCGTCGGAGTTCGTCGAGTTCCTCCGAGCCCCGGAACAGGCACAGAGTTTTGCGGATGCCGGGTTCCAGGTGTCCGCCACCACACCACCCGCAGATTCTCCACTCGACTTCACCCAGATCGACTCCCCGCTCGCGCCCGCAGAGCCACCCGCAGCCGCAGCGCTTGCGAAGATCGTGGAATCTCCTGTCCCAGATCGTGCCACCACCGTCCTTCTCGACGAATCCCGCTCCATGGGCGCCACAGAAGGCTCGGCGACCCGCCTTGCCAACACCACCGCTGCACTGGGCGCGCGGATCGAGGCGGCTCCGAAGACCTCGAACTTCGGTCTGTGGGTATACAGCCAGAATCTGGACGGGTCGACGCCCTACCGGACCGTCGTGCCCACCGGTCCCCTCGCCGAGGGTGATCGCCGCCAGGAACTCGAGCGCGGACTGTCGAACGCTCAGCCCGGAACCGGTTCGTGGACGTACGCCTCCCTGTCGGCTGCGTACGAGGATGCCGTGAACAACTACGTTCCAGGTCGCACGAACTCCGTTCTCCTCGTCACCGACGGCGCAGACGACCAGCCGCAGTCGACCCGAGCGGAATTGCTCGCCGCCCTCGCCGCGGCAACCGACGAAGGCTCCCCTGTACGGATCGACGTGATCTCCATCGGTGACAATCCCGCCGAAAGCACACTGCAGGCGGCATCGGACCGGACCGGCGGCACCCTCGTGAACATCGACTCGACCGACGGCCCCGCCCTCGGCGAAGCCATCGAAAGGCTTTCCTCCTGATGGTCAGACTCGTGATTTTCGGCGTCGTCCTCGGCCTCGTCACCTGGCTGCTGCACCGGCGCCTCGTTCGAGCAACCGGCATCCCGGGCGGGTGGGCGCGTCTCGCCGATGTCGTCCTCGTCGTGCTGTGGGCGCTCACCCTCGTCGGGGTCGGGTCGGGCGAGGTGTTCGACACGAGCTGGGCCCGTCCCGTCGGCTTCCTCGGCTGGGTATGGCTGGCTTCCCTGTTGTACTTGTTGATCGGCCTGCTGCTCATCGCAATCGTCTCCGGCGTGCTGCGGATTGCGCGACGGCGACGAGGTACGTCGACCCTGAAGGCGCCCGACCCGGAGGCCGTGGACCCGTCGAAGACCGTCGACACGGGTCGTCGGAACGTCCTTCGCGTAGGCACGGGAATCGTCGTCCTGGGAGCGCTGGCGACCGCCGGCTACGGCGTCCGAGAGGCCGCGAATCCTCGACTGGTGCGAGTCCGCGTCCCACTCGCCCGATTGCCCAGGGACTTCGAAGGCATGCGGATCGCGCTGGTATCGGATCTGCATGTGGGTCCGGCTCGCGGTGTCGCTTTCACCCGCCATGTCGTCGACCAGGTCAACGCCGAGAACGTCGACCTCGTCGCACTGGTCGGAGATCTGGTCGACGGCACCGTGTCCAAGGTGTCACCGGACCTCGCACCCCTCGCCGACCTTCGAACACCGCTCGGTGTGTACGGCGTGAGCGGGAATCACGAGTTCTATGCCGACGACGGCGGCCGTTGGCTGGACGTATGGGACGGCCTGGGGATTCACACCCTGCGCAACGAGCGCGTCGAACTTCGCCGCGGAGACGGCGTGATCGACCTTGCCGGCGTCCACGACTTCACGTCGCCGGCCCCGTACGAACCCGATCTCGCGTCCGCTCTCGCCGACCGCGACCCCGATCGCGCCGTCGTGTTGCTGGCGCACCAACCGAAACAGGTTGTCGAGGCATCCGAGCTGGGCGTGGACCTTCAGCTGTCCGGCCACACCCACGGTGGTCAGATGTGGCCACTCGGCTATCTTGTTCCGGCGCAACAGCCATCGGTGACCGGCCTCGACCGGTTCGGCCCCACGACCCTCTACACGAGCCGCGGCGCCGGAGCGTGGGGGCCGCCGGTACGGGTGGGGACACCGCCCGAGATCACGATCCTCGAACTGGTTCGCGAATCCTGACCTCGAGCGGGCCTCGTGCCCGTCAGGCGTCCTGGAACGCCTCGATCGGCGGGCACGAGCACACCAGGTTGCGGTCGCCGTGCGCACCGTCGATGCGGCGCACCGCCGGCCAGACCTTCGGTCGTGCCTTGCCACGCGGGTAGACCGCGATCTCCCGCGAGTAGGGATGATTCCACTCGTCGACGAGGCATTCCGCAGTGTGGGGTGCGCCGCGCAGCGGGTTGTCTTCGACCGGCCACTCGCCCGCGCCGACGCGATCGATCTCCTTGCGGATCGCGATCATGGCATCGCAGAACTCGTCGATCTCGGCGAGATTCTCACTCTCCGTCGGCTCGACCATCAGGGTCCCGGCTACCGGGAAGCTCATGGTCGGTGCGTGGAATCCGTAGTCCGCGAGACGCTTCGCCACGTCGTCGACGGTCACACCGGTTTCCTTGGTCAGCCCACGCAGATCGAGGATGCATTCGTGGGCGACCATTCCGCCTTCGCCGGTGTAGAGAACCGGGAAGTACTCGTCGAGTCGGCGCGCGATGTAGTTGGCCGACGCGATCGCGGTGAGGCTCGCGCGACGCAGGCCCTCGGCTCCCATCATGCGGATGTACGCCCACGTGATCGGCAGAATCGATGCGCTGCCGTACGGAGCAGCAGACACCGGACCGCTCTCACCGAGTTCGGGGGCCATCGGGTGTCCGGGCAGGAAGGGCGCAAGATGTGACCGGACACCGATCGGCCCGACACCCGGGCCGCCACCTCCGTGCGGGATGCAGAAGGTCTTGTGCAGATTGAGGTGGCTGACGTCGCCACCGAACCGTCCGGGACGAGCAAGCCCCACGAGTGCGTTGAGGTTTGCGCCGTCCACGTAGACCTGCCCACCCGCATCGTGCACTGCGGCGCAGATATCCGAGATCTCGTGCTCGTACACACCGTGTGTCGACGGGTAGGTGATCATGATCGCAGCCAGGCGTTCCGAGTGATCGGCGATCTTCGCCTTCAGGTCGTCCACGTCGACGTCGCCGTTGGGCCTGCACGCCACGACCTCGACACGCATCCCGACCATCACCGCGGATGCGGCGTTCGTTCCGTGCGCACTGGACGGAATCAGGCAGGTGTCCCGCTCGGTGTCACCGCGCGACAGGTGGTAGTTGCGGATGGCGAGCAGTCCGGCGTACTCACCCTGGCTGCCCGCATTCGGTTGCAGGCTCACCGCGTCGTATCCCGTGACGGACACGAGCCACTGTTCGAGGTCCTTGATGATCGCGAGCATGCCGGGCGCATCGGAAGTCGGAGCAAACGGGTGCAAGCGCGAAATCGACGGCCAGGTGATGGCCTCCATCTCCGCGGTGGCGTTCAGCTTCATCGTGCACGAGCCGAGCGGGATCATGCTCCGGTCCAAGGCAATGTCCTTGTCGGAGAGTGCACGCAGGTACCGCAGCATCGCGGTCTCCGTGCGGTACCGAACGAAGGCCTCGTGCTGCAGGTATTCACTGGTCCGCAGTTGTCCGGTCGGGAGTGCGGGCTCCGACGCGAACTCGACTCCCGCTTCCACGGCGAAGGCGCGCAGCACCGTCGCCAGGTGCTCGTCCGTGGTCGCCTCGTCACAGGTGATCGAGACATGATCAGCGTCGACGAGCCAGAGATTCACGCCTGCCTGCGCAGCCTTTTCCAAGACATCCGCAGCCGAACCTGTCACCTCGACGAGGATGGTGTCGAAGAAGTGGTCGTGTACGACACGCACACCGGCCGCCGACAACGTGTTCGCGAGACCGCGCGCTTGCCGTGCGACTCGCTCGGCGATCGCCTTCAATCCCTCGGCACCGTGATAGCTCGCGTACATCGCCGCCAGGATCGCGAGAAGCACCTGTGCCGTGCAGATGTTGGAGGTCGCCTTCTCACGACGAATGTGCTGTTCACGCGTCTGAAGTGCCAGTCGATACGCCGTGGTTCCGTCCGCATCCACCGATACGCCCACGAGTCGTCCTGGCAGCTGCCGTGCGTGCTTCGTGTGCACTGCGAGGTAGCCCGCGTGGGGTCCGCCGAAGCCCATCGGGACACCGAAGCGCTGGGTGGTGCCGAAGCACGCGTCCGCACCGAGCTCGCCGGGAGGCGTCAGCAGCGTCAATGCGAGCAGGTCGGCGCCGACGGCGACGAGCGCGCCACGCTCGTGAGCGGCGTCGATCACTCCGGACAGGTCGGTGACGCGGCCGGAGGCGCCGGGCATCTGCGCCAGGACGCCGTAGAAGTCGCCTTCGGGCAGTCCTTCGGTGAGGTCGGCAACGACGACCTCGATACCCAAGGGCTCGGCTCGCGTCTCGATCACCGCGAGAGTCTGGGGGTAGAGGTCTGCGTCCACGACGAAACGCGGCGACTTGCTCTTGTTCGCGCGCCGGAGCAGCGTCATCGCCTCGGCGGCCGCGGTTCCCTCGTCGAGCATCGAGGAGTTGGCGACCTCCATGCCGGTCAGGTCGCCGACCATCGTCTGGAAGTTCAGGAGCGCCTCGAGACGGCCCTGGCTGATCTCCGGCTGGTAGGGCGTGTACGCCGTGTACCAGGCCGGATTCTCGATGATGTTCCGAAGAAGAACAGGAGGCGTGAGGGTGTCGTGGTAACCGAGACCGATCATCGATGTCGCGACCGTGTTCTGCCCCGCCAACGACGCCAGTTCGGCGAGCGCTTCATGCTCCCCCACGGGCGCCGGGAGGGTGTCGAGGCCGTCGGCGATCCCGGATTCGACACCGTCGAGAATGGCGGCGGGGACGGCCTTCGAGGCGAGAGCGTCGAGCGAATCCACGCCGATCAGTTCGAGGATGCGGGTGAGTTCGGGAGTGCTCGGCCCGATATGACGGTCGGCGAATGTACGGCTTGCGGCATCGACCACGTTGGCTCCAGACGATTCGGAGGAACAGGACACGCACCACGTCGTGGTACGCACCTCCCCCTCTGTCGCCTGCTCGTGGTCACGAGCGCCTGAGAGATTCGGTACCGACCCGATCGACAACGACCGGAGCAGCCCTTTCCCCGTGGGCGGGTGGGTGCTCCCACCGCTTTCCAGAGGCGTCGGAGCCCGCACGGTCCTGGATGCCTGAGAGATTGACGGGGAGGTGTTGCTCCTTCGGCGCCCGATCACGCAGCACAGGAAGACCTGTGTCGCGATACTCGGAACTCTCCCGCACGGCGTCGACGCAGAGGCCAGTCTATGCCACTGCCTAACCGATCTGGGCCACTGCTAACCGATCTTGCGGTTCGCACGGTTCTTGCGACGCGACGCGAGTTCGTCCTCCGGGCTTTCCTCGGCCTCGCCGTCGATGGCACGCTCTGCAGGGAAGTCCGCGATGGTGCCCGTCAGTTCGCGCATCGCACCGCTGACCGCAATACCGAACACGCCTTGCCCGCCTTGCAGAAGGTCGACGACCTCTTCGGGTGACGTGCACTCGTACACGGTCGTACCGTCCGAGAAGAGGGTGATCTTGGCGAGATCGCCGACACCACGTTTACGCAGATGATCGACCGCGACGCGAATGTTCTGTAGCGAGATTCCGGTGTCCAGCAGCCGCTTGACGATCTTCAGGACGAGAATGTCCTTGAAGGAATACAGGCGTTGACTGCCCGACCCCGCTGCGCCCCGAATCGACGGCACGACCAGCGAAGTCCGCGCCCAGTAGTCGAGTTGCCGGTAGGTGATGCCCGCGATCTGGCACGCACTGGGTACTCGGTAACCCACCAGCTCGTCCGGCACAGAATCGTCTGGGAAGAGACCTGGCTGGACGTCTTCGGACCCGAAGTCGGAATCAGCGATTCGCTCGTCGTCCGAATGCCCGGCGCCGACGCCAAGCACGAGGTTCGCCCCGTTCTCCTGCGACCGATCTCCCACTGAGTACTCCCTCTCGCATGTGGCACTGAACCCGACGATCAGTGCGCCTGATGACGCGCGCGTCGCCAGAGTGACATCGAGCAAATCCGCATCGTGGATTTGTCCAGCTTACTCTCGATGCCCCCTGCAGGGCATTCGTTCACTGCAGAGAACGCTACGACCCGCCCGAAACCGGGTCAATGCGACGCGCCGCAAACCTCAACCTTTACTTGAGACTTTTGAGATTCGTACGTCAGCGGCAGAGAGCAATCTATCCGTCGGTCGCCTTGAAATCGTCCGGCGACACGGAGTCGAGGAATTCTTTGAACTTCTCGACCTCGTCTTCGCGCTCGTCCGGCATCACGAGGCCGGCCTCGGCGAGAACCGATTCGTCGGCAAAGATGGGAACACCGGCGCGTAGCGCGATCGCAATCGAATCGGACGGACGGGCCGAGACACGCGTGTCGCCGTCGAACACGAGGTCTGCGTAGAAGGTTCCCTCTTGGAGGTCGACGATCCGGACCTCTTCGAGGGTACGACCGAATGCCTCGAAGAGGTTCTTGATCAAGTCGTGAGTGAGCGGCCGGGCCGGCTCCACACCTTGCTGTTCGAGCGCAATCGCGGTGGCCTCGGTCTGGCCGATCCAGATCGGTAGATAGCGATCACCGTCGGTTTCGCGCAGCAGCAGGACAGGCGCATTCTGAGGCTGCTCGACACGAACTCCGATCACGTGCATTTCGCTCATCGTGCTGCCTCCAACCTGCGGACTGGGTACGGAAACCGCGAGCGTGAATCCGTACCTGGATTCTATTCGATCAGAGCGAACCGTTCGACCGCGTCAGCGATCGAGCGCACCCCGTACAGCCGACTTCACAAGACACGTATGCAAAGTGAGCGACAGTGCTGCGAGCTCGCGCACCATCTCCTCTGCCCGGTCGCGTGCACCCGCGTCACGGCCCTTCGCGATCGGTCCGGCGATCTGAGCCACCAGCCCCGCCTCGCGATCGGCAGCCAACTTGAACGCCCTGAGATGCCGAACCTCGAGGCCGAACTCCGACATCGCCTTCGCGGTCCGGGCGAGCGTGACGGCTTCTTCGTCGAAGAATCCGGCCGCGCCGGGCACGACAAGACCTGCGCGGACGAGCTCGCCGAGAAACTTCTCGTCGATACCTGCCCGCGAGATCATGTCGTCGCGGCCGATACGAACCTCTCGGTCCGAACGGAACTCCTCGGGTGAGACGTCGCCGGGAGCGACGACCAGCGCGCGGGGACGACGCGGCGCGTCTTCCCCGCCCACCGTGGCCACACCACTGTCGATCGCCTCGAGTTGTTCCTTGATGACCTTCAGCGGCAGATACTGATCCCGCTGCGCCGTCAGCACGTAACGCAGACGTTCGCAGTCCGCGAGCGAGAAACGCCGGTACCCCGACGGTGTCCGCTCGGGACTGATGAGCCCCTCGGCTTCGAGGAAGCGAATCTTCGAGATCGTCACATCAGGGAAGTCGGTACGAAGTCGGTCCAGAACGGTACCGATCGACATCCCGGCTTGCGCCTGCTGCTGCTGCCGCACCGCCGTCATTGGCTACCTGCACCTGCCGACGATTCACCGATCTGCGAGCCACCGGACGCCGCGCGGGGTCCGGTGAGGAAGACCAGTCGGAACTTGCCGATCTGCACCTCGTCACCGTTCGCAAGAACAGCCGAATCGACAGGCTCGCGATTGACGTACGTGCCGTTGAGGCTTCCCACGTCCACGACCTGGAACTCGTCCTCGTCCTGACGGAATTCGGCATGTCGACGACTCACGGTCACGTCGTCGAGGAAAATGTCGCTGTCCGGATGACGACCGGCCGAAGTGGTCGGCTGATCCAGCAGGAACCGCGATCCTGCGTTCGGCCCGCGCTTGACGACGAGCAGTGCGGAACCTGCGGGCAGGCCCTCCACGCCGGATACGGGTGCCTCCGAAGCCTGCGAACTGGTCGCATTGTCGAGCTCGTTCAGAAAATCTGCCCGGAAGACCGATGTCGTTTCTGCCGGCGTTTCCCCATAACCCGCGTCGTTGCCGTTCTCGCTCACCGTTTATCCTCCTCAGTCCGATCGTCCAGTCGCCCTCGCTGGACCACGCAGTGCTCACATGCTAATTCGCTTACGTACTACATCCGAACAATCTCGATATCTCTTGCCGTCTCGGGGCCGAGCGACCCCTCGACGCCATACCTTCTTCCGCAATCGATCTCCCGCGGCGGACCAACGCTCTGCATCGGCACATGCGTTCACCTCGACCGTACCCTGCAGCGGCCCGCACGTGTAGCGAGACAGGCGAGTACGGCCACGGCCTTCCTGGATGCGGCCGCGTGGAGATCGGCCGCGATTACCCGCCGGCGATCTCGTCGTATCCGGCTGCATCGAGCATGTCGCCCAGGGCTGTGTCGAGGGTGTTCTCGTCGGAAACCGCGAGATCGACCAACCACCCTTCAGCGTAGGGAGCGGAATTGACCAGTTCCGGACTACCGTCCAGATCCGTGTTGGCGGCAACGACTTTCGCGGTGAGCGGGGCGAAGATGTCGGAGACACTCTTGGTCGACTCGACCTCACCGAACGATTCCCCGGAAGTGACCTCTTCGTCCACTGCCGGGAGCTGAACAAAAACGACGTCACCCAATTGCGCCTGGGCGAAGTCGGTGATGCCGACACGAACCGTCGTCGGGCCGGTTCGCTTCACCCACTCGTGTTCTGCCGTGTACCGCAGATCGGTGGGGGTTTCGGGCTCACTCACGGTGGCTTCCTTTCGATTGCATTCCGAGTTCGGATGCGAAGATCATTTTCCGGGCTGAGCGTATTGGCGAGGTTTCGCCTCTCGCAAGGCGGAGATCGTGACCTGCTCGGATTGCCCGATCGTCAGTCTTCCGCCGCTACGCGAGACATTGTCCACCACTCCACCAGGAATGTTCAGCGCAGCTGCCAGAGTAGGCGGATCGCCGACTGCGGACACCTCGTACGGAGCCTTGATCGCCTGACCGTCGAGGCGTAGGTCGCCTGCGGAACCCGATACCCACGAGTCGACTCCGATGCGGATCGGGGAGCTGCCCGCGCCGGCGATCTGGATGGCCTCGGCTCCCGCCGCACGAAGTTCCTGCACGAGGTCGAGTAGCACTTCAGAACTCACACCCCGGTTGGGGTCTGTCACCGTCATGGTCACCCCCGGCCCAGTGGCCGGGACGGACCCCACTTGAATCGACAAGCTGCGCAGACGCGCACGCGCCTCTTCGAGGGCCGCTTCGGAGCTGCCACTCTGTTGCAGCGTCGCGAGGCTCTGTTCCAGGTTTCCGATTTCCTGACGCAGGGCTGCCTCACGCTGATTCAACGTGTCCAGCACGACGAGTAGATCGGCCGGACTCGCCGAATCCAGACTGTCGCCGGAATCGGTGTTTCGAACCTGGGTGACGATAGCGATACCCAGACCCGCAAGCAGTACCGCCGCGATCAGTCCGAACACGAGATGTGTCTGGACGGAAACGGTCCGCTTCTCGTGCAGTTCGTGCTTGTTCTCGTGTTCGAGCGTGTTCTCCTGCTCGTTCGTGTTCCCCTGCCGATCGTCGGTGTCGTCGCTCATGTTCCTCACGCCCCGAACAGCCGACGGCGCAGTGCGGCCGCATTACCGAAGATTCGAATGCCGAGCACCACCACGATTGCAGTCGAGAGCTGGGTGCCCACGCCCAGCTGATCGCCGAGCCAGACGATGAGTGCCGCAACGAGAACGTTGAACACGAACGACACGACGAACACCTTCGGGTCGAAGATCTCGTCCAAGTACGCTCGCAGCCCGCCGAACACCGCATCGAGGGCCGCCACCACGGCAATCGGAAGGTACGGCTGAACCAGATCGGGCACTTGCGGGCTGAAGACCACCCCGAGGATGATTCCGACGATCAACGCGAGAACACCGTAGATCGCCGATCCGCGCTTCAACACTGGGTCACTCCTCTCGCGGCGTCCGATCGTGCGATCGGACGCCCTGCTGCTCCCCGCCGCCGTAGCGGACTTTCACTCATGAGCCACCCTCCCGTGCAATCCGGGTCTCCCGAACGGTGGCGGCAGGCAAGGAGATGTCGTCGGATTCGGTCACCGAGAAGTCGATGCCGTACAGCTGCTGGACGCTGCTCAACCTCAAGTACGCGTCGCTCACCACGAATCGGGTCTGCATGTCGCTTCGTGGTCCGATCGCGGACACCTCGTACGGCGAGAACACCGGCTGATTGTCGACCAGCATTGCTCCACCGGCCTGGCGCACTGTCACGCCGGGTCCGACCCGTACGTCGTTGATGGCGATCGCTTCCGCGCCGCTACCCCACATCGCGTTCACGACGGCCTGGAGGTCACGGTCGAGCACCACGGCGCGGCCACCGACACTGCGCTGCGACGAATCGGAAAGGTCGGGCGGTGCAACCGGATCGGTCAACGTCACGACGAGCCCCGGGCCGTGGACCGGATCGGCACCTGCGGTGACTTCGACGCCGTGCAGTTGCGCCAACAGTCCCGACCCGTCGACATCTCCAGCCAGCGCAGAGTTACGTGCCGCGTCCACTTCTCCGGACACGGCATCCCGCTCCCCCGTCAGCTCGTCGATATCGGCCTCGGCAGCGTCGACTTTGGACAACAGATCGGACCGAACGTGCTCGGTCCCGGGTACCCGCTCCACAGCCTGTAGGTACGCCGTACAGAGGACGAAACCTGTGAAGAGTGCTCCCAAGATCAACCACACCGCTCGCGAACCCGGAGTGGATTTTCGCTTCCCGTCCGCACGAGCGCGTGCTGACGCCGCATACCCGGGATCGAGGTGCTCGGTCATCAGCGAGCGAAGGAGCGAAGGTTCCGGGTTTCGAACGACGCCCTCGTCGCTTCGCTTCATCGGTCGATGCCTGATCGGCGCCGATCGCCTCGGTCAGCGGTCGGCGGCCCGGACCGTATGACGTCGAACGCCTTGCCGAGGTAGATGATCCCCGTCCACACGTACAGGACCGTGCCCCAGACGAGGAAGGCGAAACCGAGCGGACGCGCCACATTCGCGACTGCCCAATCACCCTGCGCCGCAAGGATCAGCGGCAGAGCGAACATCAGCAGGAACGTCGCCGCCTTGCCGAGGTAGATCACTTCGGGAGGCGGTAGACCACGTCTCCTGTAGATGATCAGGCTGAGACCGAGAACCGCGTCGCGCCCGATCAGAATCGCGGCAACCCACCACGGGATGAATCCCCTGATGACGAATGTGACGAGAGTCGTCACCACGTAGAGGCGGTCCACGAACGGATCCAGGAGGGCCCCCAGCCGTGACATCTGACCGAGAACTCTGGCGAGCTTGCCGTCCAACCAGTCGGTGAACCCACTCGCCATGAGCACGGCCAGAGCCCATCCATCGGCCTGTTCGACGAGCAAGAGGTACACGAACAACGGGACGCCGAGCAACCGGACGACGCTCAAGACGTTGGGGACCGTGAGAATGCGGCTCGACCGCATCGACTCGTCGTCCAACTGCTTCACCCCGTCGTGTCGGCTACCCCGTTGCGCGACCACTCTTCCACATGAGGCCGCCGACTTCCCTGCTCCCTCGGCGAGGTCGACCGTGTCGCGTCGGCAGCATCAATCGGGACGACCCGACAGGGGCACTCGCGCCACCGCCGCTGAGCTCAGGCTACCCAGGTAGAGCCATCCGTCGTGTTCGCGAACACCGGTGATCGGCGAATAGCTCCCGCGTCCACCTCGAAGACTCCTGACGATCGCGCCGTTCGAGTCGATCGCCACGACCCACCCGGCCTTTTCTGGTGACGGTTGGATCACTTCCGGAAGGTTCGCTACAAGGATCCGTAGGTTCGGATACGGCGCGACCATGTCGAGCAGCTTCATGCGTGGGCTGTAGAGGGCGACCCAGAACACCCCCGACGCGGTCTCCGACGTGATGTTGTCCGGAAGTCCTGGCAGGTTCTCCGCGATCACCGAGCGCGTTCCCGCTTTCGCACCGGTGAGTTCGACACGAGAGACGCTGTACGCGCCCGTCTCCGCCACCAGCACGTGCGATTCGTCGGCGGCGAGGCCGACGCCGTTGGCGAATTGAAGTCCGTCGGCGAGCACGTCGGTGTCCCCGGTCGCCGGGTCGAACCGCAGCAGCCGGCCGGTCCCGCTGTGTTCCAAGATGTCCAGTCGGTGATCCGCCACACTGAACCGCGAAGACGAGTCGGTGAAATAGACGACTCCATCACGCCCCACTGCAGAGTTGTTGCAGGCTGTCAGGGATCGACCGGCTGCAGCGTCCGCCAACAGCTCGACCCGCCCGGTAACGTCGACGCGGAGTAGTCCTCGCTGCGTGTCACACACGAGAAACCGTCCGTCGTCCAACGTTTCGATGCCCAGCGGGCGGCCGCGAGTGTCGGCCAGCTGAGTGGCGACTCCGTTCCTGTCGAAACGCCAGATCTTGCCGTCGTCGCCGCCGGTGACGACGCGTCCCTCGTGGTCGAGTGCAACGTCCTCCGGCCCCTTCCCCACCGGAAGCCGCCACTGCTCGGCGCCGTCCAGGAGTCCATTGGCGGCGAAGATGCCTTCGACCGGCTCCGTTGCGGGTGCGCGCCACGCCACTGGTTCCACACCGGTTCGGTCGATCATCCGTGTCAGCGATCCGAGAACAGTCACGAAATGTGAGGCTAGTCCCAGTGGTTCATCGCCATGCGAAGACGGGCTGATCGAATCCGTCCACCCTCGTGTGCCGACCGCGGCGAGCCAGCTCGCAGAACTGGTAGACGACCGCGCCGGTCGGAGCGTGGATCAAGTGCCCCCTGAACGGCCATTGGATCACCGGCTTGGACGACTCCGGGATATCGACGAACCGAGGCTCGGCATCCAGCTCCCCGGCGGATACGGCGAACACCTCTTCCACCTCGTCCGGACTCGGCACCACCGAACCGATGCTCTGGTCGGTCCACACGACGAACGGTGTGATGACGAATCCGGAACGAGTGACGTAGTCGTCGAGTCGCCCGAGAACATCGTCGGCGCCGACCGCGATGCCCAGTTCCTCTTCGAGCTCTCGCAGTGCGGCGTCGATTCCCGACTCGCCGGGATCGACGCTGCCCCCGGGCAATGCGAACTGGCCAGGGTGGTTACGCATGGTGGAAGGGCGCATCGTCAATGGAATCGAACGCCCGCCCGCCCCGTCCCCCATGACCACGACGACAACCGATGCCGCCCGCCCGTCGGTCACGTTGGCTCGTACCGGGTCGAACCCGTCCAGCGCTGCGGCCAGTGCATTCCGGTCGAGGGTCATTCCGCGAGGATACGTCCCGTTCAGGGAACGAACATCACGCCGGCTCCGGGCACGACCGCGTTGGACATCGGAGGTGCTTCGTACTGGTCACGCTGGTGAGTGACCGTCGCAACCACCGGCCCCGAACCCGTCTTCGCCGCGCCCTGCATCGGAAGCGTGGCACCGTAGGACTTGTCCGCATTGGTCGGGAAGTCGTCGATCCAGTGACGAAGATCGACGGCGCCCGCCGCGCCGGTCGCGAGGTTCTGCCAATGCACCGTGATCCACCGGTAGTTGTATTGGTAGTGGTAGGGGGCCGGGTTCGCCACCTCGAACGCCGTGACGCCCGCTTCGACACCGGGCGACGCTGTCACGTTCACGAGTTGAAGGAACCCTCCGGGCACCCCGCCCTGCCCGACTTCGGGGCCGGTCACCACCGGAATCTGCAATGGGTTGAGCGGCGCAGCCGCAGCAGACCCAACGGCTGCACCGAACATCCCTGCTGCAGCAAGAACTGCTACGACCGCGACGTTCCGCGGCAACTTCTCGATCTTCGACTTCTCGAGCATCTCAGGGCTCCAATCGCACTCGATGTCTACCCACCCGTCCGAATCGGACTCTCTCACGCTTGTCCGCGGCGGCGCCGGATTTCGCGAATCGCCCGTTCGCCGTGGTCAGGACCGAGAGCCTCGCAACGCAAGGACACCGACCAATCCGCAGATCCAGGCAACGACGTATCCGGCGGCCAGGCCCAGAGGTATCACCGCTTGTCCGTATTCGCGCATCACGAACGGCGCGAGTACGGGAAGAGCAGCCACTGCGAACGTGATCCAGCCCCACAGTCGTGCGGGCCCCACGTCGTTCGCGACGAGCCGCAGATGTGCCCACCAGGACACGAGACCCAGAATGCCGACCACGTAGAGGTATCCGTACAGCGGCGCAGCCTCGCCGTACTTACCGACTGGGTCGTAGACGGCGTGTAGGTGATCGTCCAGTCCCCCGAGAACGATCTGGTCGACCAGCGTGTAGCCGAGCCCGATCGCGGTCGCGAGCGCACCGAGGCAGTACGCGGCCATCGTCGTACTACTTCTCCGACTCGAGGCGGATGCCGTCCGCCGTGCATCGATGGTGTTCGCCATGGATCCCACTCCTTTGGTACTTCGTGTACCAATTTGGTACATCAAGTACCGTAAATCGGTGACCGATGGATTGGAACACCCAGTACCAAACTCCCCGCAAAGATCAGGGAAAACCCCGAGAAGGCGACCCCGGCTTGCGCTGGAAGAAACCCGGCGACGCGTACTCGATCACGCCGTCGGGAAGGTCCTGAGCGCGGGCATGGGCAGTGGACTCGAACACGTACGTCTCGAGGACGCAGTGCGTGACGCGGACGTGTCCCGCACTGCCGCTTATCGCTGCTGGCCGAACCGCGACGACTTCCTCGTCGACGTACTTGCCGAGTTGGCCGGTCAGGCACTTCCGGTGGAGGACACCCGCGGGTCCGAGGCCACCGCGATCCTCCGAGCATCCGTGGGTGACGACCCGGACGTTCTCCGCACCGTCGAAGGACGCCGGGAGGCACTCCGCAAGGCCGTCTCGGCGTCGGCCAGCGACGACCTGATTGCCGATCGTAGCGAGAGTCGCCGCTGGCAGTTGTATCTCGCACTCGCGATGGCGGTGCCCAACTTGCCGGAAGGCGACCGTCGAGACCGCGTGTCCGCAGCAGTCTCCGATGCGGAAACCCTTGTGCTGCAGCGACTCGAACGAAACTACCGAAGACTGCTCGAACTCTTCGGGTTCACGTCTCTTGTCGGCTACCGCGAACTGGCCGAAATCGGACTCGCGCTCATGCGCGGGTACGTCATCGGCAGTTATGCCGGTTCGGGCACTGCGGCCCCAGGAGAGGCGTACGCACTGTTGGTGGACGGCGCAGCCGTCCCCTCCGACAGCAAGGAATGGGACCCGGCGAGGGTCCGGCGCCTGTTCGACGACCTCGCCGCCATCGATGCATTCGAGCCGAAGTGAACGGGTGGTTTCGCACCCGATCCCTGCACCGTTAGGTTGTCTGGTGTGACTGCACCTACACCATCACCAGCAAGCTCGTCCGCTGACGCGTCCCCGATCGCGTCCCGCGTCGGCCACTACTACCGAATGAACGAGACGTTCGAGGTCGGTCGCGAGAAGGTTCGCGAGTACGCGCGCGCCGTGCAGGACTATCACCCCGCACACTGGGACCCGAAGGCCGCAGAAGCCCTGGGGTACTCCGGACTCGTCGCACCGTTGACCTTCACGTCGATCCCGGCGATGGCTGCGAACCGCCACCTCTTCGAGTCGGTCATCACCGGATACGACACGTACGTGCAGACGGAACAGGTGTTCGAGCAGCACCGGCCCATCGTCGTCGGCGACGAACTCGTCACCGACGTGGACCTGTCGAGTGTGCGGCGCATCGCAGGCAAAGACCTGATCACCGTCACCAACACCTTCACCGATGTCGCAGGCGAGACCGTCCACACCATGCACACCACGGTGGCCGGAGTTACCGCCGACGAGGTCGATCCCGCGATCACCGAATCGGTGCGCAAGGTGATGATGCACGACGTCGACATCCTCGCGAAGGAAGACTCCGACACGGAGTACACGCGAGCCGAGCGCCCCGAGACCCAGGTCCACATCGCCTCGGACACCAGGGGTGCGCCCGGCAGCCGCCCGTTCGAGGAGCTGAAGGTCGGCGACGAGCTGTCTCTGCACCACGCGCGCCTCTCACGCGGCGACCTGGTCAACTACGCAGGCGTGTCGGGTGACGCGAACCCGATCCATTGGGACGAGAAGATCGCCAAGTTGGCGGGGCTCCCCGACGTGATCGCCCACGGCATGCTCACGATGGGCCTCGGGGCCGGATTCGTCTCCTCGTGGTCACAGGACCCGGGCGCGGCAACCCGCTTCGCCGTGCGGCTGGCGTCACCGGCGATCGTTTCGGCCGAGAACGGTGGAGACATCGAGTACAGCGGCAAGATCAAGTCGCTCGATCCGGAGACTCGCACCGGCGTGGTTCTCGTCGTCGTGAAGTCCGGCGGCAAGAAGATCTTCGGCCTCGCCACGATGACGATCCGCTTCCCCTGAGTACGCGGAACATCCTGTCCCACACAAGACATGAGAAGGGGCCCTATCCGGTAATCGGATAGGGCCCCTTCTCTGCGTCGGGCTGACAGGATTTGAACCTGCGACCACTTGACCCCCAGTGAAAGCATCGACCGCCCTGACCTGCACCTACCCGGCCTTGGTGTCTCCCTGGTGCCCCTCGGCTCGGTGCCGTCGCTCCATGAACCGCGCCCGCTCAGCCTTCATGTGACCGTCGACGGCGGCCGGCAACGCATCGAGCTCGTCATCCCAGAGGTGACCGTAGATGTCCAACGTCATGGCCGCCGACGAGTGCCCGAGCATCCGCTGCACCGTCTTCACGTTCGCGCCCGAGTGGATCGCCAACGACGCCGCAGTGTGCCGCAACTCGTACGTGTCCAGACCCGGCAGGCCTGCCGCCGAGGTGGCCGACAGCCAGACCTTGCGCCACCGGTCACGCGTCCAGCCCCGTCCGCCAACGGTCAGCAACCATTCGCCGCGGCCCCGCCCTTCGACGGCGTCCTCAAGGTCGAGCAGCAGCTCCCCGCCCACCGGCACATCACGGTGCCGGCCCGTCTTCGTGTCATCGACCTCACCGTGAGCGTCCACGTCCCGCGAGATCCGCAACCGTCCGCGCACCGCATTCAGGTCACCGACCTGCAGACCGAACGCCTCGCCTGGACGAAGACCGGTCCGCACGAGCACGTCGACGACCAGGCGCGCGGCATCGGTCGGCATCGCCGCCATCAGACGGTCCACCTCAGCGACCGACAGGTACCGGCGTTCCGTGGTCTTTTGCCGAGGCGCATCCTTCATCTGCACCGGGTTCGCCAAGATGATGCGCTCCTCGACCGCGGTCTCCATCAGCGCGTTCAGGACGATCATCACCTTCCGTAGCGACGACTCCCCCAGCGGCAACGACTGCCCGTCCTCGTCGCGGCGCCGTCCAGTCAGGGTGGGCAGCCAGGCGGCAACTGCAGCGCGGCTGACCTGCGAGCACGGCACCGAACCCCACCTCGGTTCGATGTGCTTCCACGCCGCGGCGTACCCGGCGCGCAACGACTTCGACTTGCCGGCCTTCGTGCCCCACCAGATCGGCCACACCTGCGCGACCGTGATCTCCTTGTTCGCCTTCGCCACGTACAGACCGTCGGCCTGCTCGGTGACGGTGCGCGACACGAACGCTTCCGCACCATCACGTGTGTCGAATGCCTTCGATACACGTCCGCCGTCTTCGTCCCAGCGGGCAAGCCACCGCTTTCCGCTCCCCCAACGTTCGGTGCGTACCTTCTTGGCCTTGCCGTTCTCGACGACGCGGGTAGTCCATCGATCCACGATCTGCGCCACGGCGCTCCTCTATCCTGTTCGGCGGGCCAGCTCCTCGTCGATGTACCGACGTTCGCTGGCCGTGAGGTTCTGGACCCTGTTCATCAGCGTGGGTAAGTCGACCCACAGATCGTCTGCCGTTTCCTCGGTGGTGCGGCAGCGGTTCCATACGAGCGCGTCGACCAGGTGCTCGAGACTGATCAGTCTACGTGCGGTGATGCAGTCGACCGTGCGTTCTTCCTTGCCCGCCAGGTACGTGTCCCTCGGCACCGGTCCCCGCTCGATGTGCACGAGCTCGTGAGTGAGGGTGCACCGGCGTTCCGCCTGCGTGAGTGCTGAGTCGAGGTAGACACCGTGGGTGGTCCACATGCCCATGCGCGATCCGAGGGCGTACGAACATGTCACGGCCACGTGCGGGTAACGATTGCTCAGATGTCGCCACGGGTGCCAACGTTCTTCCCCACCAACCATGCTCGAGATTAGAACATGCGTTCGAGGTTACCCGCGCGTTAATCCGAATCCACCGAACGAAACCAGCCCTAGTGGGAGACCAACGCGCTCTCAATCGATCCGGTGGGGATCTTTGGCGTCAGTCCGGACCATCCCTGCTGAGCCGCTTCGATCGACGCGACCGCCATCCCGACCGTGATATCGGGATGACCCTCAAGCTCGTCGTCCGCTTCGCCGAGCCCAGCGGAGCCTGACGGACCCCACCACATGAACTGAAACATATGCTCGCGTGGGAAATAGATTGCTACGTGAGCGCCCTCCGGGGACACGTGCTCCATGCTGTCGAGCATCGCAGCCACAGTGTCACTTTCGAGGCACACCACCGCACGGACCGACTCGCCCCCGAGTTGGCTGCGCACCGATGGGTCGCGGGTAAGTCGACTGAATATACGTCCAGCCAACTTCAGGTTGCTTTGTCGCACCTTATCCATCCCGCCACCTCCTCACCAGGGACTCCCAGTTGTCCAGCATCCATTCATACTGTACGTCGAACTCATCGTCCACGATGGGTTCATCCCCTCGGTCGAGCTCCCGAATCGTGTAGCGGTCGGTCTGCCGATCCTTGGGAGCAGACCGAACAAGACGATGCCGATGGAGTTCACCCTCGCAACAGTCGACCGACTCGACCTCGAACCGCTCGTCCGGCGCAAGTATCCATACCGAGATGCTGAAGTCACGCACCTGTTGCCGGTATGTCGATTGCCTCACGAACAGTTCGACTTTCCAATCGTCGACTCCCCCCAATGGCGTCGCCCACTTCGTCTCGCATAGCGCTGCACGTGGGTGTGGCACATATGTCCCACCCATCAGGTCTGGCTTCGGTCATCGCCACGATCTCGGGCTGCGAGAATCTCGTCATCCGACAACACACTGGGCGCCGGCATTGAGTCAGGGCCACGCCCTTGATTCTTCGGAATCAAGGTCCTGACCTTTCCGGACTGTTGGAATGCCAACTCAAGCCGATGCCTCAACTCGGGATCGAGATCACCCTTCGTCTCGGCTGCCTTCACGAGCATGTACAGGGTCCACTCAGCTTCACTCCGGCCCAGCACTACGTCGATGGCCTCGTCAAGATCACCTATGGGGGCTCCTGACTTGCCCGCCGTGCGGCCTGCGCGGCCGAGCTCCTCGCTGCGCGCTTGCGTCCCCGGTTCCTGGTCGTCCTGGTCATCTCGAACTCCTTGCGTCGCGACGATGCTCCGGATGAGCTCGTCCATTGCGCGACGCTGGCGTCGATCGAGGAGGTTCGCCTCAACGGGCGGGATGTACGGCTCCTTCTCCCCCGTGGGGAGTGAGGCAGCCGAACGTAGTTCCTCGATCCGAACGTTCAGCACCGCTGCGAGCGCAGCAAGAACCTTCTCGGGAGGTCGTTCGCCGTGCCGGCCGTTGAAGTACGGGATGACGGTGCTTTCACCGATGCCGTACTTCGTGGCGGCCCGGCCAACCTCACGGACGCTGCGGTCGCCGCGTCGTTCGTTGAGTAGGTCGGATAGTGCGCTCACAGTTACGGACACTCCCCTACGTTCGGCCTGTTCGAATAGTCAAAGCGTAACCGACACGGTTACTAACTACGCCAATGTAGTTCCCAGACCTGCGTGTCAGGGGTGGTTACGACGCTTGCGGCGCGTAACCGTTATCGGTTACGCTGCCTGTTGCCTGGACAGTCGCCAATCAATCGGTTACCTTATGGAGGTCACAGTGACAACGAACACAAGGAGGCTCCTGGTGAAGCTCATCAGCCACCAAGTCCTCGATCAGTACATGGTCTTTCGCGGCGAATCGAACCGCACCCTCGCGGAGAAGGTGGGCGTCAGCACGGCAACCATCGCCCACCTGCGCCGCGGCGCGCGAACCTACTGCAACCCCAAGATCGGCCCCAAGATCGAGGCAGTCCTGAACACCCCGCCCGGCTCTCTTTTTTTGGCCAAAGTGATTGACGACTACACAGTCAACAATCGCAATGGACACGCTGCGGCATAAGAAAAGCCCTCACCTGCTGCAACAGGAGAGGGCCGATGACAACGAAAGGAAGTTCAATGTCAGTACCGAATAATACGGCACTCGCCACCATCACTGTTCCCGGCACCGACCGGAAGATCGTCGCCGCCTCCGCCAACGAAGTGTCGCTCCGTCATGCCTGCGAGGCGATCGGCATCTCGTTCGACGCTCAGCGCGTGAAGCTCGCGAACAAGTCCTGGGCAACCGTCACGATGATCGTGACGGTTGGAGCGGACGGCAAACCGCGTGAGATGACAGTCGTCGACCGCAAGACCTTCACCATGTGGCTCGCCACGATCGACGAGAACCGCGTCAACGAACAGGCCCGACCAACCGTCCAGGCATTCCAGAAGGAAGCGGCCGACGCCCTCGACGCCTACTTCCACGAGGGCGGCGCGATCAACCCGAACGCCACCGAAGATCAACTGGACCGTCTCGCTCGCCAGGCGAACGCTCAAGCATCGGTCCTTCAAGCGCTCCGAGGCATCGTCGATCCCAAGCACCTCGAATCCAAGGGGCGGATCATCCTCGCCCGGGCACTCGGCGAGAAGCCGGAACTGAACCCTTCCGACATTCCTCTCTACGTGTCGGACTTCCTCAAGTCGAAGGGGCTCGCTTCCGACCTGATCTCGGCGAAAGCCTCCGGATTCGGGAAGCGACTCAAAGGCCTGTACGTGGCCGAGCACGGTGACGCGCCGACGAAGGCATACCAGGAGCTCCCGAACGGCACGGTCCGCGAGGTGTTCGCCTACACCGAATCCGACCGACCGCTATTCGAGCAGGTCTGGAATCGCCACTACGAGGGCGTCACCAAGGCGGTGGCCTGATGAGCCTCCGCGACGACTGGGAAGCCTTGCCGCAGCAGACACGAGAAGCCCTCGACCGCTCCGCGCGGACCTCGATCTTGGAAGGCCTGGTGCGTTACCCGTACTGGGACAAGAAGGTCTGCCTGGAACTTCTCGCGTGGTCGTTTCTCGAGAACGAGATCTACGCCGCGCACATCAGCTGGTTGTCGACATTGAAGGCGCGGGCAGAGTCCGAGGGCCGCGAATGGACGACCGAAGAACTCGTTCGGCAAGTCCGACAGACCGAGGGCAGTGATGCCGCATGAACGGCAACCTCCTCACCTACGCCGAGGTCGGTGAACGCCTCGGCGTGTCCGCGAAGGTCGTCGCGAACCTGACCCGTTCGGGTGAACTTCCCCGCATCGTGCTGTCGCCGCGGGTGCATCGCATCGACCCGGCCGACCTGGACCGCTACATCGCGCGGCATCGGAGGGCGGCATGAGTGGCATCGACCTGAACCAGCTGCTCGCGACGGTGTCCCCGACCGAGCTGGCCGCATTGGTGGCCGCCGAGATCGTGGCCGCGTTCGGCGGCATCGAAACCCCCGGAGATGTCGGGCTTCCCCCGCAGGCCAGCCGATCTGGCGCCGACATCTCCGGGCCCTGACCCCGGTGGCGGCGGGAACGAAGTGAAGTTCGGTTCCGCCACACGAGCGGCCTCGCCGCCACCGGACACCAATCCTCTCCCCCTTTCATCACCCTGACGAAACGAGATCAACAATGCGTACCACCACTTTCGCTGTCGCCGCCGCAGGTATCGCGGTGCTGACACTCACCGCGTGCGGACCTGTCGAAGGAACCGCCCAGGCTGCTGACACCAGCTACACGGCGCCAACCTCGACCTACAGTCCGCCGGCACAGCCGGTCGCGGATTCGAACGATGAGTTGTTCATTCAACTCCTCGATACCGAGGGCATCGACTACTCGTCCGAGAGCGCAGCGGTCGAGGCCGCCGAGGGCGTGTGCGACGCCATCGACGCGGGGGTTTCCCTCGTGCAGATCGGTTCGATCGCAATCAATGACGGCGGGTTTGAAGCCACCGAGGCCGGCTACTTCATCGGCGCGTCGGTCGGCATCTACTGCATCGAGCACATGCCCGTGCTCGAGGAGTTCGCTAACACGTACGGCGGTAACTGACATGACTGCTGCACAGCGAACCTCGTTGCCGGAACTGTTCGAGCTGTTCACCCATGACGGGCTCGATGCGCACTACATGTCGACACCGTTGTTCGACTCGGCGCAGCCCGCCTTGTCGTCGCTGCTGCGGGATCTGGACATCAGCACCGTCGAGTTCACCCTGGCCGCCGACGACGCCCTCGCCTTGTTCGACGAGGACCGGGCCGCCGTCGAGGACAAGGTTGTGGCTGAGCAGTGGGCGGCGTGGAAAGCGTGGGCGCTCTGCCTCACCCTCGGCGCCGTCCTCGGATTCATCCTCTGGGCTGCGGCGGCGACCGCATGAACGAGACCCTGTTCCCTGATTGCGTTCTCCCCGGTTGCCGGAACGCAGTGTCCGATCACGGTGACGCCTGCACCGAATGCCTGCAGGCCTTCGGCGCCATGATCGCCCCCACCTCGGTGAAGTTGTCGGCCGCGCAGATCGCACACCGCGACCGCACCGTCGCCGCCGTGTACATGGGGCGCGAGGTGGCGGCATGACCTCGGACATCACCACTGATGCCACCCTCGGGCACATCCCAGAGACACCGGACCACGTTGCCGAGAAGGCGCGCCGCACGATCGCCGCGAATGCGACCGACACTGCCGACGCCCTGCAACTGATGCAGATGCTCGGGCTGATCGACACCACCCCGCAGCCCATCCCTGCGCCAGTTCCAGTCGTTCCGGCGACCGCGAAGGTCACCAACCCCGGACGCTGCCTCCACCCCGGCTGCAACGTCCCGATGCTCGGGAAGCACGAGAAACGCCCACCCGGGTTCGCCCGTTACGGCGGCCGCGGCATGTGCGAGAAGCACCACCGAGCAACTGTGCGCGCTGAGAAGAAGGCGGCGGTCGCGTCATGATTCCCGCCCCACCAACCGGGTTCGGGCCGTGGGAGCAGGTCCGCGAGATCACCCACATCCGCGCCATGTACGACGACCTGCCCACGTTGCGTCTCGACTTCACCAACGGCGACCGGCACGAAACGAAGTTCTTCATCGCAGCCAGAACAGGAGTTCGCATATGAGCGGCTGGGACGACCCCGGCGAGGTCGACGAATGGACCGGGCACCGCGACCCGGCATCGGCTTGGGACGAATACGACTGGGGCGCACATGCCGACCGCGACCACGACGCAGCCGTCGACCGACAGAACGGAGTAACCCGATGAACCGGCAACTGATAGCTGTCGACGTGGAGACGACCGGCCTCAACCCCGACCGGCATGTGATCCTCGAGGTAGCCGCCGTCAACGTGACCACCGGCGAGGAGCTTTCGTTCTTCCCATGGGTGTCGCAGGAGGTGTTCGGGAAGGCCGACCCGGGCGCACTGGCCGTCAACCGATACTTCGAGCGTCGCTGCTTCGAACAGAGAACTTTCCGACCAGACAACGAGAACCTCTACGTGGGTCTCGCCGAAATGCTGGACGGGAACACCCTGGCGGGATCGAACCCCAGCTTCGACGCGGCCTTCCTCGCCCGCGCGTACGACGAGCTGGACTACGCCGAACTCCTTCACCACCACCGGCTCGCCGACCTGTCCGCGTATGCGGCTGGCGCCCTCGGCGTGCCACCGAACGAGCTCGAGGGATTGGAGAAGGTATGCGCGCGCCTCGGCGTTCGTAACGAGGCCCCGCACACCGCGCTCGGTGATGCCCGCGCGACCGCCGAATGCTTCCGCAGGCTCGAGGTGCAGCCATGACAGCCCCACTCCTCACCCCTGGATCCTCGGAGTGGCTTCGGGTGATCACCGCATCGAAGATCCCCGCGATCCTCGGGGTGTCCCGGTTCCAGTCGCAGTACACGTTGTGGCATCAGATGGCCGGCAACCTCGAACGTCAGGAGATCACCGAGCAGAAGCAGGACCTGTTCGACTATGGGCACGCCGTCGAGGTCGCTGCAGCCGAGTACTGGTCGTTCAAGAACCCGGGTTGGCGGCTGTCGCCTGGCGAAGCCCAGTACTCGCGTGACGATCTGGGTTTCCCCAACGCGGCAACCATCGACCGGCGTGCCTCACGTGGTCGGGCCCGCCGTGTCGTCGAGGTCAAGTCCGCCCGCTCCCTCGAGGAGTGGGGTGACGACGGATCGGGTGAAGTCCCGGCCGACTATGCCGCTCAGGTGATCTGGCAACAGCTCATCACCGGCTGGCATGCACCGGCCGACCTGGTGTTGTGGCCGCAGTACGGGATGCCCCGCATCTACCACGTGCACTACAACCCGGGCATCGCCGACGCCATCCTCACCGCAGCACGCGCCTGGGTGGCATCACTCGACGCCGGAACACCACCCGCACTGGACGACACGATCTCCTGCTACGAGACCGTCCGGGACCTGCACCCCGACATCGACGGCACCGAGGTCCAACTCGACCCCGACCTAGCCGTCGACTACCTGCGGGCTGTGGCTGACGACCGCGAAACCAGCACCCGGCTGCGTGGCCTGAAATCCCAGGTGCTCGCGGTGATGGGTAACGCCCAGCACGCCAACTGTTTCGACCAGAAAGTCGCTTCCCGGCGACCAGGGCGCGGCGACTCCGTGTCCCTGTACGCCTCCAAAACCGATCCCAACATCATTGAGGAGCTCTCCGCATGAGCAACGAACTCGCACACATCGCCAACACCGCCCCAACCATCCCCGGGTCGGATGCCTCCGACGAGGCGTTGAACAAGCTGATGCGCCAGGCGCAGGCCATGGAAGCCGCGCACAAGCTCGGGACCGCCCTCGCGGCAACCGACATGGTCCCCGAGATCTACAAAGGCAAGGCCGACAACGCAACCGCCGCGATCCTGTTTGGCGCCGAGTTGGGCATGTCCGCGATCCAGTCGCTGCAGAACGTGTTCCTCGTCAAGGGCAAGCCCGCTGTGTACTCGCGCACGATGGCAGCTCAGGTCAATGCGGCCGGCCACCAGTTGGCCGAGATCGATGCAACCCCTGAGTCGGTGACGTGGAAGGGGCGTCGCGCCGACACCGGGCAGGAGTTCCTGTCGACCTGGACCATCGAACGTGCCACCCAAGCAGGGTTTACCTCCAACGCGAAGTACAAGTCGCAGCCCATCGAGATGTTGCGCGCCAAGTGCATCGCCGAGGTATGCCGATCAATGGCCCCCGAGGTCCTGCTCGGTATGGCGCACTCGGTAGAGGACCTGGACCTCGAGAAGCCGATCCGCGCCACCTCGGAGCGGATCGATGGCCCGAAGCGCGGCACCGCAGGCCTGGCGGAGAAGTTGGGAGTCGAATCGGCCCGACCAGCCGACGCACCCAACGAGGAGAAGTCGGATCTCGCGTCGGCCGCCGATCTGAAACGCCTGCACACCGTAATGACGAAGCACGGAATCACCGACCGCGCAGAAGGCCTCGCATTCCTGTCGTCCCGCGTCGGCGAATATCTCGAGTCCTCGAAGCAGCTCACCCCGCAGCAGGTCTCCGACACCATCACCTTCCTCGAGACCGGTGAGGAGCCAGCTGGTGAGTAGCACCGAACTCGCCTCACTCGCAATCGCCGTCGCAATCGCGGCGGCGGGGGTGGCTGTAGGCGTCGCAATCGCAATCAGCTGGGCTGCCGACGAACTCGAAACGAGGATCCGATGACCGACTTCACCCCCGAGCAGTTGCGAACAGCCGCAGACGTGGCGGATTCCGTCTACCTGCCGATAGCGGCCAGCGAGTGGCGCGCCGAGGCTGACCGTATTGAGGCGGAGCAGTCGGAAACCGCCTACCTAGACGAACTCATGGAGGCGTACTACACCGACGACGCCAACGGGTGGAGCGACAAGCACGGTATGCGTGCTGTGTTGGCGAAGCTCGAAGCAGACGGGCGACTGCGGGCGAAGCCGCTGGTTCACAATCACGGCCCGGAGGGAGGTGACGGGCTTGATTGCCCCGAGCATCGTGACGGTGCCGGGAACCTTCGTGGCCGGTGCATGGGTGGCCGCGTGCCAAGGGTGTGGCAGGAAGGCGACCCCGAACCCGAGGGCGTCACCGAAGTTCTAGACAGGAACGGCGCATCGTGGGTGAAGGGGCGGCGCGGCTGGCGATGCGGCGGCAATTCCCTTGCGTTTGTTTGGACGTACCTGCCGTTCGAGTTGACCGAGGTGATCCGATGATCACCGTCCTCGTCGTCGGTGGGACCGGCGAATCATTCCCTGGCGACACCCGCACCGAAGTATCCGGGCTGATGAAGGTCGTCACCGACCAGCTCGACCCTGCACGGTTCGTCGCGAAATGGGTCGGCTACCCCGCGACCTACGGCAACGGCTCGTCATACGCCGCCTCGCGTGAGGCCGGGATCGACGCGCTGCTGGACGCAACCTGGCGGGACCCGAACCCTGTCATCTGGGTCGGCTACTCGCAGGGCGCCGCGATCGTTGGTGACGCCGCGAACAGGCTCGTCCACTACCCGTACCTCGACGTGCGCGGTGTCGGCCTGGTCGCCGACCCTGCACGGCACCGCAACCAGGTGTTCGGCCCGGACCCCGGCGGATACGGGGTCGTCGGCGAACGCTGGATCGACCATGGCGGACTCGTCGGTCAAGTGTGGTCCGTCGCCGCACTCGGCGACCCGATCTGCGCACTCCCACCAGGAAACCCACTCCGCAGCATCGCCGACCTCACCGAGTTCATGGAGGCCCGCGACCCCCTCGGATGGGGCCGGAAAGTCCTCGAACGCGCGCAAGCTCGGCAATGGCAGCGCTGGTGGGACGTGAAGAACATCCGCTCCTGGGGCGGCGCTATCGCCTACGCCCGCGGCTACCTAATCGATAGCCGCCACGTCCTCGCCTACATCTGGGACGGCCACCTCAACCGGCTCGCCTCCGCAATCAATGAGGTGCGCCAATGACCCTCACCGACGAGCACAGGCGCATCATCCGCGAACTCTCGGACTGGCAAATCCTCGCCCTCGCGTCTGACCCGAAGTACTGGGGCCGGCACATCAAGGAAAGCCACAGCGGCGGCTCCCTTTCTGATCCCGAGTGGAGGGCGGCGGGCTACTTCCGACAGACGTACTCGTGGGGCATCGGTGTCGGCTCAACCGACGTATACGGCACCCGAAAGCGCTCAGAAGTGCCCCACACCATCACCTGGGGGCAGATCACCGCCTGGGCCGACAGCCTGCCCGCCGAACTTCGGGACCAGGCGGGCGAGGAATGGAACAACCACGCCGACCACACGGAACTGATCGGCCAGCTCCTGAACATCCCCGAACCTGCTGTCCAGGAGGCGCTGTGGTGACCCGTTGCCCGGTCTGCTGGCGACCAGTGTGGGCGTCCGAGCGAGGCCGTGTGGAACGCCACGCGGACACCGCCAAGACGCCCTGCCCCATGGGTGCGAACTACCTGCCCGACGAGATCGTTCGCGAGCTCCAGGGGGTGGCTTGATGGCCGGATTGCCCTGGATTCGACTCGACACCGACACATTTTCGAACCCAAAAGTCCTGGAACTGATGGACGAAAAGAAGTTTCAAGCCATCGTTCTCCATCTCGCCGCCATGTCGTATTCGGGCAAACACGGGACGGGTGGCCACATACCGAAGGTCGCACTGCGCATCCTTCCGGGCCGAATGCAGGACGTGACCGAGCTCGTGAAAGCCGAACTGTGGCACATCGACGCAGCCGGGTGGCGCATTCACGGATGGGACGAATACCAGCTTGACGACGAGGAACGCCAGAAACGGCGTCAACGAGCACGGAAAGGCGGGTGCATCAAAAACCATGGTCCGAACTGCCAATGCTGGAAGGAATGAGCAGTGCTTAAGCACTGCTTGCCTGGCACTGCTTCCAAGCACGTGCTTAAGCACTGCTTCCGTGGTGTGCACGGGACGGGACGGGACTAACGAGAGAGTCCCTAACTGCGAAAGATCTTCATCTCACCTAAGCAACGCGCACAGGGGGGCAGGAAGATTCGCCTCGAATGGGGTCAGGATCGGCGCGCTTCGCGACGCCGAGAGGGGCCAGCGATGAACCCATACGACTTCGCCGGCACCGTCACATGCCCCAACTGCCACGCAAACATCGGCGAACGCTGCACCACCGCCGACGGATACGAACGGCAACTCCCCTGCCTCGCCCGCACAAAACTCGTCCAGTGGCCAGACATCCCAGACCCGCCACCGCCGAACCCGCGCGCAGAC
This sequence comes from Rhodococcus huquni, assembly GCF_055231055.1. NCBI lineage: Bacteria > Bacillati > Actinomycetota > Actinomycetes > Mycobacteriales > Nocardiaceae > Rhodococcus > Rhodococcus huquni. The sequence continues at coordinate 708,403 of NZ_JBUYWE010000001.1, forward strand.
CGAGCCCGCCGCTACGCAAACGAACACCCCGCACCCCGAGACATCACCGAACCCACCCGAGGAACCGACCAATGAGCGACGACATCAAACCCGGCGACTACGTCACCAACCGCCACCACCGACGACCACTACGAGTCGTACGGATCGACCACCGATACGGGACCGCCGAATGCATCGAAGACGGCACACGCCGATACGCCATCGGCCTGTCCAAGCTCACCAAGGTGGCCCGACCATGAACGCCAACTGGTCCCGCATCGAACTCCCCTGGAACCGACCACCCCTGTCGATGAACCAACGCCTCCACTGGCGGCAGAAAGCCGAGATCACCGCGAAAGTCCGGTGGACCACCCGATACGCCGCGAAACACCACCGCATCCCCACCGGGCAACACCACGCCACCGTGCAGCTCCACTACCGGCCCGGCGACAACCGGCGCCGCGACGCCGACAACCTCGTCCCCGTCCTCAAAGCCTGCTGCGACGGACTCGTCGACCACGGCCTCGTCGCCGACGACACCCCCAACCTGATGCGCAAAGAAATGCCCATCATCCACCCCACAGAAGGCCGACGAGCCGCAGCCATGTGGCTCGAAATCGAATGGCACACCACCACCCAGGAGCAGACCGCATGAACGTCACCGTCTACACCTCACCCGGATGCATGCCCTGCCGCGCCACCAAACGAGACCTCGACAAGTACCGGATCCCGTACACAATCGTCGATGTCACCGAAGACCCCGACGCGGCCGCCGACCTGAGAACACTCGGATACCAGCAGACGCCCGTCGTGATCGCCACACTTTCGGCCGGCACCCAGCACTGGGGTGGTCACTCCCCCGACAAGATCACCCACCTCAAGCGGGAACTCGACGCCATCGCGTTCCTGTCCGAGGAAGGGGGCCCAGCATGAACGAGGACGACCAGTTCTTCCTCTCACGCTTCGAGCAGAAGAAGCTTCTGGAGACGCTGCGCCAAATCCCCTCCCTCGCCGAAGACCTCGCCGCCGCCATCACCGCAGGCCCCTACCCCACCAAGGTCAGCTACGAACCGAAGGTCACCGTCGGCGAACGCGAACGACCACTCCCGTTCAACGTCGACGCCCAGGAAGCCGCCGACAACCTCCGCAACGAACTGATCTTCTGGGTACGCCTCGTCTGCGACACCCGCGGTATCGCCCACAACGGCAGCACCACCACCGCAGGCCTCGCCCGATGGCTGGACCGAAACATCATCACCCTCGCCCTCACCGAAGCCTCACAGGACGCACCCCGGTACATCGCCGGATACGTGCGTGCCGCCACCCGCGCCGCGAAGATCAAGACCGGACCCCACTACGACGGCACCGTCGACCAAGCCCGCAACGCCGAACTCAACGCCCGCGCCATCGAACGCATGCGCTGCGAACTCGGCGACGAATACGCCGGCCTCACCGAACGCCGCATCAAAACCCTGCGCAAGAACACCGACCTTCGGCCGATCCGCGTCGTCGCCACACCCATCGGGGACCTCGCCGTGTACCTGCTCGGCGACGTCATGGACGCACACCTCGCCTACCCCACCCGAGCAAGGAGAGCCACCGCATGACTGACCGAGTGTTCGACCCCAACGAGGCTCGCGACGATTGGCTCGACGACGCGTTCGACGGCGGGATCGCCCCGGCCCGAGCGTTCGGCAGAGTCGCCGCGTTCGTCTCGTGGTTCGGTGACGGCTACGTGTTCGGCAGCGAGGACGATATCGACGACGTCGAGTCACCGCCGCTGCACTCGCGTGATCTCGGCGCCCTACTCGCGCACATCGAGGATCTGCAGAAGCGAATCGAGGCCGCCCGATGACGGCCGAGGAACGTCAAGCCGTGTCCGACTACTGCTGGTCGGTGAGCGACGGCAGGGCGAACGTGTACATCCATCTGATGTTCTCCATGCTCGGGGAGAACGCAATCCCCGCCGACCTCCGGGAAGGACTACCCGAATGACACGCCGAACACCCTGACCTGCAACTCAATCCTTAAGTCGGTGCCATCAGGTAAGCTTCGCTTCAGACGGTCGTGACCCCCACAACGGGGGTCACGACCTTTGTCGTCCAGGGGCGCGACTGGATACGCACCGCACGCAGCTCGCCAGCGCGAGGCCGGTACCAACGCGCACAAGCCCCCACTCCGTAAAAGTCACCGCCTGCCCCGAATCAGCAGGACCACGGAATCCAAGCCGCACCACCGTTTCAGGATCTCGTCATCAGGTGCAGCTGCGGAGTGGACCACACCACAGGAGGCGCAGCTGTGCCCGACATCATCAGCTTCGCCACCGAAGTCACAGCCGGAGTCATGCGCCGCATCGCCGACGCCATCGACCACCACCAACCCGAACCACTCACGCTGCCCGACATCGTGGTCCGCATCGAATGCCCACACCACCACCAACCCGAGCAGGCCACCGCCAAGTACCCACGGTTCTACCGAGGAGTCCGCAAGCCATGACCATGCTGCGCTGGATACTCGCCGGACTCATCGAGATGTACATCCCCAAGCGGAGGCTGAGATGATGTCGATGGAGGACCAGGTCGTGGACACGCTCGCCAACCTGCGGCACGCACGCGAGCACGACAACCGCAACGCCACCATCATCCTCGAGTCGAGACTCAACCGGCTCCTCGAACGACTACCCCACAACGACCGAACCCCATGACCCGCAACACCACAACCCGGGACAAACACCGCGCCCAGATCAAGCGCAGCCACCCACCCTGCGGCATATGCGGCACCCCCATCGACTACGACCTACCCCACCTCGACCCCGGTGCCTACGTCGTCGACCACATCGTCCCCCTCAACAAAGGGGGGCCAGACACCCTCGCCAACAAACAGGCCGCACATCGAGCCTGCAACCGAGCCAAGTCCGACCGGCTACCCGACGCCCCCCGCGCCACCGCCCGGACGTTCGTCACCGCCCGGACCTGGTGGCGTTGACCCCAGGGGGAGGTCCCCCACCCCCGCCCTCGGGCCGCCCCTCAGGGCATAGGCAAATCTCTCTCTAGTCGTTTTTCCATCCCCTACCCCACCACCGCAGGAGGTGATCGCATGGTTGCCAGGAAGGCGTTGCGCGCGGTCGCCCCGGACGAAAAGCCGAAGCCCAAACCGAAGGGTGTCGCGGAGGCCGCGAAAGGCGGATCGCATCGGGAGCTGCTGGTGGCGATGCGGGATCGGATCGCGACTGCGGTGAATGACCCCGATTGCCCGCCGCGCGATCTGGCCGCGTTGACGCGCCGATTGCAGGACATCGCGAAGGAGATCGTGACGTTGGATGCGCGGGAGTCGGACGAGCATAAGGATGGGGTGACGGAGGTTGGCGACGACACCTTCGATGCCTCGGCTATCTGAGGTTGCTCGACATCTGATCATTCCCGACGGGATCACAACGTCGGTGTTTCCTCGGGTGTATGGGCGTCTGCAGAAGTGCGGTGTCTCTTTCGATCCGTGGCAGCAGGGTTTTGGGTCGGTTGCTCTCGGTTGCCGCACTGATGGCAAGTACGCGGCGACGATCGGTGGGGTTGTTGGTTCGATCCCCCGGCAGGTCGGAAAGACGTACACGTTCGGCAATTTGCTGATCGGGCTGTGCCTGGAGTTCCCCGGCCTGCGGTCGGTGTGGACCTCGCATCATGGGCGCACGACGACGAACACGTTCCGGTCGATGCAGTCGATGGTTCGCCGCAAGAAGGTGTGGCCGCACGTGAAGGCGATCCGTACCGCGAACGGCGAGCAGGAGATCGAGTTCCTGAATGGGTCGATCATCATGTTCGGCGCGCGGGAACAGGGTTTCGGTCGAGGTATGGACGCGATCGACATTCTCGTCTTCGACGAGGCGCAGAAGCTCGGCATCAAAGCTCTCGAGGACATGGTGCCGGCGACGAACCAGGCGAGGCATCAGTTCGGGGGTCTGCCGATCTTCATCGGCACACCGCCTCGCCCGTCGGATGATGGTGAAGCGTTCACGACGAAGCGTCAGCGTGCGATCGACGGTTTGACGAAGGATCAGGTGTACGTCGAGATTTCGGCGGATCCGAACGCGGACCCTGATGATCAGTCGCAGTTCGGGTCGTTCAATCCGTCGTATCCGCATCGGACTCCGTTGGAGTCGATGCTGCGAATGCGGGAGAACATCCCGGACTTGGAGTCGTGGCGTCGTGAAGCGATGGGCATCTGGCCGGTCGGTGGCGGTTCGGCGGTTGTTCCTGCGGCGCATTGGGTGCGGCTGGCTGACTTTGGGCCGCCTGACGATGCGCGACCGAACGCGTTGGCTGTCGACATGTCGCATGATCGGGAGATTTCGGTGAACGCCTGTTGGATTGGCGATGACCCGGATCTTCTCGACGATGACGCGCATGTCGAAGAGGTGTGGGCTGGCGTCGATGCGGCGGCTGCCGTCGACTGGATCGCTGGCCGAGTCCTTCGGCGCACTCCGGTGGCAATCGACTCCGCGTCGCCTGCAGCTGCTCTGGTCCCTGCATTACGACGACGGAAGGTCAACGTGATTCAGACTTCTGCGTTCGATATGTCGAAGGCGTGCGGGCTGGTCGTGGACAGGGTTGCCGCTGGTTCGGTGACGCACGGTGATCAGGAGTCGGTGAACGCGGCGCTCGAAGGCGCCCGGAAACGCCCGATCCGCGATGCGGGTGGTTGGGGTTGGGATCGTCGTGACGGGTCGGTGAATATCGCGCCGATCGTGAGTTGGACTCTTGCGCTGTTCATGGGGACGGCGGCAACGAAACGGAAGACACGTACGGGCCGATCCGGCCGAGGACGCAGAGAGGCGGTGGTGATGTGATGGACAAGGTCCGCCTCCCCGGTATCGATGATGACGACATTGCGATCCTGAATCATCTGATCGAGATGTTGGACAAGCGTCAGCCCCGGAACGTTTTGCGTGCCTGCTACTACGACGGGCGCCGAGCTGCGCGCGCAGCGTCGTCGGTGATGCCTCCCGTGTATCAGAATCTGATGATGACGCTGGGGTGGTCGGCGAAGGCTGTCGATATCCTTGCGCGCCGATGCAACCTCGACACTTTCACGTGGCCTGACGGGGATCTCGACAGCCTCGGTTTCCGCGAAGTGTGGGAGGACAACAGTTTCGGTTCGGAGTCGGATTCGGGTGTTGTCGCATCGCTGATCCACGGCCCGGCCTTCGCGATCAACACGAAGGGTGGGGACGGAGAGCCGCGCTCGCTGATTCATGTTCGTGACGCCTTGCACGCGACCGGCGATTGGAACTTCCGCACGCGCCGATTGGACAATCTCCTGTCGGTGCATCGACGCGACCATGACACGGGCAACGTGGTGGACCTTTCGCTGTACTTGAATGGGCGCACTATCACCGCTGTCCGCGACTCTTCCGGGTGGACGGTGGATCAGTCCGACCATCCGTGGGGTGTGCCGGCGGAGTTGCTGCCGTACAAGCCGCGGCACGCGCGACCGTTCGGGATGTCCCGGATCTCGCGTCCGGTGATGTCGATGCACGACGCCGCACTACGCACGGTCCTCCGTATGGAGGGTCACGCAGATGTGTACTCGTTCCCCGAGTTCTGGATGCTGGGTGCGGACGATTCGATCTTCAAGAACGCAGACGGCACCCCGAAGGCGAACTGGCAGGTGATGCTGGGACGTATCAAGGGCATTCCGGATGATGACGAGGCGGAGAATCCGCGCGCTGATGTCAAGCAGTTCGCGTCGTCGTCACCTACGCCGCATATCGACATGCTCAAGCAGCAGGCGCAGTTGTTCTCGGGTGAGACTTCGATCCCGTTGTCATCGCTGGGCGTCTCAGACATGTCGAACCCAACGTCGGCGGACTCGTATATCGCTTCGCGTGAAGACCTGATCTCGGAGGCTGAGGGCGCTACGGACGATTGGTCCCTCGGGTACCGCCGGGCGATGATTCGTGGTCTCGCGATCGCGAATGGTCTTGATTCGATACCTGACGAGTGGCGCAGCATTGACACGAAGTGGCGTTCGCCTGTGCATCTCTCGCGCGCGTCGCAGGCTGATGCCGGGATGAAGCAGGTTTCGGCTGCGCCGTGGTTGGCGGAAACCGAGGTCGGACTCGAACTTCTGGGGCTCACGGATCAGCAGATCCGTCAGGCAATGTCGGACAAGCGCCGCCTGGCCGGCACGGGAGTGCTGCAAGCCCTCACCGATGCGGCCGCACGGCGGAACTCGGAGAGTGCAGCGGAGCCCTCGGGGGGGTAATTGATGCCTCCCAGCTCAAAGCGCAGGCCGATGCGTTCGGTGCGTTCGTGCGGTCTGGTGTCGATCCGACCGATGCGGCTTCCCGTGTCGGGCTTCCAGGTCTGAAGTTCACCGGCGCCACGCCGGTTTCGCTTCGTCTTCCTGAGAGTCAGGCGCAAGACCTCGAGGAGAAATAGATGGCGTCGCCACACGAAACGTTCCGCCGTGCGGTCCGGGATCTGATGATCCTCGCGAACGCCGACATTCGTGAGCTGTGGCGACTGGTCGAGAACGCGGGGCCGGACGCCCTTTACGACCTGCTGCCTGACGTGGTGGACACCTACGGTGCGGCAGCGCAATCACTTGCCGCCGACTACTACGAATCGGCCAGGGAGATGGAGGGTGTCGCTGCACGGTTCACCCCTGTGGTCGAACCGGCGGGTGACACCGGTACGCGGCAGCTGGTCGGTTGGGCAACGGCCACGGCCACTAGCTCGGAGACGTTCCAGAGTCTGATCCTCGGCGGGATGCAACGGCGAATCGTCAACCAGTCTCGCGATGTGGTGACGCGTAGCTCGATTGCTGACCCACATGCTCGAGGGTGGATGCGAGTCGGCAAGGGCGAGTGCGACTTCTGCGCGATGCTCATCAGTCGCGGCGCGGTCTATTCCGAGAAGTCGGTCGACTTCAAGTCGCACGACGACTGCTACTGCGGCGCGGCCCCCGCTTTCAACCAGAACCAGGTCCGCGAGATCACGAAAGAGTTCGTCCCGTCTGCGCGGAAGCGATCCGAAGAAACGAAGGACGCCGACCGCGCGCGGGTCAAGGACTGGATCGACGCGAACCTCTAGAGACTTCCCCGACAAACCGGGGGTACGCCGACGCCCAGCGGTCAATGGGCGGTCCGAAGTGAGGAACACCGCATGAGTGAGAACACGTCGAATCAGGACGGCAACCAGGATTCCAGCGGCACCACGTCCGACGCTGGCGACGCATTCAAGCCGATCAACTCGCAAGACGACCTGAACCGCATCATCGCGGACAGGGTCAACCGCGAGCGCTCCAAGTTCGCGGACTACAAGGATCTGAAAGCCAAGGCGACGCGGCTCGACGAGATTGAAGAGGCGAACAAGACCGAGCTGCAGAAACTCTCGGACACGAAATCTGCCGCGGAGCAAGAGCGCGACCAGGCCAAGGCCGAAGCACTGCGGCTACGCATCGCCGCCAAGCACGGCATCGCTGACGACGATGCAGACCTGTTCCTCACAGGTACGGACGAAGAGACGCTGACCAAGCAGGCGCAGCGGCTCACCGCCCGTGAAGCCGACCGCAAGAAGCAAGGCAACTACTCGCCCCGCGAGGGCACCCCCATCGAGTCGCCGAACACTGACATGCAGTCCTTTGCGCGTCAGCTGTTCAAACGCGACGCATAGACGAAGGAGACAGCCAGCATGGCTACTTTCGACACCTCGGGACTTTCCATCCCGAATCAGATCCTCGACCCGTGGCTGGGGAAGGTGCAGAACGGTTCATCCGTAGCTGCCCTGTCCGGCGCGACCCCGATGAAGTTCGGGAACGGCGAGTGGATGACGTTCGACATCGGCGAAGCCGAGTACGTCGGCGAGGGCGCCAACAAGGGCGCATCGACGATCGTCCCGACCACGAAGACGGTCAAGCCGTACAAGTTCCACAAGACCGTCCGCTGGACGGAAGAGGTCAAGTGGGCGAACGAGGACCACCAGCTCGGTGTCGTCGAGCAGGTGCTGAACCTGATCCAGCCGGCGCTCTCGCGTGCCCTGGACTTCGGTGTGTACCACGGCATCAACCCGACCACCGGTGACTCGGTGACCGCCATGAGCGAGTCGCTGTCGGACACCACGAACTCGGTTGAGATCGCGGCACAGAAGCCGTACGCACTCCTCGACGCGGCGGACACTCTGGTCCTCGCGGACGGCTACGTCCCCCGCGACGTGGCGATCGACCCGTCCTTCGCCGCATCGTTCTCGACGCTGCGTGGGACGAACAGCGAGCAGAAGCTGTACCCCAACTTCACCCTGTCGACCGACGTATCGGAACTGGATGGCCACCGTGCCTCGGTGTCGAACACAGTCGGCGCCGTCAATGTCGCCTCCACCGACACGAACGTCAAGTCGTTCGTCGGTGACTTCTCCGGCATCCGCTGGGGCATCCAGCGCCAGATCGGTCTCGAGCTGATCGAGTACGGCGACCCGGACGGCGGCGGCGACCTCAAGCGCAACAACCAGGTCGCATTCCGCGCCGAGGTTGTCTACGGCTGGGGCATCGCGGACCTGAGCGCATTCGCCAAGATCGTGGATGCGGTGACGCCGTAATGCCGCGGCTCCGCAACGACGCAACCGGGGTGGTGGTGTCCGTGTCCGAGGGCACCGCTGTCCGGTTGGGTGCCGGATGGAAGCAGGCGGACGAGTCGACGCCCTCACCGTCGGCACGTAGGCGGTCGACCCGCAAGGTGACCGACTCGGAGTCGACCGAACAGGAGTAGGTGAACCATGGGCGCATTCGTCTCTGTCTCTGACTTGCAGGTGTTCGAGCCTGACATCGACACCGTCAAAGCGGAAGCGATGATCGCGGACTCCGAAGCAATGGCAGCGCTCGTGGCGCCCTGCATCACCGCCTCCGACTTCCCCTACGGCGATGCTGTGAAGGCAATCCTTCGAGGCGCGATCTTGCGGTGGAACGACACCGGCAGTGGAGCGGTGACCCAGATGTCTGCAGGACCGTTTCAGCAGACGATCGATACCACCAACCCACGCAAGTCGCTGTTCTGGCCGTCCGAGAAAACGCAACTCGAGGATATCTGCAAGATGGTGACCGGCATCGGCAGCTCTGGTGCCTTCTCCATCGACACAGCGCCAACTTCGGGGCCTGCTCACAGGGACGTATGTGCGCTGACATTCGGTGCGACGTACTGCTCCTGCGGTGCGGATCTGACCTTGGGACTTCCACTCTGGGAGGGCCCGTGATCAGCGCCCGTCTTCGCCGTCGCGAACGCAGCGGCGGTCGGAACCTGAGGGGCAACGAGGTCGTCACCCTGAGTGCACCCGAAACAGTGGGCGTGTTGGCGTACTACATCGCCGAAGGTGAAGTCCAGGTCGACGGTCACGCCTCACGGGTCAGATTCGACGCCACGGTCTACCCACCAACCATGTTGGGGGTGCAGGCGTACGACCAGTTCGAACTCGGTTCCAACGGTTGGTTCGTGGTCGTCTCGGTCACCGACTACGACAACAATCCGTGGTGGTCGCCGGGTCTAGCGGATGTGAAGTTGCGGAGGGTGTCGGGATGAAAGTTCTGGTTCGCCATGTGGGCGGGAACATCGTGTACGACACCGCTTCGTTTCGCACCGAGGACAAGACCGGTGTGCTGCTCCTGTTCGAGGATCGCACGCAGAAACGCGTGATCGCCGCGTACAACGCCGCGGCATGGGTTTCGGTCGAGTTCTGCGAGGAGGTGGACGACGATGGCGAGAGCGCAGATCCAGTGGCGCCCTGACGCATTGTTCGAGGTTCGCACTTCGCCTGGCACTTTCGCGTGGATCGAGCAGACGGCACAGAGGATGGCGTCGGCTGCTGGCGAAGGTTTCGAGTGGTCCTCTCGTGTGGGCCGCAAGAATCCGCAAGGTCGCGGTCGGGCGATCGTTTACCCGGCTACGCATGCTGCCAGGAGGAAGAACGCGAACGACAACATCCTGGTCCGGGTGATGGGTTCGGTCCGGTCATGAGTGCGCCGCTGTTCGTCCCGAGACCAGCGCAGGCCGTGGCTGCAGCGTTGATCGATGAGGGTTTGCGTGCAGCCGGTCTACTCGATGTGTGGGTTGCGACCAAGGTCCCCGAGCCGAGGCGCCCCCTGATGGTGCGAACAACACGCATCGCTGGAGGTGGCATGGCCGCTGCCGGCGCCTCCGATTCGGCGAACATGCTCGTCGAGTGTTGGGCCGAGAGTGAGGATGACGCCGAGGATCTCGCGAACACTGTTCGTGCGGTCCTCAACTCATCCCAAAGCCGAACTGTTCTCGGCGCGTTCGTCCGCAAATGGAAAGAGACGGGCGGCCCCTACTCGTGGCCCGACGAGTCCGGTCAGGAGCGCTGGCAGCTCACTGGCGAATTGCTACTCAAGGTCGGCTGACGGCCGTCCTGGATGAAAGACCCTTTCGCGCCCGGTGCAACGATGCCTGAAAGGGGCACTCGATCATGGTCAATGTCAACAACAGCTTCGTGGCAGCACCTCCCATCGATGGCGGCGTTCTCCACTCGGCGCCGCTCGGAACAGCTTTGCCGGCCGATGCGAAGACCGAGCTCGATCCGATCTTCCTCGGAAACGATCACGGTGCGGTCGGCGAGAACGGCATCGCGATCAACAAGACGCGATCGACCACCAAGATCCGCATGTTCGGCGGCAAGGTGTTCCGCACCGTGCAGACCGAGTACGACCACTCGATCGTCATCACGCTCCTCGAGGACGACAACGAGATCGTCTTGCAGACCGTCAACGGCGCAGACAACGTGGTCGTCGGAACTCCGGACGAGGACGGTCTCGCAAAGACCATCTACCACGTGTCGAACCCGCTCCCCATCCAGTCGTGGGTGGTCGAGTGCATCGACGGCGAGAAGCTCAAGCGGTACGTCATCGAAAAGGGACAGGTGACGGAGGTCGCCGAGATCGTCGACGTGCACACCGATGTCACCAAGTACCAGGTGACCATCGAAACGTACGAGTCTGCTGCAGGCGAGAAGGGCGAGAACGTCGTCGAGTACCGCCTCGATCAGTCGCAGGCGGTCACGACCCCTTAGTCGCCGTGCCGGGTCCGGATCTCTACCCCGGCGCGGCGCTCTACCCAGGAGGTAGCTGATGGCTTTCACACCGAAGACATGGGCAAACGGTTCCGGTGGTGGCACGCCCATCACCGCAACCGAGCTCAACCGCATCGAGGCCGGGATCGAAGAGGCCCACGATGCGGTGGACACGCTCCCCACCTCCCCGACACAGTCGGCGTTCGATGCCCTCGAGGCTCGTGTCGCTGCGCTCGAGTCGGCTGGCGGAGTCTGACCGAACCCACCCGGCAGGGGTGAACATTCACCCCCTTTGCACCGGGCCCACCCCTGCCGGGTGGGCCTCGCGGCCCGGTGCCCCACTCCCCTGTTACATCCAATTCTGAAAGGGCCTGGTGCAATGGCTTTCCGAATCACGTCCGCCGCCGAAGCGGACACCGTCGACATCGTCGTCCCCCTCGCGGGCGGCAAGGAACTCGAACTCAATCTGCCGCAGCTCGGCTACATGCCGAAGAAGGTTGCCGAGCAGATCGACGAATGGTCGACGAACCGCATCCTCGAAGTGCAGAAGATCCGCGACGAGCGCAATAAGAAGCGCCAGCCGATCATCGAATCCGACCCCGCGGTGTCGTACCCGACACCGTTGGACGTGATGGACCGCATGCTCGAGCATGTCGATGCTGACGCCGCCGTCGTGGTGGCCAGCCTGTCCTACCGTGAGCGGCAGCAGATCTGGGACTACTGGAACGAGCAGTCCAAGCCTGCCGATGCGGAAAAATCTTCGGCCTCCTCCGACTCCTCCGACGAGAAGGCGTAGAGGGGGCGATCCGCTCCGACCTACTCGACATCGGTAGGTCACTGGACGAGGCCGGTCGGACCCTATCGTGGTCCGACCTGGTCTCGTTCCTCGAACACCTGCCGACCACGTCGGCGTTCAAACGGACCTTGGACCCGTGGGCGCAGTACATAACTCCTCCGGCGACGGTTGAGATGTCGATGCTCGTGGCCGACAAGATCGACCAGTTGCAGTGGACGATCGGCAATTCCGGTGTGCCCGAGGACCAGCGAACCCCGTTCCCCACGTCTATGCGGGATCGGATGCGTGCCGCCAAGTCGAAGGCCGAGCAAGTCAAGGCGGATGCGCCAAAGAAGGTTGTCGATATTCGCGGTGAGCTCGCTCGCCGCAGGGCCGGCATCCGGCAGGAAGGCAAGCCGAAGCCGCCGAACCCGGCAGCTGTTGCCACCCGAGAACGGCTACAAGCGGCCAGGGCTGCTGTGCAGCAATAACCACAGGAGGTAGTCAGTGACTGAGTTGGGCGTTGGTTACCTCTCGATCGTGGCGGACACATCGAAGCTGCCCGGTCAGGTGCAGAAGGCTCTCGACGGTTCGCAAGGGTCTGCGGACAAGTCCGGGCAGTCGATGGGTTCGAAGATCGCTGGCGGGCTTGGGAAGACCCTCAAGGTCGGTGCTGTCGGCGCGGGTGCGGCCGCTGCAGGTGTGCTGGCCACGTCGATCACCAAGGGTCTCGGTCGACTGAACGCGATCGAGCAGGCCGAGGCGAAGCTGTCCGGTCTGGGAAACTCGACGCAGTCGGTCGGCAAGATCATGGACAACGCCCTAGCGTCGGTGAAGGGCACCTCGTACGGGCTCGGTGACGCGGCGACAGTGGCCGCATCGGCGGTGGCTGCCGGTGTGAAGCCAGGTAAGGATCTCGAGCGCACCCTCAAGTTGACCGGTGACGCTGCAGCCATCGCTGGTGTCGGCATGGGCGAGATGGGTGCGATCTTCAACAAGGTCGCCGCCAGCAACAAGATCCAGGGCGATGTCATCAACCAGCTCAACGATGCTGGTATCCCGATCATTCAGCTCCTCGGCCAGGAGCTCGGCAAGACTGCCGAAGAGACGGTCAAGCTGGCGTCGGACGGAAAGATCAACTTCGAGACCTTCCAGAACGCCATGGAGAAGGGCCTCGGCGGAGCCGCGCTGAAAACCGGCGATACCGCCAAGGGCGCGTTCGACAACATGAACGCGGCGTTGGGCCGGTTCGGCGCCACCCTGACCGGCCCGATCTTCGGGCAGGCACCGTCCGTGTTCCGCGGCATCACCGACGCGGTCGATGACCTCGAGGCACGCCTCAAGCCGGTGATGGAGCAGTTCGGTTCCGAGCTGACCAGCAACTACATTCCGGCGTTGAAGGAGTTCGGCGCCCAGGCCGTCGAGTCGTTCCAGCAGTTCCGGCAGTCGGATCTGGTGACTTCGTCGATGTCCCGCCTCGGTGACATCTTCACGACATTGGCCGGCACCGCGCGCGACATCGCCCCGGCAATCGGTGGCATCATCTCGTCGCTGTCGCAGGCGTCTGCGGCGTTGGGTGTGTCGACTTGGCAGATCTTCCTGTCCACCCTCGAAGCGTCGGCGACCATCCTCGACGCCACCCTTGTGCCTGCTCTGACGACGACCGCGAACCTGATGCAGTCGCATCAGGGCGCGGTGACCGCTGCGGCGGGTGCATGGCTGGCGTTCAAGACAGTGCCCGGGATGTTCGAAAAGGTTCAGTCGGTTCTCAACCCGATGGTGAGCACCACCACGAAGGCAGTCGGTGGGCTGAAGGACATCGCAACCTCGACCGGGAACGTCGTCCAGGTGGCCGGTTACGGTTCCACCACTCTGGGTCGATTCGGTTCCGCCGTGCAGACTATGGGATCGCATTCGCCTGCCATCGCGCAGATGCAGAGATCGTTCTTCGATGCCGCAATCGGTGCGGAACGGTTCGGGCGAACAGCAGGGACGGCAGCTGCGGCGAGCAAGGGTCTGACCATCGGTGCCGGGAACGTGATGTCGGCTCTCGGCGGTCCGTGGATGGTCGCGCTGGCGGCCGCTACTGCGGGCGTGATGACTTGGGTCAATCTGAGTCAGCGTGCAGGAAAGCAGCAGGACATCCTGTCGACGTCTGCGACGGATGCGGCCACGTCGTACCGGGAGTTGGCGGAAGCGCTCAGTACCACGGGCGGGGCGGTCGACGACTCGGTCGTTGCTGCCGCCACCAAACAGGTGCAGTCTTACCGGGATTCGATGGCGTCGCTCGCGGCCACAGGGCCGAGCACGTTCGACAAGCTGTCCCTCGGCGTGTCGGCATTCGGGTCTGTCCTCCAGGGCAACTTCGGCGGCGCAACGGCCGCCGTCAAGGGCATGTCTGATTCCACAGCCGAGTCCGCGCAGGCGGTAAAGGCCGAGTTCGACACCCTCGGAATGACCTCGGAGGAGCTCGGCGGCAAGATCACCGGCACCGAGATGGCGTTCCAGGACTTCGTCCGATCGTTGCGCGATCAAGGGTTGAACGCTCTCGCGGATAACCTGGTCAAGCAGCGGAACGAGTTCAATGCTCTGCAGGATTCGATGCAGCGGATCGGTGGCGCGAGCCTGCAGGTCACCGATGGGCTGAAAGAGATTTCCGCAGCAGCGGGTGATTCCGACAAGAAGCTCAACGGCCTCAAGATGGCGTTGCAAGGGCTCGGGATTTTGGAGACCGACGCCCAGTCCGCAATGTTCGATGCGGCCGACGCGGTGCGCGACATCACCGAAGCGGCAGTGCAGGGTGTGGACCCGGTCAACGGGTTCGGTGAATCGTTGCTCGGCCTAGACGGGAAGCTCGATCCGAACAAGGTCAACGCCGGCGCCCTGCGCGATTCGTTGTCGTCGCTGGGTGACCAGTTCCTGTCGCTGCGCACGTCCGGTGTGGACACCGCGGCAGCGATGGGGACACTGAACCCGGCGCTGCAGGCGCTCGCGGATCAGTACGGGTTGCCGATCGAGAAGATCAACGAGCTCGCGGCAGCGTTCGGTCTCGTGCCAGATCAGGTGTCGACGATCCTGAGTGTCGAGGGCGGCGACGCGGCGTGGGCCGCAGTGTCCAACGTGAAGTTGGCGATGGACCAGATCCCGGACGATCAGCCGAAGTCCGTCACGATGAAGGTCGAGGACGAAGGGGCGCGCACTGCCCTGACCAATCTCGGGTTCCAGGTTGAGGTCATCAACGCCACCACTGGCGAGGTGAAGGTCACCGCGAACAACTCTCTCGCCATGGTGGCGATGGACCTTGTCCAGCAACGTGTGGCGGGGTTGGACATCTCGATCGCGAACCCGAAGATCGGTGCGGATACGACGTTCTTCCGCATTGAGGATCAGAATGTTCGCAACTCGCTGACCGGTATCGATCTGACCTCGGTGTCACCCGAGATCGGTGCGGTGATCGACTCGTTCATCAACGGCCGCGATGTCACGTTGGCGGAGCTGTCGAAGCTGGACTTGTCGACGGCCGAGCCTGATGTGCGTCTGCTGATCGAGCAGGCGTTGGCGCAAGCGAAGGTCGCGAACGATGCGATCGATCAGGCTGCCCGGAACCGCACCGCGAATATCGCGGTGCAGTGGTCAGGTGACCTCGAGGCTGGGCGTCGTGCGGCGATGAACGGTGCCGCTGGACCTGTCTCGGGCCTCGCTACGGGTGGGCGTCTTCCTGCATACGCAACTGGTGGGCGGATGCCTGCGCGGGCGCAGACCGACGACATCTTTGCTGTCGGCCCGAGCAATGCTCCGATCGCGATGGTCGACGGTGAAGAGTGGATCATCAACTCGCGCTCGTCGGAGAAGTACGACCGCGAGCTCGCCATGATGAACGCGGGTACCTTCCCGAAGCTTCCGGGCTTCATGGACGGCGGGCGCCTGCTCGACTTCGTGAACGGTCGCGAGGGTGGCGCACCACCACTGACCGGTTCGCCGTATGTGTGGGGAGGTGTGCGCTGGGGTGACTGCTCCGGCGCCATGTCGGCCATCGCCCGGTACGCGGTCGGCATGGACCCGTTCGGCGGCAGA
The DNA here is from genome assembly GCF_055231055.1 of Rhodococcus huquni. Taxonomy (NCBI): domain Bacteria; kingdom Bacillati; phylum Actinomycetota; class Actinomycetes; order Mycobacteriales; family Nocardiaceae; genus Rhodococcus; species Rhodococcus huquni. The sequence continues at coordinate 724,297 of NZ_JBUYWE010000001.1, forward strand.
TTCGCTACAGGGAACATGGCTGGTGCGCTCGCGCAGATGGGATTCAGCGCGGGACGCGGCGGCCCCGGCGATCTGCGATTCGGGTGGTTCAACGGTGGACCGTACGGCGGTCACACCGCTGGCACGTTGCCGGACGGGACGAACGTCGAGATGGGCGGCTCCTACGGGGGCGGCATGGTCGGCGGTCGTGACGGCAGCGACGCTGGCCAGTTCACCGACCACGCGTTCCTGAACATCGCTCCCCCGTTCAACTGGTCCGATCCTGGTGGGTACCCGGCCGGCGGCAAGGGCAGGCTGAACAAGGACGGCACCCCGATGTCGGGGCAGGCGTACAACACGGACTCGATGCGAGCTCGTGGCGGCGTCGGTGGCACGAGCTCAGGCGTTGTGTCCGGCAGCTCGGCGTCATCGTCGGGCGCTGCACGGCAGCCGGCGTCATGGTCCGAGCTCGCAGGAAACGCGGCACAGTCCGCGGTGTCCGGTCAGGTCTCGGACTTCCTCGGCGTGTTCGGTATCCCGGACGGGCTACCGCCCGCGGTGAAGGCGTACCAGATGTACCAGTCCGAGATGGACGCGTACAACAAGGAACTCGCCGAGTCCAATGCCCAGTTGGTGGAGCCATCCGCCGATGAGAGGGCGTTGGGTGCGCAGGTCACCGAGCAACCGGCCCAGCCCCCGGCTGAACCGCCTACTCCCCCGCCCGCTGTGGTCATGGCGGACACCCCTGTGGTGTACGACCCGGCCAAGGGTGCGCAGCAGTGGGAACCGGTGATCAACGAAGCCCTGACCCGTGTCGGGTTGTCGCTGGCGAACCTCGGTCGCACGACGGAACAGGTCGACATCGAGTCGTCCGGCGATCCCGGTGCGGTCGGACCCGATTCGTCCGACGGGAACCCGCGCGGGCTGCTGCAGGTGAAGCCCGGAACGTATCAGGCGTACCGGGACCCGGCATTGGTCGACAACGTGCTCGACCCGTTGTCGAACGTGGTTGCTGCGTTGCGGTACACGGTCGACAAGTACCAGGGGCCGGAGAACATCTGGCCCACTGCTGCCGGCTATTACAACGGCGGATCCATTGTCGGCCCTTCGGGGATCGACAAGGTTCCGCTGTGGGGTACAGCGGGCGAGTTCATGGTCAACGCTGCCTCGGCTGCGGCAGGCGCGAATCCGGCGATCCTGCAGGCGATCAATTCGGGCGCCCAGTTCGAGTTCGGGTCGATGAAGAAGTCGGCCCCGAAGGAATCTCGAGGTCCGAAGGTGCAGATCAACCAGCACCTAACGGTTTCGAATGACCGGTCATTGCTTCGGAAGCAGCGGGAGCAGAACAAGATGCTGATCGCCCAATACGGAGGTGCGAAACCGTGACACTGAACATCTCCATCCTCGGCGCTGGCGGCGGCCCGGAACTTCTGGTTTCGGGCCGCGGCGCCGGCGCGGAAGGCATCGCTCTGGGTGAGGGTCAGGTCGAGGGCATCTACCACGCGCCGACGGACACGGAGTGGAAGCGTGCCCGCCAGCAGCGCGGTGGTTCGTTCTCCGGTCTCGAGAACCCAGAACGCGACATGCAGTTGGGCTTCCTCGTCGACGGCGACCGGGCCGACGGATGGTCATCGGCGGACGATCTCCTGTACTCGTGCTTCACCTACCACCTGGACAAGTGGTGGCCGGGTGACACGTTGGCACGGTTAGCGGTCGAGTCCGAGTGGGGATACCGCACCCTGTCGATACAAATGTACGAGGAACCGGAGTTCGCCCCCGACACCGACCCCGACGAGCAGCAGTTCGGGAACATCTTCTACAAGCTGCGTGCGGCGCAACCGTTCTGGGAATCGGAAACCGAAGTCACCTCGTGGGAGACATCGGGAAGCTCGGGGTCGGGGACGATCCGAGTGTCGAATCCAGGCCCCGTGGAGATGTTCCAGAAGATCGTGCTGACGCCGGGAACGTGGACAGTGCCCGATGTTTCGTGGACGGGTGCACCACGTCATCGGGCGCCGGGTGGCCGATACCCGACTCGGTCGATCCCGTTGAAACCGGTCACGTCGGTGCACCAGGGTTTGGTCATCGACCTGGATCCGATGCACGTGATGATGCAGTCGAAGACCGGCACGAACGTCATGGGCGAAGTCGGCGGGGGCTACTACTTCATGCACACCATCCCGCCACACACTCCCCCAACCGAGTTACCGATCTCGGTCACCGGTGCGCCAGCGGGGGGTGCGCGGGCAGAGCTACACCAACCACGGTTGTGGTCGCACTTCATCGGAGGTTACTGATGGCAACTGCCCTCGAGCAGGCATGCAAGGACACCCTCGACTCGGTACGTACCCGCGAACTCGCCCTGCAGATGAAGCGCCTGGATGCCCCGATCATCCGATTGTGGTCCGGGAAGAAGTCAGACCAGCTGCAGTTCGTTGTCCGCTGCGAGAACGAGTACGACTGGGAAGACATCGAGAACGACACCGGTGCCGGCGTCATCAAGATCGACGCCGACCACGAAGAGGGCCAGTGGCTCTGGGACATCCGGGGCCGCAAGGAGCGCGGCGAGACGATCGATGTTCTGGTCACCGTCGACTACGTGGGGCGCCGGTGGTCCGGGTTCCTCGACAACGTGGACATGGAGACCAACGACCTCGGTCAGTCGATTGTCACCGCGAACTTCCTGTCCGACTACGAACAGTTCAAATGGCGGGACCTATGGGCGACGCCGGTCACTCCGGCGAACTTCCAGCCGTTCAAGACGTTCATGCTCGGCGGTCCCACGCACTGGGCGCTCGGTACGGCGTTGAAGTTGAACCTTGCGCGCGCTCATGGTCGCCCGTCCGGGATGGGGTTCTTGGACCCGCTCGCGAACGGCACAGCCGACTACCGCAACTGGCCCATCGTTCTCGCGCCACTGAGCTATTCGCAGGCCGCCAGTCAAGGCGTGACCACTGGGTTGGTGCTGTCGCGGTTCAAGACGTGGCACGAGTGCGCGGAGCCGATGCTCGATGACGCCGACCTGACGGTCAGGTGGCGTAGGTACATGCCCGGCGACTCCTTGCCGTGGGCGGGCGCACAGATCCGTTACGGCACGTTGGTGGTGTGGTTCGAGAACAACTCGGCAGGGTTGGCCGACAACACCCTCGGCGGGTTCTTCGACGGCATCGGGCAGTTGGTCCGCATCTTCGTCTCGGCGTTGGTCGAAGGCATCGGCGGTGGGTCGCTTCCCATCGAAACGTCGGAGCAGTCGATCATCGGCCTACCCGATGTACCCGAATATCAGGTCCCCGGATTCTTGGGCACGATGCCAGTGAAGCCGTACGTGTTCTACGACGCCCGCTCACCTGGCGTCGTGTCACAGACGGCGAACCTGAAACTCGCTCGCGGTCACCGACTCACGGGCGGTGGGCACTCGATGCCTGGCGTGAACGAGCTCATATCCGCTGCGGTGCAGGCAATCGGTGATGCTGTGGCGGCAATCCCATGGGCACCGATCCCGCCCCTCGGTGGTGTCGCAGATGCCCTGTTGAAGCCGTTCTACGAAGACACGATCCTTGCGTTCATGACCGTGTACCTGGTGCACCGCTCCACGTATCTGTCGGATATGTCGATGTACGAGATGTTCGTCGAAGGCGCGGACAACGCCTACACGCTGTCGGCGACGCTGGTACTCCGTGAGGCGATGCGTGCCACCGAGACGAAGTACCACGCGGAGATGGAGATCCTCGACGGCGCACCGTGGCTCGTTGGCGCTATGGGGCATGGTCACTTCGACCTGAGTGGCCGGGTATTGGTGCAGACCCGTGGCGACAAGTCGGGCCGGGTCGAGTCGCAGCGAGTGAAGGCACTGAACCTTAAGGGCGCTGTCGGTGAAGCGCCGGGGTTCGTGATCCGCCTCGGATCTAAGGATGACGTCGATCCGTTCGCTCGGATGATGCAGCGAATCAAGAAGCTCGTGAGCGGCGTGAAAGCACTGGGCCTGATCTAGAAGGGGAATCAATGAAGGACAACGAGCTACCCACTGTCGACAACTGCGACTCAAAAGACCCCGAAGAGGTCTTCCTACCTTTCTTCGTGGGATTGCCGGATGTGATCGGCGCAATGCTGGTGTTCCCGATCGCCTGGTGGCGCAAGGTATCCGCGCATCTCGTGAAGTGCGGGCTGATGCTCGAGTGCCCCGAGTGCGGCCACCGCAACGCCCCGGAGGTCAAGTTTCGTATCGATCCAACCGAGGACCCAATGATGGGCGGCGGCGGCCGGTGGGTGTCGGCGGATGAACCAGACCCCGAACGCGACATCCTCGACGAGCGGTTGGAGCAGTTGAAGCCGGAGATCAGACGGGAAATGTTGAAGCGGTTGCGCGATCAGTTCCCCGACGATGAGACGTTGCAGGACATGGGAGGCGAACCATGACTGTCCCGTGGGGTGGTTACCCGGACGGCGCTATCACCGGGTCGGACCTGTCGAGTCTAGACGGGTTGAACGAAGCCTCGTGGCGGGCGAACCTGAACAACAACGTGATCGGCCCCGCCAGCGGACAGGGCGGCGGATTCAACGGCATGTTCGGTTCGGTTGTCGGCGCGATCCACGGCACCGTGGACAATAGCTACGTTGCAGATTTGCCCATAATCAATGATCACTCGCAGTCGATTACTGAGTTGGCCGAGATGGTCCAAGTGTTGATCCTGCAGGGTGACGCGCAGCGGTACACGTCGGACCAAACGTATTACCCGACACCGGGAATCGTGTCGATCGATGTGATCATTATCGGTGCTGGCGGCGGTGGCGGTGCTGGCAATGGTGACGCTTACAACATGGCGGCTGGCGCTGGTGGTGGCGGTGGCGGCGAGGTTCATACCTCGATTCCCGCCAACCTTCTACCACAGGACGGTGAGGGCAACTTCACTCCAATCACGATCACAGTCGGACGTGGGGGTGAGGGCGGCCAAAACTCGAGGAACCCGGGAAAGGGTGGCGGCAATACGTCTTTCGGTGGCCTGTTGACTGCGGGTGGTGGCGCTGGCGGTCAGGGTGGCACTGGCGGTCCGAATGTTCCGCCGCCTACTATCGGCGGTCCTGGTGGGGCGGGGATGCTCGTGGGCGGCAAGGGCGGCGACGGGCAAACTGAGTCCGGGCAGGCTGGGCAGGCTGGCGGTTCGTCCACTTCTGCGTACGACCTACACGGCGGTGGCGGTGGCGGCGGTGGCGGCGGATCGTCGCAGGCCACCTCCGGTAATGGTTCCCCTGGCGCTGGCGGCATTGGCGGTATTTCCCCTGGCGGATCGGCCCCAGGTGGCGTTGGTTCGGCTCCTAGTTCCATTGTGGCGACTGGCGGCGGTGGCGGTGCTGGCGGGTACAGCGTCGGTAACAACAAGTCTCACCACGGCGGGCATGGCGCGGCTCCTGCTGGCGGCGGCGGTGGCGGTGCCACTGATGGCGGCTCGATATTCGGCGGTTCGTTTACTCGAGGCGGCAACGGCGGGGCGGGCATCCTGTATGTAATCGAGCGGATGGCATGAGGTGGGTGTCGAACGTCGTTGTGTTCACAACGGACGGCGTTTACACGAAGCCCGCCAACCTTTCCAACATGGTGGTGGTTGTGCGGTCTGCCGGCGGTGGCGGTTCCTCGGGTTCCGGTTGTGGCGGCGGCGGTGGGGGTGCTGCTGTGGAGTCGAGAAGGATCTTCACGTTTGAGATTCCCGCCAGCATCCCGATCACCGTGGGCGTTGGTGGTTCGGCTGGGCAGAACGGCGGCGGCTCATCTTTCGGAGATCTGCTCTCGGTCGAGGGCGGCAAGGGAACTTCCTCTGACACTGGGGGGGCTGGCGCCCTGTCGATCATGCGCGGTGGCCGGGGCGGCAACTTCACCCAGAGCGGCACATCGGTCACGTCCGCACCCATCCGAATGCTTACCGGCGGCGGTGGCGGTGGCGGCGGTGCCGCTTCTGGTATCGGAGGTCGTGGTGGTGCCCGATGGGATGGTGCAGCTGCGAGCGGCGCTGGCGGCACTAATCAGAACGGCGGTCATGCACCTTCTAATCCTGTCTTCTGGCAAGTCCTCCAGTCAGAGGGCGGCGGCGGTGGCGGATCGGGTACTGGCGCGGGCGGTAACGGCGGCTTCCCTTGTGGTGGTGGGGGCGGTGGTGGCCGCTCGAACGGTCCCGGCGGGCGCGGCGGAAACGGCTGCGTAACCGTCATCGAAACACTCTTCTACCTAGACGGCGAGGAGCCCTAATGCTCAAAGCGGAACTGGTGCATGACAATCTCGGCGGCTTCGCTGGAGTCGCCCACTGCTACAAGTTGGAACAACCCCTACACGGACATGATCACGTCACCGTGTGGGTGCAAGACGCTTACGGCAACCAGCCGCCCGAGGCTGTGATTGTTGCCGCGTATCCGTCGGGTGCTGCGAAGAATATGACCCGGCTACCCGGCTCGTATGTGCACCCCGACGCAACACATTCGGGTGCGCTCTGGCTCAACGGATACGAGATTCACACACCCACAGAATCCCCCGAAGGAGACACCGCACATGGCTGATCCAATCTGGCTGACCCCCGTACTGCGCGGAGCTGGTTAAGGCAGGTGCTTCCAAGAACGGCGGGCCAGCACGCCGAGGATGGTGCCCCTGCCGACTTTGTACTTTTCAGCCAGCGTGGATACGGGAAGCACGCTCGTCCGGATCTCGAGTACGGCCTCGTCTGTGAGCTTGGCTCGGGGGTTGCGGACACCGTAGGTCTGTCGCCAGCGGCTCACCATGTCGCCGACGTTGTCGTCGTTCGACCCGGTGCGGAGGTGTCGGGGATTCACGCACAGCGGTGTGTCGCACGCGTGCAGGATGTGCATTCCCGCGGGTACGGGCTGCTTGTTGAAGAGCTCCCATGAAACTCGGTGCGCATCGTACTGTCGGCCGCCGACTGTGAACTTGCCATAGCCGATCCCGGTGGCGCGCTTGGTTCCTCCACGCGCACCACGCCAGATCCAGCACTCGTCCTCGGTGAGGCCTGGATCTATCCGACGTTGTATGCGCTCGTGCAACGTGGCATCGCTCTTGACGTGGGTGTTGAGCGGCCTGTCCACGTCTGCATGCCCGAGCTTCTTCCACCGCTCGTAGTGGCCGAAGCAGTAGCCCCGGGCGTTATGCGGCCGTTCACATTCGGGAACCTCACACACACGTTTATTCACAGTCCCATTTTACTTGGAGGGTACGACATGGCTTGGACAGGAGACCCAGTCTGGCTCGCAGATGTACTGCGAGCTGAAGGCCTCAAGGTCATCGAGCACGACGGCTGGCGCAACCGAGGGCACGGCGACTTCCTCGACATCCGTGGTGTGATCTGTCACCACACCGCAGGCGGCGGCACCAATGACTGGCAGATCGTTCAGAACGGTCGCCCTGGGCTTCCTGGGCCGCTGTCACAGCTGGTGCTCGAACGAGACGGCACCTACCGGGTCGTCGCCGTGGGTGTTGCGTGGCACGCGGGCCGTGGGTCGTGGCCCGGTTGGCCGACGAACAACGCCAACTACCACACCATCGGCATCGAGGCCGTGAACAACGGTGTCGGACAAGAATGGCCGGCCGTTCAGCTCGACGCCTACAAGCGCGGGTGCGCAGCCATCCTGCGGCGCATCGGCCGTGGCGCATCGGATTGCGTGGGCCACAAGGAATACAGCAGCGAAGGAAAGATCGACCCCTTCCCTATCGACATGGCGGCATTCCGCCGCGATGTGCAGACGATCATCAACAGAACAGGAGACGCACCCATGAGTGCAGCGGAAGTGAAGCAGGTCCAGGACTTCGTTGCGGGCTTCTGTGGCCCGATCGGATCGGATGTGAAGGACATTCGCCAGCAGTTGACCGGTGGCCGAGACTCTGGCCAGTACCCGGGGTGGACACAGCTCGACAAGAAGACCGTCGTCGACGCCCTCGCGGAACAGAACAAGGTGCTCGCGGACATCGTCGCGCGTCTGACCAGGTTGGAGGGCAAGTGATGTCTGTTCTCGAAACTGCACGAAGCATCGTCCCCGCTGCCGCCCGCGAGAAGCTGTACGTGGTTGCCGGTGCGCTTGTCACTCTCCTCGCATCGTGGGGTGTCGTCGACCAGGAGGCCGCGCAGCAGTGGTCGGCGTTCGCGGTTGCTGTGGTGGCGCTCGGGTTCGCTATTCTGCACTCGACCGACAGCTGGCGCACCGCTTTGTACTCGGTGCTGCTCGCAGGTCAGGGTGTCGGCCAGGTCTACGGGCTTCTCACCGACACACAGTGGGCGTCGATCCTCGGGCTCGGCGCCGCGATTCTCGGCGTAACCGTGGCCGCAGCGAAGACCCCGGCCGAGATCAGCGTGAGTGGACGTCACCACGCCGCAGAGGCTTCATGATCGTTGCGGCAGCGCGACACGTTCGCCTGAAAACTGTCGCGCTGCTGATCGCAGCATTCTCCTGCTGGTCCATCGGCTGGGCCTACTTCCCACTGACCGGCCCGTCAACTCTGCAGCAACTCACGTTCGTCGAGTCGATACTCCCGCTTTGGGCATGGGGGGCCGTGTGGATGGTCGCCGCAACCGTCTGCCTGACCGGGGCCGTCTGTCGCGCAGTGATGCCAGCTGCTTTCGGTATCGCTGCGGGCATGCACCTACTTTGGGCGTTCTCCTTCATGGCGTCGTGGATCTTCCTCGACACCTCTAGATCCTGGGTTTCAGCCCGCGGCTACTTCGTGGCTGCAGCGCTGCTCCTGGTCGCGTCGGCCATCACCGAAGGGGGGCCGCCGTGGGGTCGACGATCCTCGTCGCGCTGATCTCGGCTGGCGGTGTCCTGGCGTCGTCATTCGCCGTAGTCGTCGGCCACCTCCTCGCGCGCCGCTCGAACCGGGACGACGACACTCGCGACTGGGTGAAGATCAGGTTCGACCGCCAGGACGAAACCATCTCGAAACTCGAAGGCCGAATCGAAGACCTCGAGGAGGCGCTCACGTCCGAGCAGAAACTTCGACGATCAGCATTCGACTACATCCGACTCCTGCTCCGGTGGATCGAAACCCACATGCCTGAGCATGTGCCGCCCTCGGTTCCGGACATGTTGAAAGAGGACCTATGACTGTCATTACGACGAAGGTCGCAGACATTGCTGGGTTGCCGGAACACGAAGCGGTGGTCTTCACGGTCCCCAACCTTCGAGGCAACGAGTCTGGCGACGGCATCGTCACGAAGGCACGGCATCGGGTGTGGCCCGTCGCTGGGGTGTTGACGACACCTGATCTCGACCCGGGCCCGGCCATTGTGTCGTGGCGTGCCATGAAGTTTCCCATCGAGATCCCCGACAGCTCAACCGCAATCCAGTTGTGGCCGTTGATCGAGGCAGGGATCAAACCTGTATCGAACACGACCGGCTTCGTCACGAATGGTGGCGGGGTGGCACGTATCCAGGCACTCACCACCACAGAGTACGAGGCGATCAGTACTCCCGACCCCGAAACCTTGTACGTCATCGTGCAGGGCTGACCCCACCCTTAGGAGTTCACATGGCAACCACGGCAAAGCTGTTCGGCCGTTTCTTTCTCTCGCAGGCGAACAAGGAAGTCGACCTCGACACCGACGACCTCAAGGTCATGCTCCTCGCGGACGGCGCTGCTCCCGACCAGGACGCCTGGCGTTACAAGTCGGACATCACCACAGCGGAGTCCACGGGCACCGGGTACACCGCTGGCGGAAAGTCCCTCGGCGGCGTCACGGTTACCTACGACGCTGCCTCGAACACCCTCAAGCTCGATGCGGACGACACGGCCTGGACGAACGCCACCGTCTCGGCGCGGTATGCAGTCATCTATGACGGGACTCCCGGCAGTGACGCCACTCGTCCACTGATCGGCTGGGTCGACTTCGGTCAGGTCGTCTCATCTACGGCTGCCACGTTCCAGATCTCGTGGAACGCGACGAACGGCATCGTGAGGCTGACGGCGGCCTGACATGAGTGAACCGCTGAATCATTCGTTGGCGTCTCCTCAATCACCGCGTGTTGAGAAGCGCGGCGATTCGATCGAAGCGGCACGAGTCGGAGCTCTGCAGGTGCTTAGGATCATCCTGGGCACGAAGATCACGTACGACGGGACGAGGCCCGCGTACGTCATGGCGCCGGTAATGGCTGGCACGGGATCGGTTGTGCCACCTTTGCCTCAGGCGAACGTATCTACAGAGTCCGGTACGGCGAACGGCTACTGGAACGATGCGTTCGAGGCGACCGTTTCAGCCGGCGTCACGATATACCCGCCGTCAATGGACGGCGCCGGTGTGATGGAACCGTCCACTGAGACTGCCTGGATGCTCATCGATGTGCCCCCGATGATCGGAACGGGCGTAATGGAGGAAGCGTCGGCCGGTGAGGTTGCCGGCGCTGTCGTTCAGGCCTCATGGCTCGCCGCGACTGCGGACTTCCCCGCACCGGAGGTCGGCGCTGGCGTGACCATCGACGCACCATCGATGGACGGGAGTGCGGAGCTCGCTGCTCCCAGGTACGGTTCCGAGTTCACGGGCCTACCGCCGTCGATGGACGGTAGTGGTGTGATGGAACTTCCCGACGTTAGTGCGGCCGCCCGACCCGCTTCCGGAAGCGAAGCCACGGGTAGTGCCTCCATGGCTGTGCCCACGGTCAGCTCCGGCGTCACGATCTACCCGCCGTCGATGGACGGTAGTGGTGCTGCGCAGGTTCCGGTGGTCGAGGTGATCAACCTGATGCCGATGGGCATGAATAAGAACGGCAGCCACGTACTGCCATCGCAGTCCACCTGGACGAAGATTCCGGACTGGGTCGTTCGCTCCGGATATCCGCTCACGGTCATCTCGTCGCACAGTCTCGTGTCGTCGGGTGCAGGTTCGGTCACTCTGAGATTCCACTTCGACCGCGCCTACACGTCGAACTTCTCGCCGGTGCCGATCCGCATCTGTGTAAACGGAACGCCGGTTGCGACCTCGGCCGGCATGGTGAACGGCGACCCGGATCTGACTGCCACGGTGACGGTCGCGTCTGGCGACCTGATCTCGGTGGAGGGCCAGCGGGCGCACGTGACTGACGTCCGCTCGGAAATCACCTCCGCGTCCTGGTTGACACTGACACCCGCATGACAAAAGCCCCCGCACTTCGGTGCGGGGGCTTTCGTCGTGTCTAGTTCACGCCGTAGTGCGACCCGATCATTGGCTGGAAGTCTTTGCAGAATTCCATCGTCGCCAACATGGTGATGGTCGCAGCGTCCTCGTCAGATACCTCGAACTTGTCTCGCACATGGTCAAAGGTTTCCTGCACGGTGTGCGAAGTATTCAAGGCCCCACATGCCTGTTGGCCGGCACGCACCGCCTCGTCGTCAGGGAGGGAGACGCCCTGCGTACGAGCCATCTGCTTGTAGAACTCAACGTCACCACCCACCGGATAGTCCTCAACTTCGTCGAGGGAAGTACGTTCGACAGTGACGTGCGGTATCCCGTTCGTGGATTCCTGCACCGGCTCGTCACTCCCGCCGCATCCTGCCAGCAAGAGTGTTCCAACGCCCGCGAGAGTAAGAACTGTGCGCTTCATCGATCGGCCCTCTCGAGTTCACGGAGTCCGGCGATCGCCGCATCCGCGTCGGATTCGCTGGGTACGTTCTCGATGCACTTCGTAGCGTTCTCGGCGCCGATCGGTTGTTTGAAACAGCTCGTGGCGTAGTGGTTCCAGTCGTAGCCGACGTCATACGCCGCCTTGTACCCGGTCTGGTGATTCAGCCCGGCGTCGATCAGCGGCTTGTATGTTCCGCGAACGAGGTCGTAGGCGTCGCGTGCTGCGAACTCGCAGTCCTTCGATCGTGGGCTCTTCTCGCAGGGGCGGACTGTCTTCCCCGCCTCTTCCCAGGTAGCGATGATGCCGTCGTAGTCGATGCTCGCGGAGGCCTCGGCATCGCCAGATCCGCACGCGGGCAGGCACAGCACTGCAAGTGCGGCACCAGCCGCGAAGATCTTCTTCATGGCGAATACATACCAGACAGATCGGACAGCGTTACAAGGATTCGACCGCCGGTCCCGCCTGACCCCTCATGTTTGCCTGGCGGGACCGCGCGAACACCCTCCACGCGTGCACTGCCAGCGTAGGCGCCGGCACTCGATTGCGGTGACGCTTGGCGAATGGGGCGACCCCGCCAGGCCACCGGGGGGTGTGGCCTGACGGGGCCTGTGCACGGACTCGGGGGGGTGAGTCAACGTGCGTGCACCCGACGCTACGCATCGACTGTCGTACTAGCGAGTATCCATCGGTGGAACCGAAGTGCCACTGCCTGCGTCGAACAGTGCATGGGGGAACTGTGGGATGTCGCGTTGTGGGATGCCGAGATGGCCGAGTGGTTGGCCGAGCACGGGATCGAGTACTTGGAGGACCTGTGATTGTGGGCCGCGCCGGCTTCCCTCCGGTGCGGCCCACCGCAACACCATAGCAACGACTCGAACACGTGTGCGAATATTACAGAGTGAGGGTTGTCGAGCAGTCGCCGGAGTCTTGCCCGAACGGGCATCGGTTAGGACCGAATCGAAGTGAGAGTTTGGTGCCCGCTTGGTGCCCGGCCGGTGTCTGTCGTGCCAGATTTCCTGGGACTTTACGAAACCCTTCGGGACTATCCGGATACAACAAATGCCCTGGTAGAAAGTGCTTCTACCAGGGCATTCGATGGTCGGGCTGACAGGATTTGAACCTGCGACCACTTGACCCCCAGTCAAGTGCGCTACCAAGCTGCGCCACAGCCCGTCCGCACCCCGTGTTCAGGTGCCCGATGAGATTACATCAGTGACAGTATGGAACGCTAATCGCCTGGTCAGGTCACTTCTTGCTACGATCCCGCTTCTCTTTGACGCGCACGGAGATACGCACGGGGCTGCCGTCGAAGTTGAATTCTTCACGCAGACGCCGCTCGAGGAATCGGCGGTAGTTCGCCTCGAGGAAGCCGGAGGTGAAGAGGACGAACGTCGGCGGCCGGGTGGCGGCCTGGGTGGCGAACATGATCCGGGGCAGACGTCCACCGCGCATCGGCGGCGGCGTCGCAGCCGTCACCTCCTTGAGCCAGGTGTTGAGGCGTCCGGTCGGGATTCGCTTGTCCCAGGAGTCGAGTGCCGTGTCGAGCGCGGGGACCAGCTTCTGCACCGCACGGCCGGTGTGGGCCGAGATGTTGACGCGATGCGCCCACGGCACTCGGGCAAGGTCACGGTCGATTTCCTTGTCCAGCATCAAGCGCCGGTCCTCGTCGACCAGATCCCACTTGTTGAATGCGATGACCAATGCACGGCCGGCGTCCGCCACCATGCTGAGTACACGTTGGTCCTGTTCGGAGATCGGCTCGGATGCGTCGATCAGGAGAATCGCGACCTCGGCGGCCTCGATCGCACCCTTCGTCCGCAGCGAGGCGTAGAACTCGGCGCCGCTCGAATAGGTGACTCGCTTACGCAGGCCGGCGGTGTCGACGAAGCGCCACACCTTTCCGCCGAGTTCGATCAGGGTGTCCACCGGGTCCACGGTTGTACCCGCGACGTTGTGCACCACGGAACGCTCGTCACCGGACAACTTGTTCAACAGGCTCGACTTGCCCACGTTCGGCTTGCCGACCAGCGCAACACGGCGCGGGCCGCCGCCCGGAATGCCTTCACGCGGTGTCTCCGGCAGTGCGGCAAGAACCTCGTCGAGCAGGTCTCCGGTGCCGCGGCCGTGAGTGGCACTGACCGAATGCGGCTGTCCCAGTCCCAGCGACCACAGCGCGGCAGCCTCCGATTCGGTGCGCTCGTCGTCGACCTTGTTGGCCACCAAGATGACCGGGGTCTTCGACCGACGCAGCGTCCTGGCGACCGCCTCGTCCGTGGCCGTCGCTCCGACGACCGCGTCGACCACGAGCAGGATCGCGTCCGCGGTCCCCATGGCCAGCTCGGCCTGGCGGGCAACAGCCTGCTGCAGCCCCTTGGCGTCAGGTTCCCAACCGCCGGTGTCCTGCACCATGAAACGTCGTCCGCTCCACGTGGCCTCGTAGGACACCCGGTCACGCGTGACACCCGGAACGTCCTCGACCACGGCCTCGCGGCGACCGATGATGCGGTTCACCAGAGTCGACTTGCCGACGTTCGGACGGCCGACCACGGCGAGTGTCGGCACGGCGACTGCGCTCTCCCCGTCACCACCTTCGTCGAAGTCTGCGAACTCCCAGTCCGATTCCTCGCTCCAGGTTCCATCGCCTGCGAATTCGACAGATTCGTCGGTCACTGCACTGCTCCCGTTCTTTCGGATACCACCAGCAACAACCGTTCGATCACGTCATCGATTCCGATATCGCTGGTGTCGACCAGCACAGAATCCTCGGCGGGCCGCAACGGCGAGACCGCACGTGTCGAATCGAGGTGGTCGCGGCGCTCGACATCTGCCAGAACCGCTGCGTAGTCGTCGCCTCGGCCTTCAGCGATGTTCTGCATGTTTCGTCTGTGTGCGCGCGCCTGAGCCGATGCGGTGAGATAGATCTTGGCGTCCGCCTCGGGCAACACGACTGTCCCGATGTCACGGCCCTCTACGACGATCCGCTGTGCCTCACCCGCAAGTCGACGCTGAGCGTCTACGAGCAATTCTCGGACCTCCGGCACAGCAGACACCGCGGAGACGGCCTTGGTGACCGCTCCCCCACGAATCTCCTCACGGACGTCTTCGCCGTCGAGAAGCATCTGCTCGACCGCCGGGTCGGTCCCCACCGACCACGGCAATGTCGCGGTGGCGTTCGCAATCGCGGCGGGATCGGCCAGATCCACGCCCTTGCGAAGCACGTACAACGTCGCGATCCGGTACATCGCCCCGGTGTCCAGGTAGCTGGCGTCCAGCTTCTGGGCGAGACGCCGCGACACCGACGACTTCCCGGTACCCGACGGGCCGTCCATGGCCACGATCAGTGCACTCACAGGTCCACCGCCCCGTAGAGTCCGCCGACCTCGCCACGCCCGAGGACGCGGAGCGTGCCTGGACGCTGATCGCCGAGGGCGACCGGGCCGACGTCTGTCCGCACGAGCCGGATCACGGGATGATCCACCGCTTCGAACAGGCGGCGGACGATGTGCTTACGCCCCTCGTGGAGCGTCACCCGCACCAGCGACTTGCCTTCGTTGATATCGAGCAGGGTGAAGGTGTCGACCTTGGCCGGACCGTCCTCGAGTTCGACACCGTCACGGAGTTTCTTGCTCACGCCACGTTCGAGTCCGCCGGCCACTGTCGCCATGTACGTCTTCGATACCTCGAACGAGGGATGCATCAGTCGGTGAGCAAGATCACCGTCGTTGGTGAGCAGAAGTAGACCTTCGGTGTCCGCGTCGAGCCGTCCGACGTGGAAGAGACGTTGGCCGGCAGCGATGCGCTCGGACACGATGTCGCCGACGCAAGGACGTCCCAGATCGTCGGACATCGTTGATTGCCAGCCACGCGGCTTGTTCAGCGCGAGGTGCACCAGATCCTTCTGGACCACGACGCGGACCCCGTCGACACGCACCACCGCGTTCTCCGGATCGACCCGCAATCCCTGTTCGATCACGATGCGGCCGTCGACCTCGACGCGCCCCTGCGAAATCAATTCCTCGGCCGCACGACGAGAAGCGACACCGGCCTGAGCCAGTACCTTCTGCAGTCGTACGCCGTCGCCCTGGGGCGGCCCCGGACGCCGTTCCGGCGCGTGCTGATGTCGCGCCGGCTTCGCGTTGCTGATCGTCGGAGCGCGCGTTTCGCTGCGCTGAGGCTTCGCGGTCTTGGGCTTGCCGCGCTTGTTCTTCGGCGCCTCCGACCTGGTAGAACGATCGGGTGCACCAGCGCGTTCTCCGCGCTTACCGGCCTCTGGGCGACCTGTTCGGCCGCCTGATTCTGTTCGGTCGGTTCTTGTCCTACGGTCCGGTGTGCCATCTCGGCGAGCGGGTTTCTTCACTTTTACTTCGATCCCTGTCAGTCATTCATTTCCGGGTCGACCATGTCGGGCGGCTCGGATGCCTTGTTCATTCTCGCAAATCGTGGATCTGTTTCCAGGCTTTCGCTGAGGTCGTCGATCAAGTCGACGTCCGGAAGTAAGGGGGCCAGCGCCGGCAGATCGGTCAGCGATGCCAGCCCCAACCGTTCCAGGAACAGTTCGGTGGTGGCGTACTGCGTTGCGTTCGTATCGGGGTCGTTTCCGGATTCGGCAATCAATCCCCGAGCGAGCAGCGTGCGCACGACACCGTCCACATTGACGCCTCGCACGGCACTGATCCGTGCGCGGGTCAACGGTTGACGGTATGCGACCACGGCCAATGTTTCCAATGCGGCTCTCGTCAGTTTCGACCTCGCACCGTCGAGCAGAAGCTTCTCCACGTAGGGCGCGTGGGCAGTGCGCGTGTAGAAACGCCACCCTTCCCCCGCGTAGCGAAGGTCGATACCGCTTCCCCGCGACGTGTACGACTCCGCCATTCGATTCAGCACTTCGTCCACACGAGACCGGGTCGTTCCCGTGACCGAGGCCAGCTGTTCTGCTGCTGCAGGCGAGTCGACCACCAGCAACAGTGACTCCAGAACCGACTCCAACTCGGCGTCGGTGAGCTCTTCTTCGGATTCTTCGACTTCATCCGTCTCGACGAAGTCGTCCATCTCGTCTGCGACGACATCGTCCGGGGACGTATCGGTGAGGTCGTTCGTCATCCGTAGTCCTCCTCCATCACCGGCGCGTCGGAGCCGCCCCCTGTCCAACTGACCAGCAGATCCCCCAACGGTTCGGGTTGTTCGAACTGCACGGATTGCTCTCGATACAGTTCGAGCAACGCCAGGAATCTTGCCACGATGTGCACGGTCGATTCACACTCGGACACCAGGTCCGAGAACTTCGACCACCCGCCGACACCCCGCGCCTTCAACAGATCGAGAACCATCAGTGCCTGTTCGGGCACCGACACCTTCGGAACGTGAAGGTGATCGAGCCCGACGGACGGTATCGGCCTCGGCGTGAACACCGTCGCGGCGATCTCGGCGAACCGCTGGGGATTCACCCCGAGCAACACCTCTGGCAACAACTCGTTGAACTGTTCCTCGACAGCGACGGATCGGGGATAGCGGCGCAGGGCGGCAGCCTCGAGTTCGCCGAACATCTGAGCGACCTGCTTGTAGGCCCGGTACTGCAGAAGACGGGCGAAGAGCAGGTCACGCGCCTCGAGCAATGCCAAATCCTCGGCATCCTCGACCTGACCGGCGGGCAGCAGCCGTGCCGCTTTGAGATCCAGGAGCGTAGCTGCGACGACCAGAAACTCGGTGGTCTGTTCGAGGCCCATCTCGGCCCCGAGCGTGCGTGTGTACGCGATGAACTCGTCCGTGACCTCGTGAAGGGCAACTTCGGTGACGTCGAGTCGATGTTGGTTGATGAGCGTCAGAAGCAGATCGAACGGACCTTCGAAGTTCCGTAGCGATACCCGAAACCCGGTATCGCCGGTGCTTTCGCCATCGGCCGGTTCCGCCTGCGCGCCCGTGCCGAGCTCATCCGATTCGAGTTCGACGGGAGCTTCCAGAGTGTCCTGCGCGTCCACCACTACCGGCCGGATCGGTGGATGACCTCGCGCGCGAGTGCGCGGTACGCCTCGGCGCCCGTCGACTTCGGCGCCCAGGTGGTGATCGGTTCACCGGCGACACTCGTCTCCGGGAAGCGAACGGTTCGATTGATCACCGTGTCGTAGACCGTGTCACCGAACACCTCCACCACCCGCGACATCACCTCGCGAGCATGAAGCGTCCGGGAATCGAACATGGTGACCACGATCCCAGCCAGTTCCAGGCGAGGATTGAGCCGATCGTGCACCTTCTCGACCGTGTCGTTGAGAAGCGCGAGGCCACGCAGACTGAAGAATTCGCATTCCATCGGAATGAGTACCGAGTCCGCGCACGCCAAAGCGTTCACCGTGAGCAGGCCCAGCGACGGCTGGCAGTCGATCAGCACGTAGTCGTAGCGATCGAGTATCGGGTGCAACACTCGGCCGAGAGTCTGCTCACGGCCTACCTCGGTGACCAGTTGAATTTCGGCGGCGGACAGGTCGATGTTGCTCGGCAGCAGGTCGAGGCCCTCCACACGGGTGCGCATCAACACGTCGTCGATCGACACCCGCGGCTCGACCAGGAGGTTGTGAACGGTCAGTTCGAGATCGTGGTGCGCGACGCCGAGTCCTGCGGACAGTGCGCCTTGGGGGTCGAGGTCGACCAAGAGCACTCTGCGCCCGTAGTCGGCCAACGACGCACCCAGATTGATCGTGGACGTCGTCTTGCCGACGCCGCCCTTCTGATTGCACATCGCGATGACCCTGGCCGGGCCGTGCGAGGACAGCGGTGTCGGCTCGGGGACCTCTCGGGGTGGTCGCCCGGTCGGCCCCAGGTTCGGCTTGTTCTCCGAGGTAGCGAACAGATGGGGTGCTGCGGTACCTGCATCGACCATTTCACCCTCCGGTTGCACATGAGATTGCGCTGACTCCGCCGCTGGCGGCTGCGGTGTCATCACGGTCCGATACTCCCCTGGTTCTCTCGTCTCGATCACGAAGCGTTATCCGAAACGCTACCGCTTCGTGTCCGCAAATCCAGATCGGACACGCAATCGCGTACCGCCGGAGGCGGTTATCTGGCCCGAGGATGCGCGCCCGCCCACACCTCGCGAAGAGTCCCGACGGTGACGAGGGTGTAGATCTGAGTGGTGGTGACCGACGCGTGCCCGAGCAACTCCTGGACGACACGGACATCGGCACCGCCGTCGAGCAAGTGAGTGGCGAAAGAGTGGCGCAACGTGTGCGGCGACACCCCGCTGCGGATTCCCGCAGACTCCGCTGCTGTCTGCAGTACCTGCCACGCGCTCTGTCTCGACAGACGCCCACCACGAACGTTGAGAAACAACGCCGGCGTCGATCGAGAGACGAGTGCCGGACGACCACGAACGAGATAGGCGTCGATCGCGTCGAGGGCCGGCCGCCCCACCGGGACGATGCGTTGCTTTCCGCCCTTGCCGTGGAGCACGACCGCGCGCGCCTCGGTCTCGATGTCGTCGACATCGAGACCCACAGCCTCCGAAATGCGCGCACCCGTCGAGTACAACAGTTCCAGGAGTGCGCGATCACGCAGGTTCCGCGGCCCGTCGCCGCCACCGCCGGCCGCTTCGAGCAGTGCCAGTACGTCGTCGAGTGGCAGTGATTTCGGCAGCCGCTTCGACGGCGCGGGCGGATGGACCTCCCGTGCCACGTCCACGGTGACGCCACCCTCTGCGGTCGTGAATCTGTGCAGTCCGCGCACCGCGATCAGAGCGCGGGCAGCCGAACTCGGTGCCAACGGGGTCTTGCCGGTTTCCTTGTCGCCCTTACGGAGCGCGATCACGAAGTCCGCGACATCCTGCTCCCGCACCCGAATCAGGTCGTCGATGCCGCGGTCAGCGAGAAAGTCGACGTACCGTCCGAGATCGCGTCTGTACGAACTGAGGGTGTTACGAGCAGCACCGCGTTCGACAGCCATGTGGTTCAGGAACGTGTCGACCTGCCGCTCGATCACCGGTCATCCACCAGCTTTGCGGTTGCCGAAGCGGCTGGGCCTGCCCTCCCAAGGAGCGTCGGCGGGCCGCAACGAGATCGCGGACGATCGCGCTCCGGCGAGTGCCATGATGCCTGCAACCGCAGTGGCGTTCTCGATCTCGCCGCCGAGCGCCATCGAGACTGCATCGGTGAGCGGGACCCGGTCGATGCCGAGGTCCGCTTCCTCGTGTTCGGGGTCCGGTCGCTCCACCTCGTGCAGCCCCTCGGCCAAGAAGATCCGAACCGCCTCGTCGGTGAAGCCGGGTGAGACCATCACGTCGACCAGGACGGACCATCGATCGGCTCCGAGCCCGGTTTCCTCGGCAAGCTCACGCGCGGCCGCGACCGGCGGCTCCTCATCCGGAACATCGAGCAGGCCTGCGGGAATCTCCCACAGGCGCCGACCCACCGGATGCCGATACTGATGGATCAAAACCAGCCGGTCGTCGGCGTCGAGGGCTACGACGGCAACCGCACCGTGGTGCTCGACTACTTCGCGTTCGGCGGCAACGCTCCCGGGCATGGAGACCCGATCGACCCGGAGCGCCACGATCGCACCGTCGTACACAGTGCGCGAATCGAGTGTCTCGAACGCGTGGCGCCCCGGATCGGTCATCGATCAGCCTGCGTTCTGGACCGAGGGTTCGGACGGCGTGACGTCCGCAGAGTCCTCGCCGTGCACGTCCACGGGCAAGCGCTCCTCCAACTTGTAGTCGAGCGCGGCGTCGACGAACGCCGCGAAGAGCGGGTGCGGCCGCGTCGGTCGGCTCTTCAACTCGGGGTGTGCCTGCGTCGCCACGAAGAAGGGGTGCTGATCCGCCGGGTACTCGACGAACTCGACGAGATGCCCGTCGGGTGACGTACCGCTGAAGCGGAGGCCGCTCTCGGCAATGCGGTCGCGGTAGGTGTTGTTCACCTCGTAGCGATGGCGGTGACGCTCCGACACCTCTTCGCTTCCGTAAGCACGGGCGACCACGGAGCCCTTCTGCAACACGGCCGGGTACGCCCCCAGTCGCATGGTGCCGCCGAGGTCGGCCTCACCCGCGACGACGTCTTCCTGATCTGCCATCGTGGAGATGACCGGCTGAGTGGTGTCCGGCTCGAACTCGGCAGAATTCGCATCGTCGAGGCCCACACTGCGCGCGGCCTCGATCACTACACACTGAAGACCGAGGCACAGTCCCAACAGCGGAAGCATGCGATGACGCGCGTAGCGGATCGCGCCGAGCTTGCCCTCGATTCCACGAATTCCGAACCCACCGGGGATCAGGACACCGTCCACGTTCCCGAGCGCCGCCTGGGCGCCGGCCTCGGTCTCGCAGTCGTCGGACGGAACCCACACGATCTCCACCTTGGAGTGGTTCGCGAATCCGCCGGCGCGCAGCGCCTCGGACACCGACAGGTACGCGTCCGGAAGATCCACGTACTTTCCGACGAGCGCGACCCGCACGACTTCCCGCGGCTGGTGCACCCTTTCGAGAAGGTTGCCCCACACGGTCCAGTCGACATCACGGAACGGCAGCCCCAGCTGACGCACCACGTAGGCGTCGAGGCCTTCGCCGTGCAGCACCTTGGGAATGTCGTAGATGGACGGCGCGTCCGGCGTCGAAATGCAGGCGTCGACCTCTACGTCGCACATCAGCGCGATCTTCGCCTTCAACGATTGGGGAACGTCCCGGTCGCAACGAAGGATGAGCGCATCGGGCTGAATACCGATGTTGCGCAGTGCTGCCACCGAGTGCTGGGTGGGCTTGGTCTTCAGTTCGCCCGAGGGCCCGAGGTAAGGCACGAGCGAGACATGCAGGAAGAAGACGTTGTCCCGGCCCACGTCGTGACGGACCTGGCGCGCTGCTTCGAGGAAAGGCTGCGATTCGATGTCACCGACCGTGCCGCCGATCTCGGTGATGACCACGTCCGGACGATGCCCTTGCAGGTCCGGACCACTCATCGCGAGTATGCGGCTCTTGATCTCGTCGGTGATGTGCGGAATCACCTGGACGGTGTCACCGAGGTACTCACCGCGACGTTCCTTGGCGATGACGGTGGAGTAGACCTGCCCCGTCGTCACGTTCGCCTGGCCCGACAGATCACGGTCGAGGAAGCGCTCGTAGTGACCGACGTCGAGATCGGTCTCGGCACCGTCCTCGGTGACGAAGACCTCGCCGTGCTGGAAGGGGTTCATCGTGCCCGGATCGACGTTCAGATACGGATCCAGCTTCTGCATGGTGACGCGCATGCCGCGCGAGGTGAGCAGTTGACCGAGACTCGAAGCGGTGAGTCCCTTGCCGAGCGAGGAGGCGACACCCCCGCTGACGAATATGTGCTTGGTAGCGGTACGCGTATGAATGCGTGACTGTGGCAAAGGGGCTCCCGTGACGACTGTGCAGGACTTGATCTGTTCGCGCAATGCTGGGGCCTGCCGACCCACGGGATTTCACGGTAACACCTCGAGAGGGCAAGCGTGAACAACGCGCCGGTCAGACCTGAGGGGAAGATCTAGCCAGGTTGAGCACCGACGGTCACTCCGGTGGTTCCGGGAGCCGTGCCGTACCGTCCGGAAGCGCCGGCCAGCTGCTCTTGCAGTGCGAGAGGCACGGTGATCCGACCGGACTCCCGATCGACGTTGTCGATCGTCGTGATGGCCTGTGACAGTGCCGCGTCGGATCGGGCGACAGCGACGGCACCGTTGCCCTGAGCGGACCCAGGGCGTCCTGCCAGAACTGCGCCGCCGCCGCGACCGTCGAGTGCACCCGCGAAGCGGGCGATCACTGCTCCCCGGTTCCCGGTTGCGCCACCCTCGTCGGAGTCGTCCGCGCCGCTTCCGGTCAGGACGACCACGGACTGCGCGGGGGCCAGGGCGCCGTCTTGGTACTCGACGAATCCTGCGCTTCGCAGCGTTTCCAGTGCAAGCCCCATCTCTTCGGGCGTGCTCTGCGGTTCCCCCGTGTCGCGGTTCGTCATGAGGACGGACCCGAGCAGGTCACCGGCCAGGCTCCCCTGGTCGACAGCGCCAGTTCGCAGTGTCGTTCCTGCGGGAACGACGTTGTTCACGATGGTGCGGAGACGGTCGCCGCCGGTCGCATCCACGAACGAGTCGGTCAACGAGAGTCGCCCCGTGACAGCGGCTCCGGACTCTCCGAGCAGACGGTTGACGCCGTCCAGGTCCGCCGGATCGGCATCAGGAGTGGTGACCACGAGAACGGACCGCTGCGCGAGCGAGTCCCGTACCACCCGCGACGACACCGCTGCGTCGAAACCGTCCGCTGCGTTGAGTTGCTCGGTGAGCTGATTGTTCTTCTCGTTGCCCGCCGCGATCTCGTTCTGCAGGTCCGACTTGTCGTCGCGCAGACCGGAGATCAGGCCGCTCGAGAGCAGCCCGGAACCCAGAACCACACCGATGGCCAGCGCGAGGAAGATCGCCGCTATGGAGATTGCATGTTGACGCAGTGAAATCACTTGATCAGTCCCTGAACCCACGCGACGAAGCTGTTCCAGGTGGCAACCACCCAGTCCCACACCTCGCCGCCGATGTTCGAGACCACGAGGGCCACGATCACCGCAACGAGGGCAGCCAGCACGAGCAAAGCTATTGCGCCCCCCGACACTCGACTGCGATACAACGTCGACACAGCCTTCGCGTCGACGAGCTTCGGTCCCACCTTCAGCCGAGTCATGAATGCGGAAGGATTACTCTCCCGACGGCCACGATCGAAGAACTCGTCGAGCGAAACGGTGCTGCCCACGGTCACGATCAGCGAGGCGCCGTGGTGGTCCGCGAGAAGGAGTGCAAGATCACACGAGGAACCGCTGGCCGGAAAGGTCATCGCGCCGATTCCGAGATCCTGAATTCGCTCCAGACCGGATGCGTGACCGTCCGGGTCGGCAGGTAGGACCACTTCCGCACCCGATTTGAGTGTGGCACTGGTGATGTCCTCCGGGTCGCCCACGATGAGGTCGGGGCGGTATCCGGCAGCGCTGATCACATCGGCGCCGGCTCCGACGCCGATCAGGACCGGCGAGTACTCCTTGATGAACGGTTTCAGGTTCTTGAGATCTGCTCGGTGGTCCGGTCCGTCGGTCACGACCACCACATGACGGTCCTTCAAGTCGATATCGACATCGGGCACGCCGACACCGTCGATCAGCAACGGGCTTTCGGTTCGAATGAACTCGATCGTGTTCCCGGAGAACGCCTCGAGGTGATCCACCAACCCGGTCTTCGCCTCGATCATTCGATCCGAGATCTCGGCTTCGGTCTGTTCCTCGCCCTTGGCCATGCGACGTTCACCGCTGTAGATACCGCCCCCGTCGAGGCGAATCTTGCTGCCGTCCTTGATCTTCTTGAACACGTCTGCGCCGACCGAGTCGACCAGCGTGATCCCGTTCGCGACGATCACCTCGGGTCCCAGATTCGGGTAACGCCCCGAAATGGACTGGGATGCATTGACCACGGCCAGGACGCCGGCTTTCACCAGGGCATCGGCGGTACCTCGGTCGATGTCCGGTTCGTCGAGCACGACGATGTCGCCGTGGCCGACCCGTCGAAGCAGTTTGGCCGTGTTGCGGTCCACCCTGGCGATGCCGCTGATCCCAGGCAAGGTTTCGGTGTTACGTGACAGCAGAGCCGGCATCTTCATGGCAACGATGATGACGCCGAAAGACCGTGGACCTGTGGAGGCGCGCCGTACAGGGCCTCAGACTGCGCGTTCACCGCTGGCGGTGGCCAGCAATTCCTCCGCGTGCGCGCGACCGGTCTCCGTATCGTCCAAACCGGCCAGCATTCGCGCCAACTCGACAACTCGTTCGTCGTCGGACAGCGTGCGGACACCACTGCTGACCACGCCTTCCGCGTCGTCGGTCTTGTCTACGACGAGGTGCGTGTCCGCGAAGGCCGCCACCTGCGGCAGGTGCGTCACGACAATCACCTGATGGGTTCGCGCCAGCCGCGCGAGACGACGGCCGATCTCGACGGCCGCTCGGCCACCGACGCCGGCATCCACTTCGTCGAACACCATCGTGGCCCCGGTATCGGAGCCCGCGAGCACCACCTCGAGGGCCAACATCACCCGCGACAATTCACCACCCGACGCACTCTTACCGAGCGGCAACGACTGTGCGCCGCTGTGCGCAGCCAACCGAAACTCGACTTCGTCGACACCGGACGAACCAGCGTGCAGGTCGGCGCCGTCGACAGACAGCGGTGCACTGTCCTGGGCAGCGGCAGGCCGCGGGCGCACTGTCACCTCGAGCGCAGCCTTACCCATCGCGAGTCCCGCCAGCTCACTGCTGACTGCTTTGGCCAGTTTGGCGGCCGCTTTCACGCGCGCGTCGGTCAGCTTCGCGGCGGCCGTCGCGGTCGCTGCGGCCGCCTGATCGACCTGATCCGTCAACGCGGACAGCGCATCGGACGAGACGTCGATCTTGTCGAGACGCTCGCGTGCAGTCGCCGCCCAGTCGAGAACACCGTCGACGTCGG
Source organism: Rhodococcus huquni (assembly GCF_055231055.1). NCBI lineage: Bacteria > Bacillati > Actinomycetota > Actinomycetes > Mycobacteriales > Nocardiaceae > Rhodococcus > Rhodococcus huquni. The sequence continues at coordinate 749,320 of NZ_JBUYWE010000001.1, forward strand.
CCGCGTACTTGCGGGTGAGCGTCTTGAGCTCGGCCTGCCGAGACAACATCGAATCCAGTGCACCCGGATCCGCAGGAAGCCCCGCGAGATATGTTGCAAGGTCTCCGGATACATCCGTCACCACGGCGATGGCCTCGGCGAGACGCGAACCGACACCGTCCAGTTCAGGGTCCGATGCGGACTCCATTCTCGCCCGCGCTTCGGACATCAGGTCGAGAGCTGCCGATGCCCCGCCACCGTCCATGTCGTCGACACCGGTCAGTGCGGCATGCGCCTCTTCCGCCGCCGACCGCAAGGAGTCCAGATCGCTGAGCCGCTTCACGTCGGCGACGATCGACTCGTCCTCGCCCGGCTCCGGAGCCACGCCGTCGATTTCGTTCAAGGCGAAGGTCAGCTGGTCGGCTTCCTGCGCGAGTTCGCGAGTTCGCCCCGTCCGCTCGATGAGTTCGGCGCGCGCGGTCAACCACTCGCTCCGATACTTGGCGTACCGCGCCAACAACGGTCCGATGGTCTTGTCCGCGAATCGATCCAGCGCGCCACGTTGCTGATCCGAGCGCAGTAGCCGCAACTGATCGTTCTGCCCGTGCACGGTGAGAAGGGGTCCGGTGAACGCGGACAGCGTCCCGGCCGGAACGCTCCTGCCACCGAGGTGCGCCCGCGAGCGCCCGTCGCCACCTACGGTCCGAAGGGCGATGATGCTGCCGTCCTCGTCGCGCTCGGCGCCGGAGGACTCGAGCAGTTCGGCGATCTCCGTGTCCACGGACTCCGACACGTCGTCAGCTACGAAACGGCCTTCGACCACCGCACGCTGCGCACCCACCCGCACGCGTCCGGCGTCGGCCCGGGCACCGCTGAGTAGGTGAAGACTCGTCACGACCATGGTCTTGCCCGCGCCTGTCTCGCCGGTCAGCACGGTCAGCCCCTGATGAAACTGAGCGGACGCCTCCGAGATCACGCCGAGGTTGTCGATCCGAATTTCTGCCAGCACGTCTAGGGCTTCCTTCCTCGCCATCCGGTGACGGGCAACTCGAACTTTCGCACCATCCGGTCCGCGAACGGTGCCGAATCCAAGCGGATCCAACGCACGGGGTCGAGTCCGCGAACGATCTCGACTCGCGCACCAGCGGGAAGTTCCAGGGTCCGCCGACCGTCACAGAACACGAGACCGTCGTGACTACCGGCAACCGTCTCGATTGCAATGATCGATTCGGGACTCGTCACGAGCGGGCGCGCGAACAATGCATGTGCGTTGCTCGGCACCACCAGAAGAGCTTCCAGTTCCGGCCACACCACCGGTCCACCCGCCGAGAACGCGTACGCAGTGGAACCTGTCGGAGTCGACACGAGAACGCCATCACATCCGAATGCCGACACCGGGCGGCCGTCGACCTCGAGCACGACTTCCAACACACCGAGGCGGGACCGGTTCTCGATACTCGCTTCGTTGAGGGCCCAACCGCGCCCGATGACCTCGTCGTCGACTCGAATGGCGACATCGAGTGTCATCCGCTGTTCGACCCGGTACTCGCGCCGAACAACCTGCCCCAGAGCAGCATCCAAGTGATCGGCCTCGGTCTCCGCGAGAAACCCGATCCGTCCGAGGTTGATTCCGAGCACCGGAACGGATGCGTCATGGGCCAGTTCCGCTGCACGAAGGAACGTACCGTCGCCACCGAGCACCAGGACCATCTCGCATCCGCGTGCTGCGTCCGGTCCCGCGTGTACGACGGTCACGTCGAGGTCGGGGGCCAAGACCCCTTCGGGTGCCTCCCCCGTCATCGGTTCGATCCTGGTGCTGTCGACCTCGTCGACGAGAACCCTCAACCCGATTCCCGCACGTTCGAAGATCCTTCCGACCCGGCGTGCGGTCTCGGTGATCTCCGAACGACCCGGGTGCGCAACCAGAAGTACCTCACGCAGCGCAGAGCCATCCGGCGTATTCGCAGTCGCTGTCACTGTGGCCCCTCCTGCACCGCTGCTCGAATCAGCGCTTCCACGTCCGTGTCGCCCGTTTCGGGCTCGGACTTCAACCACAGAAAGTACTCCACATTTCCGGACGGCCCGGGCAATGGACTCGCTACCACTCCGGCGGTACGCAGCCCGATACCCGCCGCGGCCCGCGCCACTTCGAGCACAGCTTCGACCCGGAGTTCGGGGTCGCGCACCACTCCCCCGGAACCGACACGATCCTTGCCGACCTGAAACTGCGGCTTCACCATCGGCACCACGTCGCCCCCGGTGTTCAGACACGCCACGAACGCCGGAAGAACGAGCTCAAGAGAAATGAACGACAGGTCCGCGACGATCAGATCGACACCTCCGCCGATTTTCTCCTGGTCGATCGAGCGCACGTTGGTGCGATCCACCACGTGCACGCGCTCGTCGGATTGCAGGCGCCACACCAACTGTCCGTAACCGACGTCCACCGCGACCACTTCCCGAGCACCGTGGTGAAGGAGGACATCAGTAAATCCGCCGGTCGACGCGCCCGCGTCGAGACAGCGCTTTCCGGAGACCGAAAGCCCCTGTGGCGTGAACGTATCCAGTGCGCCGATCAACTTGTGCGCGCCACGCGACGCCCACGAGATCTCCGAATCGACTTCGACCACACGCAGCGGACTCCCCGCTTCGATCGCGGTTGCCGGCTTCGTGGCTGTGGTGCCGGAGATCAGAACACGACCCTCCGCGATCAGCTCTTGCGCATGATCCCGCGAGCGAGCCAAGCCGCGTCGGACGAGTTCGGCATCCACCCGTGCTCGACGGGCCACCTCAGACCTTGTCCACGGTGGACAATGCCTGCACGAGCACGTCGTGTGCCTGTTCGAGAATATGGGCCTTGCGTGGAATGACGCTCGATCCGTGCTGATCCTCGGGTTCTGCGATCACGTCACCGAGCTTCGACAACAGTCCGTCCACCTCCGCGTGAATATCTGCGGGGTCGACGGAAGAAGAATTGTCGGAGTGGCTCGTCTGCCCAGGTAGATGAGCTCCCGGGCGCGGTGTCGGCGTGGTCATCGGGCACAACGCTAGTCGATCCGGATCGGATACGCATGCACCGAACCACCTGTGCGGTGCCCCGACATCAACACCGCGGCGGCGCCTCGACCTCGAACGGTCAGAGACCCCACTCGTCGAGCAGAATGCGCACGGAAGGGTCGGCGGTCACGACGCCACCGAACTCGGGGTTCTTCCACGCCACCGACGCGAGTGCGCGAACCAAGTCCACTCCGGCTGCAACCGAAGTGTCACCGGTGGACTCGACCGCCAAGTCGGCGCCATCGAACACCACCGACCAGGTGCCGGATCCGGCCGAACGCGCCGGCTCGACGTCCTCGTCCAGTACAGCCAGTTCGCTGCCGATGAAGGTGGGTCGCTGCGACTGCGGAGCCCTCAGCACATCCGCGGCCGTACTCACGCCGCTGAGAACCAACAGTGAGTCGATCCCGACGGCGTTGGCGCCCTCGATGTCGGTGTCGAGCCTGTCGCCGACCACGAGAGGGCGGTCGGCGCCGCTGCGGCCGAGTGCGTCCTGCATGATCGGCGTGGCCGGTTTGCCCGCCACGACCGGCTCACGCCGCGCAGCCGTCGCCACCGCGGCAACCATCGCCCCGTTCCCGAGAGTCAACCCGCGCTCCGTAGGCAACGTGGTGTCCACATTGGTCGCCACCCATTGCGCACCACCCCGAACGGCAAGGGTTGCTTCGGCCAGGATCTCCCAACCGGTAGTTACGGAGTGGCCCTGAACCACCGCGACCGGACCGTCTTCGAATCGACGGACCGGACGTAGGCCGACAGCGGCAACCTCGTCGCACAGTGCCTCCGTCCCCACCACCAGGACAGGTGAGCCAAGAGGCAACGATTCACTCAGCAAGCGCGCTGCGGACTGCGAGCTGGTCACCACTCGTGACGGATCGGCATCGAAGCCCAGCTCGACCAGATGATCGGACACCGATTGCGGCGAACGACTCGCATTGTTTGTCACGTAGTAGAGCTGCTGCTCCCCACGCGCCAGCACGTCGACCGCACCCGGGATCACCCGAGCACCCTGGTAGAGCGTGCCGTCGAGATCGAGAAGCAGTACGTCGTACCCCGACCGCAGCGACGTCACTCGTCGCCTCCGGTCAGTTCCGCCACACGCTCCTCCGCGTCGGTGTCACCATCGAGATCCGCAGCGGCAGAGTTGAGGAACCACGTCAGTCCGTCCTCGACTCGGCCCGCAGCCACCAACGCGTCCGCGTACGCATAGAACAACCGCGCCGCAGCCGGCCCGGTTCGGGACGCGTCGAGATCGGACGTCTGCAAACTCACCACGGCCTGATCGAACTGACCGAGGTCCATGCGAGCGCCGGCGACCACGATTCGCAGTTCGGCTGCTTCCTCACCACTGAGTGCCCGTGCCTCTTCGCTCCGTCCGAGCTCGATAGCTCGCTCCGGTCGCCCGAGACCGCGCTCGCAATCCGCCATCACGGCAAGGAGGCCGGGTCCACCCGCCATTCGGCGGGCCGCGCGCAATTCGGACAGCGCCTCGGCCCATTCCCCCGCGTGGTAGGCCGTAATGCCTGCGGTCTCACGAACCACGGCAATGCGACCTGCACGCTGACGTGCGGCCCTGGCATGGAGCAGCGCAGAGTTCGGGTCGTCATCGATCAATCGACTGGCCATCACCAGGTGACGTGCAACCGCAGTGGCGTTGTTCTTGTCGAGACTCAGAAGGTCGCGCCGTACTGCGGGATCGAGCGCGCCCGCTTCGACCTCGTCCGGCAGATCGGGTTCGTCGGGACGTGCGGGTCGGCTGTCGCGACGACCGGGCGAGAAACCGCCCTCGCCGCCGCGCCGGCTGCTGTCGCGGCGCGGACCTCCTCCGCGCCGGTCGTCGCGACCACCGCCTCGGCGGTCACCACCCCCAGCGCGGGGATCACCAGATCGACGGGATCGATCTCCATCGAAGGGCCGACGATCGCGGTCGGCGCCCGACCTGTCGTTGTCAGGCACAGTCGTTCCTCTCATACAAAGCACGAAAGGGGACCCAGTAAATTGGGTCCCCTTTCGGTAACGGATGTTCGGCGGTGTCCTACTCTCCCACACCCTGTCGAGTGCAGTACCATCGGCGCAGAAAGGCTTAGCTTCCGGGTTCGGAATGGGACCGGGCGTTTCCCTCTCGCTATGGCCGCCGTAA